>CAZFYX010000032.1:0-69899 GCA_964523885.1 uncultured Burkholderiales bacterium | reverse complement strand
TTCATGAAGCGCGCCTGGTAGATGGCCTGGATCGGGCCCAGCCCCATCGACACGGTGGGGAACTGCCAGAAGCCGGGCATCAGCCAGGGATGCGGATACGATGCCAGCCCCTTGCCGTCCACCTCCTGGCGGAAGTTCTTCAGCTGCTCCTCGGTGATGCGGCCCTCCAGGAACGCGCGGGCATACACGCCCGGCGAGGAGTGGCCCTGGAAGTAGACCAGATCGCCGCCGTGGGACTCGCTCGGCGCGTGCCAGAAGTGGTTGAAGCCGGTGTCGTAGAGCGTCGCCGCCGAGGCGAAGCTGGCGATGTGGCCGCCCAGCTCGGAGGAGATCTTGTTCGCCCGCACCACCATCGCCATGGCGTTCCACCGGTTCACCGAGCGGATCCGGTGCTCCATCTCGTAGTCGCCGGGCGAGCGCTCCTCGGCACCCGGCGGGATGGTGTTGATGTAGGCCGTGGTGGCGTTGTACGGGAGATACGCGCCCGAGCGGCGCGCCTTCTCGATCAGCTTCTCGAGGATGTAGTGCGCGCGCTGGGGCCCCTCGTGCTCCAGGACGCCGTCGAGGGCTTCCAGCCACTCTTCGGTCTCGCTGGGGTCGATGTCTGGGAGTGCAGCCATGGTCGTCGTCCTTCCCCTGGATAAGGTTCAGATTTCGCGATGCAATTCGTGATGCAGGGCGAACCTGAAATTATACAACCCGGCCTGACTGCTTACTTCTTCGCCGGGGGCACGCGTCCGAGCAGGTAGAACTCGTCGTTGGGCCGCATGGCGATCAGGTGGGCCATGCGGTTGGATAGCGCGAAGAAGGCGGTGATGCCGCCGATGTCCCAGATGTCCTCGTCGCTGAAGCCGTGCTCGCGCAGCGCGCGGTGGTCGGCCTCCTCCAGCGCTTCCGGCGTGCGGGCCAGCTTGACCGCGAAGTCCAGCATCGCCTTCTGCTTCGGCGTGATGTCCGCCTTGCGATGGTCGATCGCCACCTGGTCAGCGATCTGGGGGTTCTTCGCGTAGATGCGCAGGATCGCCCCGTGCGCAACCACGCAGTACTGGCAGTGGTTCACCCCGCTGGTGGCCACCACGATCATCTCGCGTTCGGCCTTGGTCAGCCCGGAGGCCTCGCGCAGCATCAGGGCGTCGTGGTAGGCGAAGAACGCGCGGAACTCGTCCGGCCGGTGCGCCAGCGTGATGAAGACGTTGGGCACGAAGCCGGCCTTCTCCTGCACCTTCAGGATCGTGTCGCGGACGTCCGCGGGGAGGTCCTCGAGCTCGGGGACGTGGTAGCGGCTGATGGCGGGCGGCATGGGCGGTGTGATCGGTGGGGAAACGGCCCGATTATACGGGCCGGGGCCGCCCCTCAGTCGTGGTCGAAGCGGGCCTCGAAGACGCGGGTGCCGGCGCAATAGACGCTGCTTGCCTGGGCCAGCCCGCTGATGTGCGCGACCGCGACCAGGTCGGCCCGCTTCCCCGCTGCGATCTCGCCGCGGTCGGTGAGCCCCGCTGCACGTGCCGGGTTGCGGCTGACCAGCCGCACGGCGTCGGCCAGCCCGATGCCGGCCAGCCCGGGCAGGCGGAACACCGCGACGATCAGCGTCGCCGGGTGATAGTCCGCGCACAGGCAGTCGGCCAGTCCCGCCTGCACCGCGTCCAGCGCCCGCATCGAGCCCGACTGGCTCTTGCCGCGCAGGATGTTCGGCGCACCGTACACCGTGCTCATGGCCCGGCCATGCGCCGCGGTTGCCGCCTCGAGGTTGATCGGGAACTCCGAGATCCCCACGCCGAGCGCGCCGAGCGTCTCCACCTTCTCGGCCGAGTCGTCGTCGTGGCTGGCCACCGGGATGCCGTGGCCACGCGCCGCGCCGATCAGCCGGCGCATGCGGTCCATCGCGCCTGTGGCCTGCTCCAGCTTGCGCTGCAGGAGCGTGTCCAGCTCCGCTTCGGACTTCCGGTACGCCCGCGACAGATAGTTCCGGAACGCGGCGATATCCTTGAACTGGCCCTGGCCCGGCGAGTGGTCCATGACCGACAGCAGGTGCATCTCGCCGGCCGCCATCAGCCCGAGCAGGATGTCCGGGGCGGTGGGATCGGTCACCTCGTAGCGGCAGTGCACGCGGTTGTCGACCAGCGCGTGCGGCTGCCACGCGTGCACGGCCTGCGCCACCGATGCGGCGAAGGCGTTGTTGCGCACGCCGAACTCCTCATTCGCGAACGACAGTGCGTGGAACACCGTGGTCACCCCCGCCGCGGCGTTGCGCTTGTCGGCCTGCGCGCAGGCGAAGTCGAGCGGGAAGTGCACGTTGGGCCGCGGCTCGACCTCCTTCTCCAGCGCATCGCAGTGCAGGTCGACCATGCCGGGGATCAGCGTCTTGCCGCGCAGGTCGACCTCGCGGGCGCCGCGTCCGGAGTCCGGATTCACGGCGGCGATCAAGCCGTCCTCGACCAGCACGCTGCCGTCGTCGATGACTTCACCGGCGAGCACGACCTGCGCGCCGGTCAGGTACACGCTGCTCATGCGATGCGCCCCAGCAGTTCCTCCACGGCGAGCGGCGTCGCCAGCCGGACCACCTGGTCGGCCAGCCGCTGCGTGAGCTCGGGTTGATGAAACACCGCCAGCATGGCCACGCCTGCGGCCTTCTGCGCCTCGATCAGCCGCACCACGCGCTCGGCAGTCTCCGGATCGAGGCTGGCGGTCGGCTCGTCGAGCAACAGCAGGCGCGGACTGGCCACGAGGCCGCGCGCCAGGTTGACGCGCTGGCGCTCGCCGCCCGAGAACGTGGCGGGCGCCACGCTCCACAGCCGCTCGGGCAGGGCGAGCGCGCGCAACAGCGCACCGGCGCGCTCGCGCGCCTGGGCGCGCGCCACCCCCAGGTGGAGCAGCGGCTGTGCGACCACGTCCAGCGTGGCCTGCCGCGGCAGGCAGTGCAGGAACTGGGTGACGAATGCGATCTCCTGGCGGCGCAGCTCCAGCACCTGGTGGTCGCTGGCGAGCGCCAGGTCCACAGTCTGCCCGGCGCGGTCGCGGTAGAGGATGCGCCCGGCGCTCGGCAGGTAGGTGCGGTAGATGCCCTTCAGCACGCTCGACTTGCCCGAGCCGGTCGGGCCTGCCAGTGCCGTCAGCGCGCCCGCGCGCACGGTGAAGCTGACGTGATGCGCGGACGGTATGAGCTTGCTCTGCTCGTGCAGCTGGAACTGCTTGGAGTAGCCGTCGACCTCGAGAATCGGGTGGATCATGCGCGGCCCTTCACAGTGCGGAGGCGACCAGCCGCTGCGTATACGCATGCTGCGGGTCTTCGAGGATCTGGTCGGTCAGTCCCGACTCGATCACCCGGCCGTGCTTCATCACGAGGGCGCGGCCGGCCAGCAGGCGGATCACGCCGAGGTCGTGCGTGACGACCACCATCGCAGTGCGCAGCTCCTGCTGGATCTCGAGGATGAGGTCGAGGATGCGCGCCTGCACGGACAGATCCAGGCCGGTGGTGACTTCATCGAGGAACAGCAGCGGCGGCCGCGTCGCCAGCGCCTTGGCGATCTGCACGCGCTGCTGCATGCCGCCGGAGAAGTTGCGCGGCAACTCGTCCATGCGAGCCACCTGCACCTCGGTGCGCGCGAGCAGCGTGGTGGCCCGCTCGCGGATCGCGCCGTAGTCCTTCACGTCGCTCATCAGCAGCCGCTCGGCGATGTTGCCGCCGGCGGTGATGCGGAAGTTCAGGCCCAGATGCGGATTCTGGTAGACCATCCCGAAGCGGCGGTTGCGCAACCAGCGCTGGCGCGCGGCATCCAGGGCGAACAGGTCGTACTGCCGGGCCCCGTCGTAGAAGATTGCCTCGCCGCTGCTGGGGCGCTCGTCGAAGTACAGGGCCTTCACCACCGAGGACTTGCCGCTGCCGGACTCGCCGATGACGCCGAGGATCTCGCCCTCGTACAGGTCGAAGCTGACGCCGTGGATGGCGACCACGCTGCCGCAGTGCGGGCACAGGCTGGTGTCGGCTTCGGGCCCCGTCGACTCCAGGCAGAGCGGGCAGCCTGGCCCGTGCAGCTTGCCCAGGCGGCGGACTTCGAGCACCTTGTTCATGCCCGTTCCCGCTGTGCCTGGCCGCGCCGCGCACGCTGCGTGTCACACCAGTCGGTGTCGGAGCATTGCCAGACCTTCTCGCCGGCATCGTTCATGAACTCGTCCAGGAACGAGTCGGCGCAGCCGCAGCGCGTGCACCTGCGGCGCCGGCCGTTGGCGTCGCGGAAGTCCTCGACCCGGAACGGCACGTCGCTGAACGCCAGCGGCTCCGCCTGTGCATGCGGAGGCACGGCGTAGATCTTCTTCTCCCGTCCCGCACCGAACAGCACCAGCGCGGGCGAGTCGTTCAGCCTGGGCACGTCCCAGCGCGGGATCGGCGAGGGGTCGATCACGTAGTGACCCTCAATGCGCGTCGGATAGCGGTGCGAGATGGTGATCTCGTCGAACTTGACGATGTCCTCGTAGAGCTTCACCAGCAGGCGCGAGTAGTCGGCCTCGCCGTGCATGGTCTTGCGCCGGTCCTCGGAGGGCTCGACCACCACCAGCGGGTCCGGGTAGGGCACCTGCAGCACCAGGATCTGCTGCGCCGTGAGCGCCTGCTCGGGTATGCGATGGCGCGACTGGATGAGCGTGGCATCCCCGGTGTGCGTCGTGGTCGACACGCCGGGGCAGGTCATATGGATGAACTGGCGCAGGTTGACCGCATTCACCGAGTCGTCCGCGCCCTGGTCGATGACCTTCACCACGTCGTCGGGGCCCACCAGGGACAGCGTGAGCTGCAGGCCGCCGGTGCCGAAGCCGCGGCCCATCGGCATCTCGCGCGAGGCGTAGGGCACCTGGTAGCCGGGGATGGCGATGGCCTTGAGGATCGCGCGGCGCACCTCCTTCTTGGCGTGCTCGTCGAGGAAGCCGAAGGTGTAGGCCTCGCCGGCGCTCATGCGCGCTCTCCGTGCTTGCCCCGGGTCGTGCGCAGGCGGTCCAGGTCGGACTGGAAGGTCACGTAGTGCGGCATCTTGTAGTGCGACGCGAAGCCCATCGAATCCACGCCGTCCACATGCAGCAGCACAAACTCCGGATCCTCCGAGGGATTGTCGGGCCCGTCGCGCATGCCCTTCTGCAGCGCCCGGTCGAGGATCGCCATCGAGATCGCCTTCACTTCGTTGTGGCCGAAGCAGGCGCCGTAGCCGAGGGTGAACGCAGGCTGGCCGCCGGTGTCGCCCGCCTCGTACATCGCCACCACTTCGCACTCGGTGACCAGCACTTCGCCGATCTCGACCGGGTCGCCGGTGACCGGATGCGGCAGCTGAACCGGCAGGTAGCCGACCCGCATCTCGGCGACGGTGGGATGGACGTCACCGTAGCCGCGCATGTTGGAGTAGGCGATCGCGAGCAGCGAGCCGGTCTCCGCGCGCGCCATCGTCGCGAGCGCGGCGGAGCGCGGCACCGGGAACACCAGCGGCTCGCGGGTGATGTCGAAGGGCGGCTGGCCGGGCACGCCGCGCGGCGGCGCCAGCAGCCCCTCCGCACGCAGCGTGTCGAGGACCTTGGGGAAGCTGTCGGGCAGCCGCTCCTGCGGCCGGTTGCCCAGCCACTGGCGTGCAACACTGCGGAATGCCGCCGGAGACTCGTCGATCAGCTCCATTCTCAGCAGGCGCAGCGCGTAGTCGGAGGTAGGCCCCAGCATCTGGCCGCCAGGGATCTCCTTGAACGCGGACGAGATGCGACGGATCAGGCGCATGCCGGCGGTGTCGTGCGGCACGGTCGCACCCAGCCGGGGACGGGTCGAGCGCCACGCGCGTAGCGCGAACGCGGCTTCCAGCGTGTCGCCGAGGCTCTGCTTGATCGCGAGTGCCGCGAACTGGGGGTGGTACACCCCGCCTTCGGAAATCACGCGATCGACAAGGTGGCGCAACTGATGGAGGACGGTCTCGATCCCGAGCGGCTCGGCGCCGCCCTCGTCCAGGGCCTGCTCGGTGCGCAGGAACTCGGTGACGGCCGCTGCACCGGCGATCGCGCGTCCCCCGCCCTTGATAGCGACGTAGCCCATCAGGATTCTCCCGTGACGCGCGTGATGCGGGTGGTGCGGGGCAGGGCGACGAGGCGGGCGGCATCGGCCAGCACCACGTCCACGCCCATCGGGAAGCCCGCATTCCAGGTTGCGCGCTGCTCCAGCCACGCCGCGTGCAGGCCCGCGATGCGCATCGTGCGCGTGCCGGCGACGCCCGGTCCCGCCAGGTCGAGCCGCAGCGGTCCATCGTCGACACGGTCGACCTCGATCAGCAGCGTTGCGCCCAGCTCGGGACTCTCCAGGCTGCCCAGGCAGGGCGCGAAGTCGGGCGTCCGCCGCCCGTCCGCGAGCACGTAACGCGCGGTCTCCGGCGCGCTGTGCCGGGCCTGCAGCAGGGGCCAGTCCGCAGCGGTCAGCTGCGCGTGCGGATCGGCGAGCGTCGTCTCGCCGTCCATCAGGGTGGCCAGGGCCGCGCGCCGCGACACGCCGCGCACCTCCCCGGGACGCGAGAAGGCCTCGACCAGCTCACGGAAGATGCGCTGTTGCGCGGCCGGGCCCCAGATCGGCTCAACCTGCATCGTCGTCCTCCTGCGCGCTGTTCAGCATGGTGAAATCCACGCGCGTCGCCGCCAGCACGGCGTCGCGGCGCGCGTCCTGCTCGGCCCGCAGGCGGGTGCCGGCCTCCACCATTGCGGCGACCTCGGCCGCCCCCGGCAGGTCACCGGCCAGCAGGCCGTCGAGCACGGCGAGCGCGTGCGCCAGCCCGGCGTCGTCCGCCATCACGCTGCAGCCGCCCTCGGCGCGCCGCCCGTCCGGCCACATGATCTCCACGCTGCAGGTCGACACCGGGAACTCGCCCAGGAAGTAGGGTTCCCGCAACGCCCCATCTGTCACGGCCAGCAGCCCCAGCCCGGCCTGCGGCAGCCGCGTCGTGCGCACCTCGCAGCCATGCGACAGCCGCTCCGCCAGTGCCTTCAACTCGGCCGGACGGTGCGCGGTCAGCGCGCGGGTCCAGTTGCGTCGATCCGTCCCCATCATCCCAGCCTCCTCCTCAGCCACGCCGAGGCGTAGTCGATGATCAATATCGTCACCAGTATGACCAGGATGAGCGCCGCCGACTGCGGGTAGTCGAACAGTCGCAGCGTGTCGTGCAGGGCGAGCCCGATGCCGCCCGCACCGACCAACCCCAGCACCGAAGCCATCCTCACGTTGCGGTCCAGGATGTAGAGGGTATACCCGAGTGCCTCGCGCAGGATGGACGGCCAGCCCGCGTACATCACCCGTTGGGCGAGATTGGCGCCGGTGGACGTCACGCCCTCGCACACGCCCGGGTCCACGCGCTCGAGGCTCTCCGCGAAGAACTTGCCCAGGAACCCGGCGGTGTGCACGCCCAGTGCCAGCGCGCCGGGCAGCGGGCCCAGGCCGAGTGCGGCGACGAAGACGAGCGCCAGCAGCAGGTCGGGCATCGCGCGCATGAAGTTGAGGGCTTCCCGCGCGAGGCGATAGGTCACCGGGCCCGGGGTGAAGTTGCGCGCTGCGAGCGGCGCCAGGACGAACGCGGCACTGAGTGCGAAGGTCGTGCCCCACAGCGCGGTGGCCAGGGTGATTCCCATCAGCTCCAGATAGCGCGGCAGCCGGCTGAAGTCGGGCCGCCCGTAGCGGCTGAAGTATTCGGCCATGTCGTCCATCCCGTAGGCGAGGGTCTGGAACGAGATGTCCAGGTCACGCACCATCACCCACAGCAGGGCCAGTGCGAGCGCCACCCAGACCGGCACGAGACCGCGCGGACGTGGCGGAAGCGGCTGTGCGGTGCTGGCCGTCACGCGCGGGCCCCATGGATGATGCGTGCGCGCAGCCGGTCGGAGACGCGATCGAGCAGCGTGACGGCGACGTAGATCGACAGCGCGATCGGCAGCAGCCGGTCGTACTGGAACAGCCGCATCGACATCACCAGGTCGTAGCCGATGCCGCCTGCCCCGACCAGGCCGAGGATCGCAGCCGCGCGCAGGTTGTGGTCCAGCACGTACATCACCGTCCCCACGAAGTCCGGCAGGGCCTGCGGCAGCATCGCGAACCAGCGCACCTGGAACCAGCTCGCGCCGTGCGCCAGGACGCCTTCGACCGCCTTCTCGTCCACCACCTCGATCGCCTCGGCGAAGAACTTGCCCATGAAGCCGACGGTCACGAATGCCAGCGCCATCACGCCCGGCAGCGGGCCCAGGCCCACGGCCGAGACGAAGACCAGCGCCCATACCAGCTCCGGCAGCGCCCGCATCAGGCTGAGCAGGTCTCGGGAGAGCCGGTAGACCACCGGATGCGGCGTGGCATTGCGGGCCGCCAGAATGCCGAAGGGCAGGCTCACCACCAGCGCGATCGCGGTCGCGAGCACGGTGATCTCGATCGTCTCGAGCAGCTTCGCGAACAGTTGCGGCAGGTAGTGCCAGTCCGGCACGGTGAGCAGCCGCGCCGTGAACGCCGCCATCTTTCCGGCCGAGCCGATCAGGCGTCCGAGGTCGACTTCCACCAGCGGCGCAGTCAGCCACAGCGCGGCCAGCGCAATGGCCATGCCGGCGAGGAGGGCCGCGGGCGGCAGCCCGCTGCGGGTGGGGAAGCGCCAGGCTGGGGCGGTGCGCATCGCGCTACTTCCGGTAGATCGTATTGAGCGCCATCGGCGTCAGTTCCTGCGCTGTGCCGTCGAATACGATGCGACCGGCGTTCATGCCGATGATGCGGTCGGCGAAGCGGCGAGCCAGCTCCACCTGGTGCAGGTTCACCACCAGGGTGATGCCGTCGCGATCGCGGATCTCGCGCAGCAGCACCATGATCTCCTCGCTGGACACCGGGTCGAGGCTGGAGACCGGCTCGTCCGCGAGGATCACGTCGGGCTGCTGGGCCAGGGCCCGCGCGATCCCCACGCGTTGGCGCTGTCCGCCGGAGAGCTTGTCGGCGCGGCTCCAGGCCTTGTCGGTGAGTCCCACGCGCGAGAGCACTGCCTGCGCGATGTCGAGATCCTCCCTGCGAAACAGATACAGCGCGCTGCCCAGCCAGGAGCGTCGGGCCAGCCGACCGGTCAGGACGTTGGTGACGACCGACAGGCGGTCCACCAGGTTGAACTGCTGGAACACCATCGCCACGCGGGAGCGGATCCGGCGCAGGCTGTGCGGCGCGACGATCTCGTCGCCGATGCGCACCTCCCCACGGGTCGGATGCTCGAGGCCGTTCATCAGGCGCAGCAAGGTGGACTTGCCGGCACCGCTGGGTCCGAGCACGACGGTGAAGCTGCCGGCATCGATGCGCGCGTCGATGCCGCGCAGCGCCTCGAAGCCGTTGGGGAAGCGCTTGGTCGCTGCGCGGACGGAGATGGCGCGCACCTGACGGACAGCCCGTCTACTTCATCATCTGCTCGTTGGTGAGGCCCAGCGCCTTCACCATCTCGCGGATCATCTGGTAGTCCTTCGGCGCAATCGCGACGTAGCGGCTGAGGTTGCCGTACCCGGTCACCTTGATCTCCTGGTGCGCGGTGAGCACCGCCTCCTGGATCTTCGCCTTGAGCTCAGGCGGCAGGTCGCTGCGGTAGACCAGCGGCGGTCCCGGCAACGGCTCGGATTGCAGCACGACGCAGTTGCTCTGCTTGCTGATGAGCCCCTTTCCCAGCATCCGCTCGTAGGTGATGTCGTTGTCCGCAGCGGCATCGACTGTCCGGTTCTTCACCGCGAGCTCGGCCGCGTCGTGCGATCCCGCGTAGGTGAACTTGCCGAAGTACTGGTCGGGCATCATTCCGGTCTCCTTCTTCACCATGAACGCCGGCATCAGCCCGCCCGACGTGGAGGCCGGATCGACGAACGCCACGCTCTTCCCCTTCATGTCGCGGATCGACCGGATGCCGGCATCGCATGGCGCGACGAAGATGCTGCGATAGGTGTGGGAGTTGCTGCCCTCGCGGATGCCGACCGCGAATGCCTCCGCCCCTGCCTCACGCTCGGCAAGGTAATAGGCGAGCGGGCCGAACCAGGCGATGTCCACCCGCTTGCGCTTCATTGCCTCGATCACCCCCGCGTAGTCGGTCGCCGTGAACACCTTCACCCGCTCGCCCAGTTTCTTCTCCAGGTGCGCCCGCATCGGCTCGAACTTCTGGACCATCTCCTCGTTGTTCTCGGCCGGGATCAGGCCCAGCACGATGTCGCGCGCGTGCGCGGGCAGTGCGCCGGTGCAGAATGCCAGTGCCAGCAGGCCGCTGGTGAAGGCGCGTCGTGGGTGCATCGGAGTGGCTCCTGGAGCGGGGTGACGAAGGCTCAGTCGTACTTGCGCAGGTCCTCGATCACCTTGCCGTCGTTGGGCAGCGTGCCGGCCGGCTTGAGGACCACGTGTCCGCGCAGCTTGCACACTTCGCGCAGCGACTCCTCCACCGCCGTGGCCGCACTGACCGGCAGCGGGCCCTCCAGCTCGCAGTGCAGCGTCATCACGTCGTTGCGCTCGTCGTCGTGGGTGACGACGAGGCGTGCGCGCAGGATGCCCGGGTGGCGCTTCACCACCTCAGCGACCTGCGACGGATGCACGAACATGCCCTTGACCTTGGTGGTCTGGTCGGCGCGTCCCATCCAGCCCTTGATGCGCATGTTGGTGCGCCCGCACGCGCTGATGCCGGGAAGCACCGCCGACATGTCGCCGGTGGCGAAGCGGATCAGCGGATACTCCGCGGTCAGGGTCGTGACCACCACCTCGCCGACTTCGCCTTCGGGCACCGGATCGCCGGTGCCGGGCCGCACGATCTCCACGATCACGCCTTCGTCGACGATGAGTCCCTCGCGCGCCGGCGTTTCATAGGCGATGAGACCGAGATCCGCGGTGCCGTACAGCTGGTAGCCGTCGATGCCGCGCTCCTTCAGCAGCGCACGCACGGGCGGCAGGAACGCCTCGCCGCTCACGCATGCCTTCTTCAGGCTGCGGACGTCGAGCTTCAGTTCGTCCGCCTTCTCCAGCAGGATCTTCAGGAACGAGGGCGTGCCGGTGTAGCACACTGGCTTGAGGTCGGCGATCGTCTGCACCTGAAGCTCGGTCTGACCGGTCCCCGCCGGAAACACCGGGCAGCCCAGGGCCTGCGCGGCGAGGTCGAACATGAATCCCGCCGGGGTGAAGTGGTAGGCGAAGGTATTGTGCACCAGCTCGCCGTCGCGGAACCCGGCTGCATACAGCGCACGGGACAGCCCCCAGTAATCGCGCTTGTCGGCCTGCGGATCGTAGATCGGCCCGGGCGAGGCGAACACGCGCCCCAGCCGGGCAAGCGGAACTGCGGTCATGCCGGCGAAGGGCCGGTCCTGCTTCTGCAGCTCGATGAGGTCGGACTTGCGCGTGACTGGCAGGCGTGCCAGCGCAGCGCGGTTCTTGACGTCCCCTGCGCGCACGTCGGCAAGCACCTTCTTGAAGTAGGGTGCGTGGCGCTTCGCGTGCTCGACCTGCTCCTCCAGGGCGCGCATCAGTGCGCGCTCGCGGATTTCCGGCGAGCGCGTTTCCAGATCGTCGAAATGCGGATTCATTGCTTCACCCCCAGTTTGACCGCCGGGCGCGCCGCGCCGCGGGCGCTCACGCCAGCCAGCGCTTGCGGCGGCGGTAGTGCTTGACGTCGCGGAAGCTCTTGCGGCCTCCGGCGGAGAGCCCCAGGTAGAACTCCTTCACGTCCTCGTTGGTGGAGAGATCGCTGGCGTGACCGTCCATGACGACCCGTCCGTTCTCCAGGATGTAGCCGTAGGTGGCGTAGCGCAGCGCCACCATGGTGTTCTGCTCCGCCAGCAGGAAGCTCACTTGTTCCTTCTGGTTGAGGCTGCGCACGATCTCGAAGATCTCCTCGACCACCTGCGGGGCCAGGCCCATGGACGGCTCGTCGAGCAGGATCATGTTCGGCCGTGCCATCAGCGCACGCCCGATCGCGCACATCTGCTGTTCCCCGCCGGAAGTGTAGCCCGCCTGGCTCCTGCGCCGCTGCTTCAGGCGCGGAAAGTACTCGTAGACCCGCTCGAGGTCCTGCTTGATCTCCCCGCGCGAGGCCGAGCGCGTGAACGCGCCGGTGAGCAGGTTCTCCTCGATGGTGAGGTGGGCGAAGCAGTGGCGTCCCTCCATCACCTGGATGACGCCGCGGCGCACCAGCTCGGTGGGGTTGAGCCGGTCGATGCGCTCGCCCTTGTACTCCACCGAGCCCTTGGTGACCTCGCCGCGTTCCGAGGCGAGCAGATTCGAGATCGCCTTGAGCGTGGTGGTCTTGCCCGCGCCATTGGCACCGAGCAGCGCCACGATCTGCCCGCTCTGGACGGCGAACGACACGCCCTTGAGCACGAGGATCACGTGGTCGTAGATGACCTCGATGTTGTTGACCGCCAGCAGCGGTGCCTCGGGTTGCATCACGGCCTAACCCCCAAACTCATTCACCGCAGAGGGCGCAGAGGACGCAGCGGAAACAATCGATGTTCCTCTGCGTAGCGCGTCAGCGCGCCTCTGCGCCCTCTGCGGTTCATGCTTCACCTGCCTCAGCCGCCCAGGCAAGCCGGCTTGATGCCCTTCTCGGCCGCGTACTTCCCGGCCGACTCCTCCACCATCTTCAGCACCAGCTGGCGGTCGCCGCTCATCCAGTCGGTCACGGCCTTCCACTTCTTGCCGTCCCACTGCTGGAAGCGCACCAGGCCGCTGCCGCTGTGATCGGTGCAGGACAGCTTCACCGTCGGCACCATGCCGCCGAAGCCGAGCTGGTTGAGGCGCTTGGCGTCGATCGTCAGATTCTCGATGCCCCAGCGCACCTGCTCTCCGGTGAGCGGCTTCTTGCCGAACTTGCCCTGGGCGGTGCGCACCGACTCCACCGTCATCATCGCCGCCGCCAGGCCGCGGTTCCACAGCACGCTCCCGACCATCTTCGCCGGGGTCTGGCTCTTGCCGGCATCGAGCACGTACTTCTGCACTTCGCGCACGACCTGGAAGTCGCGGCCGGCGAGGTTCAGGCTCGCAGCGTAGTAGCCGGTCGCGGCTTCGCCCGCGGCCTCGGTGTCGATCTCGGAGCCGGCCCACCAGTTGCCGACCATGTGGTCACGCGGGAAGCCCATCTTCTGCGCGGTGCTCAGCGCGGTGGCGTTCATCACGCCCCAGCCCCACAGGATCACCCAGTCCGGCTTGTACTGGCGGATCTGCAGCCACTGGGACTGCTGCTCGTTGCCCGGATGCGGCACGGGGATCATCTTGAGCTCGAAGCCGCGCGCAGCGGCTTCCGCCTCGATGACCGGATGCGGCTCCTTGCTGTAGGCGGAGTCGTGATAGAGCAGGACGATCTTCTTGCCCTTCAGGTTGGCGCCCTCGCGCTCGGCGATGAACTTGACGATGCCGGTGGCCGCGTCCCAGTAGTTGGACACCATCGGGAACACCCACGGGAACACCCGCCCGTCCACCGCGTCGGTGCGGCCATAGCCGAAGGTCATGAGCGGGATCTTGTCCGTCGGCGCCTTGTCCAGCAGGCTGTAGGTGATGCCGGTGGACATGGGGTGGATCGCGGTCGGGCCCGTGGCGGCCTTGGTCTTGAGGCGCTCGTAGCACTCCACACCCTTGGTGTTGTTGTACTCGGTCTCGCACTCCTCCCACGACACCTTCACGCCGTTGATGCCACCGTCGCGCGCGTTGACCAGCTGCAGGTAGTCGATGAAGCCGTTGAAGAAGGCCGCGCCGTTGGCGCCATAGGGGCCCACGCGGTAGCTGGTGATGCCGATGAACTGCGTGCCGGCCTCCTGCGCCAGGGTCGGCAGCGGAGCCAGCGCCGCAACGCCGAACAGCAGCGCGGCAAGCATGCGGATGAGGGTCTTCACGTTTCGTCCTCCGTCGTTTTGATGATTCCCGCGCCTGCGGCCGCGCCCCTCAATGCGGGAACGGCCACAGCCGCAACTTCTCCTTGGTGATCTGCCATAACCGCGCGAGCCCGTGCGGCTCCACGATCAGGAAGAAGATGATCAGCGCCCCGAACACCAGCAACTGCACCATCGACACGGTGCCCGGCGTGAGGTTCAGCCCGAACAGGTGCGAGGCGCCGTTGAAGCCGACCTCCAGCAGGATCGGCAGCAGCACGATGAACGCGGCGCCCAGGAACGAGCCCATGATGCTCCCGATGCCGCCCACGATCACCATGAACAGGATGCGGAACGACAGGTCGAGGTTGAGGTCCTCGGGCTGCACCGTGCCGACGTAGGCATAGGCGTACAGGGCGCCGGCCACGCCGCAGTAGAACGAGCTGACCGCGAAGGCGAGCAGCTTGGTGCGCATGATCGGGATCCCGATCACCTCGGCCGCGACGTCCATGTCGCGCACCGCCATCCATGCCCGGCCCATGGCGCTGCGCGTGATGTTCTTCGCCGCCAGCGCGAGCAGCGCCACGATGGTCAGCACCAGCAGGTACTTCTCCAGCGGGGTGTCGAACACGTAGCCGAGGATCTCCATCGGCTGCGCGGTGATCACGCCCGAGGCGCTGTCGTTGGAGAACCAGCTCACCTTCACCAGCAGCCAGGGGATGAAAAACTGCGCGGCCAGCGTGGCCACCGCGAGGTAGAAGCCCTTGATGCGCAGGCTGGGCAGGCCGAACGCCACGCCCACCAGGGCCGCGCACAGCCCGCCCAGGATGAAGCTCACCAGCAGCGGCAGGCCGGGCACCCGCAGCTCGAAGTTGTAGGCCGCCACCGCGCCCACTGCCATGAAGGCGGCCGAGCCGAGCGACAGCTGGCCCGCGTAACCGGTGAGGATGTTCAGTCCCAGCGCCGCGAGCGCGAACACCAGGAACGGGATCAGGATCGCGCTGAACCAGTAGTCGTTCCCGAGCGCGGGCACCGCCAGATAGGCCACCGCCAGCAGGACGAGCATCGCCAGCCGGTCCTGGCGGATCGGGAACAGCTGCTGGTCGGCAGCGTAGGTGCTCTTGAACTGGCCGGCTTCTCGGTAAAACATGGCTAGAGGCTGGAGGCTGGAGGCTAGAGGCTAGAGGCTAGAGGCTGGAGGCTGGAGGCTGGAGGCGGAAGGCGACGAGCGTTCGCTGATTCAATTGCATAGTTGCAGCAATTAGATAGGCGCATGGGCGCTAGCTCGGTCCCTCTAGCCTCTAGCCTCTCGCCTCTAGCCTCCCCCTCAGACCCGGTCAATGTGCTTCTCCCCGAACAGCCCCTCCGGGCGCACCAGCAGGAACAGCAGCGCCAGCACGTAGGCGAACCAGCCTTCGATGCCGCCGCCCACGTGTGGCCCAAGGTAGACCTCGGCCAGCTTCTCCGCGGCGCCGATGATCAGGCCGCCGACGATGGCGCCGGCGATCGACTCGAACCCGCCGAGGATCAGCACCGGCAGCGCCTTCAGCGCCAGCAGCGTGAGCGCGAACTGCACCCCGGTTCGTGCGCCCCACATCAGCCCCGCCACCAGCGCCACGAAGCCGGCCACCGACCACACGATGCCCCAGATGAACTTGAGCGGGATGCCCACCGACAGCGCGGCCTGGTGGTCGTCCGCGACCGCGCGCAGTGCGCGGCCGATGCGGGTCTTGTTGAAGAACAGGGCGAGCGATGCGACCAGCACGCCGGCAACCAGCGCGGCGAACACGTCGAACGAGCTGATCAGGATGTTGAAGCGGTCCATCAGCCACGCGATCGGCTCGTCCTGGATGCCCAGCTTGAGCGGGCGAGGGCTCATGTCCTCGAACGCCCACAGCTGGATCAGCTGTGCCACCCCCTCGATGAAGAAGGTGAGCCCGATGGTGGCCATGAACAGCGAGATCTGCGGCTGGTTCACCAGGGGCCGCAGCACGACGCGCTCGGTGAGCACCCCCACCGCGACCATCACCGCCAGCGTGATGACGAAGGCGGCCCAGAACGGCAGGCCCGCCAGCTCGGACACGGTGACGAACGCCAGCGCGGCGAAGAACACCATCGCGCCCTGGGCGAAATTGAACACGCCCGAGGCCTTGTAGATGAGCACGAAGCCCAGCGCCACCAGGGAGTACATCACTCCCGAGAGGAGGCCGCCGATGAGGACTTCGAAGAAGAACTGCATCGCTTACGCGGTGAAGAAGTGAAGAGGTGAAAAGGTGAAGGGGCCGCGCTGCGCGCGGCTCGGTGCATACCAGCCGACTGGTCCGTTCACTTCTTCACCTCTTCACCTTTTCACTTCGTGTCAGTGTGCAACGCCCAGGTAAGCATCAATGACTGCCTGGTTGCCGCGGATCTCCTCGGGCAGGCCGTCGCCGATCTTGCGCCCGTAATCCAGCACGACGATGCGGTCGGAGATGTCCATCACCACGCCCATGTCGTGCTCGATCAGCACGATGGTGGTGCCGAACTCCTCGTTCACGTCGAGGATGAAGCGGCACATGTCCTGTTTCTCCTCGACGTTCATGCCGGCCATCGGCTCGTCGAGCAGGAGCAGCACGGGCTCGGCCGCGAGCGCGCGCGCGAGCTCCACGCGCTTCTGCAGGCCGTACGGCAGCCGCCCGACCGGGGTCTTGCGGATGTGCTCGATCTGCAGGAAGTCGATGATCTCCTCGACCCGGGTGCGGTGCTCCAGCTCCTCGCGTCGGTTGCGGCCCACATAGAGCGCCTGCCACAGCAGCCCGGAGCGCATCTTCAGGTTGCGCCCGGTCATGATGTTGTCGAGCACGCTCATGCCGCGGAACAGCGCGATGTTCTGGAACGTGCGCGCGATGCCCTGCTGCGCGGCGCGATGCGGGTCGACCTTCTGGCGCGCCTCGCCGCGGTAGCGCACGGTGCCCTGCTGCGGGTGGTACACGCCGTTGATCACGTTGAGCATCGACGACTTGCCTGCGCCGTTGGGACCGATGATGGCGCGGATCTCGCCCTGGCGCACGTCGAAGCTCACGTCGTTGAGCGCCTTCACCCCGCCGAAGGCGAGCGAGATGCCCTCGACCGAGAGCATGACATCGCCGATCTTGCGCTGCGCCGCGTCGCCCATCAGGCGGCCTTCTGCTGCGGCTGGGTCGGGAAGGTCTTCACGTCGCGGATGCGCACGTCCGCCACGATCTTTCCGCGGCGGCCGTCCTCGAACTTGACCTCGGTCTCGATGCGGCAGCTGTCCTTGCCCGAGTACAGCGCCTCCACCAGCGGCGCGTACTTCTCCGCGATGAACCCGCGCCGCACCTTGCGGGTGCGCGTGAGCTCGTCGTCGTCCGGGTCGAGCTCCTTGTGCAGCACCAGGAAGCGGTGGATCTGCGAGCCGGACACCATGGGGTCCGCCGCCAGCTCCCGGTTGACCTGCTCGACGCAATCGACGATCAGGTCATACACCTCGGGCTTGCCGGCGAGGTCGGTGTAGCCCGCATAGGCGAGTCCGCGCCGCTCCGCCCAGTTGCCCACCGCGCCGAGGTCGATGTTGATGAAAGCGCAGACCTGGCTGCGGTCGTGCCCGAACGCCACCGCCTCCTTGACGTGCTGGAAGAACTTGAGCTTGTTCTCGATGTAGTTGGGCGCGAACACGCTGCCGTCGCTGAGCTTGCCGACGTCCTTGGCGCGGTCGATGATCTTGAGGTGGCCCTCGGGGTCGAAGAAGCCGGCATCCCCGGTGCGGAAGTAGCCGTGCTCGTCGAACACCTCGGCGGTCGCGTCCGGGCGCTTGTAGTACGACTTGAGCATGGCGGCGCTCTTCACCAGCACCTCGCCGTTGTCGGCGATCTTCACCTCGACGCCGGGTGCGGGCAGGCCCACGCTGTCGAACTTGATCCGGCCGTCCGGCTGCAGGCACACGTAGGCGCAGGTCTCGGTGGAGCCGTACAGCTGCTTGAGGTTGAGGCCGATGGAGCGGTAGAAGCGGAACAGGTCCGGCCCGATCGCCGCACCCGCCGTGTACGCCACCCGGATGCGGCTCATGCCCAGCACGTTGCGCAGTGGTCCGTAGACCGCCAGGTTGCCCAGGCCGTACAGCAGCCGGTCGCCCAAGGAGACGCCGGGCCTGCCGTCGAGGATCTCGGCGCCGCATCGGCGCGCGACGCCCAGGAAGTAATGGAACAGGGCGCGCTTGATCCGGCTCGCATCCTCCATCCGGATCATCACCTGCGTGAGCAGGTTCTCGAAGATGCGCGGCGGCGCGAAGTAGTAGGTGGGCCCGATCTCGCGCATATCGGTCATCACCGTGTCGCCGGATTCGGGGCAGTTGATCGTCATGCCGCCGACCAGCGCCTGCGCGTAGGAGAACAGGTTGTCGCCGACCCAGGCCATCGGCAGGTAGGAGAGGATCTCGTCGCCGGGTCCCAGCTTGTCGAACTCGCAGCCCCCGCGGGCAGCGGCGATCAGCGCGGTGTGGGTGTGGCATACGCCCTTGGGCTTGCCGGTGGTACCGGACGTGTACATCATGATCGCCACGTCGGCCGGGCTGCCCTGCTCCAGTTCCCGCTGGTAGAACGCCGAATGGTCCTGGTGCAGCTTGCGTCCCAGCCCCTGCACCTCGCTGTAGCGGTGCAGGAACGGCTGGGTGTAGTTGCGCATCCCGCGCGGATCCTCGTAGAGGATGGTCTCCAGCTTGGGCAATCGGTGCCTGATCTCGAGCAGCTTGTCGACCTGCTCCTGGTCCTCGACCACGGCGAAGCGCACGTCGGCGTCGTCGAGGATGTAGGCCATCTCGTCGGCGATGGCGTCCTGGTACAGGGGCACGGGCACGCCGCCCAGCGATTGCGCCGCGGCCATGGCCCAGTACAGTTGCGGCCGGTTGTCCCCGATGATCGCCAGGTTCTCGCCGCGCCGGAAGCCCAGTGCGTTCAACCCGCAGGCGAGGTCGCGCACGTTGTCGGCCACCTGTCGCCACGTCCACGACTGCCAGATGCCGAGGTCCTTCTCGCGCATGGCGACGGCATCGGGACGCGCGCGGACATGCTGGAGCAGCAGCCGGGGAAAGGTCCCGGCTGCCTCACGGGATTCGGGGGAGGCGGCCATCGCGCGGTGTCTTTGGTCAAGCCCGCGGGCGCGCCTGCGCCTCAGCCGGGTGCGCTAATGGTATACGGGAAAACGCGGAGGACGAAGGGCCTCCGTCGTTGGTGCAATGCAGCGAGGGCGGGCGGCCGCCCCGGGGTGCCGGGTTACGTGACGCTCTTGTAGATCGTCAGGCCGAGCACCAGGAACAGCACGAACAGCACGACGGCGATCCAGAACAGGATCTTGGCGATGGCCGCGGAACCCGCGGCGATGCCGGTGAAGCCGAACACGCCGGCGATGATGGAGATGATGAAGAAGATCAGGGCCCACTTGAGCATGGCGGTCTCCCGGTTGCCGATGCTTCCCGGGCCAGCAACCGTTGTACCGCGCTGCTACGGCCTTGCCGCATCGGCGCAAAGGCGCAGAGAACGGCCGCAAGGGTTCTGTTCGAAAGCCCTGCGGGGCTCTTTGCGTCGACTTTGCGCCCTTGCGGCCCCAGCGGTCACCCGGCCAGCCGCACCACTCACCCCTGCTTCTTCAGTGCCGCGAACGCGTCGTCGACGATGCCCAGCGTGCGGTCCACGTCCGCGTCGGTGTGCGCAAGCGAGATGTAGAACTTCTCGTTCGGATTCACCAGCAGGCCCCGCTTCATCAGCTCGATGGCCCAGCGCCAGCCGAGGTCCTTGTTGTGGGTGGTGAGGTCCATCCAGTTGCGCAGCGGACGCTCGGTGAAGCGGATGCCCCACACGGCATCCTCCCCCGGGGCCTGCACCGTGAAGCCGTGCCGCGTGCCCGACTCCACCATCCCGGCGCGCAGGCGCGAACCGATACGGCGCAGCTGGTCGTACACCCCGGGCCGCGCCAGCACGTCCAGCGCGGCCACGCCGGCGGCCGAGCAGACCGGGTTGCCGTTCAACGTGTTGGTGGCCCACACCACGTCCGCCTTGGGCCGGCTGCGCGCATCCAGCACCGACATGATCTCGCCATTGCCGGCCACCGCCGCCAGCGGGAAGCCGCCGCTGATCGCCTTGCCGTAGCAGGCGAGGTCCGGGACCACGCCGTAGCGCTCCTGGGCGCCGCCCCAGGCGATGCGGAAGCCGGTGACGATCTCGTCGTAGATCATCACGATGCCGTGCCTGCGCGTCACCTCGCGCACCGCCTTCAGGAACACGGGATCGGGCGTGAGCACCCGCTGCAGTGGCTCGACCATCACCGCGGCGAGCTCGTGCGCGTGGCGCTCGATCATCTTCACCGCGCCTTCGGCGTCGTTGAAGGGCGTGACCAGCACCATCTCGCCGGTCTCGCGCGGGACGCCCACGGAATCGGGCTGCGCATGCGGGTAGGCCGACGGCTGGGCGGGCACCGTGCCCCATAGACCGTAGTCGTGCATGCCGTGCCAGGCGCCCTCGAACTTGAGGACCTTGTTGCGCCGGGTATAGGCGCGCGCGATGCGCAGCGCATAGAACGTCGCTTCGGTGCCCGAGCCGGTGTAGAGCACGACGTCGGCGCACGGGATGGCATCGACCAGCTTGCGGCCGAGCTGGATCTCCGGCTCGTTGAGGAAGAAGAAGGTCGTGCCCTTGGGCAGCTGGCGCTGCACCGCCTCGGTGATGGCCGGGTGCGCGTGGCCGAGCAGGGCAGGGCCCGAGCTCAGGTGATAGTCGATGTACTCGCGGCCCGCGACGTCCCATACGCGGCTGCCCTCGCCACGCTCGACCACGAGATTGAGCTCGGCGGGCAGGACGAACAGCCCGGTACCGCCCCCGGCGAGATACTTCCCAGCATGTGCCAACAGTTCGGTCTGCCGTGCCGCGTCCATTCGTTCTCCTCGTCGTTTCCGGGCTGCCAGGTGGCGCGCTAGTTTACCGCGTCGGGGTCCGCCGATCGCGCCGGGCTGACCGCGTTGCGCGACACCCTGATAGCATGGCGCGACACCGAACCTTCTTGCTTGCGAGCTCATGGCGGGCACCGCTCTCATCCTCGGCGCCGGCGGCCGTCTCGGCCAGGCGCTTGCGCGTGCATTCAGCGACGCCGGCTGGCTGGTGCACGGCCAGGTCCGCCACGAACCGCCCGCCGGTGCTCCGGCATCCGTCAGGTGGCTGCGCATGGGACTCGACGAGCCCGCGCGGCTGGCCGAGACGGTGCGTCATGCCGACGTCGTCGTGCATGCGGTGAACCCGCCGTACCCGGCCTGGCATGCCGAAGCGCTTCCGCTTGCGCAACGTGCCATCCGCGTCGCCGGGGACCTGAAGGCGCTGCTCATGTTCCCCGGCAACGTCTACAACTTCGGCGCAGGCATGCCGCAGCTGCTGCTGGAGCAGACCCCGCAGGCGCCCACGGCCCGCAAGGGCCGCGTCCGCGTCGCGATCGAGGAGGCGTTGCGCGAAGCCGCACGCGCAGGCCTGCGGACGGTGATCCTGCGTGCCGGCGACTTCTTCGGCGGCCCGGGCCGTGGCGCCTGGTTCGACCTGGTGATGGTGAAGTCGCTGCCGCAGGGCAAGGTCGTCTATCCCGGCCGCACCGATGTCGAGCATGCCTGGGCGTATCTGCCGGACCTCGCACGCACCTTCACGCGGGTCGCGGCGCAGCGCGCCGCACTGCCGCCGTTCGAGGTGTTGCACTTCCCCGGCCATGCCGTGGATGGCGAGACCTTCCTCCACGACCTCGAGCGCGCGGCCAGGCGCTGCCGGGTGCTGGGCCCGACCGTTCGCCTGAACCGGGGAAGCCTGCCGTGGACGGTGCTGAAGCTCGGTGGCCTGGTGGTGCCGATGTGGCGCGAACTGGCCGAGATGCGCTACCTCTGGGACGTGCCGCACCGCCTCTCGGGAGCGCGCCTGGCGAAGCTGGTGGGCGAGGCCCCCGCGACGCCGCTCGAAGAGGCGCTGGAGAGTGCGCTGGTCGAACTGTTCAAGAAGCAGTGAAAGGGAAGGCGTGGCCGAGAGGCGTGACACGCCCTCCGCGTTGCTCGCTGCACGCTAGTGCAGCCGGGGCTTGCGCAGGAACTCCGCGCGATCCCCCGAACGCAGTCGCACCGGATGCAGGTTCCCGTCCCGCGCCAGGGTGAGCGGCACCTCGATCCCCGCCGCACCCAACCCCCACACCTTGCGGAACAGGTCGGGAAGGCTTTTCACCCGTTCCCCCGCGACTTCGCGCACCAGGTCGCCCCGGTGCACACCGGCGCGGTGGGCCGGGCCGCCTTCGGCCAGGCCCGCGACGACCACGTCGCCGTTCACCTCGGTGGAGTACATCCCCAGCCAGGGCCGCGGCGGTCCATGACCGGCGCCGGTGCGCAGCATGTTGTCGAGGATGGGCTCGAGCAGGTCGATCGGGACGATCATGTTGCCCTGTACCGTCTCGCCCTCGATCGCCTCCTGCACCAGCAGCGAGCCGATGCCGAGCAGCTGGCCCGCCTCGTTCACCAGCGCGGCGCCGCCCCACTGGGGATGGGCCGGCGCCGTGAAGATCGCCTCGTCGAGCAGGTACTCCCAGTAGCCGGCGAACTCGCGCTTGTCGAGAACCTTCGCCTTGAGCGCGTGCGCCCGCCCGCCCTGGCCCAGCACGAACACGTCGTCGCCGCGCACGCAGGTGCGGGTCGATCCCCGTGACAGGGCTGGAATGCGCAGCGAACCGAGCGGCTGCACCAGGCCGAAGCCGGTGGCGAAGTCGTAGGCGAGCGGATGGCCGGCCACCACCTGGCCGCTGTTGCTGGTGAGCCAGATGGTCTCGGCCTCGGTGATCAGGTAGCCGATGGTCAGCAGCAGGCCATCTTCGCGGATCGCCACCGCATTGCCCACGCGCTCGGTGCCCAGGATCTGCGCGGTGAATGCATCCTCGGGCACCTCGGCGTGCAGCATCACGACGGAGTCGAGCGCGCGCTGCAGGTCGAACTGCACCTCGTCCTGGCTCGGCTGCAGCTCGGCGGGAAAGGCCCATTCGGCGGGCTTGGACATGGATCGGGTTCGGGCGTTTTGCGGATGAGGTCGGTGCCATGATCTTACGCGATTACCCGGGTGCGGCCGCGCGCGGGGCGCGTTTTTGCTAGGCTGCGGTTTCAAAAACCGGGCGGGAGGAGAGCATGCCGACGCTGACCACGGACGACGGCGTGAAGCTGTACTACGAGGAGACCGGCAGCGGCACGCCGATCGTCTTCGTGCACGAGTTCGCCGGCGATTACCTGAGCTGGGAGCCGCAGGTGCGGCACTTCTCGCGCCGCTACCGCTGCATCACCTACAACGCGCGCGGCTATCCGCCCTCGGACGTGCCCGCGCAGCTCGACCGCTACTCGCAGCAGCGCGCGCGCGACGACATCCGCAGCGTGCTGGACGCCCTGTCCATCGACAAGGCCCATGTCGTCGGCCTCTCCATGGGCGGCTTCGCGACGCTGCACTTCGGCATCGCCTACTCGCCGCGGGCGCTGTCGCTGGTGGTCTCGGGGTGCGGTTACGGCGCCGAGCCGGACAAGTACGAGCAGTTCCAGCGTGACGCGCGGGCGCTCGCAGCCGGCATCCGCGAGAAGGGCATGGAGCACCTCGCCGCGACCTACGGCCATGGCCCCGCGCGCCTGCAGCTGCGCGACAAGGACCCGCGCTCGTTCGAGGACTTCGTGCGCCGCTTCGGCGCCCACTCCGCGGAAGGCTCCGCCAACACCATGGAGGGCTACCAGGCGCGCCGGCCGTCGCTCTACACGCTGGGAGCGGAGATGGCGCGCATCGCCGCCCCGCTGCTGGTGATCGCCGGCGATGAGGATGACGCGACGCTGCAGCCCGGCCTGATGATGAAGCGCACGATCCCGCACGCCGGGCTGGCCGTGCTGCCCTGGAGCGGGCACGCGATGAACCTGGAGGAGCCGGTGCTCTACAACCGCCTGATCGAGGACTTCTTCCACCAGGTCGAGAGCGGCCGCTGGCCCGCCGTGCGCCGATGAGCCCGGGCGCGCTCTGCCACCTGCGGGTGGTGGACCTCACGCGTGTGCGCGCCGGGCCCACCTGCGTGAAGCAGTTCGCCGACTGGGGGGCCGACGTGGTGAAGGTCGAGCTGCCGGCGAGCGTCGACGACGGCTTCGGCTTTCCGCGCGAGGAATCGGACTTCCAGAACCTCCACCGCAACAAGCGCTCGATCACCCTCAACCTGAAGGACCCGCGCGGCGTCGAGGTGCTGCACCGGCTGGTGCGCGGGGCCGACGTGGTGGTCGAGAACTTCCGGCCCGACGTCAAGCACAAGCTCGGCATCGGCTACGAGGCGCTGTCCGCCATCAACCCCGGCCTGGTCTACGCGAGCATCTCCGGCTTCGGCGAGGACGGCCCCTACCGCGAGCGCGCCGGCTTCGACCAGATTGCGCAGGGCATGGGCGGCCTGATGGGCGTGACCGGCCTGCCGGGCCAGGGCCCCGTGCGCGCCGGCATTCCGGTGGCCGATCTCAGTGCCGGGTTGTTCGCTGCGCTGGGCATCTTCATCGCGCTCGAGGAGCGGCGCCACAGCGGCAAGGGGCAGTGGGTGCAGACCTCGCTGCTGGCGGCGCAGGTCAGCATGATGGATTTCCAGGCCGCGCGCTGGCTGGTGGAGCGCGAGGTGCCGAAGCAGGCCGGCAATGACCACCCGACCTCGATGCCCACCAGCGTCTATCCCACTGCCGACGGCTTCGTGAACATCGCGGCCAGCGGCGGGACCATGTTCGCGCGCCTCTGCGAGGCGCTGCAGATGCCGGAGGTCGCAGCCAACCCCGACTACGCCACCTCCAAGTCGCGTTCGGCGAACCGGGTGGCGCTGAACGAGGCCATTGCGCAGCGCAGCCGCAGGTACGGCTCGGCCCGGCTGGTGGAGTTGTTGAACGCAGCCGGTGTGCCGTGCGGCCCGATCAACGCCATGAACGAGGTATTCGAGGATCCGCAGGTCCGGCACCTCGGGATGGCAGTGCCGGTGCCCAGGGCCGGCGGCGGCAGCATCGACCTCGTGGCGCCCGCCATCCGCCTGTCGCGCACGCCGGCGCAGATGCGGCGGGCGATCGGCGCGGCGGGCGAGCACAACGACGAGGTCCTGGGCGCACTGGGCTATTCCACCGACGAGATCGCACAGCTGCGCGCGGCGCAGGTGATCTGACACCCGCCGCATCGAGGAAGGAAACCACATGACAGCACCGCAACTGCGCACCGAGCGCGAAGGCCCGGTCGGGCGCGTGATCCTCGACAACCAGGCCCGCCGCAACGCCATCAGCGCCAACATGTGGCGCGACATCCCGGTGGCGCTCGCCGCGTTCAACGCCGACCCGGAAGTGCGCTGCATCGTCCTGCGCGGCGCCGGGTCCGAAGCCTTCGCGGCCGGAGCCGATATCTCCGAGTTCGAGCAGCGCCGTTCCAGCGAGGCCGACGTCAGGGCGTACGAAGCGCAGGTCGAAGCCGCGCACCGCGCGATCGAGACTTCGCCCAAGCCGGTGATCGCGCTCATCCACGGCTTCTGCGTGGGCGGCGGCATGGCGGTCGCGCTCAGCTGCGACCTGCGCTACGCCGACACGGCTGCGCGCTTCGCCATTCCCGCCGCGCGCCTGGGCCTGGGCTACGGGGTGTCGGGCACCGGCCGCCTGGTGGCTACCGTCGGGCACGCCGCAGCGCGCGAGATCATGTTCACCGCCCGCCGCTACGGCGCCCAGGAAGCGCTGGCGATGGGGCTGGTGCACAAGGTGCTTCCTCCCGACGAACTGGACCGCCACGTGCAGGAAATCGCCGCAGGCATCGCCGCCAATGCGCCGCTGACGATCGCCGCCTCCAAGACCGTGATCAATGCCCTGGCCGTGCCGCAGGGCGACTTCGCCGCCGCGCGCGCCGCGGTCGAGGCGTGCATGCGCAGCGAGGACTACATCGAGGGCCGCCGCGCGTTCATGGAGAAGCGCACGCCGCAGTTCAAGGGCCGGTGAGGCTGTACCGCGCTGACGCACTACTGCAACCGCAGAGGCGCTGAGGAGCGCAGAGGTGTTCCTCCACGAGCGCGCCATGCGCCTGGCACTTTCACCAATGGTCGTTCTTTCGTGCTGTTGCAGCCTGTGCATGAACACCTTGCCCAATCAGATCTCCGGAAGGTCTTCCTCCGTGCAACTCCGCGCCTCCGCGCCTCTGCGGTTGCCGTAAGCCGTTGAGCGCCGTGAGCTCCCCCACCCCCGAATCCGTGCTCGACTCGCGCTACGCATGGATGCGGCTGGCGGTCGCCATGCTGCTCTCGACCATCGGCGGGGTCGGCATGTGGTCGGTCATCGTCGCATTGCCCGCGGTACAGGCCGAATTCGGGGTGGCGCGCGGCGACGCATCGCTGCCCTACACGCTGACCATGCTCGGCTTCGGGCTCAGCGGAATCCTGCTGGGCAAGCTCACCGACCGGCGCGGCATCGTCGCCGCGGTGCTGCTCGGCACCACTGCACTGGCACTGGGCTACGCGGCGGCCTGGTCTGCCGCCACGCTGTGGCAGTTCGCCATCGCGCAGGGGATGCTGATCGGGGTGGGCAGCGCGGCCACCTTCGCGCCGCTGCTCGCGGACACCTCGCAGTGGTTCAGCCGCCGCCGCGGCATCGCCGTGGGCATCTTCGCCAGCGGCAATTACCTCTCGGGTGTGGTGTGGCCGCCGATCCTGCAGTCCTTCATCGCGGCGCACGGCTGGCGCAGCACCTACCTGGGCATCGGCGCGTTCTGCCTGCTCACCATGCTGCCGATCGCCCTGACGCTGCGCCGCCGGCCGCCCGCGCAGGGGCCGGTCACCGGCACCGCGCAGGCCGGATCGCGCGCGCCCCGGCCGCTGGCGGTCTCGCCTCGCGCCCTGCAGGTGCTGCTGGTCATCGCCGGGCTGGGCTGCTGCGTCGCGATGTCGATGCCGCAGGTCCACATCGTCGCGTACTGCGGCGACCTGGGCTACGGCGCGGCACGCGGCGCGCAGATGCTCTCGGTGATGCTCGCGTGCGGCATCGTCAGCCGGATCAGCTTCGGCTTCATCTCCGACCGCATCGGCGGCCTGCGCACGCTCCTGCTGGGCTCTTCGCTGCAGGGCCTGGCGCTGCTGCTGTTCCTGCCGTTCGACGGACTGGCCTCGCTGTTCCTGATCTCCGCGCTGTTCGGCCTGTTCCAGGGCGGCATCGTGCCCAGCTACGCCATCATCGTGCGCGAGTACTTCCCCCAGCGCGAAGCGGGCGCCCGCGTGGGCCTCGTCATCACCGCCACGCTGTTCGGGATGGCGCTCGGCGGCTGGATGTCGGGCGCCATCTTCGACCTGACCGGCTCCTACCGCGCGGCCTTCGTGAATGGCATTCTCTGGAACCTGCTCAACGTCTCGATCGCGATTGGCCTGCTGCGGCGGACCGGACGCGCCCTGGCCCGCGCCTGAGCACGCCCGCGGCGACCGGCGGGCAGTGTCGAACTCTGCACGGAGCGCGTGCGCAGCGCCGGCGCATCAGGGAGATGGCCGGGACATCCTGGCCGCCTCGGAGCCGCCGAGCGGGTTCGCCCCGCGCCGCGAGTCAGCCAGAGGCCGCGTTGACCTATACTGGGCGGCCGCTCCCCCCGGTGCCGCACCATGTCCATCCCCGAACCGTCTTCCGTGCCCGCGCCCGCGCCCTCGCCCTCGCCCTCGCTCGTCACGCTGACGAACGTCGTCTACGCGCTGCATGCGCTCAGCCTGGTGATCGGGGCCTTCGGCGCGGCCACGGTGGTCGGCTCCTTCCTGCTCGGCTGGCCCTCGATCATCGCCGTGATCATCAACTACGTGAAGCGGTCCGAGGCCCGCGGCACCGTCCTCGAGTCCCACTTCCGCTGGCAGATCCGCACCTTCTGGTATGCCCTGCTGTGGGTGGTGCTGGCCGCACTGGTGTCGCTGGCACTGGCGCCGGTGCTCATCGGGTTCCTCACCTGGCCTGCGCTGATGTTCGCGCTCGGCGTGTGGGCCATCTACCGCATCGCGCGCGGCTGGCTGGCGTTGCGCGACGGCAGGGCGATGCCGGTGCCGCCGTCCGCCTAGGCGGACGGCGGGGACCACTGGTACAGCCAGGTCTCGCTCAGCGCCTGCTTGCCCAGGTGCAGGTACAGCCGCAGGTCCACCGGCGCGTTTCCGGTGCCGACCGCGCGCAGGTCGAAGGTCACCCGGTAGCCCCGTCCGCCTTCCAGCGGCCGGGTCGAGACGTTCTCCAGCTCGCCCCGCGACGGCGTGATGATCGCCTCGACCTCGGTCTTCTCGCCCAGCATCGGCAGCGGCCCGCCAGCGAAGTCCACCACGAAGCGCCACGACGGGTACTCGCGCGGGCGCCCGACCGTGCCGCCCACGCCGGTGCGGGTGGCGACGACGTGGGCGAGTGACGATTCGAACGGCGGCCGCGAGCCCCAGTGCAGCCGGTAGGCAAACAGCAGCTCCTGGCCGGGCCGCGGCTTGTCCTGCGGGTTCCAGAACGCGACGATGTTGTCGAACGTCTCGTCCTGCGTGGGCAGCTCCACCAGCTGCACCGCGCCCTTGCCCCAGCCGCTGCGCGGCTCCACCCACAGGCTGGGTCGGCGGTCGTAGTAGGCGCCGTCGTCCTGGTAGTGATCGAAGTCGCGGTCGCGCTGCAGCAGGCCGAAGCCGCGCGGGTTCTCGTCCTGGTAGGCGTTGAAGCGCAGCTGTGCGGGGTTGACGAGCGGCCGCCAGATCCATTCGCCGCTGCCGGTCCACAGGCTCAAGCCGTCGGAGTCGTGGATCTCGGGGCGCCAGTCCTGCGCCGCGCGGCGATCGTTCTCTCCGTGCTGGTACATGCTGGTCAGCGGCGCGATGCCCAGCCGCTCGACCGGCGCACGCGGATACAGTGCGGCGTCCACGTTCATCGCCAGGGTCCAGCCGGGGCTGATCTCGAACCGGTACGCGCCGGCCACGCTCGGCGAGTCGAGCAGCGCGTAGACCACCGCGCGGTCCGCGCCGGGTGCCGGCCGCTCGAGCCAGAAGTGGGTGAAGACGGGAAACTCCTCGGGCCGGGCCAATCCGGTGTCGATGGCGAGCCCGCGCGCCGAGAGGCCGTACTGCAGCTCGCCGCCCACTGCACGAAAGTAGCTCGCGCCGAGGAAGGCGGCGACGTCGCGCTCGCGATCGGTGTGATAGATCAGGCGGAAGCCGGCGAAGCCCAGGTCCGCGGGCAGCGCGGCGGGGTCGAGCCCCGTCTTCCTGCCGTAGCGGAACATGGCCGGATCGTAGGCCAGCTCGAAGGCCTGCCCGTCGACCACCTCGTGGATGCGCACCGGCGTGTGGAAGAACAGGCCGAGGTGAAAGAAGCGCGCCTCGAAACTGTCGTGCAGGTTGGCCCACAGCCCGTGCTCGCGGCGGTACTCGATGGCCTGGTACTGGTCGTAGCCGAGCTTCTCGATCGCGTCGGGGAGCCGGCCTGCGGGCTTGCGGTAGGGCGCAGCCGCGAGCGCGCGTGCGCGTCCCTTCAGCCGCGCGTAGTCGAACGGCTCCGGCTTGCCGAGGTGCTTGAGCTCCTCGTCGGGCTGCGCGCGGGCGCCGCGTGCCAGCGCCGCCGCGGCGAGCGCGGCCACGCCCTTCAGCCAGTCGCGGCGCTGCATGTCAGGGCCGCGCGCCCGAGCCTTGCAGCCCGGCCGGCAATGCAGGCGCGAACTCGTCCGCCGTGGCACCGCGCTCGGGCAGTCTGCGCACGTCGGCGTCCGGGTTGCTGCGCACCGCTTCGCGCCAAGCCTGCCCGCCCGCCTGTGCCCACACCGCGCCGTGCAGATCCGACAGCGCCGCCGGGTCGCGCAGGAGCGCGTGCTGCGCGCGCGTGGGCACGCCATCCGGGCCGGCAGCGAGCGCTTCCTCGACCAGTCCGGCGCGTGCGGCGGGGTCCGCCGCGGGACGCAGTCGCGCCACGCCGCCGGTGCACGCGATGGCATTCACCAGCGGGTCCACCACGGCCTCGACGAAGCCTGGCGGTGGCGGCGCGTTGCGCACCTGCTGCTGCACGCGCCGCAAGGCCTCCGGCGGATGCGATTCCTCGGGGATCACGAAGAAGCCGCGGCTGCGGAACCAGCGGCCCAGCCCCACCCGGCTCGAATACACCGACAGCGGGATCGACAGGATCAGCGCACCGACCACCGGCAGCAGCCACCACAGGAAGGCCGGGTTGAGCCAGTAGACCAGCGCGGCCCAGCCCACGCCCAGCAGCGTGTGCAGGCCGTGGTGGTGCAGGGCGTCGCCCCAGGTCGTCTCGGTGTCCTCGCGCGGGGGCGACTTCCACTGCACGCTCCAGCCGGTCAGCGCGCGCACCACGAACTGGGTGTGGAACAGCATGCGCACCGGTGCCAGCAGGGCGGAGAACACCATCTCGGCGAACATGCCCAGCACCACCCGCAGGCTGCCACCGTACTCGCGCGCGCCCTGCAGCAGCACCAGCACGACCCCGAGGATCTTGGGCAGGAACAGCAGCGTCGCGGTGGCGACGTAGAGGCTGATGCCGCGATCGGGATGCCACTCGGGCCACAGCGGGAACAGCTGGGCCGGCTGCACGAAGTACTGCGGGGCCACCAGCATGTGCACCGCCAGCAGCGCGGTGGACAGGATCAGGAACAGGAACCACAGCGGCGCGGACACGTAGGCCATCACGCCGATCACGAACACCGCACGGTGCGCAGGGTGCAGTCCGCGGGCCCAGGACAGCCGCAGGTTGATGAGGTTGCCCTGGCACCAGCGCCGGTCGCGCTTGAGCTCGTCGACCAGGTTGGGCGGCATCTCCTCGTAGCTGCCGGGCAGGTCGTAGGCGATCCACACGCCCCAGCCGGCGCGGCGCATCAGCGCGGCCTCCACGAAGTCATGCGACAGGATCTCGCCCGACAACGTGCCGCGCCCTGGCAGACGCGCCAGTGCGCAATGCTCGATGAACGGGGCCACCCGGATGATCGCGTTGTGGCCCCAGTAGTGCGACTCGCCCAGCTCGAAGTAGTGCAGGCCGGCAACGAAGGCCGGGCCGTAGACCCGGTTGGCGAACTGCTGGATGCGGGCGAACAGGCTGTTGTGGCCGGCCGCACGCGGCGCGGTCTGGATGATGCCGGCGTTGGCGTTGGCCTCCATCAGCCGCACCAGCGTGCCCAGGCAGCGGCCGGTCATCACGCTGTCGGCGTCCAGGATCACCATGTAGCGGTAGTCGCGGCCCCAGCGGCGGCAGAAGTCGGCGATGTTGCCGCTCTTGCGCTTGATGCGGTGCTGGCGCCAGCGGTAGAACACGCGGCCGAAGGCCTTCAGCTCGCGGCACATGCGCATCCAGGCATCCATCTCCGCCACGCGCGCGTCCGCATCGTTGCTGTCGCTGAGCACGAAGAAGTCGAAGTGCTGCAGCTCGCCGGCACGGGCGAGCGACTCGTAAGTGGCGCGCAGTCCCGCGAACACTCGCGGCACGTCCTCGTTGCAGATCGGCATCACCAGCGCAGTGCGGGCGCAGGGGTCGATCGGCGCGTCGGGCGCCGCGGTAGCCGAGATCGCGTAGCGGTCGCGTCCGCGCAGCAGCTGCAGGAAGCCCATGATCGCCATCCAGAAGCCGGCCGAGACCCAGCTGAACAGCACCGCGAACAGCACCACCACGGCCACTTCGAGCAGCTTGCTCCCGTGGTAGGGCAGCACGGAGATCATGAACTGCGTTGCCAGCCAGGTCTGCAGCGCAATCACCAGGGCGAGCGCACCGCGCCGCAACGTGCCGACCAGCGGCCACGAGCGCAGCGGACTGACCGCAGGCGGCCCGCCGGGCACCGGTGGTGCGGTGGTGCGGCCCTTCCACCGGCGCGGCGCCATGGAGCTGCGATTGAGCGGCGGGGTGGTCTGCAGCCGCACGCTGCCGTGGCGGTCGCGAGCGATGCGGGGCTGCGCACCCGGTTCCGTGCCCTGCGCCGGTCCGCTGGTCAGCCGCAGCCGCGCCTCCACCGAGGCGTACGCGTCGGCGTGCGCCGGCTCGCCCCCGGCGGGCGCAGCCAGTGCGCCATGGACGGACCGGGCGCCGTCGCCGGCGAGGTCCGCCTCCGCGGCCAAGGCATGCCGGCGGGCCGGCGGAAGCGGAAGTCGGTGCAGGTACTGCTCGATGAGTGGGTTCATGTTGGTTCCGTTGCGCGGCGGCCGACCTTACGCGGGCGGCAGCACGTAGCTCCAGGTCTCCGAGAGTCCGGTGGCGCCGTTGCGCAGGAACACGCGCATCTCCACCGGCTTGGTGTCGTCGAGGCGGCGCACGCGCACCACCGTGCGCACCCCGCCCGACACCACGTTGCGATAGGTGTAGTGCTGCACCAGCTCGCCGTTGCCGTCGGCCCACACCACGCCCTCGACCCTGGCGTCGGGGGCCAGCTTCTTCAGCGCGGGGCCGACGAAGTCGACGACGAACTGGATGCTGTTGTCGGGGTTGCGCGTGTAGCCGCGTCCGCGCAGTGTCTGCATCACCCATGCCGTGGGCGGGCGCACGTCGGCCTCGCGCTGCCAGAGCATGCGGTACTCGAGGTCGAGCGGCTCCTTCGGCGCAGGCACCTTGTCCGGGATCCAGTACGCGACGATGTTGCTGTTGGTCTCGTCCGGCACCGGGATCTGCACCAGCTCGACGCGCCCGGCGCCCCATTGCCCCTTCGGCTCCACCCAGACGCTGGGGCGCAGGTCGAAGCGGGCCTCGAGGTCTTCGTAGTCGCCGAAGTCGCGCGCGCGCTGCATGAGGCCGAAGCCCTGCGGATTGGTGGTGGCGAACGAGGTCACCAGCAGCCGGCGCGGATTGACCAGCGGGCGCCACAGCCACTCGCCGGACCCGCTGTACAGCGACAGCCCGTCGGCGTTGTGCACCTGCGGGCGGTAGTCGTCGCCACCGGGACGCTGGTGGGTGCCGAACAGGAACATGCTCGACAGCGGAGCGAGGCCGAGCTTGGCCACCGGCTGGCGCAGGAAGACGCGGGCGGTCACGTCCATCGCCGTGTCGGTGCTCGGGCGCAGGACGAACCGGTAGGCCCCGGTCGCGCTGGGAGAGTCGAGCAGTGCATAGAGCGTCAGCTCGCGCGCACCGGGCGCCGGGCGCTCGATCCAGAACTCGACGAAGCGCGGGAACTCCTCGCCGGCGGCGAGCGCGGTGTTGAGCGCCAGCCCTCGCCCGTAGGTCCCGTAGTACTGGCCCTTGCCGAGCGCGCGGAAGTAGCTCGCGCCCAGGAACGTGAGCACCTCTTCGCGCGGCTCCGCCACGTTGGCGGCGAAGCGCACGCGAAATCCTGCGAACCCGGTGTTGCGCCACAGGTTGGGGTCGAGCTTGAGCCCGCCCAGGTCGAGCGCCTCGGGGTCGAAGCGCAGCTCCTGCACGCCATCGGGCGAGGCTTCGTTGATCTTGACCGGCAGGTCGTAGTACATGCCGAGCGGCAGGAACGACACTTCGAACGCAAGCTTGCTGTTGCGCCAGAGCGCGCGCTCGGTGCGATAGCGGATGTTCCAGTACTGGTCGTAATCCAGCGACTGCAGCTCCTTGGCGAGCGCCGCGACGGGCTTCTGGTATGCGCTCTCCGCCAGTTGCCGCGCACGCCCGGCGACCTCGGCGAACTCGATTGCGCGTGCGGACGAGTAAACGCTGCACAACAGGCACAGCAGGAGCACCTGCATCGCCCCGGGGCGATGCGTGATGCGGAGTCGCGTGGACTGCATGGATGGAGGACTCGGGTGCGGCGCGGGCGAGTGCGCAGTCGACGTCGGGATCGGGAGTTCGTGCACCGAACGTCGCATTGGCAAATTGCGGACCTAGCTCGGACGCCGCACGCGCGGCGCGGGTTCCCCTTGCCCGGAAAGAAATCCGCGAGTGTCAGGCGCTGGCTACATGAAGGTCGCAGCGCTGTCGTCGACGCGCGACCGCAGCGTCGGAATGGTTGCCGACGTCATACCCAGGCCGACGAGCGCAGCGCGGTGCATGCAGGTGATCACGCAGGCAGCGGGGTGAAGGCCCGCAGCGCCACGGCCATGCGTGGGGGCTGCCCCGAAGCACCCTGTAACTTGTGCAAGCCGACGCGCAGATTCCGCTGCGCCGCACGTGGGCGCGGGTCACGTCTCCGGTGCCGCACGCCGCTGCAGCCAGCGTGCGACGCCATGGCCGGCCCACGCACCGCTGGCGAAGCAGGCGGTGAGCAGGTAGCCGCCGGTGGGTGCCTCCCAGTCGAGCATCTCGCCCGCGCAGAACACACCGGGCATGCAGGAGAGCATGAGATCGCGGTCGAGGGCTTCGAAGCGGACCCCGCCTGCGCTGCTGATCGCCTCGTCGATCGGTCGCGTCGCATGCAGCGTCAGGGGCAGTGCCTTGATCGAAGCGGCCAGCCGCACCGGATCGGCGAGTGCCTCGCGCGGTGCGATCTCGCGCACCAGCGCCGCCTTCGCACCGGTGATGCCGGCCCGCTTGCGCAGGCGGTTGGCCAGCGACTCGCCGGAGGGTGACCGCTGCAGCGCTGCAGCCAGCGCCGCCTGGTCGCGATCGGGGGCGAGGTCGAGCAGCAGGGTCGCGCGGCCGTGGGCGCAGATTGCGTCCCGCAGCGGCGCGGACAGTGCATACACCAGGCCGCCTTCGACGCCGTCGGCGGTGAGGATGAGCTCGCCGCGCTGGCGCACCGATGCCCCGGACCGGTCCGTCGCGGTGCCCACGACGGCCTTGATCGGCTGCCCCGCACTGCGCTCGCGCAGGTGCTCGCTCCAGTCCGCGCAGAAGCCGCAGTTCGCGGGCCGCAGCGCGGCGACGTCGACCCCGCGCGAAGCCAGCAGCGGGACCCAGGCAGCGTCCGAGCCGAGCCGCGGCCAGCTCGCACCGCCCAGCGCGAGCACCAGCGCAGCCGGGGTGTCGGCATGCAGGCCCGTGGGCGTGGCGAAGCACAGGCGCCCGTCCGCGTCCCAGCCCTGCCAGCGATGCCGCACGTGGATGTGCACGCCGGCGCCGCGCAGCCGGTGCAGCCAGGCACGCAGCAGGGGCGCCGCCTTCATCTCCGCGGGGAAGACCCGGCCGGAGGTGCCCACGAACGTGTCCACGCCCAGGCCCCGGGCCCAGTCACGCATGGCTTGCGCGCCCAATGCATCGAGCATCGGCCGCAGCACCTGGGCACGCGGGCCATAGCGCGCGAGGAATGCCGCCGGCGGTTCCGAGTGGGTGAGGTTGAGGCCGCCCTTGCCCGCGAGCAGGAACTTGCGCGCGACCGACGGCATCGCGTCGTACAGGTCCACACCCAGGCCGTGCGCCGCGAGCACCTCCGCGGCCATCAGTCCCGCAGGCCCGCCGCCGACGACGGCGACGCGTGTCGCGCTGCTCACCGGCACGGCGCGGCCATCTCAGTGCGAGGCGGAGGTCATGGTCCGCAGCCGTTCGGCCACGCCGCGCAGGAGCGACACGGCAAACCCGGGGTTGCTGCGCACCAGCGCGAGGAAGTCGTTGCGGTTGATGGTCAGGAACAGGCAGGCGGTCTGCGCAGTCGCGGTGGCCGCGCGGGGCGACTGGTCGATGAGCGCCATCTCGCCGAAGATCCCGCCCGGGCCAACCCGCTCCACCACGGTGCCCTGGATCGAGACCGCCACCCGGCCCTGCAGGACGAGGTACATGAAGATCCCGCCCTCGCCCTCGCGGGTGATCACCTGCCCTGCGGGGACTCGCTGGGGCGGGTGCTCGGGCAGCGCCGCCACCCACTCGTCCAGCAACGCGCGGTCGAACAGCGCACCGGCTTCCCGGCCGCCCCAGTCCGGGATGCTGCGCGTGAGCCCCAGCATCTGGATGCGCAGGCGCAGCCGGCTCACCATGATGCCCAGGAGCATCAGCGCGAACTCGGGGGTCCGCTGCAGGGCGCGCTGGAACTGACGCGTGTCCAGCGAGTACGCGCGGCAGGGCGTGCGCGCCAGGGCGCTGGCGCTGCGCGGCTGGTGCAGGATGGTGGCGAGCTCGCCGAAGATCTCGCCGGCCTTGACGATGTCCAGCGGCTTGCGCCCGCGCAGGAGCGTCACCTCCCCCGCAGCCAGCAGGTACATGCGGTCGCTGACCTGGCCTTCGACGAAGAAGGCCTTGCCCTGCGCCAGGTCCTCGGCGGTGCCCAGCGCCTCGAAGCAGGCGCAGGCCACTGCCGGATCGTAGATCTCGTGCTTCGCCGGCCGGGTGAAGTCGAGGTCGTCCAGCTCTGTCATGTACAACGGGTCCTGTTCTCGCGGGGCGCAGGCAGGAGTCAGCCTGATCCGTACGGCCAAAGCAACTTTGATGCACGTCGACCGGGGCCGGCACGGCGCCGGACCTGTGCACAGCCCGCTCCGCCTGGCGCCGGGAATCGTGATCATGCCGGCTGGTCACGCCCGATGCACACCGCCCGGGAGCTGCCGGCGCACAGGCTGGCGGATGGCGGCGGAGGCCGCCCGCCCGCTCCGATCGCCCTGCCAGAACGATTTTCGCGATGCAAAACGAATACGCGAACGACATAGGGCGGCGCGCCGCAGCATCACGGCGCGCGGCGCGGCCGGGCCATTGACGCCGATGCAAATCTTGCTGTATCAAGCCGCCAGCCCCTCGCGCAGAAGGGGCGTCAGCCAACGCAGCTGTCGAGGAGGCGCGTCATGTCCAGTGCATCGACCCCGGCTCCGCAAGCCAATGCCGGTTCCACGCAGCAGGCCACCCGGTTCTCGTACCTGAACCTGGGGCTGTTCTCGCTTGCCCTGATCATCCTGACCGTGGTCTACGTCGGGCTGCGCATCTACCAGCAGCTCTACGGCTGGACCGCCGGGCTGGACGCCACCTCGCCCGAGTTCCAGACCTACTGGATGACCCTGGTCAAGATCGAGGTCCCGCTGCTGTTCGGGCTCTGCTTCCTCACCTGGGGCTGGCTCTGGTACACCCGCGAGCGCAACATGGCCCGGATCGAGCCGCGCGAGGAGATGCGCCGGCACGTCAACCTGGTGCTGTGGATCCTGATCTACACCTTCACCTTCTACTGGACCGGCAGCTTCTTCGCCGAGCAGGACGGGGTCTGGCACCAGACCGTGGTGCGCGACACCAGCTTCACGCCCAGCCACAACGTGCTGTTCTACGCCTGCATCCCGATCTACATGTTCTTCGGGGTCGGCGGATTCCTCTACGGCATGACGCGCATCCCGCAGTTCGGGCGCGGCATCTCCATCGCGTACGTGCTGGCGGTGCTCGGCCCCGCGCTGATCCTGCCCAACCTCGGCTACAACGAATGGGGCCACGCCTACTGGCTCACCGAGGAGATCTTCTCGCATCCGCTGCACTGGGGGTTCGTGGTGCTGGGCTGGAATGCGCTGGGCATCGGCGGGGTGCTGATGCAGATCGTCATCCGCATGCGCGAGCTGTTCGTCGAGATCCAGAGGAACCAGCCCGCCGACGCGACGCCTTAGTCCGGGGGGAAGCCCGCGGCGCCCCTGCCGCCGGGCCGTGAGGCAGAAGACGCCGGCCACGACCGGCGCGAAGGAGGAGGCATGAGCCCGCAGGATCGGGAGATCCTGGCGCTCGGGGGATTCCGCACCCGCGACGCCATCAAGCTGTCCCGTTCGTTCGATTTCCTCGTCGTAGTCGCCGCGTTTCTGCTCTTCACCGGCGCCGTGCACCTGCACGTGATGCTGACGGTGGGCGACTGGGACATGTTCATCGACTGGAAGGACCGGCAGTTCTGGGTGCTGGTCACGCCCATCTCGTTCATCATCTTCCCGGCCGCGGTGCAGGCGATCTTCTGGACCTTCTTCCGCCTGCCGATCGGGGCCACGCTGTGCGCGCTGACCCTGCTGTTCGGCACCTGGGTCACGCGCTACGTCGGCTGGCACGTGTGGTCCTACTTCCCGTTCCCGATGGTGATCCCGGCCACCATGCTCGCCGGCGCGCTGGCGATGGACGCGATCCTGCTGCTCACCCGCAACGCCGTGTTCACCGCGGTGTTCGGCGGCTTCGCCTTCTCGCTGCTGTTCTACCCGAGCAACTGGGTCGCGCTCGCGCCCTACTTCCTGCCGGTCGAGCACATGGGGCAGATGGCCTCGCTGGCCGACCTGATCGGCTACACCTACCCGCGCTCGGGCACGCCGGAATACATCCGCATCATCGAGCGCGGCACGCTGCGCACCTTCGAGGGCACCTCGGTCTGGGTGTCGACCTTCTTCGCCGGCTTCGTCTGCATCTTCATGCACCTGATCTGGTGGCGTATCGGCCTGGCCTTCTCCACCGTGCGCTTCTGGCCCAACTCGGCGAAGGTCAAGCGCCTGATGGGCATCGAGGAGCAGGCTGCACCAGCCCAGCCGGCGCCGTCCGCGCAGCAGGTGCACGCATGAGCCGCGCCCACGCACTGCCGGCCCTGGTCAAGCGCCTCGCCCTCGCCATCCTCCTGGGCGGGCTCGCGATGGCCTTCCTGCCGCACGACTCGCACGCGCACGGCGAGCGTGCGCAGGAGCCCTACCTGCGCACCCGCACCATCCAGTGGTACGACGTGAGCTGGTCGGCCGACCGGCTCAAGGTCAACGACACCATCACCATCACCGGCAGGTTCCGCCTGTTCGAGGACTGGCCCGACGCCGTGCGCCTGCCCGAAGTCGTGTTCGTGAGCAACGGTACGCCCGGCCCGGTGCTGGTGCGCCTGGAGTCGTACCTCAACGGCGTACCGGCACGGCAGTCGTTCCGCAACCTGGAGCTGGGCCGCGACTACGAATACAAGATGGTGATGAAGGCGCGCGTGCCCGGGCGGCACCACGTGCACCCGATGATCGCGATCAAGGGGTCCGGCCCGCTGGTGGGGCCCGGGAAGTGGGTCGAGATCGACGGCAGCATGGCCGACTTCACCATGCCGGTCACCACTTTGACCAGCGAGAAGATCGCCAACCTCGAGGACTGGGCGGTGGGCCGTGCGGTCACCTGGCACCTGATCCTGGTCGCGCTCGCGGCCGTGTGGGTGCTCTGGTGGCTGCGCCGGCCGCTGCTCATCCCGCGCTACGACGCACTGGTGCGTGGACGCGAGGACCTGCTGGTCACCAACACGGACCTCAAGGTCGCCGCGGGCCTTCTGGTCGTGGTCGTGCTGCTCACCTTCGGCGGGTACCACCTCACGCGCACCGCCTACGCGCGCACGGTGCCGCTGCAGACCGGCACCATGACCACGCCGCCGCTGCCGCTCGAAGCCTCGCCGGTGAAGGTGAAGTTCGAGAGCGCCGACTACGACGTGCCGGGACGGTCGATGCGCGTGGTGATGGAGGTGACCAACACCGGCAGCAAGCCGGTGTCGCTGGGCGAGTTCACCACCGCCAACCTGCGCTTCGTCGACATGAAGCTGCCTGCGGCGAAGGCGAACGTGGACCCGCACTATCCCCAGGACCTCATCGCGCGCAACGGCCTGGTACTCGCCTCGTACGAGCCGATCGCCCCGGGCCAGACGCGGGTGGTCTCGCTGGAGGCCACCGACGCCGCGTGGGAGGTCGAGCGCCTCACCAGCTTCCTGACCGACGTCGACAGCAAGTTCGGCGCGCTGCTGTTCTTCTACGACAGCGATGGCAGGCGCTACCTCAACACCGTCGGTGGACCGATCCTGCCCGTCTTCCGCTCATGACCCGCTCGCCTCTCCCACCCCGGGAGAGGGTGCGTCGATCCGCATGCGTCGTGCACTTCTCGCGGCGTTGACCGCACTGCTGTCCGCCCTGGCCGGAGCAACCGCCCATGCTCATGGCGGCCTGTCCATGGACCAGGACATGTGCAAGCTGCGCGTGGGCCGCTACCTGATGCACTTCGTCGGCTACCAGCCGGACAGCGCGGCGGCGACCGAATTCTGCGAGGACATCCCGCAGACCGGCCGCACCGTAGTCGTGCTCGACTACATCGATGCCGAGCTGCGCGACCTGCCGGCCGAGGTCCGCATCATCCGCGACACCGGCTCGGAGGCGAACCTGGACGAGATCACGGTGTTCCACCTCCCGGCTGCCGTGCATCCCACCGGGACGCTGCACTTCGAGCACGTGTTCACCGAGCCCGGCAAGTTCGTCGGGCTGGTCAGCGTCGGCGGAGCCGAGAAACTGGTCTCGCGCTTTCCCTTCTCCGTGGGGAAGCCGCGCTCGATGCTGCCGCTGATCGCGGGTGCCGCGCTGATCATCGCCGGCGGCGTCGCGCTGTACCTGGTCGCGGCGCGGCGGCGCGAGCGCGCGTTGGCAAGGCAATGAAGCTCCGCGTGCGCCTCGCCCTTCTGTGCAGCCTGCTTGCCCCAGGCCTGGCCGCTGCGCATGCGGTGCTCACGAAGAGCGAGCCCGCGCCCCGTGCGCAGCTGGCCAGTGCGCCGGCGGCCGTGCGGCTGTGGTTCAGCGAGCCGCTCGAGGCGGCCTTCTGCGCAGCCAGCGTCCTCGATGACGCGGGACACGAGGTGAGCCGTGAGCCGGCACGGGTGTCGGCGCAGGAACGCAAGCTGCTGGAGCTGGCACTGCCGGCACTGCCTGCCGGGCAGTACACCGTGCGCTATCAGGTGCTCTCCATCGATGGTCACACGGTCAAGGGCAGCTTCGTCTTCCGGCTGAAGGACCGCGCGGCACCGAAATGATCGAGGCGGCCGGCCTCGCCGCGCGGTTCCTCTACACCTGCAGCGTCTTCCTGGCCATCGGCGTGCTGGTGGTGCTGGCGCTGCTGCGAGACCCCGCTGCACCGCTGGCCCAGCGCGCCCGGGCTGGTGCCGCACTGGCGCTGGCCTGCGCCCTGCTCCTCGCATTCGCGGTGCTGGTCAGCCAGGCGCTCGCCCTTGCGGGCACGCTGGACACCGCGGTGGTCGCGCGACTGCTGGGCGACAGCCGCTTCGGCACCATCTGGCTGCTTCGGCAGGGGGCGTTGTCCGCTGCCTGTGTCGCGCTGCTGGCCAGCCACCGCGCGGGGGTGCGGGGCGCGCAGGCGCTGGCACTCGGTGCAGCCCTGTTCAGCCTCGCATGCGCGCCGTGGGCCGGTCACTCCGCGACGGCGGAACCCGGCTGGCAGGTGCTGCCGGCGCATGCGCTGCACCTGGCGGCCGCGGCCGCCTGGCTTGGCTCGCTGCCGGTCCTGCTGTGGCTGCTCGTGCGTCACGCGGACACTGGCGCCGCGACGCTGAGTCGCTTCTCGCGCGTCGCGCCTGCGTTCATGCTCGCGATCGTGGTCAGTGGCGGCTGGCTCGCAGTGGTGCACGTCGAGCGCTGGCCCGCGCTGCTCGGCACCCGCTACGGCGCGCTGCTGCTCGGGAAGGTCGCGCTGCTGGCCGCCGTGCTGGCGCTCGCCGCACGCCTTCGCCGCGGGCTGCGAGACCGGACCGCTGGCGGGGCGTTCGACCAGCGCACGGGCGTGCGCTGGCTCGCCCTCGAGCTCGTCCTCGCGATCGTGCTGCTGTCGCTTGCCACGAGCCTGGCGCAGTCGGTGCCCGCGCGGCACGATGCGATCACGTGGCTGCTGCCGTTGCGCATCTCGATCGACGCCACCTGGGGCACGCCTGGCGTTGCCACGGCGGTGATCGGATTGGCGGCATTCGTCGCCATCACGCTTGCTGCCGCCTTGTGGTTCCTGCATCGGCGTGCGCGTGCCGGTGCGGCGGCGGCAGCGGTGGCAGCGTCCGTGTGCCTGGTCTTCGCGCTGCGGGCGCTCTCGGTGGACGCATACCCGGATACCTATCGTCGGCCGAGCGTCCCCTACCATGCGATCTCGGTCGCCAGCGGGGCCGGGCTCTTCGCGCACCACTGTGTCCGCTGTCACGGCGCCAGTGCGCATGGCGACGGCCCGGACGGCAGGAGCCTGGCGCTGCCGCCCGCAGACCTCACCGAGCCGCACACTGCCCTGCACACCGCGGGCGACCTGTTCTGGTGGCTCACGCACGGCAAGCCGCCAGGCGCGATGCCCGGGTTTGCCGCCGTGCTGGCCGAGGACGACCGCTGGGACCTGATCAACTTCCTGCGCACGCTCTCTGCCGGCTACCAGGCCCGCATCCTGAACGAGCGCGTGGTCCCGGGCGTCCCCTGGCTGCCGGCGATCGACTTCTCCTACCAGACTGCGGATGGACGCTCCGGCGCGCTCAAGGACCATCGCGGCCGCGGGCCGGTGCTGCTCGTCTTCTACAGCTTGCCGGCATCGGCGGCGCGCCTGGCGCAACTCGCTGCGGCACACGCGCGACTGCGCGCGGCGGGTGTGGAGCTCCTCGCCATCCCGCTGGGTGACCCCGACGAGGCGGTTCCTGCCGAACTCCCCACGGTGATCGATGGCGCGGCGGAAGCGGCACGGACGTACGCGCTCCTGCGCCGCACCCTGTCGGATGCGGATGCGCGCGATTCGGCGCCGATTCCCGCGCATCTGGAGATGCTGGTGGACCGCTTCGGTTATATTCGGGCTCGCTGGCTTCCTGGCGATACGGCAGGCTGGGGCGACCTTGAGCTGCTGCTCGGGCAGCTCGCACTGCTGGCGCGCGAGCCGCAGGTGCGCCCGCCGCCCGACGACCACGTTCACTGACTCCAGAGGAGAACCCGATGCAGAGGTTCCGGCCGGTGCTGATCGGCCTGCTGGCCCTTTTCACCGTGGCCTGCGCGGATGCGCAGGCCGACGAATCCGCGGACCGGATCAAGCCCGCGCACGGCGGCCAGGTGGCCACTGCGGGGCCGCTCCACCTGGAGCTGCTGGTCCAGCCGAAGGAGCTCACGCTCTACCTCAACGACCGCGAGGATGGCCCCGTCGACATCACACGCGGAAGCGCCAAGGCCATCATCACGGGCGGCCGCAACCGCTACGTGGTGCTCCTCTCCCCCGCCGGGAACAACATGCTCAAGGGCACCGGCGACTACAAGCTCGGTGCGTACAACGAGATCGCCCTGATGGTGGCGCTGCCAGACCAGGAGCTGCAGCATGCGAAGTTCGTGCATCCCAAGGGGGCGAAGCCGCCAGCGAAGAAAGCCCGCAAGGGCAAGGGCAGCAAGAGCAGCAAGAAGAAGCCGGCACAGTGAAGCGCCTGCGCCGCCTGCCGTTGCTCGCCTGCGCGGCCCTGTTCGGTGGGTGCTCCCAGGAGCCCGCTGTGCTGGGCGATGCCGACTACGCGAAGCTGCAGCTGCCCGTCGCCTGCACCCCCGGCCGGGGCGAGCCGGGCGCGACCAACAGCGTGCAGACGAGCGCAGGCCTGAGCTTCAGCGTGCGCACGCCGCGCAACTACGACCCCACGCGTGCGCATCCGCTCCTGGTCGTGCTCGCGCCGGCCGGCTACGACCGGGCGCGCTCCGAGCGCTACGCCGGTCTCACCACATCGGCGACCAGTGCGGGATTCGTCGTCGCGTATGCGGATCACGCGCGGCTGGCGATGGGCTCCTTCGCCCAGCAGGGCGAGATCCCCGCGATCGTCTCCCGGCGCTGGTGCATCGATCCGGCGCGGGTCACCTTCGCGGGGCACTCGGACGGCGGCAGCAGCGCCGCCGGCGTCACCTTCTTCGGCAAGTCCGCGCCGCTGCCGGCCGCCATCGCCGTGAGCGGCGCCGGCATGCGCAGGCAGGACATCGCCGACTACACCTGCCCCGCTCCGGTGTCGGTGCTCATCGTGCACTCCCGCAACGACACGCGCTTTCCGTTGCCGGCGTTCGGGCAGGGCCCGGCGCAGTGGTGGGCCGACTGCAACCGCTGCACGTCGCCGCCGGTGCCCTCCGGTGTGGGTTGCGTCGAGTATCCCTCGTGCAGCGCAGGCGGCCGGGTGCGCTACTGCGAGGTCACGACCGCGCACGAGGAATTTCCGCCCTCGGGCGACGAGATGCTGCGCTTCCTGGCTGGCGCACGGGCGCCGTCTCGCTGAGGCGGGGCGTCTCCCTGCCGGCCCGCCCCTTCTCCTGCAGCACCGCGTTCACCTCCGCGCCGAACAGCAGAACCGCCGCGGAGAGGTAGAAGTAGAACAACAGGACCACGATCGCGCCCAGGCTGCCGTAGGTCGCGTCGTAGTGGCCGAAGTTCTGCACGTAGTAGGCGAACCCGGCCGAGGCGGCGATCCAGATCAGCACCGCGAGGATCGCGCCCGGCGTGATGAAGCGGAACCGTGCGCGCGCGTTCGGCCCGGCGTAATACACCAGCGAGACCACCAGCATCAGCAGCACGGTGGCGACCGGCCAGCGCGCCCACGTCCACACCGTGACGAAGACCTGTTCCAGGCCCAGGCGCGTGGCCACCCACTCGGCTGCCTGCGGCCCGATCACCATCAGGGCCGCTGCGGCCAGGAGCATTGCGGCGATCCCGACCGTGTAGACCAGCGCGAGCGGTATGCGCTGCCACAGCGGGCGGCGCTCGGGCACGTCGTAGGCCACGTTGAGCGCTTCCATGGCCGACATTACGCCGGACGAGGCCGACCACAGCGCCAGCAGGATGCCGACCGAGAGCAGGCCGCCGCGCGGATTGCGCAGGCCGGCGATGACCTCGTTCACCGGCTGCATGCCCTCCGCCGGCACGACCAGCGCGGCCTGTCCCTGCATCCAGGTGAACAGCTGCGGCACGTCCAGGTACGCGACCAGCGCCACCATGAAGATCAGGAACGGGAACAGTGCGAACAGTGCGCGATAGGCCAGCGCTGCCGCATAGATCGACATCGCGTCCTCGCTGAATTCGCGCACCGCCCTGACCAGGATCTGGCCGAGCGTGCGGCCGTGCAGACTCCAGTTGCCCATGTTCCCGGGCGCGATCCCCGTCTTGTGCTCCTGCATGGAGCAGGCCTGATGCGCTGAGCAACGGGGATGCCGGGTCCCGGTGGCTATCCTCGGCGCAGACGTGGTGAGCCGGACCCGGGCGGCGCAGCGGGTGCATGCCCCGGCGTGCAGGCTGGCGGCCCGGCCACTATCATTGCGCCTCCAGCCGGCCGACCCCTACGCCATGAAGATCCAATCGATCGAGACCATCGTCGTCTGCATCCCCTACACCACCGGCGGCAGCGCCGATGCGGATGCGTGGGGCGGCAGCACCTGGAAGACCGCTGACGCGCTGCTGGTCAAGGTGACCACCGACGCGGGCATCGTGGGCTGGGGCGAGGCCTTCGGCTACAACGCCATCCCGGCCACGAAGGCGGCGATCGACACGATGATCGCTCCGCTGCTGATCGGCCGCGATTCCGCGCAGATCGAGGCCCTGATGCTCGACGTGCAGCAGAAGCTGCACATATTCGGCCGCGGCGGGCCGGTCATCTTCGGCTTGTCCGGGGTGGACATCGCACTGTGGGACATCGCGGGCAAGGCTGCAGGCCTGCCCCTGCACCGCCTGCTGGGCGGGGCGCGCAGCGACCGCCTGCCCTGCTACGCGAGCCTGATCCGCTACACCGAGCCGAAGGTGGTGGGCGCGAACGTCGCACGCGCCGTGCGCGACGGCTACGGCTACGTGAAGCTGCACGAGGTCGAAGTCGCCGCGGTGCGGGCGGCGCGCGAGGCCGCCGGCCCTGCACCGCGGATCATGAACGACGTCAACTGCCCCTGGTCGCGTCAGCAGGCGCTGGAGATGGCGGCACGGATGCGCGAGTACGACCTGCACTGGCTTGAGGAGCCGGTGTGGCCGCCCGAGGACTTCGAGGGCCTGGCGCAGGTGCGGGCGAAAGCCGGCATCTGCATCGCCTCGGGCGAGAACAACGCCACGCTCGCGCAGTTCCAGCACATGCTCGCGGCCGGCGCGGTGGACTTCGTCCAGCCCAGCCCGATCAAGATGGGTGGGGTGTCCGAGCTGCGCAAGGTGTTCGCGCTGGCGGCGGCCCACGGCGCGACGGTCATGCCGCACAGCTTCTACGATGGCCCCGGATTCCTGGCTGGCGTGCACGTGAATGCGGTGCACGGCGCCGGGTCGCTGGTGGAATGGCGCTACTTCGATCTCGAAGCGCGCCTCTACGGCACCCAGTTCGTGCCGCGCGGCGGCTGCGTCGACGTGCCGCAGGGACCGGGGCTGGGCGCGGATCCCGATCCGGAAGTCGTGCGCCGCTACCGGGCCGGGTAGCACCTCGAATGTGAACCGCGCGATCCGGTGGATCGCGCGGCCATCGCGCCATGGCGCGGCAGGTGTGTGCGTGCTCTCCTGTCGCGGCTCGTCAGCGTCGGTCCGCGACGTCGTCTGCAGGCGGCGACCCGCCCCGCTCAACCCCCGGATCCTGCTCGACCTGCATCCTCCTCCGCTCTCCCGGCCGCAGCGCGTCCTGCGTGGCACACGTCCTGCGGCTGGTACCACCGTGGTTTTCAGCACGGTGGAGTTCGCGGATGGACAAGGTCATGCGGTTGTCAATGATCGTTGCAGCGGGCGCGTCGATGTTGTTCGGTCCCGTCACGCTGGCGCAGTCCGAACGCTCGGCGCAGGACAAGGTCGCGGCGTTCACGGCCGACGAGACGCGCGACGAAGCCGCCAGGGCGGCGCCGGCCACCGCGGCCCTGGAGCCATGCGACACCGAGTGCATGCAGCGCCGCCGCGAAGACAAGCTGCGCGTGCGCATCGACGATGAGATGACGCGGGTGCCGGCCGGAACCTGCAGTGCGCCCTACCTGGAGATGGACGCGACCAGCAGGCGACTGGCCGAGGACGCGGTCGAGGAGTGCCGCCGCAACTACGTCATGAAGAAGATCGATCCGAAGTACGTCGCGCAGACCAGGGCGCGCGATCGCTCGACGGCCTACAACCGCGAGCTCACCAAGCAGGGCGAGCAGGCGGTGAAGGCGCTGAGCCTGCTGTGGCTGACGCGCCAGCAGCGCTGACCCGCCTGACCGGGCCCGGAAGCGTGTTCCTCCTGCTGCAGCTGCCCGGCTGGGTGATCGTCGCGCTGTCCGCCGTCGTGACCGTGGTCGACGTGACCCTGCTGTCCTGCATGGCCATCGGCACGGTGCAGCCCGGCGACCCGTACTGGCCGTCCGGGGTCGCACCCACGTGGGACCAGCAGGCCTGGAACTGCGCATGGAGCTTCGCCGCAGTCGTGTTCGGCTACCTCGTGCGTGACGTGGGCGTCGACCTGGGGCGCCAGCTGGATCAGTGGATGCATGCGCGCATGAAGTCGTGCCCGGATCCCGGGCTCGGCAATGCCCGCCGCGCGATCTCACTGGCCGTGTCGAGCGACGCCTCGACTGGTCCCCGCGCACCGGGTCCGCTGCGCCGCAACTGATTGCCCGGTGATTCCCCGGGTGCTCAGCGGCGCTTCCCCGCCTTGAGCGGCCGCGCGGGCGGCATGCGCCATGCATCCCAGTACGGCTCCGGACCGAACTTCTCCGCCAGGAAGTCCACGAACGTTCGCACCTTGGCACTGAGGAACTTGCGGCTCGGAAACACCGCATAGGCGTTGAGCTCGGCCAGCGTTGCCCGGGGAAGCACCTGGCGCAGCAGGCCTTCGCGCAGCGCTTCGCCGACGATGAAGGTGGGCAGCAGCACGATGCCCATGCCGTCGATGGCCGCCTGGAACAGCACCTCGCCGTGGTTGGCGCGCAGGCTCCCGCGCAACGGCACGATCGCAGGCGTGGAGGCTTCCGGAAACTCCCATTCGATGCCCCCGCGCGTGTAGGTGTAGCCCAGGCAACTGTGCCGGCCCAGGTCCTCGAGCGACTTTGGCGTGCCGTGTTGCTGGAGATACGCGGGTGCAGCACACAGCACCAGCCGGGCAGGACACAGGCGGCGCGCGACCAGTGTGGAATCCTGGAGCGCGCCGATGCGCACGGCCACGTCGGCGCCTTCCTCCACCAGGTCGATGAAGCGGTCCGTGAGCGTCAGGTCGATCGCGACGTCCGGGTAGCGTGCCCCGTATTCGGCCAGGAAGCGCGACAGGTGCCGGGTGCCGAACACGACCGGTGCATTCACCCGCAGCACGCCGCGCGGCTGCTGCACCTCGTGCGCTACCGACAGGTCCATCTCCTCCAGGTCGCGCAGCAGCTGCCGGCTGCGCTCGAAATAGGCCGCGCCGGCCTCGGTGAGGCTGATGCGGCGGGTGGTGCGGTTGAGCAGCCGCGTGCCCAGCCGCTGCTCGAGGTCCTGCACGTGGCGGCTGACCATCGCGGCCGACAGCTCCAGCCGCTGCGCGGCGGCCATGAAGCTGCCGGCCTCGACCACCCGAACGAATGTCTCCATGGTGGAGAGCCGATCCATCATTGCACTCCAGGCAACAATTCATTGCATTATCGGATGTTTATCACGACTGCTTCAATGGCTACAGTGTGCACGACTGACGCGGCACCTGCATCGCGTCCGTCACGACCACTGGAGAATGCAACCATGATCGACAACCGCACGGCCCCGTATGCCGCACTCGTCCTGCGCATCAGCCTCGGCATCATGTTCATCGCCCACGCGCTGCTGAAGATTCTCGTGTTCACCCTGCCGGGAACCGCGCAGTTCTTCGCCTCGGTCGGCTATCCCGCCTGGCTGGCCTATCCGGTCACCGGCGCCGAGCTGATCGGCGGCGCGCTGCTGATTGGCGGGGTCTACTCCCGCTGGGTCGCACTTGGGCTCGTCCCCGTGCTGCTCGGCGCTGCGGCCGTGCACTGGGGCAACGGCTGGCTCTTCACCGCCCCGAATGGTGGATGGGAATATCCTGTGTTCCTGGCCGCTGCGGCGCTGGTGCAGGCTCTCCTCGGCGACGGCAAATTCGCTCTCACCGGCGCGTCCGTGCAGGCCCCGGCGCTCAAGCCTGCAGCCGGCTACTGATCGACTTTCAAACGTGGGATGGACGGGCGAGGCACGCGATGCCTCGCTCGTCGTTGGAGCAACCGATGAGCACCATGCCTACCGTCTTCGTCTCCCACGGCGCGCCGCTGATGGCGATCCAGCCCGGCCAGGCTGGCGCGGCATTGCAGGCGCTTGCCGGCGAGATCGAGCAGCCGCAGGCCATCCTCATGGTCTCGGCGCACTGGGAGACCTCCGCGCCGGCCGTCAGCATCGTCCCGCGGCCGGAGACCATCCACGACTTCGGCGGCTTCCCCGAGGCGCTCTACCGGATCCGTTACCGCGTTCCCGGTGCGCCGGCGCTCGCCCGGCGCGCTGCACAACTGCTGGATGCGGCAGGACTGCGCAGCCGACTCGATCCGGAGCGCGGACTCGACCATGGTGCGTGGGTGCCTCTGCTGTTCCTGCGTCCGGACGCGGACATCCCGGTCACGCAGCTGTCGATCCAGCCGCACCTGAGTCCGCTGCATCACTACCGTCTCGGCGAGGCGTTGCGGCCACTGACCGAAGAAGGCGTGCTGATCGTCGGATCGGGCAGCCTCACGCACAACCTGCACGAGTTCCGCGGCCGCCCTGCCGGCGTCGAGCCGTACGTGCGGGAGTTCCAGGGCTGGATGAAGGCCGCGATCGACGCGCATGATGTCGCCGCGCTGCTCGACTATCGGCAGCTGGCGCCGCACGCCGTTCGTGCGCACCCCACCGACGAGCACCTGCTGCCGCTGTTCGTGGCGCTGGGTGCGGCGGGCGTGGGGGGCGACGCGCGCCGGCTGACCGACGAAGTGACGTTTGGCGTGATCGCGATGGACAGCTACGTGTTCGTGTCCGGTCCAGCGGACAGTTCGCGCAGGCATTGACGGTCCGGCGACGTATTTCCCCTCTCCCGCAAGGGGAGAGGGGGAACGGCGGTCCGCCATGCAGCTCGCGATTCTCCCCTTCCCAGTCGATGGACCCGGCCCGCAGCCTCGCCGCCGGACCGGCAGCTACCCGGCACCTCCGGTCGCCGGCAGCGTGTAGTGCGATTCCACCGCGGCCCGCACCCGCGCCCGGCTCTCGCGCGCATCCAGCGCCTTGTCGTCCTCGATCGCCGCGACCTCCTCGCCGAGCACGGGATCCTTGATGAACTCGGCCAGCCAGCGCGAGTAGTCGCGCGCGTACAGGTGGTGCAGCCAGGTGTCGTCGTCCACGCCGTCGGCGATCTGCAGGAACAGCATGAGGTTCTGTGCCCGCAAGTGCAGCCTGCCTTGCGGCCCGCGGAAGTAGAAGCTGCGGTCCGGCGGCAGCTCTCCGGCCGCATACTTGCGCCGATGCCGGCGGCGCTCGGCGCGACTGGGCGCCATCTTGAATCGCACCGGCGCGGCCGCTTCGTCACGTCGCCACAGCAACGCCTGCCCCGGCTCCAGTGGCGCCGGGTTTTCCTGCTCTCCTGCCGCCGTGGTCGTCAGCGTGCGCAGCGTCTGGTGCGGGGCTTCACCCAGCGTCACGACGAGATCGGCGGTGTTCACCACGGCAGGTGCCGTCCAGTCCGGGTGCACCGTGACGTAGATCATGCCGGCCAGCTCGCGCGACAGGACCAGCGGGGCCGGATCCCAGTCGCGCGGCATCAGGTGATGGGTCTCGTCCACCAGCACCCAGTGCGGGCGGCCGGTCTTCGCGCGCAGCGACTGCAGCCGCGGCAGCAGGTCGAGGAAGAAGCGCGGCCGGTCCTGCAGCGGCAGGCCGACCAGGTTGACGATCGCATTCGTGTCCGGCTTCTCGAGCGCCGTGAGCACCTCCTCGCTGCTCGGGGCCCGGTCGCTGTTACCGAAGACGATGCCGGCCGCGAAGTCCTCGTAGTCACCCTCGGGGTCGATCACGCAGAACTGGTAGTCCTGCTCGCAGATGCGCTCGAGCACGCCGGTGGCGAGCGTCGACTTGCCGCTGCCGGAGGTGCCGGCGATCAGCAGGTTGGTCCACGCCGGCGGCATGTGCACGGGCTCGCCCCCCACGCTCTCGCCGAGCAGGATGCGCCGGCGCTGCGAGTGCCCGGCCAGGTGTCGCAGGTCGTCTTCGACCATCGCGTCCATCAGCTCCATCACCGCATGGGAGTGGGTGTGGGCGCTGGCGTAATCGGCCGTCTCCCGCAGGGTCGGGATGGCGTTGCCGGTGGCCACGCCGAACTCCGCCATCTTCAGCAACGCATGATCGTTCTCGGCATCGCCGATTGCCGCGACGTTGTGGGCGGAGAGCCCCAGCAGCTCCAGCGCGGTCGCCAGGCCGCTGGCCTTGTTCACCGATGCCGGAAGCACCATCACGGCGCCCTTGTTGAAGATTACCTGCAGCTCGAGGCCCAGCGCGCGGATCGCCTCCAGCACCACGGTCTCGTACGGTTCGACCGTCGCCACGATCGAGCTGCCGACCGAGAGCGGTACGCCGCGGGACTTGAGCAGGTCCACGAACTCGGCCGGAGGTGGCGCGGACAGCGCCTTGCGCTCGCCCGTGCCGGGTGTGTAGAGCAGCCCCCCGTTCTCGGCCACCACGCGATCGAAGCGATCGATCTCCGGAAAAACCCCGAGCAGTTCGTCGAGCTCGCGGCCGGTCACCAGAATCAGCTTGCGGCCGCTCGCGGAGAAGCGTTCGAGTGCGGCGACGGCATGCGGCGGGACAATGCCGTGATGGGCAAGCGTGCCGTCGTAGTCGGTGGCGAGCGCGACGAAGCGCATGGCGGCTGCCTGACGGGTCGGGAACCCATCCGAGCAAACCGCGCTCCCGCTGCCCGCTATCTGGGCTTCGGCGCAGGCGCGCGCCGCGCCACCTGGAAGTAGATCACCGCCGCGACCACCATCACGGCCCCGAGCATCTGCAGAGGGGACAGCGCCTCGCCCAGCACGGCCCACGCGACCAGCGCCACCACGACCGGCTCGAGGTTGAGCACGACCGCCGTCTGCATCGGCCCCAGCAGCGGCAGCACCAGGAACAGGGTGATGATCCCCACGGCGTAGCACAGCGCCAGGCCCGCCAGCCCGGCGGCGCCGGCGGGGTCCGCGGGCCAGTGGAACTCGCTGGTACCGGCGCAAGCGAGCACGAAGATCGTCGCCGCAGTCAGCAGCATCAGGAAGGTGCGTACCGGCGCCGCCAGCGAGGGCGTGAGCTTCGGCGTCAGCACCAGCACTGCCGTGAAGCAGGCCGAGGCGGTCAGCGCTGCCAGCACGCCGAGCAGGTCGACACCCTGCGTCGCCACACCGAGGACCAGTGCGAGACCGGCGAAGGCGGCGAACATCGTCGCGAGGAGGCGAGCGCTCAGTCGCTCGCTGCCGATGAGGCTGCTGGCGATGCCGGTGAAGAGAGGATAGGTATAGAAAAGCAGGATCGCCAGCGCCACCGGCATGCGCTTGACCGCGAGCTGCACTGCCAGCGTCTGCACGGCGATGAGCACCCCGAACAGGACCGTGGCGCGGGCGGCGCCGTGCAGCGGCAGCACCGGAATGCCGCGCACGCGCAGGACGACCCACAGCAGCGCCGCCGCGCAGGCCGAGCGCATCGTCGCTGCAGTGAGGATCGTCACGCCGTGCGTGAGCGCCAGGCGCGCGAAGACATGCCCGCTCCCGAGTGCAAGGGCGACACCGACCAGGGCGAGCAGGGGCAGCAGCGAGCGGGAGGTACTGGACATGGCGGCGGGGAAGGCCGCGCGATTATGCCAGACCCCGCCGCCGTCGCCGTCGATGATGCTGGTGCCGCGCATCTCGGTTGTGGATGCTGGCCCGGGTACGCGGGTTGCCGCCACCTCCTGTCCACATCCGCGCGATGCGTCCACGCGTCCGCAACAGGAGGCACGTATGCAGCACACACTCGCGTCGTCGGCTCTCGTCGTGGCGGCTGCGCTGCTCGCACCCGCCGCATCCGCGCAGCAGGACCAGGCGGGGCAGGGCCCGGCAACTGGTGTGCAACAGGGCAGCGCGAATGCGCCGGCTTACGGTGGCCGCGCCGTGACGTTGACCGGGACCATCGAATCGGTGGATCGCGTCACCCGGACCGTGTCGATCAAGGGCGAGGACGGGCGTGTCGCCATGGTGCGCATGGGCAACGACATGCCCGCGATGGATCGCCTTGAGAAGGGCGACAAGGTCACCGTCCGCTATGCGGAGGCGCTGCTCGTGTCGATTGCGCGCAGCGACGCCTCGCCGCAAGTCCAGTCACAGACCACCAACCAGGGGCCCATCGCCGAGCAGCCGACGGTGCAACACGTGCAGCAGACCAGCGTGGTGGCACAGGTCACCGACGTGGATCGCGATGCGAAGCGCGTCACGCTGGAAGCGCCCAACGGTGAGGAGATCCGGCTTGCGGTGCGCGATGCTGCCGCGATCCGCGACCTGAAGACCGGCGACAAGGTCGTGGCGAACTACATCGAGGCGTTCGCGTTGTCGATCGAACCGCAGGACGGGCGCGGCCAGGCCACGGGCGCCGGAAGCTAACCGAACCAGTGATGGACGGGGACGGGCAGGCAGAGCCGGGCGCTTAGAACGACACTCCCATCTCGGTCAACTGCCGCTCCGCCGCTTCAGCCCATCCACGGTTGGCGAGCGGGCTCGCCGGGCTGGGGTGCAGGATGCACCCGGACCGGATGCGGCGGGCCACTGCGCCGTCCACCAGATCGCTCTCCAGCACCGCGCGGATGCGCTTCTCGGCGAAGCCGCCGACACCAATCGCCCATTGCGGCCGCAGCGTATCCAGTGCTACCGCCAGATGACGGTCGCAGGCGGCGTAGAGCTGTGTGAGCAACGCGGCAGGCAGCTTGTCCGGAGTGAAGTTGCGCCCGGACTCCTCCAGCAGTGCGAGCGGGCAGTAGTTCAGCACGAACCAGTCCGCGAAGAAGCGCTCGGGCGCGCCGAAGCGTTGTGCCGCCCAGCCCCACAGGCGCCGGCCGCTGACTTCCGAGCGAGGGCAATCGAAGCCTTGGATGGTGCGCTTGCCGTGCTCGCCGGCAGGCTTCTGCACGGGCGCAGCGATGTGCATCCAGTCGCGCACGGCTGCGATCTCGCCGAAGGGTACGCCGGTCTGCATCATTCCGAACGGTCCCGGGTTCATCCCGAGCAGCACCACGCGCTTCGGCGGCTGGCCGTATCGCGTGACGTACTGCTCGTAGCACGCCCACGCGTACTGCAGCGGATCATAGACGTGCGCGACGGGTGGCGGAAAGCGCAGCACCGAGAGGTCGGCGGACAGCGCGCGGGCCGCGTCGAGGAGGGCGGTGGTGCCGGCCGGAGAGGCGGGAGCGGGCATCGTTGGTTGCGGTCTCGGGAGGCCCCGAAGAATACCCGCTTGCCCTGCGCCTGTGCAGCGCTTGAAATCGGCACCGGCGCACACACCTCGGAAGCTCACCCTTGCGTGCACCCCCCGCGCCCGGGGACGCCGATCCCCGGTACCATGGCGCATCTCCTCTCTCCCGACCCCTCGATGACCGCAGAAAGCCCGACCCCGGACGACCCGGGAATCGAGGAGATCGACGGCGACCTGGCGCAGGACGTCGAGACCGAAGACCGCCACGCCCGATCCGCCGCCAACGAAGCCCTGTTCACCTGGCTCAAGGCCCACGACGCGGTGCTGTTCCGCAAAGACAACGTGTTCCGGGTGCGCATCGCCGGACACGCGCAGCTCGACGGCGAGCGCGTCCCGTTCTGCCTGGTACCGCCCGACGGCTATCTGGCCAAGGCCAACAAGTGGAAGAGGACCACGCCCGAGCAGCGCCTGGACCTGATCAAGGCGCGCGTGAACCCCGAGCGCGTGCAGGCCATGACCGATCGCGTGGCGTCGTTCCTGCTGCGCGCGCAAGGCTTCGCAAGCGACCTCGGCCTCGAGGCCGACCCGTTCTGGGCCGGACTGGTCACCGACGGCGTGGACGAGGAGGCGCGCTTCAGCACCATCCTCGATCGCATGCGCGCCACCCACGCGCGGGCGCAGGAAAGCCGCAACGCCGAGAAGGCGCGTGCGGCGGTGAGCCTCAAGGAGTATCCGGAGAGCTTCCCGGCCGCCAGCATGCCGCGCCGGTTCATCGCCCTGCTGGGGCCGACCAACTCCGGCAAGACCCATCGCGCGGTCGATGCGCTGAAGTCGGCCACCTCGGGCGTCTACCTCGCGCCGCTGCGCCTGCTCGCCAACGAGAACTACGAACGGCTCGACGGCGCCGGCGTGGCAGTGAGCCTGATCACGGGCGAGGAGCGCAAGCTCCACCCCCACGCTACCCACTATGCCAGCACGGTCGAGATGCTCGACCCGCATCGTCCGGTCGACGTCGCGGTGATCGACGAGATCCAGATGCTGGAGGACGCCGAGCGCGGCGGCGGCTGGACGGCGGCGGTGTGCGGGGTGCCGGCTCAGATGGTCTACCTGATCGGCAGCCCGACCGCGGAGCCTGCATTGCATGCGCTTGCGGCGAGGCTCGGGGTTCCGCTCACCGTGGAGCATCTCGAACGCAAGGCACCGCTGGAAGTCGAGCCGCGCGCGCTGGGTGGACTGAATGCGCTGCGGCCCGGCGACGCGCTGATCGCTTTCTCGCGCCGCGACGTGCTGTTCCTCGCGCAGCAGCTCTCGCGCATGGGGCGCACGGTCGCGACCATCTATGGCGCGCTGTCGCCCGAGGCCCGGCGGGCGCAGGCGCGGCGGTTCGAATCGGGCGAGGCGTCCATCGTCGTTGCCACCGACGCCATCGGGATGGGCTTGAACCTGCCGATCCGGCGCGTGGTGTTCACCACCGTGACCAAGTTCGACGGCTACGAGGAGGACCTGATCCCTCGTGCGCTGATGCACCAGATCGCCGGGCGTGCCGGCCGCTTCGGCCTGCACGAGGCCGGCCGCGTCTGTGCGCTGGACGAGCCCGCGCATCGCCACCTCATGCGCGAGCTGCGCAAGCAGCCGGCGCCGCTGCGGGCCTCGCGGTTCCAGGTGTCGCCCTCGCTCGACCACCTGCGTGCCCTCGAGGAGGCCACCGGCGAGCACGGGCTGGAGCAGCTGCTGCAGCGCTTCGTGCGCAACCTCGACCTGCAGGACGACTTCTTCGTGCCCGCCAACCTGACGGAGCAGGCGACCCGTGCGCCCGTGCTGGACCGGACCGGGCTGTCCCTGGAAGACCGGGTGATGCTGTCGCTGGTGCCGATCAACACCAACGTCCCCGCCCTGGAGACGGCGTGGCGCGGCTGGGTGTGGGCGATGGCGCGCGGCGAGGCGACGCGCCTGCGCGATCCCGGCCCGATGCAGTACATGGACCTGCAGGAGGCCGAGGACGTGTGCCGGCTGTGCGCTGCGTATTCGTGGCTGTCGTACCGGCGCCCGGACCTGTTCCCGGATGGCGATCGCGCGCGCGAGGTGGCGACGGACTTGTCCACGCACATCGATGCGATGCTCGCGCAGCGGCACGGCGGCCGGGGCGAGCGCGAGCGGCCGCGCAGGCGGGTGCGGCGGTAGGGCTTGGTTGCAGCCGCAAGCTGCAGATCGATGTGAACCGCCTGCTCGTCTGAACCCCTCACCCCCGGCCCCTCTCCCGCAAGGGGCGAGGGGAGCGTGGTCCTGGTGTTCCCCCCTCTCATTCGACGGGGGAGGATAGGGCGAGGGTGATGCCGCACGGAGCGCCAGCTGCAGATCGATGTGACACGCCTCCTCGTCCGAACCCATCCCCCCTGATCGCGGAGCAGCAGCGCAAGCGCTAGCGCGGGGAATCGAGGTTACAATCCGGCGCGATTCATCAATCGCGCCCCTCGGCATACGCATCCGAGCCGCGCCCTCTGACCGCGGCATGGAACTGCGCCAGCTCGAATACTTCATCGCCATCGCCGAAGCGGGTGCCTTCTCGCGTGCTGCGGTGCGCCTGTCCGTGCCGCAGCCGGTGCTCAGCCGCCAGATCCGCGCGCTGGAGAACGAGCTCGGCACCCAGCTCTACCACCGCACCGGCCGCGGCATCGTCCTGACCGAAGCCGGTCGCATCCTCGAGCAGCACGCGCGCGGCGTGCTGGAGACCACCGCCGGCGCGAAGCGCGCGATCAGCGCCATCGGGTCGGCACCAGCCGGCAAGGTCACGATCGGCATGCCGCCATCGGTCGGGGCGGTGCTCACCGCGGCGCTGGTCGGGCAGTTCCGCGCGCAGTTCCCGCGCGTCTCGCTGGGCGTGATGGAGGGCTTCAGCGGCCACGTGCTGGAGTGGCTCACCACCGGCCGCATCGACGTCGCCGTGCTCTACAACGCGCCCCGCACTGCGGTCCTGGCAGTCGATCCACTGGTGACCGACGAGCTGTTCCTGCTCGGACCGGCACGCGATCCCGCTGGCGTCGGCGGCGAGTCCATCACCGGCAAGCGCCTCGCCGGGATTCCACTGATCCTGCCGAGTCGTCCGCATGGCCTGCGCGTCCTGGTGGAGGACTTCCTTGCCCGTGCCGGCGTCGCGCCCAACGTCCAGGTCGAGATCGATGCGATGGCTTCGACCCTGAGCCTGGTCGAGAAGGGGCTGGGCTACACCATCCTGTCCTACTCCTGCGTCCACCCGCTGATCGAGGCCGGGCGCATTCGCAAGTGGTCGATCGTCGAGCCCACCATGACCCGCACCCTGGTGGTCGCCACGTCCACGCAACGTCCGGTCACCAAGGCCGCGCGGGCGCTGGTGGGGTTCGTGCGCCAGCAGGTCGATACGCTGGTGGCGGAAGGGCGCTGGAATCCACGGGCCTGACCCGCTGCGCCTGCCGGCCGAGGCGATCCGGCGAACCTGCGAGTAAGATCCGCAGTACCGCAACCACCGGGGAGCCGCTTGCTTTCCGTCGCCAGGGGCCTCTGCCACAGCATCTTCGCCTACGACATCGCCTGGTCCATCGATCTCGACGCGGCCGAGCGCAGCATCACGGTCAGTACCCAGCGCGAAACCATCCGCCACCGGCGCAAGGCGCCGCGCTACTTCGAATACCGTCCCGCGCCGCTACGCATCAGCCAGGACATCGCGCCGCTGAGGATCGCGCCCGACCTGGAGGTTCCCCTCCAGGTCGAGCTGGTCCTGTACGACTTCGGCGCGGTCAGCGTCATCTACCAGATCCCGCTGGGCGGCAAGCTGACCGACCTGCTGCAGCTGAGCGAGCTGCTCTACGAAAACGACGCCCTGCTGGGGGACTCGCGCCGCCGGGTGGAGGCGCTGGTGGCGATGGTGCAGCGATCACTCTCCGCTGCGCGGATCTCGAGCTTCGTCGAGGATTACGTCATCTTCCAGGTGGAGGCGTTCGAAGGCCCGGTCGTGGTGAACGAGTTGATCCGTGAGCGCGGGCAGCAGCTCGCGCAGATCCTGCGGGCAGAGCCGCGCGCCCTCTCCGATGACGAAGTCACCGATGCGCTCTCGCACCGCATCTCCTATGGCGAGGGCGACCTGGTGCTGGTGGACTGGAACGCCGCGCTGGTCATCGACCAGGAGGCGGACGACATCCTCACGGTGCTGGAGTTCGCCAACGTCGAGCTGCTGGAGATGCGCTTCCTCGACCAGCGGCTGGACGATGCGCTCACGCAGTCCTACGAACGCCTCACCCGCCACGCGAAGATCTGGTTCGGCCTGAAGTCCGACCCCTCGGACCTGCGCGACATCTCCCAGTGGCAGGTCGACAGCGCACTGCTGTTCGAGGGCGTCAACAACGCACTGAAGCTGCTCGGCGACCAGTACCTCGCGCGCCTGTATCGCCTTGCGGCCGAGCGCTTTCACCTGTCCGACTGGGACGCCAGCATCCTGCGCAAGCTGGACACCCTCGAACGCATCTACCAGAAGCTGTCGGATCGTGTGACGACGCGCCGCATGGAGGTGCTGGAGTGGATCATCATCGTGCTCATCGCGGTGTCGATCGTCCTCCCGTTCGTGCTGGGGTTCGGTGGCCACTGAACACCTGCTGCGCTGCAGCGGCGGCGGCAGCGGGGTTCCCGCTGAATCGCACGGATCCGCTCCATCAATGTCCCGCGCCAGGCGGGCCGACAACGCTCCCGGCGCTCGCGCTGGTGCCGAGCGAGAGCGCGGCGTGGATCACGCGATCGTATGCGTCCTCCGCCAGCTCACACCCGCAACGCGCAAGCAGTGTCAGCATCGGCCAGTTGTCGGTGAGCACCATGCCGGTGAGGCGGGCGATGCCCGCCCGTGCAGCGTGCATCCCGAGCGTGCGCAGCAGGTGCGACCCAAGCCCCTGCCGCTGCCAGCGGTCGTCCACCACGACCGCAAACTCCGCGACCCGCGGCTCGCAGGATGCGTACTGAGCCAGGGCGACGATGCGAGGGTACGACTCGTCGATCGCCTCGGCCACGACGGCCAGAGCATCCGGGAGACTGGAACGCGTGATGCGGGTGAGCTGATCATTCGACAGCTCGCGTACCGGGGCGAAGAAGCGGTTGTAGCGTGAGGCCGTGGAAAGGCCGCGCACGAACTGCTGTACGGCCTGCCTGTCCGCGCGGCTTGCCATCCGCACCAGCACACGGCGTCCGTCCTGCAGCAGCTCGATCGCAGCGGCAACGCGTGGTCTCTGCGCGTGCCGTTGCCGGAGCGTGGCGGGCATCCTGCTGCGCTGGCGATGCTGCGCCGGGCCCGGGGCGTCGACGGGCACAAGGGCCGGTGGCTGCGCAGCCGGAATGGCGCGAGCGAGCAGCTGCTCCGCTTCGAGACATTCAACATGACGACCGGAGATGATCGGACGGGACATCGTTGCACCTCCTGCGGGCTTCCAGATCGATGCCGCCCACTCTAGTGAGCGTGCGCATCAGGAAGATTTCGTGGAGAAGGTGCTGGTGTCGCGGCTGTTTCAGGCCGGTGTCGGAGTGCGTCAGGCGCCGACGACTTCGGCCACCACGCGGCGCACATCGCCCGGCAAGAACGGCTTCTCGATCACGGGGCGGCCGTTCCGGGCGGCAAACTCGCGCAGGTTGGCGGTGAGAGTGTCGCCGCTCATGAAGACGATGCGCCCGACCTGGTCCGGCCAGCGCCGCGCGATCTCCGCGTACAGGCCGATCCCGTCCAGGCCCGGCATGCGGATGTCGGTCATGATCACGTCGAAGCGTTCGCGTCCGAGCCGATCCAGCGCCTCGTCTCCGGAGGCCGCCGCTGCCACGCGGTGGCCGGCGGTGCGCAGCACCTCCGCCACCATTTCGCGCACCTCGGTCTCGTCGTCCACGACCAGCACAGCATGCCGGCCTGCGCTCGATTCCTCGGGGTCACCCGGCCCGGCGTTCACCGCCTGGCCGTCGGCGACGGGCAGCTGCACCGTGAACACCGTGCCGGAGCCTGCATCGCTCTCCACCGACAGGGAGCCCCCGTGCGCCTCGATGATGCCCAGGCACACCGCCAACCCCACGCCCGTGCCCGAGCCGGAGGGCTTGGTGGTGAAGTAGGGCTCGAAGATGCGGCCGAGCAGATCGGCGGGGATGCCGGGCCCGTTGTCGGCCACGTCGATCCACACCACGCCGGCGGAGTCATCCCAGCGGCTGGCCAGACGCAGCTCGCGCGGCCCCTGCACGTCCTGCAGGGCCTGCTGTGCATTGATGAACAGGTTCATGAACACCTGGTGCAGCTGGTCGGGATCCGCGAGTACGGCCGGCATGCGGGGGTCCATGTCCAGCCGCACCTCGACGCCGCTGGTCTTGAGCGCATAGCCGGTGAGATCGAGCGCGGCCGAGATCACCTCGTGCAGGGCCACCGGCACGCGCTCCGGCTGCTGCTTGCGTGCCATGGCGAGGAAGGTCCGGACGATGCGTGCACAGCGTTCGGCCGCCGCACGGATCTTCGATGCGGCGGTCCGCGCGCTGGAATCGTCGTGCTCCTCGAGCATCGCCGCGCGCGCGACCACCACCGACAGTGGGTTGTTCAGCTCGTGCGCCACGCCGGCGAGCAGCGACCCCAGCGCGGCGAGCTTCTCGCGCTGGTGCAGCATCTCGCGCTGGCGCGCCAGTTCCTCGGCCGCGCGCCGTTTCTCCTTGACGCTGTACTCGATCTTCGACGCCATCGCGTCGAAGGCGCGGCCCAGCTGTCCGAGCTCGTCCTTGCCCGACAGCGCGCTGCGGGCGGACAGGTTGCCGGCCGCGAGCTGCTCGGCAGTCCGGACCAGCTGCTCGGTGCGCCGCGTGAGCAGGAAGTGGAAGATCACCCATAGCGCCGCGGCCATGGCGATCACCCAGCCCGTCCAGTACAGCGACTGCGCCGTGATCTCCGCCCGGACCGCTGCGTTGGCACGGGTGAGGTCGTACTCGAAGAACAGCCGGCCCATGCGCGAGCTGCGCAGCTCGCTGCTGCCACCGCCCATCGGGATGCCCGCGTAGCCGAGCAGCAGGTTCTCGTTGGCGTTGTGCACCACCTGGACGTCCCGGCCCTCCAGGACCGGTGCGCCGGCGCCCGGCGTGAACTGCGGCAGCACATCCGGGCCGCGCCGGCCCAGCCACATCCGGCGCGTCGATGCGATCACCGTGTCGGCATCGTCGGTCAGTGTCACCAGGGTGTAGTTGCGATTGGACGCGAGGATCGCCACCTCGCGGCGCGCGCCGTCGAGGTCCCCCTTGAGGAGCAGGTACTCCAGCGTGCTCTGCAGCCGGGAGAGCTCCTGCAGCAGGCGCTCGCGGTGCTCTTCCTCGACCGCGCGCTGCGCGCGCGGGATCTGGTAGACGAGGTTGAGCGCACTGAGCGCCGCCGCGAAGCCGAGGAGGACCAGCAGGACGGTGAACTTGAGCGACGAGGGCAGCAACCGCGTCACGGCGACAGCCTCTGCAGCGCCGCGGGCGCCAGCAGGCCGTCGATCTCCAGTCCGCTGCGCAGCAGCTTGGCATCCACCATCAGGCTCATGAGCTGCCGCCCTGAGACCACCAGTTTGGGCGCCGGCCCGGCGAGCATCTGCAGGTTCTCCTCCCGGGACGGGAAGCGCAGGCCCTCCAGGGCATGCTGGAACTGCTCGCCCGAGATCTGCTCGCGCACTGCCATGCGGGCCGCTGCATCGGCCGGGTCCTGGCGCAGGTACGCGAGCGCCTTGTACCAGCCGTGCAGCAGCGCATCCACGGCCTGCGGATTCTTCTCGATCACCGAATCGCGCACCGCCAGCAGGTCGACGATCTCGCCGGGAATCTGACTGCTGTCGAACAGCGTGCGTGCGCCGGCGGTGAGCAGCTGGGTGCGGAAGGGGTCGAACGTCACCGCGCCGTCCACGCGTCCCTGCTGGAACGCGGCAGGATGCTCGTTGGATTCGAGGTGCACCATGCGCACGTCGCTCGCGTGCATGCCGTTGAGCGTGAGCGCGCGCGCGAGGACGAACGCACCCAGGGCACCGCTCTCCACGGCGATGCGCTTGCCCTTGAGGTCGCTCATCTTCTGCAGGCTGCTGCGGCCGACCACCACATCCGCACCGTGCGAGACGTCGACGATGGTGACGATGCGGGGCCGCTGCCCGTCCACGGCGAGGACGAACAGCTCGTCCAGGCTGATCACCATGCCGTCGATGGCCTGGTTGCGGAAGGCACGCGACACTTCGCTCGCGGAGGGGTACTCCACCAGCTGGACCGCGTTGCGGTCCAGGTAACCCAGCTCCCGTGCGAGGTACAGCGGCTCGCTGCCGATCCACACGTTGGTGCCGATGCGCAGCGGCGGCTCCGGATCGCGCATGCAACCGGCGAGGGCGAGCGCGAGGAGGACGAAGGCGGACAGGCGTGTCCTCGCGGCGCTCATTCTGCTGCTCCCCCGGGCACGAACCGGTAGCCGCCGCCGCGCACCGTGCGGATGTAGCGCGGATGCTCCGGGTCCGGCTCGATCTTGCGCCGCAACCGCAGGATGCGCAGGTCCACGCTGCGGTCGTAGGGATCCCAATCGTTGTTCCCACTCAGGTTGAGGATGTGCTCGCGGGTCAGCACGTGATTGGGGCGCTGCAGGAACGCCTGCAGCAGCGAAAGCTCGAGTGGCGACAGCGGCACTTCCTTGCCGGCGTCGTCGATCAGCTGGTAGGCCGCGGCGTCCAGCGTGCAGCGGCCCACGCGAACGGTCGTGCTTGCAGGTGTGGACTTGGGCGCGGGTGCCTCCACCCGGGTCCTGCGCAGGACCGCCTTGATCCGCGCGAGCAGCTCACGCGGATCGAACGGCTTGGTGACGTAGTCGTCGGCACCGATCTCCAGGCCCACGATGCGGTCCACCAGGCCGTCTGCCGCGGTGAGCATGACGATCGCGATCTCGGCGTGGCGCTCGCGCAGGTGGCGGGCCAGGCTCAGGCCGTCCTCGCCGGGCATCGTGACGTCGAGCAGTGCGACGTCGATCTGGTGCTGGGTGATGAGGTTGCGCGCTGCGGCGGCCGAATCCGCGCCGAGCGCGGTGTAGCCGTGTGCGACGAAGTAGTCCGTCAGCACGTCCCGGATCTCCGCTTCGTCGTCGACGACGAGGATCGTGGTGTTTCGGCTCATCGGCTTCCCCCTCCATTTGGCATTCGCGGCTTTTCGGGGGATGTTAGCGGCGGGGCGGGGGCAAAGCTCCTGGAATTACACGATGGAAACAATTGAAACAAGCGGGCGCGGTCCTGCAATGGGATCGATACAAGAGCTGAGCGCAGGAAGCCCGCAGTGGCCTGCGGCAGTGACAAGACTCCTCCCCCTTCAAGGGGGAGGCTGGGAGGGGGATGGGTCTGGCGGTTTGCACCGGAAACCCATCCCCACCCCGGCCCTCCCCTTGAAGGGGAGGGAACGACTACCTGCTAATCGCGCGGATCCACATCCAGCCGCGCGATCCAGTCCTCCATCCCCGCCCGCGCCACCGGATAGCGGTCCATCACCAGCGGATCGTGCCCCGGGATGATGTGCTGCGGCGAGCTCGCCAGCTTGCGCAGCGTGCGGAAGCCCTCGAGCATGTCCCCCAGGTTGTATAGGATGGGGAACGCGCGGTCCTGCTCGATGTGCGCGTAGAAGTGGCTGGCATCCGAGGCCAGCACCACCCAGCCGCGCTTTGTACGAACGCGAACCGCCTGGATGCCCTTGGTGTGCCCGCCGATGTGATGCAGCTCGACGCCCGGCGCGATCGTGTCCACGCCGTGGTGGAACTCAACCCGCCGGTCGAACACGCAGCGCACCAGGTTGCACACGTCGTCCGCCTCGTAGCCGTGGCTCATCGCGTGATGGCACATCTGGCGGCCGGTGGCGAACTCCATCTCCAGGTCCTGCAGGTGGAACCGGGCGCGCGGGAACAGCGGCACGTTGCCGGCGTGGTCGTAGTGCATGTGCGTGATGACCACGTCCTCGACCTTGCCGGTTTCGATGCCCAGCGCCAGCAGCCCTTCCTCGACCGGCTTGATGATCGTGCGCTGGCGCTTGCGCGCCATCGCCTCGGTGAAGCCGGTGTCCACCACCACCTGCCGACCGTTCCCGGAGATCACCCAGACGTAGTAGTTGAGCGGCATCTCCGTGTTGTGCGGATCGCCGCCCACGAAGTTGTCGGGCGAGCGGCGCATCAGCCGCGCGTACTTGATCGCGTAGACCTCGTAGGTCGGGTCGCTCATGCTTCGGTTCCTCCTGCGGCAGCCACGGGTCTTACTTGCTTCCGTTCTTCTCGTACTCGTTGATTGCTTCGCGCGCCACGCGGAACGAGTCCACTGCGGCCGGCACGCCGGCATAGATCATCACCGCCAGCAGCACTTCGCGGATCTCGGTCTTGCTCACGCCGTTGCGCAGTGCGCCCTGCACGTGGATCTTCAGCTCGTGCGGACGGTTCAGGCAGCTCAGCATGGCCAGGTTGAGCATGCTGCGGGTCTTCTTCGGCAGCTCCTCGCGGCCCCACACGGCACCCCAGCAGTACTCGGTGACCATCTCCTGCAGCGGCATGTTGAACTCGTCGGCCGCGGCGATGGACTTCTCCACGTATTCCTTGCCGAGCACCGACTTGCGGATCTCGAGGCCCTTCTTGAAGAGTTCGTCGTTCATGGTTGTCCTCCTGGACGTTGGTTAAGCAAGTTCCCTCTTCCCCGAAAGGAGAGGGCTGGGGTGAGGGTGATGCGCGCAGCGCATACGTGGTGAACATCCCTGTCTGCTTGCACCCCTCACCCCCGCCCCTCTCCCGCAAGGGGCGAGGGGAGTGAGGGGGCAGGGAGCGCGAATGTGTTCCCCCTCTCCCTCGACGAGAAAGGGCTGGGGTGAGGGTGCAGTGTGCGCAGTGCGTACGTGATGAACATCCCTGTCTGCCTGCACCCCTCACCCCCCGCCCCTCTCCCGCAAGGGGGGAGGGGAGTGAAGGAGCTCGCAGCGCGAATGTGTTCCCGCTCTCCCTCGAGGGGAGAGGGCCGGAGTGAGGGTGATGCGCGCAGCGCAAACGTAGGAGCATGCTCTCATTGCTTCTTCGGCCAGATCGGCTTGGCCACCGCTTCCTTCGCTGGATACACCGTCACCGGTACGCCGTTCTGCCACTGCACGATCAGCAGGCCCGCACCTTCGCGCCGGCCCTTGTCGTCGAACTTCACGCGTCCACCGGGGAAGTACTTCGCCGCGCCGTCCTTCAGGTCCATCGTGCGCAGCGCCTTGGCCACCGCCTGGCGATCGGCCTTGCCCGCAGCTTCCAGCGCCGCCTTGAAGATCAGGATGTCGCCGTACGTCGTCACGAAGTGCTGCGTCGGCCACGGCTCGCCGGTCTTCTTCTTCACTTCCTCCACGAATGCGCCCTGCGCGCTGGTGGTCCAGTCGGCCACCACGGACATCACGCCTTCCAGCTGGGCGATGTTCATGTTGTTGCGCAGGTCGGGGTCGAGGATGGCGGCGCCGTTCGACACAGTCGGCAGCCTGCCCTTGCCCAGGCCGAACTCGTTCATCTTCTCCAGCAGCAGCTTGGAGTCGGCGATCTGGGTGGGCAGCAGCAGCAGGAGGTCGGGCCGGGCCGAGCGCACCTTCTGGATCAGCGGCGAGGCGTTCGCCAGCGGCGGCGTGAAGGTCTCGTCCACCACCAGCTTGAGACCCATCTTCTGCAGCTGGTGATCCTTGATCGGCTTCACGAACGCCACCGACGCCGCGGTGTTGTCCATCACGATGCCGATCGTCTCCGGCTTCTTGCCCGTGGCCTGCTCGGCCATCTCCATCAGCGCCGGCAGCGAACCCTCGGCCTGCTGGTCGCCGGTCGCCGAGGTCTGGAACACGTACTTGTAGCCCCGCGAGGTGATCATGTCCGAGTAGGAGAACGTCACCACCGGCAGCTCTGCGCGCTCGGTCACCTCGGTGACGGCGAGCGTGAAGGAGCTGAGGTAGGCGCCACTGGCGACCACCAGGTTGGGTGACTCGGCCACCATGCGCTGCGCGGCGTTCTTGGCCTTCTCGACGCTGTCACCGGTGTCGAAGACCACCAGCTTCAGCTTCGCGCCACCCATCGACTTGATGCCGCCGCCGGCGTTGACCGACTCGATCGCCATGTCGGCGGCCAGCTTCATCACCTGGCCCTGGCGTGCGTACGGCCCGGACATCGGGGCGATCAGGCCGACCTCGACCTCCTTGGTCTGCGCGGACGCCTGGATGCCGAACAGCGCAAAGGCGACGGCCCAGAGCAGCGCCGCGATGCGGTGCCGGGCCGGGCAGTTCAGGACTGTGTTCATCTTCTCCTCCTCGTTATCGACACTCCCCTCTCCCCGGTCTGCACAGCGGGAGAGGGGCGGGGGTGAGGGGTATGCATGCATCGTTGTCGCCCTCACCCCAACCCTCTCCCGTCAAGGGAGAGGGGGAACTGCGCCAAGCTTTGCTCCCCTCTCCCCCTTGCGGGAGAGGGGCGGGGGTGAGGGGTATGCATGCATCGTTGTCACCCTCACCCCAACCCTCTCCCGTCGAGGGAGAGGGAGAAATCCGCTCACATCCCCAGATACGCCTGCCGGATCCGATCATCCTTCATCAGCTGCTGGTGCGGCCCTTCCAGCACCACGCGGCCCGCCTCCAGCACGTACCCGCGGCTGGCGAAGTGCAGCGCCTCGGCCACGCGCTGCTCCACAAGCAGCACGGTCAGCCCCGATTCCTGGTGAATCGACACGATACGCTCGAAGATCTCGTCCGCGGTGGACGGCGCCAGTCCCATCGACGGCTCGTCCAGCATCAGCAGCTTCGGCGACGACGCCAACCCGCGCGCGATCGCCAGCATCTGCTGCTGACCGCCGGACAGCGCACCCGCGAGCGACTTCGCCCGCTCCTTGAGCACCGGGAACCACGCATAGATCTTCTCCAGGTTCGTGCGCCAGTCCTGCCGCCCGCGCTGGGTGTACGCACCCATCTCGATGTTCTCCAGCACCGTGAGCGAGGCGAACACCTGCCGCCCTTCCGGCACGTGCGCGATGCCCAGGTGCGGACGCATGGGCGGCTCGACGCCGAGCAGATCCTGCCCCTCGAAGCGGATGCTGCCGCCGGTGGGCGTGACGATGCCGGAGATGGTCTTGAACAGCGTGCTCTTACCCGCGCCGTTCGGGCCGACGATGGCGACCAGCTCGCCTGCGTCTACACGCAGGCTCACCTCGCGCAGCGCGGGCACGCCGTTGTAGGCTGCGCCCAGGGTGGCGATCTCAAGCATCGGCCGTCGCCCTCCACTTCTTGCCGAGGTAGGCGTCGATCACCGCGCTGTCGCGCGTGACCTCGGCCGGCGCGCCCTCCTTCAGGACCGCGCCGTGGTCGAGCACGACGAAGCGCTCGGCGAGTCGCACCATCGCCTGCATGGTGTGCTCGATGATGACGATGGTGATGCCGCGCCCGGCAAGCTGGCGCACCACGCCGATCACCTCCTCGACCTCGCCGCTGCCCAGGCCGGCCAGCGTCTCATCCAGCAGCAGGATGCGCGGCTTGCCCGCCACCGCGCGGGCGATCTCCAGCAGGCGCACCTCGCGGTTGGTCAGGCCCTGCGCGCGCTTGTGCGCGATGTCCAGCAGGCCGACCTGCGCGAGCGCGTCGAGTGCGATACCGCGAGCCTCGTCGTCCGAGCCGGTGTGGACGAATGCCCCGACCATCACGTTCTCCAGCACGCTCATGCGCCGAAACGGCCGCGCCACCTGGAACGTGCGACCCACGCCCAGCGCGCAGATGTCGTAGGGCTGCAGGCCTGCGGCCTCCGTGCCTTCGATGCGCACGCTGCCCCGGTCCGGCCGCAGGTAGCCGTTGAGCAGGTTGAACAGCGTGGTCTTGCCTGCGCCGTTGGGACCGATGATCCCGAGGATCTCGCCGCGCTTCACCTGCAGCGTGACGTCGTTGACTGCCTGCAGGCCGCCGAACGCCTTGGACACGCCACGCACGTCGAGGATGACCTCCCCGCGCGCACTGCCATCGGCCTGGATCGCGGCTGCCGCGGGCTTCACTTCCGGTGCCGGCGGCACGGCGCCCCGCTGTCGCATCTCGCGCCAGCGCCACACCACGCCCTCGGGCGCGACCAGGATCACGGCGATGATGGCCAGGCCGTACACCACGCCCTGGATGCCGGGGAAGCGGTCGCCGAGCTGCGCGTGCAGCACCTCGCTCAGCGGCACCAGCGTGAGCGCGCCGATGACAGGCCCCCACACCGTGCCCACGCCGCCGAACATGGTGACGATCAGCGCCTGGGCCGAGACCAGCATCCCGAACACCGCCGGCGGCGTCACCACCAGCAGCACCACGGCGTAGAAGCCGCCTGCGATGCCCGCGATCGCGCCGCTCACCGTGATGGCCTTGAGCTTGGTGCGCAGGGTGCGGATGCCGGCGGCCTCCGCTGCGGCCTCGTCCTCCTTGATCGCCACCAGCGACATGCCGAAGCGCGAGCGCTCCACGCGCAGCGTCAGCAGCATCGCCGCCACCATCAGCACCACCGCCAGCCACACGTACACGCGGTGATCCTCGAACTGCATGTACCGCGCGGCGGCGTCGCGCTGCATCGGCAGCGCCAGCTCCTGGTAGCCGAGCCACTCGAACACGTACAGCAGCGCCAGCGGATAGGCCAGCATGGCGAGCGCGAAGTAGTGCCCGCGCAGGCGGAAGGTCGGAATGCCGACCACCAGCGCCGCCAGCCCGCCCACCAGCCCCGCGAGGGGAATCCCGGCCCACGGGGTGAGGCCCCACTTGATCTGCGTGAGCGCCACGAAGTACGCGCCCAGTCCGAAGAACGCCGCGTGCCCGAACGAGACGAAGCCGCTGTAGCCGCTGAGCAGGTTCCACGACAGGCCCATCACCGCCCATACCGGCACCACGGTGAGGATGAGCTGGTAGTACGAGTGGGTGACGAAGGACGAGGCGACGGCGTACAGCAGGCCGAACGCCGCGATCCACATCACTTCCTTGCGCAGTCCGCCGGCCATCGGGTCAGGTCCTGCGCAGCGCCGCGCCGAACAGGCCCTGCGGGCGCAGCAGCACGATCACCAGGAACACCACGAAGATCGCCGTGTTCTGCAGCTGGTTGGGCAGGAACAGCGTGGAGAGCTGCTGCACCAGGCCGATGCACAGCCCGCCGAGGAACGCGCCCGACACGCTGCCCAGCCCGCCCAGCACCACGCCGGCGTACATCACGATCACGTACTCCAGCCCCACGTACGGCTGGAACGACGTGCCCGACGCGAGCAGCCCGCCGCCGATTGCGGTGATCGCCACGCCGAAGCCGAATGCCAGTCGGTGCGCACGCGCGACGTCGATGCCCATGTAGGTGGCGGCGACCGGATTGTCTGCGGCGGCGCGCAGCGACTTGCCCAGGCGCGAGCGGCTCATCAGCACGACGAACGCGAGCACCACCACGATCGCGATCACGGCGGATACCGTCTGGCCCTGGTTCACGAACACCTCGACCGCGTCGCCGTAGAGCGGGCCGATGGCCCAGGCGTTGGAGGCGAGCGGGGTGGGAATCGAGACCGGCGCCGAGCCGAACAGGAACAGCCCGCCGTTCTGCAGGATGAGCGCGACGCCCAACGTGAGCATGAGCTGCGCGTAGTGGCCTTCGGAGGCGAGCGCGCTGGACTGGATGCCGGTGACGCGGCTGACCAGCAGCTTGTGCACGATCCAACCCGCGACGAAGATCACCGGTCCGGCGAGCAGGGCGGCCACGTAGGGCGTGGCTTCGGCACCGAACAGCGGCTGCGCGCCGAACAGGCCGAAGGCGAAGAAGGCGACGTACATGCCCAGCATCATGAAGTCGCCCTGCGCGAAGTTGATCACGCGCATGACGCCGAAGATCATGCTCAGGCCCACGCACATCAGCCCGTAGATCGCGCCGGTTAGCAGCCCTGCGGTGAGCGCCTGCAGGAAATTCTCGGCCAGCTGCGTGCTGCTCACGGCCGCGCTTCCTCGTGCGCGTGCTTCGCCTTCATCGTCTCCCCCGGTACATCTACACCCTCCTTCTCCCGCCACACCCCCCTCTCCCCTGGCGGGAGAGGGGTGGGGGTGAGGGGTATGCATGCATTGTTGTCACCCTCACTCCAACCCTCTCCCGTCAAGG
>CAZFYX010000031.1:0-20041 GCA_964523885.1 uncultured Burkholderiales bacterium | reverse complement strand
CTTTCAACCGGCGGGAGGCGCCAATGGTGTCAGAAATGAAAAGGGCCTGCGTTTCCGCAAGCCCTTGTTAAGATTGGCGCGCCCGGAGCGATTCGAACGCCCGACCCCTTGGTTCGTAGCCAAGTACTCTATCCAACTGAGCTACGGGCGCGGCGGAGCGAATTGTAGCAAAGTCCGCCGGTTGGGGCCAACCTGCCCGGGGACGTGGTTTCCGTTCCCCGGGTAACATAGGATCATGGCCGACGAGGACCTGATCGCCCGGCACGTATCCCGCGGCGTGGACGAGGCGCTGGCCCTCCTGGCCGAGCAGGCCATCGTCCGCACCGGCGGCGCGCCCCTCATCCCCAACAACGGCTTGCGGATCCTCCGCGACGCCACGGAGAACTACCCGGCCTGGCTAAAGGCGATCGCAGCCGCCCGCCACTGCATCCTGTTCGAGAACTACATCGTCGGCCGCGACGAGGTCGGGCGCCGCTTCATCGATGCGCTCGCTGGCAAGGCACGCGAAGGCGTCCCGGTCTTCCTCATCTACGACTGGCTGGGAACCGGTTGGGCGGGCGACCTGTTCCGGCCGCTCATCGACGCGGGCGGCCTGGTGCGCTGCTTCAATCCGCCGCGCCTGGACAGTCCGTTCGGGTGGCTCACGCGCGACCACCGCAAGGTGCTCGCGGTCGACGGGGAAGTCGCGTTCGTCACCGGCCTGTGCGTCGCCCGCCGCTGGGTGGGTCGGCCGGACGGCGGCGTGGAGCCGTGGCGCGACACCGGCGTCGAGCTGCGGGGCCCAGCCGTGGCGGAGATCGAGCAGGCCTTCCGGGCGGTGTGGAAAGCAATGGGCGACGATGCACCGGAGCCACCGTGCCTCTGCCCGAAATCGGCAGCTGCGGCAGGCAACGTGAGCGTGGTCGTGGTGGCGACCGAGCCCGCACGGGGCGGCCTCTACCGCCTGGACCAGTTCATCGCCACCGTCGCGCGCGAGACGCTGTGGCTCACCGACGCGTACTACGTCGGCACGCCGCCCTATGTGGAGGCGCTGCGGGCTGCCGCACGCGACGGGGTGGACGTGCGCCTCCTCGTCCCCGGCTCCAGCGATCTGCCGATCACGCAGGCCTTCTCGCGCGCCGGCTACCGCCCACTGCTCGAAGCGGGCGTACGGGTGTTCGAGTGGAACGGCACCATGCTGCACGCCAAGACGGCAGTCGCCGACGGCCGCTGGTCGCGCGTGGGATCGTCCAACCTGAACGTGTCGAGCTGGCTCACCAACTACGAGCTCGACCTGGGCGTGTACGACGAGGCGTTCGGTGAGCGCATGGAGGAGATGTTCCTGGCCGACCTCGCCCGCTCCACCGAGATCGTGCTGGGCCGGCGCAACCGCATCACACCGCTGCGCGAGACCCGTCCCCTGCACCTGAACCCGCTTCGCGGCGGCGCAAGTCGGGCGGCCGCGAGCGCACTGCGCCTTGGAAACACGGTGAGCGCGGCGCTGACCGACCGGCGCGTGCTCGGCGCGTCGGAGGCAGGCGTCATGACCAAGTTCGGGCTCGCGCTGACCGCGATCGCCGTGCTCGGCACGCTGTTCCCCCGGCTGGTCGCGATACCCGTGGCGGTGATCGCTGCGTGGATCGGGATCGCACTGGTCGTGCGGGCCTGGAAGCTGCGCCGCGGCGTGGTGCCGCCGGATGAGAGCGGCAAGCCCGGTCGCCCGCGCCCGCCACAGAGCCCCTAACCGGCTCACTCCTCCCGAGGCGAAGGCTCGTCGGGCGTCGTCTGTGCATGCAGCCGGTACAGCGCGGCCTCGAGGCTGCGGATCCGCACGTGGGCGGTGTCGAGCAGTTCGCGCAGCACCGCCTCGCGGCTGACCGATTCGCTCTCCCGTCGCACGCAGTCGCGCATGAACACGCTCCACACCTCGGCTCGGATGCTGCCGTCGTCCTGCAGGGGCATCTGCTCGATGAACGCGTCGAACTGCTGTTGGGCCATGGCCGCCTCCCTGTCGCAGAAACCGTTCCGGTCAAGCCTTGGCAACCGTCATGCCGGACGCGCACGCAGGTGCCAGATGTCGAGCGCTCGGTGGGCTGGAGCAGTTCCGGATGTCGGTACGGGGGAACACTTTGCACGGTAGTGAAATTGAGACGCCGCGCGTAAGTGCTTGTCCCGCTGCGACGTCCCAGATGGGTGGCATCGGGGTTGCGAGACGTGAGAATGCCTTCGCAGGAGGATACCGATGAAGCAGACCACCCGAGCATTGATCGCCGCCGCGGCCGCCGAGAAGCTGTCCGGTCACCATGTCGACCGGGTCTACGACCACGCACACGGGGAAGCACTGGCCGTGACGCGCCACCTGCTGACCGAAGCGGCAGCCGAGGACGCCGCAGAGGCGGTAGTGCTGCACCTCGGTGCGCAGGAGCGCGTTTCGCTGCAGGTGCACGACGACCTGTTCTCCGGCTGGGACCATGGCACCGGCGCGTACTTCGCGGGCGCCATGGTCCAGTCCGAGGTCATGCTGTATGACGGATACGAGCGGCGGTACTACAAGTTCTCGGTCCACTGAGCCGCGGAATCCGCGCCCTGACTGGTCGATGCTCGCAGCGTGCCGGCGGGCAACCGCTGCAGCGCATTTGCAGAATCTTCCGGTCCGCGCATGCAAGCCTTGCACGATGCGGCCGGCGTAGACAGTGTCGCCCAGACTGACGGTCAGGCACGCAACTTGTTGCCGGCGGCTCGACGGGAGGTGACGCCGATGACGACCTACTTCGACCTTGCGCGAATCGACCAGAACAATCGCATCTGTCATGTGCGCAGCCGCCTGCAGCTGTCCATGAGCGCGGAAAACGCAGCAAGACTGCTCGGCATCCTCGGCGCCCCGCGGGATGCCACCTTCCTCGAACCGGCGATCATGCAGGACCTGCTCGAGTGCACTGTGCGCGAGCAGGGCGTGCGCAACGTCGCCAATGGCGACAGTCGCGCGCGGTACGAGTTGCCGCGGCTGGTGCAGCTGCAATGCCTCTTCCACGCCGCGGCCGCCCGAGGCTATGGCGTGATGGTGTGGGAAGACAGTTGAGCGGACGGCGCGGCGACCCGGAGCGCTGATTGCTGCCGGCGATCGGTTCTCCCAGAGGGCACCTTCGCCGGGGCGCTGCCCCGGTCTTTTTTTTCCTGCCATCCGAGGCCGACGCATGAGCACGTCGTCGGCGCGCCCGGCCTTCCGGGATGACTGCGCACGCCGGGGAGGCGTGGCCCGGTTTGACGGCCTGCCTGACGCTGCTGCAGTATGCCTGCCGTTCCCTCTGCCATTCGATCGCCATGTCCACAGCCGAGCCCGACATGTATGACGCCATCGTGATCGGCTCCGGAATCGGTGGACTGACTGCCGCCGGGCTGCTCGCGAATGTGGCCGGCCAGCGCGTTCTGGTGCTGGAAAAGCACACCGAGCCGGGAGGACTCACCCACGTTTTCCGGCGCGACGGGGCCGCATGGGATGTCGGCGTGCACTATGTCGGCGAGATCGGGCCGGGTACGCAGGCGCGCGCGATCTTCGACTACCTGTCTGGCGGGGCATTGCGCTGGAACCGCATGACCGACGAGCTCGAGCGCTTCGTCTACCCGGGCCTGAGGTTCGCGGTCCCGTCGGATCCGCAGCGCTACCAGCAGCGACTCGTCGAGCAGTTTCCGGACGAGGCGAGCGCCATCCGGCGCTACTTCCGCGATCTGCGCGCCGCGACGCGCTGGACCAGGCTGGGCTTCATGCGCGGCATGGTGCCGGGCCCGGTGGAGCCCGTCCTGCGGCTGATCCAGCGGTACACCGGGGGGAAGGCGACGCAGACCACGAAAGCCTACCTGGCGCGCAACTTCCGCTCGCCCCTGCTGCGCGCACTGCTCGCCAGTCAATGGGGCGACTACGGCCTGCCGCCCGGGCGCAGCGCCTTCGCCATCCACGCGCAGATCGTCACGCACTACCTGGACGGCGCCTGGTTCCCGGACGGAGGCGCGAGCCGCATCGCACGCACCTTCGAGAAGGGGATCGAACGCGCCGGCGGTACCGTGCGCGTGGGCCAGGAAGTCGTCCAGATCCTGGTGGAGCATGGCCGCGCCGTAGGCGTGAAGGTGCTCGACCACCGCGGGGCGACGCCTTGCGAGCGGATCCATCGAGCACCGGTCGTCATCTCCAATGCCGGCGCACCCATCACGTTCCAGCACCTGCTGAGCACGCAAGGCGACGTCGGGGCCCGGACCGCACCCATCAGGCAGCTCATCGGCCGCCTCGGCGTGGGGCTCTCGACGGTCACGCTGTACCTGCGGCTGAAGGCATCGGCCGCCACGCTGGGGGTCAACGGCGAGAACTACTGGATCAACACCAGCCTGGATCACGACGACACGGACGGGCACGGACGCGAGCTGCTCGAGGGTCGTCCGCGCCACCTGTACGCATCGTTCCCGTCGATCAAGTCCGGGGACGAGCGCTTCCACACTGCCGAGCTGATCTCGTTCATCGACGGCGCCGCTTTCGACGCATGGCGCAGCCAGCCCAAGGGCAATCGTGGCGCCGACTATTCCGCGCTCAAGGAACGGATCAGCGACGGGCTGCTGCAACTGGCGGATACCGCCATCCCGGGCCTGCGCGGGCTGGTCGAATACGCCGAGCTCTCGACGCCGCTGAGCGTGGAGCACTACACCTCGCACCCGGGAGGACGCTTCTATGGACTTCCCGCGACGCCCGAGCGCTACCGCAGCCCGTTGCTCTGGCCACGCACGCCGATCGGGGGCCTGTACCTATCCGGGTCGGACGCGGGTTGCCTGGGAATCGTCGGTGCGATGATGGGGGGCGTGGGCGCAGCCTGCCAGGCGCTGGGCGCGCGCGGCTATCCGGTGATCCAGGCCGCGTTGAAGAAGGGCCCGATACCGGCCGCGGAGCCCAAGCTGCCACCGGAGAAGAAGCGTGCGACGCTGGCAGCCAGGACCCGGATGACCCCGACGATCTGGCAGCTGGACTTCGAACTCGGCGCGGACGCGGGGGACTACGCGGCCGGTCAGTTCGGGCGGCTGCGCGTCGGCCAGGACGAGTGGCGCGACTATTCCATCGCGGCCCTCGAGGGGCGGAGGGTGCGCTTCCTGATCAGCACGCGCACGGGCGGCCATGGTTCCCGCTTCGCCGAGACGGTCGAGCCCGGGACCATCACCGCGATCGAGCTGCCACTCGGGCACTACACGCTTGTCCGCAACGCCCACCGCAAGGTATTCGTCGCCACGGGGACTGGCTTGGCCCCCTACCTGCCGATGTTCCAGGAGCTCGAGCGCGCTGGCGGGCTGGGCGAGGCGACGCTGATCTTCGGCTGCGCGACCAACGCCGAGGATTTCACGCGCAACCTGGGCCCCCTGCCCGGCCACGTGGTCCGCTGCATCTCACGGGAAGATCCGCAGGCCGGTGGCGTCCGGGGACGCGTGACCAGAGTGCTCGACACCCTGGAGTTCGCGCCGGAGACGACGGATTTCTACCTGTGCGGATCAGCGGCGATGGTGGCCGACGCCAGGATGCTGCTGGAGCGACGCGGCGCGAAGCACTTGCTGACCGAGAGCTACTAGGCAGGCAGCCGGATCCGGCTGGTGAGGCCGGTGGAGAATAGGGACAACACGCGAAAGCTTGTCGCGGCGAAGGCTGACTTGCCTTGAGGCAAGTCGAGCACCGCGGCCGAAGCCCTTCGAACCCGAACGGGTCGAATCCGAACGATCGACGAGCGCCGAACCGGAAGTGAGGCTGGCGGAGAGAGAGGGATTCGAACCCTCGATACGGGTTTAAGCCCGTATAACGCCTTAGCAGGGCGCCCCCTTCGGCCTCTCGGGCATCTCTCCGCTGCTGTTTGCTGCACCGTGATTATGGGTCACGGGTAGTGCCATCTGCAGCGGGGCGGCCGAAGGCGGCGCCTGGGGCGCCCGCCTTTGATCGGTTTCGCGCACCTCGCGGTGCGCGGGGCCTCTCGGGCATCTCTCCGCTGCTGTTTGCTGCACCGTGATTATGGGTCACGGGTAGTGCCATCTGCAGCGGAGCGGCCGAAGGCGGCGCCTGGGGCGCCCGCCTTTGATCGGTTTCGCGCACCTTGCGGTGCGCGGGGCCTCTCGGGCATCTCTCCGAGACTGCAGAGCTGCAAATATATCACAGGGTTGGCGCTGAAAACCGCGTGACTGCGCCCCCGCATTCCTGCTACGCCGGCTGCATCTCCAGCCCGAACTCGCGATGCAGCACCCGCACGGCGAGCTCCATGTACTTCTCGTCCACCGCGACCGAGGTCTTGATCTCGGAGGTGGAGATCATCTGGATGTTGATGCCCTCCTCCGCCAGGATACGGAACATCTTGCTCGCCACGCCCGGGTGCGAGCGCATGCCGACGCCGACGATGGACACCTTGCAGATCCGGTTGTCGCCGACGATGTCCTTCGCGCCGATGTGCGCCTGCACCTTCTTCGCGATCTCCATGGCACGGCTGTAGTCGTTGCGCGAGACGGTGAAGGAGAAATCGGTCAGCCCCGCCAGGCTCGCGTTCTGGATGATCATGTCGACGTCGATGTTGGCGTCGGCGATCGGGCCGAGGATCGCGTAGGCGATGCCGGGACGGTCGGGCACGCCCATGACGGTGATCTTGGCCTCGTCGCGGCTGTAGGCGATGCCGGAGATGATTGCCTGTTCCATCTGATCGTCTTCCTCGAACGTGATGAGCGTTCCCGAGTGGGCTTCGGTCTCCACCGGGATCATGGGGTCGGTCAGGCTGGACAGCACGCGCAGCCGCACCTTGTACTTGCCCGCGAACTCGACCGAGCGGATCTGCAGCACCTTCGAGCCCAGGCTCGCCATCTCGAGCATCTCCTCGAAGGTGATGGTGTTGAGCCGGCGCGCCTCGGGCACGATGCGCGGGTCGGTGGTGTACACGCCATCGACGTCGGTGAAGATCAGGCACTCGTCGGCCTTCAGCGCCGCCGCGAGGGCCACCGCGCTGGTGTCTGATCCGCCGCGGCCCAGCGTGGTGATGTTGCCCAGCTCGTCCACGCCCTGGAACCCGGCCACCACCGGAACGATGCCGGCGGCCAGGTCGCCACGCAGACGCTCCTCGTCGATGGCCTGGATGCGCGCCTTGGTGAAGGCGCTGTCCGTCAGCACGCGCACCTGCGCACCGGTGTAGCTCTTGGCTTTCACGCCGGTGTCCATCAGCGCCATCGACAACAGGCCCACGGTGACCTGTTCGCCGGTGGAGGCCACGACGTCGAGCTCGCGCGCGTCCGGCTGGGCCTGGATCTCCTTGGCGAGTGCGATGAGGCGGTTGGTCTCGCCCGACATCGCGGAGGGAACCACGACGACGTCGTGGCCCGCCGCCTTCCACTTGGCCACGCGTCGCGCGACGTTCTTGATGCGCTCGACGCTGCCGACGGAAGTGCCGCCGAACTTCTGAACAATGAGTGCCATGGGTGGGCTGCTACCCGGGAAAAGGCGCGAATTGTAACGGAAATGCTAGAGGCTAGAGGCGAGCGGCGAGAGGAAACCCCGAGTGCCCCCTTCCGCCACGCCAGGTTGCGGAGAATCAAGCGCACAGCCCCTCGCCACCGACCTTCGCCTTCCAGCCGCTCGCCCCCGTTTGGCATAAAAGCTGCATAAATCCGCGGGTTTCGCCCGGGATTCCCCGGGCACATACCCGGGGAGCACCTCATGAGCCTGTTCGTCATCGTCCTGCTGGCCGGGCTGGGCCTCGTCGCCGCCTACGGCGTGATGCTCTACAACGGCCTGGTCAGCCTGAAGCACAACGTCTCCAGGGCGTGGGCCAACCTCGACGTGGTGCTCAAGCAGCGCCACGACGAGATCCCCAAGCTGGTGGAGGTCTGCAAGCAATACCGCCAGTTCGAGCAGGACACGCTGCAGAAGGTGATCGAGGCGCGCTCGAAGGTGTTCGCCGCCAGCCAGTCGCAGAACATCGGCGCGCTGGGGCAGGCCGAGACCACCCTGCGCGCGAGCCTGGGCAACCTGTTCGCGGTGGCCGAAGCCTATCCCGAGCTCAGGACCAACGAGCAGTTCCTGAACCTGCAGACGCGCATCAGCGCGCTCGAGAACGCGATCGCCGACCGGCGCGAGTTCTACAACGAGAGCGTCAATATCAACAACGTGCGCATCGAGCAGTTCCCCGCCGCGCTCATCGCCGGGATGTTCCACTTCCCGCCGCGCCAGCTGCTGAAGTTCTCCGACGCGGAGAAGGCCGACGTGGACGTGAAGCAGCTGTTCGCCGCGTAAGCCCGCATTCGCGTAGGCGGCGACGTGAGCGCCTGGCGCCATCACTACGCCAACGGCATCAGCTCGGCCGGGCACCTGCTGCTCCTGCTCGTCGGTGCGCGCATCGGCACCCGCGCGGGCTGGGTCTTCTCGCTCGCGCTGATCGGCGTGCTCAGCATCGCGCTGTGGATGATGAACTACCGCCGCGCCCGCGCGGTGGGCGACACGCCGACCTCGCGCATCGCCACCGCCCCGCAAGGCTACGTCGAGCTGCACGGCGTGGCGCATCCGTTCCCCGGCGAGCGCATGATCAGCCCGGTCTCGCGCATCCACTGCGTGTGGTTCCACTACATCATCGAGGAGAAGCGCGGGAAGGACTGGCGCAAGGTGAAGGAGGAGGTCAGCGGGGACAGCTTCCTCCTCCAGGATGCGACCGGGCAGGCCCTGGTCGACCCCGACTACGCCGAGATCATCACCACGCGCAGGCGCAGCTGGCGGGTGGGCGACCAGCGCTTCACCGAGTGGCTGCTGGTGCCCAACGAGCCGCTCTACGTGATCGGCGCCTTCTCCACCGAGGGCGGCCAGAACAGCCAGCTCGACGCGGAGGGCGACATCAGCGCGCTGCTCGCGCAGTGGAAGGCCGACAAGGCCGCCCTGAAGAAGCGCTTCGACCTCGACGGCAACGGCGAGATCGACCTGAAGGAATGGGAGCTGGCCCGCCGTGCCGCGCGCCGCGAGATCCAGCGCCAGCACCAGGAGATCCGCAGCCAGCCCGGCATCCACGTGGTGCGCAAGCCGCGCGACGGGCGCCACTTCCTGATCTCCAACCTGGATCCGGACGGCCTCGCCAGACGCTACGGCCGCTGGACCGTGATCCAGCTCGGCGTGGCGATCCTCGCCGGCGCCGGCATCCTCTACACCCTGGGCCTCGTGGCGCGCTGAGCGCCGCTCATTTCCCGGTCAGCAGCTGCGCGGTCGCTTCGTGCTTGTTGTCGCGCGCGATGTCGGCCGCGGTCTTCCTGCGGTCATCCTGCAGCGCGGGATCGGCGCCACGCTCCAGCAGCCGCTTCACCGCGGCGTCGCGGCCGTAGCCCGCCGCCCACATCAACGCGGTCAGATCGTGCCGGTAACGTGCATTGACGTCGATACCGGTGTCCAGCAGCACATCGAGCACGTCAACGTGGCCGTTCGCCGCGGCGTACAGCAGCGCGGTCTTGTTGATCTGGTCCACCATTGCCGGATCGCCGCCGGCCTTGAGCAGCGCACGCACCACCGCCGCATGTCCCTCCGCCGCAGCGGCCATCAGCGGCGTGACCTTCTCCAGATTGGCGAGATTGGGGTTGGCGCCGCGCTCGAGCAGCAGGCCCACGATCTCGAGGTTGCCGCGCTTGGCGAACATGAACAGCGCAGTCTCCCCCTGGCGGTTCCTGGAATCGGGTACGGCACCGCCATCGAGGACCTTGCGCACGCGAACCTCGTCGCCCGCCTTCGAGAATTCGAGCAACTGCGCGTTGAGACTCTTCTCGGGCTGACCAGTCTGTGCATGGAGCAGGCCCGCCGACGCGGAAAGTACGACGAGCAGGAACGCACGGGCGATTGCGCTGATCATAGGGAGGTGCAGGCGGGAGGCTTGACGCATGTCAAGTTATGCCCTTGAGTGATTGTAGGGATTTCCATTATAGTCACCCATCCGCGTCTGCCGGCAGCCTGGCAGGAGCCGGCGTGGGTCGGATATGCACTCTGGTTCACATCCCATTCAATAACTAAAGCGACATCTACTTCGGGAGGTTCGATGACTTCGAACAAATTGAAACTACTCAGCCTGGCCCTGCTGGCTGCGGGCGCGATCGGCGCCAACGCCGCCGAGGAAATCCAGGGCGGCGGGGGCTCCACCCAATCCGCGCAGATCGGCTCTGATGTGCGCGTGTCGCTGGAGATGCTCGCCGGCGCGGAGAAGGACAAGGTCAACTGGACCCAGACCAACGGCGGCTACAGCAACCTGCGCTACTACCCCGGCGACCAGATCCATACCGGGAACGTGAAGAACCTGCGCCCCGCGTTCATCTTCCAGACCGAGATCAAGGAATCGATGGAAGTGGCGCCGGTCGTGGTCAACGGGGTGATGTACATCACCACCTCGTACAACCACGTGTACGCAGTGGACGCTGCGACGGGCAAGCAGTTCTGGCACTACAAGCACAAGATGGGTCCGATCACGACCTATTGCTGCGGCCCGAACAACCGCGGCGTCGCCATCTACCGTGACATCGTGTACATGGGCACCCTGGACGCGAAGCTCGTGGCGCTGGACGCCAAGACCGGCAAGCTGCTGTGGTCCAAGCAGATCGCCGATCCCGAGCTGGGCTACTCCGAGACGATGGCACCGGTGGTCGCCGACGGCAAGGTGCTGATCGGCACCAACGGCGGCGAGTACGGCATCCGCGGTTTCGTGAAGGCCTACGACGCGCGCAACGGCGAGCCGCTGTGGACGTTCTACACCATCCCTGAGAAGGGCCATGAAGGGGTGTGGGCGCAGAACGATGCCACGGGCCGCAACATGCTGCGCGACATCAACAAGGAGAAGGCCACCCTGGCGGAGAAGGGAGGCGGCTTCTACAAGACCCTGGGCGGCGGCGTCTGGATGACCCCCGCGGTCGACATGCAGACCCGCACCGTCTACTTCGTGGTGGGCAACCCCTCCCCCGACCTGTACGGCGACATCCGTCCCGGCGACAACCTCTACACCGACTCGATCGTCTCGGTCGACCTGGACAGCGGCGCCTACAAGGCGCACTTCCAGTACATCGCGCACGACGTGTGGGACCTGGACGCGGTGAGCCCGCCCATCCTGACCCAGGCCAAGGGCAAGGATGGCAAGGTGCAGGACGTCGTCATCCACGGCGGCAAGACCGGCCACATCTACGTGCACGACCGCAAGGATCTGTCGCTGATCCGCTTCTCGGAGCCGATGATCCCGCAGGAGAACATGTGGGTGCTGCCGACCCCCGAGGGTGCGCGCATGCTGCCGGGCGCCAACGGCGGTGTCGAGTGGAACCCGATGGCGGTCAACCCGAAGCTGGGCATCGCCTACGCGGCCAACCTGCACCAGCCGATGACCTACCACGTCGAAGCTGCGGAGTATCCTGGCGGCAAGCTGTGGCTCGGTGGCGCGTTCAAGGTGATCCCGGGTGAGAAGCAGTGGGGCCGCCTGGCAGCCGTCGACCTCAACACCGGCAAGATGGTGTGGAAGGCCGACGTCGACCAGCCGCTGATGGGTGGTGTGCTGGCCACGGCCGGCAACCTGGTCTTCACCGGCGAGGGCAACGGCCAGTTCAACGCGTACGACGCCAAGAGCGGCAAGATGCTCTGGACGTTCCAGTGCGGGGCCGGCGTCAACGCCCCGCCGACCGCGTACTCGGTGAACGGCAAGCAGTACATCGCGGTTGCAGCGGGCGGCAACACCCAGCTCGACTACAAGCGCGGCAACAACGTGATCGTCTTCGCGCTGCCGTAAATCGGGCGCAAGTCATCCGCGGCCGTGCCCGTGCGTTGTGCCGGGCACGGCCTTTTTCTTGCTCGAACGAGGCATTGAGTACGATCGCCTCATCCAGGAACGTCCGAACATGCATCTCCATCGCCTGCTCATCGCCTGCATCCTTACGCCGTTCCTCGCGCTGGCCGCTGCCACGGCGCATGCGCAAGGTGATCCCGAAGCAGGCAAGCGCAAGGCCGCCGCCTGCATGGCGTGTCACGGCCCCGAGGGCAATGCTCCGGCCAGCACGCCCGACAGCCCCTTCCCCGACCTGGCAGGGCAGACTTCGCGCTACCTCTACCTGCAGTTGAAGGACTTCAAGGAGGGGCGCCGCAGCAACCCGCTCATGAGCCCGATGGCCGCCAACCTGTCCAGGGAGGACATGATGGATCTGGCCGAGTACTTCTCGCAGCAGAAGCCTGCGCCGAGCAGCTACAAGGTCGATCCGGCCAAGGCCGCAGAGGGGAAGACGGTCGCGGACAACGCGCTGTGCACCATGTGCCACCTCGGCGGCTTCTCCGGCCAGAACGAGATCCCGCGCGTCGCCGGCCAGGAATACGACTACATCGTCAAGCAGCTGAAGGATTTCCGCGCCAAGAAGCGCACCAACGATGCCGGCAACATGACCAGCGTGTCGAGAGGGCTCACCGACGAGCAGATCGACGCGCTGGCGAATTACATCACGGGGCTGCAATAGCAGCCCCGTGACAGGCCCCAGGCACTAGGCTCTAGACGCCAGGATGCTCGCGGGTGCGCAGCGCGCCGCTCCGGTTCTGGCGTCTGGCGCCTAGGGCCTAGCACCTCGAAGCGCAATGCGCGAAGGTACCGTCCTCAACCTCGGCCCCCACGGCTTCCACCGCACCCGCTACCTCGAGTGGGGCGCGCCCGACAACCCGCGCGTGGTGGTGTGCGTCCACGGCCTCACGCGCAACGGCCGCGACTTCGACCCACTGGCGCAGGCGCTCGCACCGGACTTTCGCGTCCTCTGCCCCGACGTCGTGGGCCGCGGCCTCAGCGACCGGCTCGCGCATCCCCAGGACTACGGCTACCCGCTCTACCTCGCCGACATGGCGGCACTCATTGCGCGCAGCCAGGCGGAGCAGGTGCACTGGGTCGGCACCTCGATGGGCGGGCTGATCGGCATGATGCTGGCCGCGCAGCCGCAAACGCCCATCGCGCGGCTGGTCATCAACGACGTGGGACCACTCGTGCCCAAGGCCTCGCTGGAGCGGCTCGCGCAGTACGTGGGCAAGGCCGGCACGTTCCGTGACCAAGCCGCGCTGGAGATCTACCTGCGCCAGGTGCATGCACCGTTCGGTCCGCTGACCGACGCGCAGTGGCGCCACCTCGCGCAGCACTCCGCCCAGCGCAGCGCCGATGGCTCGATCACCCTCGCATACGATCCCGCCATCGCCGCGGCCTTCGCCGGGCCGCTCGACGACGTGGTGCTGTGGCCGCTGTGGGATGCGGTGAGGGCGCCCACGCTGCTGCTGCGCGGCGCGCAGTCGGACCTGCTGCTGGCCGAGACCGCGCAGGAGATGACCCGCCGCGGTCCGCGTGCCCAACTGCGCGAGTTCGCCGGCATCGGCCACGCCCCCGCGCTGATGTCGTCCGACCAGATCGAGATCGTCCGCTCGTTCCTCCTTCAAGCCTAGGGCCTGCTGCAACCGCAGAGGCAAGGAGGGCCACGGACCGTACCGGCAGGTCGAGGCGGCAGGAGCGTGGTTGGCCCTATAATCCTCGCCGGCTGTTTCTCTGCGAATCTGCGCGCCTCCGCGCCTCTGCGGTTGTCTTAGAAGGGAAAGAGAATGAACGATTTCCAACGACCCGATCCAACGCTGATGGAGCAGGTGCGCGAGGTTGCGCGCTGCTACAGCGCCTCCTGCGTGTTCGCCGACGTGCAGCAGCGCGGCGGCGTCATGCACAGCTCGATGAAGCCGATCTTCACCGGCAAGGCGGTTGGTCCGGCGGTGACCGTGAAGCTCTCGCCCGGCGACCTGCAGGATCCGCTGCTCGCCCTGCACGTGGCCAAACCCGGCGACGTGGTGGTGATCGACGCCGGCGGCGAGACCGAGACCTCGGTGTTCGGGGGGCTGATGGGCAGCCTGTTCAAGAACCTCGGCGTGCAGGGTGCGGTCATCGACGGCGCCTGCCGCGACATCGACGAGCTGCGCGACCTGGGCTTCATCCTGTTCTCGCGCGCCGTCACCGCGCGCGGCACGCACACCATGTTCTCCGGGCGCAAGACCGACATGCAGATCAACGTCCCGGTGTCCTGCGGTGGCGTCGTGGTGAATCCGGGCGACGTGGTCGTGGCGGACGAGATCGGCGTGACCGTCGTCCCCGCAGCCGACCTGGCAAAGGTCTACGCCGCGGCAAAGGAGCAGGCCGACCGCGAGGAAGCCACGCGGCAACGCATCAAGCAGGGCAAGACCTTCGAGGAACTGCTGGCGGAGTTCGGGCGGATCTGACCTCCGGGCCACGACCACTTCCAACCGCCTGGACCGCAAAGGACGCAGAGGGCGCAGAGGAAACCTTTCGATGTGCGACGGTCACTCGCCCTGCCTTCAAGCTGTTTCCTCTGCGTTCCTCTGCGACCTCTGCGGTTCAAGCGTTTTTCTGAGCCTTGGCACCACATCATGATCGCTATCGACTGGGGCACCTCCAGCTTTCGCGCGTACCGGCTGGACGCAGCGGGCGCGATCGCCGAGAAGCGCCACGCGCCGCTGGGCATCATGCAGGTCGAGGGCGGACGCTTTGCCGAGGCCCTCGAAGCGCAGATCGGTGACTGGCTCGTGGCCGGCATCGGGCCGGTGCTGATGAGCGGCATGATCGGCAGCCGCCAGGGCTGGAAGGAAGCGGCCTACGTCGAGTGCCCGGCCGGGGCGGACCAGATCGCCGCGCGACTCCAGCGCGTGACGTGGGGCACGGGCCGCGAGGCGTGGATCGCACCCGGTGTCTGCTGCCGCGACGCGGGCGGCGTGCCGGACGTGATGCGCGGAGAGGAGACGCAGATCCTCGGCGTGCTCGACCAGCTGCCCACCCAGGCCTGGATCTGCCTGCCGGGCACGCACAGCAAGTGGGTGGAGATCCGCGACCGGCGCATCCACGGGTTCACCACGCACATGACCGGCGAAGTGTTCGCCACGCTGCGCACGCACACCATCCTCGGCCGCATGATGACCGGAACCTCGAACGATGCGCACTGGTTCGTCGCCGGACTGGACCGCGCACGCCAATCCGGCGGCATGCTGCATCACCTGTTCGGCGTGCGCGCCCGCGGCCTGTTCGGCGAGTTGCCGGACGCCGCCGCGTCAGCGTACCTGTCGGGCGTGCTGATCGGCCACGAGGTGCAGGCCGCGGCGCCGGCCGGTGCGACCGTCTACCTGCTCGGCGCGGCTGCGCTGGAGAGCATGTATGTGCAGGCACTGGAGCATTTCGGCCGCCGCGCGGTCCAACTCGATGCGGACGCGGCGGTCCGCGGGCTCGCACGCCTCGCCCGACACCTGCCCGGATGACGACATGAACCTGTTCGATGCGCTCTCGACCTGTCCGCTGGTAGCCATCCTGCGCGGCGTGCGCCCGGAGGAATGCGTGGCGATCGGCACCACCCTGGTGGATGCCGGCTTCACCATCGTCGAGGTGCCGCTGAACTCCCCCGAGCCGCTGAAGAGCATCGAGCTCCTTGCCAGCGCACTGGGCGAGCGGGCACTGGTCGGCGCGGGCACGGTCATCGACCCCGCCCACGTCGAGCGGATCGCCCACGCCGGCGGGCGGCTGGTGGTGATGCCGCACGCGGATCCAGTGGTGGTGGTCGAGGCGAAGGCCCAGGGCTTCGCCGCCCTCCCCGGCTTCGCCACGCCCACCGAGGCGTTCACCCTGCTCAACGCCGGGGCCGACGGCCTCAAGCTGTTCCCCGCGGAGGCCAGCCCGCCGGCGGTGCTGAAGGCGCTGCGCGCGGTGCTCCCGCGCGAAGTGCCGGTGCTGCCGGTGGGCTCGATCACCGTGGACAACATGGGGGCGTACTGGCAGGCAGGCGCCAGCGGCTTCGGCCTCGGCTCGGCCCTGTACAAACCAGGCGCGACCGTCGCGCAGGTCCGCCAGGCGGCCGAGCGCTTCGTAGCCGCTGCTCGCGCACTCGCCGGCACCACCTCGCACTGACCCCGCCGCGCCGCACCGGACCCCGCCCGCGCCCGGCCACGCACTGGCGCACCGGGTCAAACCGTTGACGGCTTGCGGCAAGCCCCTGTACGAGGGTTCGCGTAACGTGGCCTGCATCGGGCTGCCTGCCTGCGCGCGGCGCCCATTGCATGGAGGACATGCGAGTGGACGTTTCCGCCCTGTTCGGCCGCACGCCGCAGCAGCAGACGCTGGCCGCGCCGGTGGAGGTCACCGGCCGCACGCTGCATTCGGGCGAGATCGCGCGAATGACGTTGCACCCGGCCAATCCCAGTCTGGGCATCTGCTTCAGCCGCAGCGACCGCACCTTCGCCGATGGCCTGATCCTCGCGCGCTGGACCAACCTGGCCACGGGCGCGCTGTGCACCCAGCTGGAGAACGGTCGTGGGGTCCGCGTGCGCCTGGTGGAGCATGTGCTCGCGGCGCTGGCGGCTTGCGCCGTGGACAACGCCATCATCGAGCTCGACGGCGACGAGCCGCCGGTGCTCGACGGCAGCGCTGCGCTGTTCGTGGACGCGATCCAGCGCGCCGGTATCGTCAGGCAGGCCGCGCCGCTGTCGGTGATCGAGGTGCTCGAGCCGGTCCAGGTGCGTGACGGCGAGCGCCATGCAACGCTGCACCCTGCGCGCACGCCGATGCTCGATGCGTGCATCGACTTTCCCGAACCACCCATCGGCACCCAGCAGCTGCGCCTGCCGCCGACGGCTGCCGTGATCCGCCGCGAGCTGGTGCCAGCCCGCACGTTCGGCTATGCCGGGGACCGCGAGCAGCTCATGCAACGCGGACTGGCGCGCGGCGCGGCTTTGTCCAACACGGTCGTCATGCACGCGGGTCGGGTGCTGAACCCGGACGGCTTGCGCTTCGCGGACGAATGCGTCCGCCACAAGCTGCTCGACGTGGTGGGCGACCTGATGCTGGCCGGCGCTCCCATTCTCGGCGAGTACGTGGCGCACCAGCCGGGCCATGCCTTGACGGCCGCACTGCTGCGCAGGCTGTTCAGCACGGACAGTGCGTGGCGGCTGCGCACCATGCGCGGCGCAACCACCTCCGTTCCCGACCGACCGACGTCGCGCCGGGTGCTGGAGCAATGGATGCGGCAGCGGGGCCGACCCACGGTCAGCCGCGCGAGCGTCGCCTAGCCGGAACCCCCCAGCGCGAGCGCGCGGGCACCGGGCTCCATGTCCACGCCGCCCAGGCCGTGGGCGAGGAAGCGCCGGGCCGCGTGCAGCGGCGTCTCATCGCCGCGTCCCAGCGACCACTGCGCGTGCCGGGTCAGCAAGGCGAGCGCGAGTGCCCGGGCCAGCAACAGGGCGAAGCGCCGGGCATGCGCTTCCGCGGCCGACGGGCTGGAATCGAGCGCCGCCCGCAACCAGCTGCGCGCTTGTGCGATGGCACCTGCACTGGCCCGCGCAGCCGCCTGGAGACGCGCGTCGGTCGCCTCCCCGATCAGATCGGCCGCATACCGTTCGAGCGCCTCTAGCGCCGCCCCCGAGGCCGCGACGTTGAGGGCATCCAGGGCCAGCACGTTGGTGGTCCCCTCCCAGATCGAGAAGACCTGCGCGTCGCGCAGCAGCATGGGCAGCCCGGTGTCCTCCACGTAGCCCGCTCCGCCGAAGCACTCCAGTGCCTCGCTGCATACCGCGATCGACTGCTTCGCGGTGCACAGCTTGACCAGCGGCGTGAGCAGGCGCAGCAGCTCGCGCTGACCGTCGTCGAGCGCGCCGGCCTCGTCCATGCCCAGATGCTCAACCAGGCAGAACGCCAGGTGGAACGCGCCCTCGAGCTCGGCCTGCATGCCGGCCAGCGTATCCAGGTGCAGCGGCTTGTCGGCGAGCGCGGCGCCGAATGCGACGCGCCGGTGGGCGTAGTCGCGCGCGAGGGCGATCGCGCGCCGCATGTACGACACGCTCGACACTGCGTTCCAGGTGCGGGTGACGTTGAGCATCGTGGCGATGCTGCGCACCCCGTCCTGCAGCCCCGCCACCGGAATCGCGGGCGTGCCGTCGAGCGTGATCTCGGCGGTGGGCACCTTGCGCGTCCCCAGCTTGTCCTTCAGCCGATGTACCGTGATGCGGTCGAGGCGGCCCAGCGCGTCGCGCGTCTCCAGGTAGAACAGCGCCAGGCCCCGGCCCCGCGGCGGGTTGCCCTCCGGCCGCGCGAGCGTGAGCGCCATCTGGCTGGTCGCTGCAGAGGTGAACCACTTGCGCCCGTGCAGCGTCCACCCGGCGGCGGCGTGTCGGGCGACGGTCTCGGAGCGCCCCACGTCGGAGCCGCCCGTGCTCTCGGTCATCCACTGGCCGCTGGTCCAGAAGGAGCGGGGATCACGCGCCGTCAGATGCGGCAGTGCCCGTCCGACCAGGTCGGCATTCGCGTGGTGCACCAGCGTACGCGCGGCCCCATCGGTCATTGCCAGCGGGCAGCTGTACACGTCGGTGGACGGCGTGAACAGGTAGACCAGGGCGAACTGGTGCACGCGCGAGAGGGCGCCATGGTCGTGCTCGTAGGGGATGGCGACGAGGCCGCTGCGCGCCGCCAGCGCCTCGGCCTCCCGCCACAGCGCGCTGACCTCGATGTGGTCGATCCGGTTCCCCCACGCATCCCAGGCGGTGTGGCGGGGCTCGTCGAGGCGGCCGGCCTGCTGCAGCGCGAACAGGTGTCCGCCCGCGAGCGCGCCCATCTCGCGCAGCGCGGGCTCGATGTCCCCCAGCATGCCGGAGGGCAGCACGCGGCCCAGATAACCGCGCAGCAGGCGGTCATCGTCGTACTGATTGGCGAGCCGGGGCGGCTCCTGGCTGAACGGCATGCCCCACTATACCGCCGCGCCGAGTGGCGGGCTGGCGCACGACTACTCGGAAACTGCCAGGCGCAGACGGGCCGGACCGCTGTCACCGGGCGCGGCCAGCGGGCGACGGCGCAGCGCACGGGCGGCGTCAGCGCTGCGGGGAGTGTCTTCGACGGTGCCGCGACTCTGGCGCGCACGCCGCTCGGCCTCGGTGGTGGGGCGGTAGCCGAACCGGCGCCAGGTCGCGGCCACGTTGGTCTTCGCGGAAGGCACGTACCGGAAACCGGGATCCAGCAGTCTCATCTCCAAGTGCTCCCTTGCATGCCGTGCACCCTCACGGGCGGGGCGCCGCGGCCACGCGGCGACTCCGCCGCCGTGCTCCGGCACCGGCGACCGATCTGCCGGTGTCGGGTTTCGCACGCTCGAGCGCTGGTTGCGCAGCGCCCCGTTGCAGCCTGGAGGCGCGCGGCGATCCAGTGTGTCAACGGGCTTCAGCTCTGGTGCGGGGAGTTCTGGCCCGGAGGACGAGGCGTCGTGGGAAGCTCCTGCCCGGGCGCAACCACGTCGGGCCCGCCACGGTGATGGCTCGATGTGGTGCCCTGCGCATCGCCTGGGCGCGGGCGCCGACGCTGTCCGAGGCGGTTGGCGGGATGGCGGTTGCGTTGCTGACGGCCCATGTCGTTCTCCTTGGTTGATCGGGCGCACGCGGAACGCGGGCGCGCGACTCGGCGGCAACCCGCGTGCCCATCCGGCGACACACTGCCTCGAGCGTGCCGGTTGGAACTGCCTCGCCTTCTCCGGCGCAAACCGCGGGGCGTCCGGTTGTCCCGCCATCCGGCACGCCTGCTGGGGCGTCCGCGCAACACGCGTTCCTACCCGAACGTCATGTAGAACTTGCCGGCTTGCTGCACTTTCTCCAGTGCGGCCCGCCGCGCTTCCCGGCACACCGGTTGCGGACCATGCGCCGGAAATCGTGCGGCCAGCGCGCGATGCAATCATTTTGGAGGCAATGCATGATCAAGGCATGACCCAGAGGCGTGACGGCACCTGGACTATCGAGCGCCCTGTCACGTTTTTCCTGTCACGCAGTACCGGTCACGCATCTCCTGTCACGCAGCAGCGGTCACCGCTGCTGCAGGCGTTGGCGCAGCAGTGCCATCTGCCGGCCCACCTGTGCGAGCTGGTCGGCCATGCGCTGCTCGATCTCAGGGAACAGCACCTCCTCCTCCTCGCTCGCGTGGGCTTCTACATCCTCGGCCAGTTGCAGGATCAGCCCGGTGACCTGCGGATCCGCCGGCTCCAGCAT
>CAZFYX010000030.1:0-55335 GCA_964523885.1 uncultured Burkholderiales bacterium | reverse complement strand
AGCAAGACCGACATCGCCTGGGGCCACCAGATCCGCAACTACATCCTCGACCAGTCCATCATCAAGGACCTGCGCACCAACCACGAGGTGGGCAACACCCGCGGGGTGCTGGACGGCGACCTGGACGATTTCATCACGGCGAGCCTGAAGCAGGGCGTGTAAGGCCTAATGCAACCGCAGAGGCGCAGAGACGCGGAGCGTCGCAGAGAAGACCTCGACGATTCCATGCAGACATTCGCTGTTCTCCGTGGTCCTCTGTGCCTCCGCGCCTCTGCGGTGAGGTTATGAATTCGAGAACATGAACGACGACGACAACCAGATTATCGATGAGCGCCGCGCCAAGCTGCGCGCGCTGCGCGAGCAGGGCAACGCCTTCCCGAACGACTTCCGCCGCACTCAGCTCGCGGCGCAGCTGCACGATGCCCACGGCCACCGGGAGAACGTGGAGCTCGAGGGCAACCCGCACCGCGTGGTGGTGGCTGGCCGCATGATGCTCAAGCGGGTGATGGGCAAGGCGAGCTTCGCGACGCTGCAGGACATGTCCGGGCGCATACAGCTGTACGTCACCCGCGACGCCGTCGGCGAGGCCGCCTACGAAGCCTTCAAGCACTGGGACCTGGGCGACATCCTCGGGGCCGAGGGCACGCTCTTCCGCACCAGGACCGGCGAGCTGTCCGTGAAGGTCGAGAAGCTGCGTCTGCTCTCGAAGTCGTTGCGCCCGCTGCCGGAGAAGTTCCACGGGTTGGCCGACCAGGAGCAGCGCTACCGCCAGCGCTACCTGGACCTGATCACCAACCCGGACTCGCAGCGCGTATTCAAGGCGCGCTCGCGCATGATCCAGGTGATTCGGGAGTTCTTCGTGGCCCGCGGCTACCTCGAGGTCGAGACCCCGATGATGCAGCCGCTGCCCGGCGGCGCCGCCGCGCGCCCGTTCGTCACGCACCACAACGCGCTGGACATGCAGCTCTATCTGCGCATCGCACCCGAGCTGTACCTCAAGCGCCTGGTGGTGGGTGGCATCGAGAAGGTGTTCGAGATCAACCGCAACTTCCGCAACGAGGGCATGTCGACCCGGCACAACCCGGAGTTCACCATGCTCGAGTTCTACGAGGCCTACCAGGACTACGAGTACCTGATGCAGCTGACCGAGGACCTGCTGCGCGAGACCGCCCTCAAGGTCACCGGCAGCACCACGGTCACCTACCAGGGCGAGACCATCGACTTCGGCCTGCCCTTCGACCGCCTGACCATGGCCCAGGCGATCGCCAAGTACAACCCGCAGCACTCGCTCGCCGACCTCCAGGACCCTGCCTACCTGCGCCGCGCGCTGGAGAAGTACGAGGTCGAGGTGTTCGCCACCGACGGCCTGGGCCTGCTCCAGCTCAAGCTGTTCGAGCAGACCACCGAGTCCAGGCTGGTGCAGCCGACCTTCATCGTCGCCCACCCCACCGACGTGTCGCCGCTCGCGCGCCGCAACGACGCCGATCCGTCGGTCACCGACCGCTTCGAGCTGTTCATCACCGGGCGCGAGATGGCCAACGGGTTCTCCGAGCTCAACGACCCGGAGGACCAGGCCGAGCGCTTCCGCCAGCAGGCCGAGGCCAAGGCCGCCGGCGACGAGGAGGCGATGTTCTACGACGCCGACTACGTCCGCGCGCTGGAGTTCGGGCTGCCGCCGACCGCCGGCGAAGGCATCGGCATCGACCGCCTCGCCATGCTGCTCACCGACAGTGCCAGCATCCGCGACGTGATCCTGTTCCCGCACATGCGGCCGGAGTGACTATCCCCGCTACGGCAACCGCAGAGGCACGGAGGCGCAGAGAACGGCCGCAGAGAGAATGCCAATTCACCGCATGCCGCATCCGCAGTGGACCGGGCACTGGATTCTTCCATGATCCTCCGCGCACCTCCGCGCCTCTGTGCCTCTGCGGTTGCAGTAGGGTTTAGGCCTTAGAGACGACCATGAATGCACCAGAATTGCTGTGGCAGCCCTCCGCCGAGCGCACCGCGCAGGCCAATCTCACCCGCTTCATCGCGCTGGTCAACGACCGCTGGCAGGCCGGCGTCGCCGATCACGGCTCGCTGTACGACTGGTCGATCCGCGAGCCGGCCCGCTTCTGGGAGGCCATGTGGGATTTCGCCGGAGTGATCGGCGACAAGGGCAGCGCGCCGTTCCTCGAGGACGGGGATCGCATGCCCGGGGCGAGATGGTTCCCGCGTGCCAGGCTCAACTTCGCCGAGAACCTGCTGCGCCGTCGCGACGACGAGACCGCGATGGTGTTCTGGGGCGAGAACAAGGTGCGCCGCAAGCTCACCTTCGCCGAGCTGTACGACCAGGTGTCGAGCACGGCCCAGGCCCTGCGCGCGCTCGGGGTGCAGCGCGGCGACCGGGTCGCAGGGTTCATGCCCAACATGCCCGAGAGCATCATCGCCATGCTGGCCACCGCGAGCATCGGCGCGATCTGGTCGTCCTGCTCGCCCGACTTCGGGCAGCAGGGGGTGCTCGACCGGTTCGGGCAGATCGAGCCCAAGGTGCTGTTCTGCGTCGACGGCTACTACTACAGCGGCAAGTCGCACGACACGCTGGCACGCATGGCCGAAGTGGCGCGCCAGCTGCCCAGCCTGGTGCGCGTGGTGGTCGTGCCCTACCTGCTGCCGCGCCCGCTCATCGACGACATTCCCAACGCGATCCACCTGAACGCCTTCCTAGCCCCGCACCGGCCGGCCGGGATCGCCTTCGAGCGGCTGGCATTCGATCATCCGCTCTACATCCTGTACTCCTCCGGAACCACCGGAGTGCCCAAGTGCATCGTCCATGGCGCAGGCGGCACCCTGCTGCAGCACGTGAAGGAGCACCAGCTCCACACCGACCTCAAGCGCGGGGACCGGCTGTTCTACTTCACCACCTGCGGCTGGATGATGTGGAACTGGCTCGCCTCGGGACTGGCGACCGGGGCGACGCTGCTGCTCTACGACGGGTCGCCGTTCTATCCCAACCCGAACGTGCTGTTCGACCTCGCCGATACCGAGCACATGAGCGTGTTCGGCACCTCGGCCAAGTACATCGACGCGCTCGCCAAGCTCAACGTGCGCCCCAAGGCAACTCACCGCCTGCATACGCTGCGCACCATGACCTCCACCGGGTCACCGCTCTCGCCGGAGAGCTTCGCCTACGTCTACGAGGCGATCCGCGACGACCTCCTGCTGGCATCGATCTCCGGCGGCACGGACATCGTGTCGTGCTTCGTGCTGGGCAGTCCCCTGCTGCCGGTGTGGAAGGGCGAGATCCAGTGCCGCGGCCTGGGTCTGAAGGTGCAGGTCTTCGACGAGGATGGCAAACCGGTCGTCGACGAGAAGGGCGAGCTGGTGTGCGCCGCGCCCTTTCCCTCCATGCCGGTCCGCTTCTGGAACGACCCCGACGGCGCCAAGTACCGGGATGCGTACTTCGCGAAGTACCCGAACGTCTGGTGCCACGGCGACTACATGGAGCTGACCGTTCGCGGCACGGCGATCATCTACGGGCGTTCGGACGCGGTGCTCAACCCCGGTGGCGTGCGCATCGGAACGGCGGAGATCTACCGCCAGGTCGAGCAGTTGCCGGAGGTGGTCGAGAGCCTGGTGATCGGCCAGGACTGGGAAGGCGACGTGCGCGTGGTGCTGTTCGTGCGCCTGCGCGACGGGGTGACGCTGGACGACGGGCTGGTGCGCAAGATCAAGCAGCAGATCCGCAGCAACACCACGCCACGGCATGTGCCGGCCAAGATCTGCCAGGTGGCGGACATTCCCCGGACCAAGTCGGGCAAGATCGTCGAACTCGCGGTGCGCAACGTGGTGCACGGCCGTCCGGTGAAGAACAAGGAGGCGCTGGCCAACCCGGAGGCGCTGGAGCTGTTCCGGGAGCTGGCCGAGTTGCAGAAGTGAAGCGCGCGGAAGGCGGGGAAGCGGGCGGGTCGAGACCACCGACAGGACTTCGGCTGCCAAGCCCCGCAGCCTGATCCTGCCGGCGTCTCCCCGTCATCCCGTCCGGCGACCCCGGAGCAGGAGCCGTCCGGACAGGCATTGTTAACGGCACCGACCGCCGCGGCTTGAGGTATCGGCAGGCCGCAACCGGGCCCGGCCCGGCCGGTCTGATGGCATTCGGAGGAAACCTCGATGCAAGTCGTCAATCTCAAGGTCCAGGGCATGACCTGCCAGGGCTGCGTGCGCAGTGTGAAGAAGGTGCTGGAGGGCGTACCCGGGGTGGAGCACGCCGACGTGTCGCTGGAGCGCGCAGAGGCGCAGGTGCGGTTCGATCCGGCGACGGCCAACCCCGGGCTGCTCGCCCAGGCGGTCCGCGACGCGGGCTACGAGGCGCAGGCCTGAGCGCGGCGCGGGAGCCTGGCCGCGCGCGACATCACCACACCTGCCACCACTTCCGGTTGTCGAGCAAGGCCATGGCGTCCTTGCTGTCGGGAAAGTTGAGCTTGAGCAGGCGGCCGGTGTCGTCGCGCAGCTCGTACAGGCCCATGGCGTCGTAGGATCGGTACATGATCGCGAGCGCCGCCTCCACCGCCGGGGTCTTGGGGTAGTTGGTCAGGACGTACTGGGCTCGCGTCACCGCGGCCACGTACGCCTTGCGTCGCAGGTAGTAGTACGCGACCTTCGCCTCGCTCTTGGCCAGCGCGTTGACCAGGTACTTCATGCGCGCGTAGGCGTCGGGCGCGTACTTGCTGTTCGGGAAGCGCTCGACGAGCTCGCGGAACGCCTCGAACGACTCGGTCGCCGACTTCGGGTCGCGATCGCTCATGTCCTGGTTGGCGAACCGCCCCAGGACGCCCAGGTCCTCGTTGAAGTTGATCAGCCCCTTCAGGTACAGGGCGTAGTCCGCGTTGACGTTGTCCGGATAGAGCTTGAGGAAGCGGTCGACCTCGGCGAGCGCGAGCACCGGCTCGTTGTCCTTGTAGTACGCGTAGGACATCTCGAGCAGCGCCTGCTGCGCGTACTTGCCGTAGGGGTAGCGCGCCACCAGCTTCTGGTAGTACTCGGTGGCCTTCTTGTACCCGCCGGCCTGCAGCTCGCTCTTGGCCTCGTTGTAGAGGCGCTCGGCGGACCAGTCCTTGGTCTCGTCGTACTTCTCGTCGCCGGTGGAACTGCACGCGCCCAACCCGAGCGCAGTCAGCAGGAACAGGATCCGGGCGAAACTGGATAAACTACGCACCCTGTCATGACCCCTCTGGAACAGGCGTTCGATTATAGCGTATCGATCGCCGCGCCCACCGCGTTGTCCGCGCCCGCCGCCACTGTCGCCGCCCCGCCCGTCGATGCCGACCCGCTCACCGCCGAGGTGCCGGCCGCTCTCGCCGGGCGTCGCGTGGACCACGCGCTCGCGCAGTTGTTCCCCTCGTTCTCGCGCAGCCGGCTGCAGGCCTGGCTCAAGGCCGGGCGCATCACCGTGGACGGTGCCGCGGCGCAGGCCAGCGACAAGGTCTGGGGCGGAGAGCATCTTGCCCTGCGTCCGGAGACGGATCCGGCCCTACCCGCGGCAGCGCAGGATATCGCGCTGCCCGTGGTATACGAGGACAGCGCCATCCTGGTCCTGGACAAGCCCGCCGGACTGGTGGTGCACCCCGGCAGCGGCAACCGCGACGGCACCCTGATGAACGCCCTGCTGCACCACGCCCCGGCACTGGCTCACCTGCCCCGGGCCGGCATCGTGCACCGGCTGGACAAGGACACCAGCGGCCTCATGGTGGTTGCCAAGTCGATCGAGGCGCAGACCAGCCTGGTGCGCCAGCTGCAGGCACGCACGGTCAAGCGCGAATACCTCGCCCTGGTGGTCGGAGCGCCGGCGCGCGCAGGCGAGGTGCGGGCGCCGATCGGACGGCATCCGGCGCAGCGCACGCGCATGGCGGTGGTCGAGGGCGGCAAGGACGCGGTGACGCACTACGAGGTGCTGCGCAGGGGCCGCGAGTGGAGCCTGCTGGCGTGCCGGCTGGAAACGGGACGCACGCACCAGATCCGGGTGCACATGGCCGCCATCGACCACCCGCTGATCGGTGACCCGGTCTACCTCCCACGCGGCAGTGCGCGCCGGCTCCCGGCCGCAGCCCGGGCGTTCCGGCGCCAGGCGCTGCACGCCGCCCGCCTGAGCCTGGTGCACCCCCTCGACGGAGCCCCGCGCACCTGGGAGTCGCCGCTGCCTGCCGACCTGCTGCACCTGATCACTGCACTGGAAGCCGATGACCGCGCCGCCTGAGTGGACTGCCGCGCACTGGCCGGCGCCGGCGTGCGTGCGCACGCTGCTGACCACGCGCCAGGGCGGCGTGAGCCAGGCGCCGTTCGACAGCATGAATCTCGGCCTGCTGGTCGGGGACGATCCCGAAGCGGTAGAGCGCAACCGCGCGCGGCTGCGCGCCCTGCTCCCGCAAGAGCCGGCCTGGATCCGGCAGGTGCACGGCAACCGGGTGGTCGATGCAGGCGAGGCGCTGCGCGGACTCCTGGAGGCGGATGCGTGCATGACGCGCGAGCCGGGCCGCGTATGCGTGGTCCTGACCGCCGATTGCCTGCCGGTGCTGCTGTGCGACCGGGCCGGCACCGTCGTGGCCGCGGCCCATGCGGGATGGCGTGGGCTCGCCGCCGGCGTGCTCGAGCAGACCGTGCGCCGCCTGGGCGTTGCGTCAGCCGAGCTGCTCGCCTACATCGGTCCGGGCATCGGCAGGACCGCCTTCGAGGTCGGCGCCGACGTACTGCAGGCATTCACGGCGGAGGATGCAGGGGCGGCGGCATGCTTCACACCGAAAGCTGCGGCCGCGGACGGAACGCCGAGATGGTGGTGCGACCTGCCCGGCCTCGCCCGGGGCCGCCTGCTGGCGCTCGGCGTCACCGCCGTGCACGGCGGCGATCGCTGCACCTGCTCGGATCCCGCACACTTCTACTCGCACCGCCGCGACCGCCGCACCGGCCGCCAGGCGGCGCTGATCTGGATCGAACCATGACGCACGCCGGTTGTGCCTGCCCGCTCCGGAGACCGGCGCGCAAATGAGTACGCTGGCATGGATCATCGCCAGCGGCATGCTGGGTGGCGTGGTGAGCGTGGTCGCTGCCTCGCTGGTCGCGTACCAGGCCCGCCCGGCGGCGATTCCGGTGCTGGTCAGCTATTCCGTCGGCGCCCTGCTGGGCGCGGCGTTCCTCGGCGTGCTCCCCGAGGCCTTCGAACGCGTCGGTTCGCCCACCACGGTGGGTGCCAGCGTGCTCGGCGGGCTGCTGTTCTTCTTCGTGCTGGAGAAGCTCGTGCTGTGGCGCCATCATCATGCGCCGCAGTGGGGCGAGGAGCCGCGCGAGGCCGAGGCAATGCACGAGCACCGCGGGCATTCGGATCATCACGGGTCGCGGGGCGGGACCATGATCATGATCGGCGACACCTTCCACAACTTCGTGGACGGCGTCCTGATCGCGGCTGCCTTCCTCGCCGATCTCCACCTCGGCGTGGTGACCGCGCTGGCCATCCTGGCGCACGAGGTCCCCTCCGAGGTCGGCGACTTCATCGTGCTGCTGCACTCGGGCTACTCGCGCCGGCAGGCCATGATCGTCAACCTCGTTTCCGGTGCCGCGATGATCGTCGGCGGTGTGCTCGGCTACGCGACGCTGCAGGCCGCGCAGGCGCTGATCCCATCACTGCTCGGGTTCGTCGCCGCCAGCATGATCTACGTGGCGGTTGCAGACCTGATCCCGGGCCTGCACAAGCGCATCGACCTGCGCACTACCCTGCAGCAGGTGGCCCTCATCGGACTGGGAATCGGCACCATTGCGCTGCTGCGCAGCTTCATCGGTCACTGACCGCACGCCGGCGCGGCGCAGGCCGGCCAGCCAGCCCAGCAGCAGCAGGGGGACCAGGCCGGCGCCGAGGAACACGCCCACGCCGGCGACAAGGGACGGCATGGCGATGGAGACCATGCCGATCACGTAGATCCAGGCCATCGCGACGATGTACACGGGTTTGCCTCAGGAAGAATGCACCGCTGCCCGGCGCCACGGCCCGACCGGCGCGACGCCATCGACGGCCGCGACGCCGGTCACACGATAGCGCACATGGACCAGCCCGATCCGCCCCGTCCGCCGAACCTGCAGGAAGGCCTGGAGCGGGTCCTGCGCGAGTTCCTTGCCAGCCTGCCCGGCGCGGGAGCGCTCCCGCTCGCTGAACTGGCGCACGCGCTTGCCGCGCAGCCGGAGGGGCTACGGCAGTTGCAGCAGCGCTTCGTGCAGGACCAGCAGGCGCTGTGGAAGGGGCTCGCCGCGGCGGAAGGTGCAGCAGACCGGCGGACCGCCGCAGGCGACCGGCGCTTCGCATCGGCCGACTGGGACGCGCTGCCGTTCTTCCGGATGCTCAAGGAGTCCTACCTGATCAACGCGCGCTGGCTGGACGAGTTGATCGCGCTCGCACGGCTACCCCCGCCCGCGCAGCGCAGGGCTCGCTTCGTTGCCCGCCAGATCGCCGACGCGATGGCACCGACGAACACGCCCTGGACCAATCCCGACGCGCTGCGACTGGCCGCGCAGACCGGCGGCGCCAGCCTGGAGAACGGGATACGCAACCTCGCGCACGACCTCGCCCAGGGCCGCATCGCGATGAGCGCCGCCGGGGCGTTCGAGGTCGGCCGCAACGTGGCGGTGACCCCCGGCGCCGTGGTGTTCGAGAACGATGTGGCCCAGCTCATCCAGTACCTGCCCCGCACGCCGAAGGTGCGCGCCCGGCCGCTGCTGATCGTGCCGCCGTTCATCAACAAGTACTACCTCCTCGACCTGCAGCCGCACAATTCCTTCGTGCGGTTCGCGCTCGACCAGGGGCTGCAGGTCTTCATCGTGTCGTGGCGCAATGCCGGAGCCGCGCAGGCGCACCACACCTGGGACGACTACGTGCGCGAGGGGGTGCTGGCACCGCTCGAGGCCGTGGTGGAGATCACGCGAAGCCGCACGCTCAACGCACTCGGCTTCTGCGTGGGCGGCACGCTGCTCGCCACCGCGCTCGCCGCGATGCAGCGGCCCGAGCGCGTACGCAGCCTCACCCTGCTCGCCTGCCTGCTCGACTTCAGCGACGTCGGCGACATCGCCGTATACGTCGACCGGGACTACGTCGAGGGCTGCGAACGTCAGTACGCGCAGGGCGGCGTCATGCCGGGCGCGCGCATCGCTGCCGCCTTCGCCAGCCTGCGTCCGACCGACCTGGTCTGGAGCTTCGTGGTCAACAACTACCTCAAGGGCCGGGAGCCGCCGGCGTTCGATCTGCTCGCCTGGAACAGCGACAGCGCCAACCTGCCCGGCCCCCTGTTCGCCTGGTACCTGCGCCACCTCTACCTGGAGAACCGGCTGCGCGTGCCCGGAGGTCTTCATGTACTGGGCCGGCCCGTCGACCTGACGCGGGTGCGGATGCCGGCCTACGTGATGGCTGCGCAGGACGATCACATCGTGCCGTGGACCAGCGCCTTCGCGAGCACGCAGCTGCTCGGCGGCCACACGCAATTCGTCCTGAGCGCCAGCGGCCACGTCGCGGGCGTGGTGAACCCGCCGGGAAGCGGACGACGGTACTTCCGGGCCGGTGCCCCTCCGAGTGCCGACGCGCAGGCCTGGATCGCTGGCGCCGTTCGACACGAAGGCAGTTGGTGGGACCACTGGGCCGCATGGGCGGTGGCGCACTCGGGGCGCGCCGTGCGAGCGCCGGCATCGCCCGGCAGCACGGCCCATCCGGTGGTCGAGGCGGCACCCGGCCGCTATGTGACGGAAGTCCCGGCCTTGGAGGCAATCGGCTGAGCAGCCGGGCAGGCAGGCAAAAAAAAACCCCGGCTCGAAAGCCGGGGTTCAACCTTTGGTATAAGGCGAACCCTATACAAAGGGGGAGGAGACGGCATCCAGCGGGCGGCCCAACCGCACGCCGGCAGAAATCAGGTGCAGGCCGTGTTGCGCAGCATTTCCTGTTTTTGTTCATCGCGCCATTGGCGCACTTCTTTAGGAAAACCTGCTAAGCGCTTGAAGCCATGTTTGCAGTGTGGACAAGGTGGAAGCCACCCGAAACCCGCTTGCTGCAACGCACAAGTCAATCCTAGCGAGATCGGAACGATCGTGTCAAGTCTTTCGTACCGCGCCGCAAACAAAATGGTTTGCGTCCATTTTTCAATGCACTAAACTGGTAACCGGAGGGGCCAATGGCTCTTTTTGCTGCCCTTCAGCCGGACCGCACAACGACAGGCCACAGCCAACAGCCGGAGCACCGATGAGCGAAGAGACCAGACTGATCAAGAAGTACCCGAACCGCCGGCTGTACGACACGGCCACCAGCAGCTACATCACGCTGGCGGACGTCAAGAAGCTGGTGCTGCAGCAGGTGCCGTTCAAAGTCGTGGACGCGAAGAGCAACGAAGACCTCACCCGCAGCATCCTGCTCCAGATCATCCTGGAAGAGGAAAGCTCCGGCGCTCCGATGTTCTCCTCCGACATGCTGTCCCAGATCATCCGGTTCTATGGCAATGCCATGCAGGGCATGATGGGCAACTACCTCGAGAAGAACATCCACACGTTCATGGAGATCCAGCGTCGCCTCCAGGAGCAGTCCATGGGCAAGCTCGGGGACAACCCGATGCTCAACACCGATGCCTGGGGTCAGTTCGTCAAGATGCAGGGCCCTGCGATCCAGGGCCTGATGACCAGCTACCTGGAGCAGAGTGCGCAGGCCTTCCTGGAGATGCAGCAGCAGCTGCAGAAACAGGCGCGGACCCTGTTCGGCGGCTTCTCCTTCCCCGGCTTCCCCGGCGCCGCCGCGCCGCAGAACGACACCGCACCGGACACGAGCGGGACGAGTGGCGCAGAGCGCAAGCCGTAAGGCGAACAGGCGCGCGGCCGCGCGCGTAGGCTTCGTCTCGCTGGGCTGCCCGAAAGCCCTGGTCGACTCCGAACGCATCCTCACCCAGCTGCGCGCCGAGGGCTATTTGATCTCGCCCAGCTACCAGGACGCGGACCTGGTCGTCGTGAACACCTGCGGCTTCATCGACGCAGCCGTCGACGAATCGCTCGAGGCCATCGGCGAGGCGCTGGCCGAGAACGGCAAGGTCATCGTCACCGGCTGCCTCGGTGCTCGGGGCGAGGTCGTGCGCGAAGCCCACCCGCAGGTCCTCGCCGTGACCGGGCCGCATGCGACCGAAGAGGTGATGGCCGCGGTGCACGCCCACCTGCCGCAGCCGCACGACCCCTACACGAGCCTGATTCCGCCGCAGGGAATCCGGCTCACGCCGAAGCACTACGCCTACCTCAAGATCTCCGAGGGGTGCAACCATCGTTGTACCTTCTGCATCATTCCCTCGATGCGCGGGGATCTGGTCAGCCGTCCGATCGGCGACGTGATGCAGGAAGCCCAGGCGCTGGTGCAGGCCGGCGTCAGGGAGCTGCTGGTGATCTCGCAGGACCCCAGCGCAAACGGGGTGGACGTGCGCTATCGCACCGGCTTCTGGGGCGGACGCCCGCTCAAGACCCGGCTTACCGAGATGGCGCAGGCGCTCGGCGACCTGGGCGCCTGGGTGCGGCTGCACTATGTCTACCCCTATCCCCAGGTCGACGAGCTCATCCCGCTCATGGCGGAGGGGAAGCTATTGCCCTACCTCGATGTGCCGTTCCAGCACGCCAGCCCGCGCATCCTCCGGCTGATGAAGCGCCCCGCGGACAGCGAGAACACGCTCGCGCGCATCCGTGCCTGGCGGTCAGTCTGTCCGGAGATCACGCTGCGCAGCACCTTCATCGTCGGGTTCCCCGGCGAGACCGAGGCGGAGTTCGAAACCCTGCTGGATTTCCTCCAGGAAGCCCAACTCGATCGCGTCGGCTGCTTCGGCTACTCGCCGGTCGAAGGTGCGGCCGCCAATGCGCTCCCCGATCCGGTGCCGGAGGAGGTCAAGGAGGAGCGCCGCGCACGGTTCATGGCGGTGCAGCAGGCGATCAGCGAGCAGCGCCTGGCCGCGCGCGTGGGCAAGCGGCTGACCGTCCTGATCGACGAGGTCGGCCCCGAGGGTGCCGTCGGCCGCTCCAGCGCCGACGCGCCGGAGATCGACGGCGTGGTCTACGTCGAGGACGGGGCGGACCTGCGCGTCGGGGACTTCACCGACGTCGTGGTGCACGCGGCGAGCGAGCACGACCTGCACGCGCATCGCGCGAGCTGAGTCCGCGTGCCACCGCAGGCGCTGCGTGAGTGGGCACGGGCGCTGAAGCGCGACACCGTCGCGCTGTGGTTCGCCTATCGCGATCCCCGCACTCCGCTGCCGCCGAAGCTGCTGGCGATCGTGATCGTCGCCTACGCCCTGAGCCCCATCGACCTGATTCCGGACTTCATTCCGGTCCTCGGCTACCTCGACGAGCTGATCCTGCTGCCCGCCGCGATCTGGCTTGCGCTCCGGCTGATCCCTGCAGGCGTCCTCGCCGATGCGCGCACGCGTGCCGCCGAATGGCTCGCGGGCCGGCACGCGCAGCCGAAGAACTGGATCGCGGCGGGCGTGATCGTGCTGGCCTGGTGCGGGCTGCTCTGGCTGGCATGGCGCGCGATCGCGCCGCTGCTCTGATGCCGCCCGCCGGCACGCCGGAAGAAGCACTCATCGGCAGGGACGCGACGGACGCCAGGCAAACCGCGGTCGTGCGTCGGTTCACCTTTCCCTCGGCGCGGCGCGGGGCAGTGCGCGAGCGGCCCCGAGCACACCTATGCCTATAATCGGGCGCATGAAGCTGCCGACCCGCATGGCGCGCCTCGACCTGAAGACGCTGCAACGCAGCCTGCGGCGCGAGATCTGGCTCACCGTCACCCTCGGTGCGCTGCTGGTGGCTGCGGCGTTCGCGATCGCGCTGCGCTTCGTGCAGCCCGCGCCCCCCAAGCATCTCGTGATGAGCACCGGGGACGAGAACAGCGGTTACCAGGAGTACGGCAAGCGCTACCAGGCGCTGCTGGCGCAGGACGGTGTCAGCGTCGAGCTGCGCCCCTCCCGCGGCAGCCTGGAGAACGTGGGGCGCCTGATGGACCCGGTTGCGCACGTGGACGTCGGCTTCCTCCAGGGCGGCACCGCGTTCGCAGCCAACGCCCCCGATCTCGTCTCACTGGGGAGCCTCTACTACGAGCCGCTGTGGGTGTTCTACCGCGGAGCGGTGATCGACGATTTCCCGGGACTGCGTGGGCGCCGCATCGCGGTCGGCCCGGAGTACAGCGGCGTCCGTGCGCTGGCGCTGCAACTGCTGGCGGTGAACGACGTGGTCCTGCCGCCCACTGAGCTGGTCCCCATCGGCGAGGGCGATGCGGCCCGCGCCCTGCTCCACGGCAGGGTCGCCGCGGCGATGTTCGTCGCCCCGGCCGACTCGCCTTCGGTCCAGCAACTCATCGAGGCCCCCGGCGTGCGCCTGCTGAGCCTCGCGCGTGCGGACGCGTATACGCGCCGCTTTCCCTACCTGACCCGCCTGGTCCTGCCTGAGGGTGCGATCGACTTCGCCCGCAATGTCCCACGCCAGGACGTGGTGCTAGTCGCGCCCACCGCGAATCTGCTGGTCAAGCGCGACCTGCATCCTGCGCTGGCCTACCTGCTCATGCGCGCGTCCGCCAGCCTGCATGCCGAGGCCGGCATGTTCAGCAAGCGCGGCGAGTTTCCTTCGCCCAGGGACGCGGACTTCCCGATCAGCCCCGAGGCGAAGCGCTACTACCAGTCCGGCCCGCCGTTCCTGCAGCGCTACCTGCCGTTCTGGGCGGCCAACCTCGTCGACCGCACGTGGGTGATGCTGCTGCCGGTGCTGGCCGTGCTGATCCCGCTCGCGCGCATCCTGCCGGCACTCTACGGATGGCGGGTGCGAGCGCGCATCTACCGCTGGTATGGACGGCTCAAGGAGATCGAGCTGCAGCTCGAGGAGCGCCAGGACGCGCCGGCGCTGCACGAGATGGCCTCACGCCTGGACGCCATCGAGCAGGCGGTGAACCGGATTCCGACGCCGCTGGCGTATTCGGCCAACCTGTACAGCTTCAGGCAGCACATCGACCTGGTCAGGACACGCGTGCAGGGCCGTCTGGCAGAGAGGCGGTGAGCGAGAAGCGGGACAGGAACAGCGGGACGGAAACGGCGTGACGACAGGCGAGGCGCCCGGCGCTTTGCATGCCGTCACGCTTTTCGTTTACGCTTCTCGGTCACCGGGGCCGAAGAACGCCAGCACTTCACCCAGCTCACGGGTGCGCCGGAACGGTGGAAGGCTCTGCCAGATCCTGCGACCGTAGGGCTTGTCCACGAGGCGCGTGTCGCAGATCATCAGCACACCCCGGTCGGTCTCGTCGCGGATCAGGCGGCCGGCGCCCTGCTTGAGCGTGATCACCGCCTGCGGCACCTGGTACTCCATGAACGCGTTGCGGCCCTCGGCCGTCATGCGCTCGATGCGGGCCTCGAGCACCGGGTCGTCGGGCGGCGCGAACGGCAGGCGGTCGATCATGACGACGGACAGCGCGTCGCCGCGCACGTCCACCCCTTCCCAGAAGGACTGGCTGGCCACCAGCACGGCGTTGCCCAGCCGGCGGAAACGCTCGAGCAGTTCGCTGCGCGCGCCCTCCCCCTGCAGCAGCAGGGGGAAATCCAGTCCCTCCTGTTCCAGCCGCTCCCGCAGCACGCGGTGCGCCTCGCGCATCGCGCGCAGGCTGGTGAACAGCAGGAACGCGCGCCCGCCGCTGGCGCGCAGCACGGGCAGCACGGCCTCGACCGTCTTCTGCGTATAGCCCTCGGTGTTCGGCCCGGGCATGCGCTGGGGCACGTACAACAGCGCCTGGGCGGCGTAGTCGAACGGGCTCTCCCACGCTGCGGCACTGGCCTGCGCCAGCCCCATTTCCTGCTGGTAGTGGGTGAAGTCCTGCTTCACGGACAGCGTCGCGGAGGTGAAGATCCAGGCGCGTGCGCTGGCCAGCACCTGCTTCTGGAACACCTCGGCAGTGTTCAGCGGTGTCGCATTCAGGGCCACCGAATGCGCGGTCACCTCCACCCAGCGCACCGTCTGCGGCTGGTCCTTCTGCGTACGCCACCGTTCCAGGCGCGCCGACAGCTCGAGGCTGCGCTGCCAGCAGCTGTGCAGGCCTTCGCTGCGGTCGGCCTGGAACTCCAGCACGCCGCTCAACGCTACGAGCTTCTCGAACAGGGCGTCCAGCCGCAGGGAGAAGTCGCGGCGTGCCTCGGCGTCGCGCGCCGGGCGCCGCCCCTGCTCCTCGCCGGCCGCGATGCGCAGGTCGCGTGCGGCCTTGTCCAGCTCCTGCGCCGCCTGCGGCAGGGGGGCGAAGTCCTTCGCCCCGGCCGCCGCCTCGACCCGGGTATCGCGCGCGAGCTCGATGAGCTGCGCGCTGGAGACGGTCTCGCCGAAGAACAGCGTGGCGGTCTCGGGCAGCTGGTGCGCCTCGTCGAAGATGACCGTGTTGCACGCGGGCAGCAGCTCCGACACGCCTTCGTCGCGCAACACCAGGTCGGCGAAGAACAGGTGATGATTCACCACGACCACATCCGCCGCGAGCGCCTGGCGGCGCGCCTCCATCACGAAGCAGTCCGTGTAGCGTGGACAGTCGCCGCCCAGGCAGTTCTCCCGGGTCGACGTCACCAACGGCCAGACCGAGCTGTCCTCGGGCACATCGGCCAGCCCGGCGCGGTCGCCCGAGCGGGTGGTGCGCGCGTAGCGCGCGACGGCCTGCAGATGGGCCGCATCCTCGCGCCGGGCCAGGCGCCCGTCGGTGAGATTGCGCTCCAGGTGGTAGTGGCAGACGTAGTTCGCGCGCCCCTTTAGCAGGGCGACCGTGACCGGCGCCTGCAGCGCCTTGCGCACGGTGGGGATGTCGCGGTTGAACAGCTGGTCCTGCAGGGTCTTGGTACCGGTCGAGACGATGACCTTGCCGCCCGAGCGCAGCGCCGGCACCAGATAGGCGAAGGTCTTGCCCGTGCCGGTGCCGGCCTCTGCTATCAGGACAGAGCGCTGCTCGATGGCGGCGGCGACCGCCCGGGCCATCTCGACCTGTTGCACGCGCACCCGGTAGCCCGGGATGGTGTGCGCGATCGGCCCCCCGGCGGAGAAGAGGTCCGCGATCTCGTCCCGGCCCGCTGCGGCCGGACCGGGCGGGTCGGGATGCGGCGGGTCGAGCGTCATGGGCTCGCCTGGATCCACGTCCGCCGTCATCCTGGCGCGTGTGAACCTTCCCCGCCGCACGTCGGCAGGCCCAGGCGGATGGCGCCACGGAAGGGCAGCTCGGGCGACAACGGGACGCCAGCGCGCGTGATGACGAGCGTGCCCTCGCGTGCGAGCCCGCGCGCGGCCTCTCGCACCGGCTCCATCAGTGCACGCCAGTGTGTCGGATCGAGGCTGCGCGCGACGTCCGAGGGACAGATCGTCCCCCCTGGACGGCGGGCTGCAAGCGTGACGATGGCGGCGCGGATGCGTGCAGCGGAGGGCGGCATGGCCGTATTCTACGGATACGGGGCGGCACTGCGCGAGGCGGGCCGCCGGAACCGCTCGCGCCGCAAGCGTACTAACCGGGCATGCAACGCATACTGATCGGATTCGGGCTGACCCTTCTGGCAGCCGGCCTGCTGTGGCCCTGGCTGTCGAAGCTGGGGCTGGGGCGGCTGCCGGGCGACATCCGCATCGAGCGCGAGGGCTTCACGTTCTACTTCCCGGTGGTCACCGGCCTGCTGGTCTCGGCGGTGATCTCGCTGGTGCTCTGGCTGCTCCGGAAGTAGCGCCGGCTACGCAGCGCGCAGCGCCGGCTTGCGCTTGTCCTCGACGAGGAGCGCCGCGCACGCCTCGGGGGGAACCGGGCGGCTCAGCAGGTAGCCCTGCACCTCGTCGCAGCCCTGCTCGCGCAGGAATTCCAGCTGCTCGGCCGTCTCCACCCCCTCGGCGATGGTGCGCAGGCCGAGGCTGCGGGTGAGGCCGATGATCGCGCTGATGATCGCGGCATCCTCCGCATCGGACGGGATGTCGCGCACGAAGGACTGGTCGATCTTGAGGCGGTCGATCGGGAAGCGCTTGAGGTAGCTCAGGCTCGAGTAGCCGGTGCCGAAGTCGTCGATCGCCAGTTCCAGCCCCATGCGCTTGAGGTCGGCCAGTGTCGCGGTCACCCGCTCCGCATCGTGCATGATCACGCTCTCGGTCACCTCCAGCTCCAGGTGGCGGGCGTCGAGTCCGCTGACCTCGAGCGCGTGGCGCACGGTGTCGGCGAACCCGTGCTGGCGGAACTGCAGCGCCGAGATGTTCACCGACATGCGCACCGTCGGCAGGCCCGCGCGCTGCCATTCCCGGTTCTGCAGGCACGCGCGCTCCAGAACCCAGGCCCCGATCGGCAGGATCAGGCCGGTCTCCTCCGCGAACGGCATGAAGCGGCCCGGCGAGATCAGCCCTTCCTCCGGATGCTCCCAGCGGATCAGCGCTTCCATGCCGACGATGCGCCCGCTCGCCAGCTCGTACTGTGGCTGGTAGTGCAGCCGCAGCTCGTCGCGCTCGAGCGCCCGCCGCAGGCTGCGCTCGAGCGACAGGCGCTCCACCGCGCGGGCGTTCATGTCCTGGGTGAAGAACTGGAAGTTGTTGCGGCCCGACTCCTTGGCGTGATACATCGCCGCGTCGGCGTTGCGCAGCAGCGTCTCGACATCCTGGCCGTCGGCGGGGAACACGCTGATGCCCAGGCTCGGGGTGGAGATGAGCTCGTGGCCATCGATGGCATAAGGCAGGGAGACCGCCTCCAGCACCTTGCGCGCCGCGGTCGAGATGGCGGCCTGGTCCTGTGCGTCGGGCATCAGGATCACGAACTCGTCGCCGCCCAGGCGGCTGACCGTGTCGCTGGCGCGCATCGCGGCCTTGAGCCGCACCGCCACCTCGTGCAGCAGCTTGTCGCCGACGCTGTGGCCGAGCGAGTCATTGACGTTCTTGAACCGGTCCAGGTCGAGGAACATCACCGCGACCCGGGTGTCGTTGCGCTGCGCGAGTGCGATGGCCTGGGTGAGGCGGTCGGTGAGCAGCGCCCGGTTGGGCAGCCCGGTGAGGGCGTCGTGGTGGGCCAGGTGACGCACCCGCTCCTCGCGCTCCTTGCGCTCGGAGATGTCGGAGAAGATCTCGATGTAGTTGGCGATGCGCGCGTTCGCGTCGCGCACGACTGACAGCGTCAGCCACTTGGGGTAGCTGTCGCCCGACTTGCGCCGGTCCCACACCTCGCCCTGCCAGTAGCCGCAGCGCTGGACCTCGTTGAGGATCTCGCGGTCGTGTTCGGGGCTGCGCACGCCGCGACTGAGCTCATAGGGCGTGTGCCCCTCGGCCTCCCCGGGCGTGTAGCCGGTGATCGAGGTGTAGGCGGGGTTGACCTGCAGGATGCGCAGCTGGGCATCGGAGATGACGATGGCCTCCCCGCTGCTCTGGAACACCTCGGCTGCGAGCCGCAGCTGCTCGGCGGCGCGCTTCTGCCCGGTGACGTCCATGAGGAAGCCCTGCAGGGTCGCGGGCTCGCCCCGCCCGGGCACCGCACTGATCATCCCGCGCACCCATACCCAGCCGCCATCCTGGGCCTGGATGCGGAACTCGACCTCGCGGTCGTCACGGCGCGGGCGCAGCGCATCGCGCACCGCGGTGCGGTCGTCAGGATGGATGCGCTGGCGCCACAGGTCACCCTCGCACCACGCCTCCGCGCTGAAGCCCAGGATCTTCTCCACCTGCGGGCCGACGTAGGTGAAGCGCTGCCGCTGCGGGTCGAAGGTCCAGGGCACCACCTGGGTGGTCTCCACCAGCCTCCGCAGCCGTTCCTCGCTGGCCTTGACGTGCTCCTCGGCGCGCTTGCGCTCGGTGATGTCCTGGATGATGCCGACCAGGCGCGTCGGCTTGCCCTGGGCATCGCGCATCAGCTCCGCGCGCCGGTGCACGTGACGCACGCCGCCGTCCGGCAGCACGATGCGGTGCTCGATGTCGAGCGCCTGGCCGGCGGCGATGGCGTGGTCGGCCTGGGCACGGACGCGCTCGCGGTCCTGCGGATGCACGATCTCGTTCAGCCAGCGTCGGCGGTCCGGGTCGAACTGCGCCGGATCGCGCTGCGTCATCCGGTAGACCGACTCGGACCAGTAGATCCGTCCGGTGGCCAGGTCGCGGTCCCAGCTGCCGATGTTGCCGGCCTGCTGCGCCAGGTGCAGCGTCGCCTCGCGCTCGCGCAGTGCCGCGAGCGTGGCGTTGCGCTCGGCTTCGATCTGCAGGCGCTCGAGCTCGGCTGCCGCCCGCGCGGCGGCGATCGTGAGCAGGTCTTGCGCGAGGTCCGTGCGATGCATCGGCCGGTCGTGCAGCACTGCGACCAGGCCCAGCGGCTGCCCCGAGGCGGTGTGCAGCGCCACGCCCATGTAGCTTTCGACCCCCAGCTCCCGCAGCGCCTGGTCCGCGGGGAACAGGGCCTGCACGCCGGACGCGTAGAGCTGCGTCCCGCTCTCGAGCACGGCGGCACAGGGAGTGCCCGGCAGGTCGTAGGTGAGATTCTCCATGACCCTGCCGTCCCCGCACATCGCCACCGAGCGCATGCGCCCGTCCTCGGTCAACTCGCACACACAGGCGTAGCGCGACTCGAGGGCGACGGCAATCTCGCGCACCAGGGCACGGAAGAATGCCTCGCCCACGGTGGACGCGGTGGCCTCGACGATGCGCTGGATGGTGTGCTGGGTATGCCGGCGCCGGGTGACGTCGCGCACGAAGATGGAGATCCCCGTGACCGCGCCGCTGGCGTCGCAGACCGGGTTGAACGCCTCGTCCTGGTACACCACGCGCCCGTTGGGCAGGCGGGTGATGCTCTCGATGCGCTGGCGCTCGCCCTGCAGCGCGCGCGAAGGTCCGGCGCAGCTCCTCGCGGCGCGCCTCCGGCGTGATCCGTTCGATGGGATCGCCCTCCCGGACCTCGAACCCGAAGTTGCGTGCGATGGCACGCCGGAAGGCATCGTTCATCAGGGTGATGCGCAGTTCGCGGTCGGTGGCCAGGATCAGGTCGTCGGTGTTGTTCACCAGCGCCGAAAGGAAGGTCTGGCTGGCACGCAGCGCCTCCTCGGTCTCCCGGCGCGCCGTCACGTCGAAGTTGATCCCGGTGAGGCGCATGAGGCCGCCGTCGCCGCCGCGCTGGACCTGGGCATGGGAGCGCACGTAGCGCAGCTGGCCGTCGGGACGCACCACCCGGAATTCGATCTCGTAGGGTGCGCCGGCCTTGGCCTCCTCGCGCGCGCGATCGACGCGCTCGCGGTCCTCCGGATGGATCACCCGCGCCCACCCCTGGTACGGATCCGCGCACTCCGCGCGCGTGAGGCCGTACAGCCGGTACATGCCGTCGTCCCACACCAGCTCGCCGCGGTAGCAGTCGAGGTCCCAGATCCCGGCCTCTGCAGCGCGGGTCGCGAGCAGCACGCGTTCGGACATGACACTGAGCTGCTCCTGCGCCAGGTGCTCGTCGGTGACATCCTGGAACGCCCCGTACAGGCGCACCGGCTTGCCGTCGCGCATCTCGGCCTGTCCCATCGCCCGGACCCAGAGGCGGCGCCCGCTGGCGGCGATCAGGGGCAGCTTCACGTCGAACGGCGCGCCGGTCTCGACCGCCTGCATGATGAAGCCGCGGATCACCGGCCGCGCTTCGGGCGCGTAGTAATCCAGGGCCTGTTCGACTGTCGGCTGCACCGCGTAGTCGAGGTCGTGGATGCGGTAGACCTCGTCGGTCCAGGTCATCTTCAGGGTGGCGAGATCGACCTCCCAGCCGCCCACCCGGGCCATGCGGCCGGTCGCGTTGAGCAGATCCTCGCTCTTGCGCAGGCGTTGCTGGGTCTGGTGCCGTTCGGAGATGTCCTTGGCGGTCAGCACCACCCGTTGCTCGCCCTCCAGTTCGACCAGCTCGCCATGAAAGATGCCATGCGCGAGTTCTCCCGAGGCGCGCCGGAACGGCCCCTCGAGGTTGCGGATGCGACGCTGGCGCTTGAGTTCCTCCATCACCGCGGGCCGCTGGTCGGGGTTCACCCACAGCCCGACCTCGACGGAGGTGCGGCCGATCACCTGGTCGCGGCCATAGCCGGTCATGTCGAGGAAGGCCTGGTTCACCTCGAGGATCCTGCCATCCTGCAGGCGCGTGACGGCAACGGGCACGGGGCTGTTGCGGAACAGGCCGGTAAGGCGCTCCTCGCTGCGGTGAAGCCCGAGCAGTTGCCGGTAGAACAGGTAGGCCAGGGCCGCGACGAGGACCAGCCCCGCTGCAGCCAGGGCCGGCCCGGCCTGGATGACCAACAGGGTGAGCAGTCCGAACAGCAGCCCACCCAGCAGCGCACGCTGGGTGGTGCGGGGAACGGGTCTCAAGGTTGTCTCGGGTGTGCCCGCGGTGTTCTTGTAATGGGTGTCGGAAGCGACCAGGAGTCGCCCGGAATATATCGGCAGGGAACCGGCTCGGTTAAGGCATGCTTTACATGCCAATGTCGCCTTGAGGCGCCGCACCCGCGGCGCCGGCCGGAAGCCGACGCCCGGCCTAGGTCATTCCCCTGGCCGGCGCGAGGGATGCCAGCTCGCGGTCGTGCCGCGTCGAGAGCAGCAGTTGCGCGGCCACCGATCCGCACAGGGCCAGGAACATGTCCCACTGGGTGTCCCAGACGTCGCCCTGGGTGGCGAGGAAGGCATCGGCGGCGGTCCCGGAGGCGACCGCGACCCACCATTCGAAGAACTCGTACGTCGCGGACAGTGCCAGCGCGCAGCAGCAGACCAGGAAGAACAGCCACCCGCGCCCACGCACCACCTCCCGGCGCAGCAGGATCTCGCGCGCGATCATGGCCGGGACGAAGCCCTGCGCGAAGTGCCCCAGGCGATCGTAGTAGTTGCGCGCCAGTCCGAGCTCGTCGCGCAGCCAGTTGAACAGGGGCATCTCCGCGTAGGTGTACTTGCCGCCGATCATCAGGATGATGGCGTGCAGGAGAACCAGCATGTACACCAGGTTGGTGAACCGGAACCGGCGATAGAGGGCGACCAGCGCGACCCCGCCCGCCACGGCCGGAACCACCTCGAGGAACCACACGAAGCGGTCGAACGGACGGTAGCCCGACCACGCCAGGACGACCAGGCCCGCTGCCAGGAGCGCCAGGTGCAGGCGCCGATCGTGCGCATTGACGGAGGGCATGCGGGGCTACCGGACCTCGTCGACCCTGACCAGCACGGCGCGCGCATCGCGCACGGCATCTGTGCTGCGCGCGAGGCCCGACTGGCGGTTCTCGAACCCCTGCTGCCCGATCGCGCCGAGCTCGATCCACTCGCCCAGCCGGCCCGTGACCACGGTTGCCACGCGCTGGATGTCGGAAGCTGCACTGCCGGGCGACTGGAAGGCGTCCGCGGCCGTGTAGATCTCGAGCGTGACCTGGTCTCCTGCCAGCCGCGGCACGACGTAGAACCCGGTGTTCGCGCTGCGGAACTGCGTCGAGCGCAGCACCCGACGCCCGTCGGGCGTGTCCACCACCTGCCCGGCCGCGACCGGGACCGACTGCCCCACCCGGATCAGCGCACGGCCGCCTTCCATCACCTGCACCCGCTGGCTGATCCGGTCGGTGTCCTGGTCCGCACTGCCGTACACCCGTGCGCGGACACCCCCGACCTTCGCTTGCGCGCCGGGCGGGGCAGGCGAGCCTGGCACCGTGACCGATGCGTTGTCGCCTTCGACGCGCCCCGAGATCTCGCTGCCGCGCTGCCAGGCGTCGAGGTTGGCGTCCTGGCGCACGCTGATCATCAGCTTGCGGGGGGTGGCGTCGAGGCTGGCCAGGAGCTTCTTCACCTCCAGCATGCTGGAGGGCGTGGTGCGCACGATCAGCTTGTTGTTCAGCCCGCTCAGCACCGCGTCCTGGGGCAGCAGCGGCCGCAGAACCGGGATGATCTCGTCCGCAGTCCGATAGCGCAGTGGAATCACCTCGGTCACCGTCGGCTCGGCCTCCGCCCAGGCCGCCATGAGCATGAGCACGGCCGCAAGCAGCAGCTGCAACAGCGGCACCGGCCGACGCATCGCGCTCATCCCGGCAGCCTCACGGTGGCCGCCATCAGGCGCTCGGCGGGGTCCTGCCTGTAGAAGGCCGCGAGCTGTGCGTACACCTGCGGATACTCGTCCTGCACGACATCCGGGATCTCGAAGAACGCCTCCGACAGCACCGCGAAGAACTCGCCCGGGCTCTCCGACGCGTAGGGATCGATCTGGGTGTCCTCGCCGCCGTCGACCCTGACGCAGAAGTCGTCGTAGGCGGTCGTGAACGCCGCCGACCAGTCGGCGCGATTCATGCCGGCGTGCAGGGGCGGGAAGCCGTTGGCATCGCCGTTGAGCATGTCCAGCTTGTGAGCGAACTCGTGGATCACCACGTTGACCCCGTCGGGATACTCGGTGCCCTGGATATCGGCCCAGGACAGCACCACTGGACCCCCGAGCCACGCTTCACCGGCGTAGGGCTCGTCCCCTTCGTGCACGATACCGGTCTCGTCCACCTGCTGGTGGCGAGGCACGAACTGTTCCGGATACAGGATGACGCCGCTCCAGCCGCGAAAGTACTCCAGCCCGAGGTTGAGCACCAGGATGCAGGCCTGGATCGCCACCCACAGCTGCATCCGGGCGGTGAGCTGCAGCCCGGCCGCGGCGGCGAAGTCCTTCTCGTGCAGGAACAGGACGACCAGCTCCCTGAGGCGCTGCTGGTCTGCGGCCGGCAGGGTCCAGGCGAAGGGAAAGTGCGAGACCAGATCCTGCCACTGCGCCTCGTCCACCGGTGACTGGCGCAGGATGCGGTTGCGGCGCCAGGTGCGCAGTGCCCCCAGCACGCAGCGCTACCCGGTCTGCTGCTCGGGCAGGGCCGGTTCGTCCTCGGCCACGCCCAGCAGGCTGCCTGCGCGCGGGGTGCCGGCGGGCATCTCGAGCTCGACCCGCTCGATCTGCAGGAAGCGCTTGGAGATCTTGTCGCTGGTGATGCGCACGTCCTCGGCGTCCTCGTGGGCCTGGCGGATGTGCTCGGCCAGCTTGCGCATGCGCTGGTCGAAGCGGCCGAACTCCTTGCCCAGCTTGGCCAGCTCGTCCTTGATGATGTGCACCTGCCGGCGCGTCTCCACGTCCTTGATCACCGCGCGCGCGGTATTGAGCACCGCCATCATCGTGGTCGGCGACACGATCCACACGTGCCGCTGCATGGCGTAGTCGACCACCTCGCCGTGATGCGCGTGGATCTCCGCGAACACCGCCTCGGCCGGCACGAACATCACCGCTCCGTCGGACGTCTCGCCGGGGATGATGTAGCGCTCGTAGATGTCGTCGACGTGCTTGCGCAAGTCGGCACGCAGCTGACGCTGGGCCGCCGTGCGATCCGCTTCGGGGAGCGACAGGTCGTACATGCGGTGATAGTTCTCCAGCGGGAACTTGGCATCGACCGCGACCAGGCCGGTGGGTTCCGGCAGCCGCAGCAGGCAGTCGGCGCGATTGCGGTTGGACAGCGTGGCCTGGAACTCGAAGGCAGAGGGCGGAAGCAGGTTGCGCACCAGCGCCTCGAGCTGCACTTCGCCGAATGCCCCGCGCGAGCGCTTGTCGCCGAGCAGCTCCTGCAGGGTCACCACGTTGGTGGTGAGGCCATCGATCTTGCGCTGTGCCTCGTCGATCGTGGCCAGCCGCTCCATCACGCTGACGAAGGTCTCGTTGGTCTTGCGGAAGCCTTCCTCGAGGCGCTCGTTGACGCGCCCGGTGATCTGCTCCAGTCGCGCATCGGTGGTGCGGCTGAGCGTCTCCACCGAGTTCGAGACGTTAAGGCTGACGCTGTGCAGCGTGGACTGGATCAGCTCCTGGTTCGCGCGCCCCTGCTCGCCCAGGCGCTCGAGCACGCGGGTGAGCAGCTCGGCGCGCAATTCGTCCTGCTTGGCGTGCAGCTCCAGGCGCAGCTCGTCGTGCTTGGCCTGCAGGCTCGCGCGCAGCTCGTCGAACTTGGCCTGCAGCTCGGCCGCCAGCGACAGCAGGCGCTCGGTCATGGCCTGGCGGTTGGTCGACAGCTCCTCGGTCTGGGAGAGCTGCAGCACCAGCATGGCGTCCCGGGTCTGCTTGAGGTCCTGCGAGACGGTGGTGCGCAGCCGCTCGCCGGTATCGGTCTGGGTGCTGCCGAGCCGGTCGGCCAGGGTGTTGAGCCCGTCGTTGAGGTCCTTGAGCATGTCGAGGTGCTTGCGCTCCAGCACCTGCGTGACCGTCTCTGGCAGGTTCTCCTGCCGCTGCAGCATCTGCCCGACGCGCATGCCGGCCCAGATGACCGCGACCAGCGTGATCGCGGTAAGGCCCAGGTGAATCATCGTCAGCGGATCCATCGGTTCAGTATAGCACCCAGTCCTTGCGGCTCAGGGGCTTAGCGCATGCTGGGCGGCGGTGTAGGATCGCCTATGATTCGGTGATTGACGCGTGCGACCGACACGCTGCGCGCGTCGAGGAGGCATCTGCATGGCAATGGTGGTCAACTGCGTGGCCTACAGGGATGGCGAGCGACTGGGCGACATCGACGTCGAGCAGATCAGCGACATGCTGGAGCAGCCGGGCACCTTCGTCTGGGTGGGCTTGCACGAGCCCAACATGGCCCTGCTGCGCAAGATCCAGTCGGAGTTCGGCCTGCACGACCTGGCGGTGGAAGACGCGCTTTCCGCGCACCAGCGGCCCAAGGTGGAGGAGTACGGGGAGTCGCTCTTCGTCGTGCTCCAGACCGCGCAGTGGTGGGAGGACTCCATGCACCTGGGGGAGACGCACGTGTTCGTGGGCCGGCGCTTCCTGGTGAGCGTGCGCCACGGCCCCTCGCTGAGCTATGCCAAGGTACGCGAGCGCTGCGAGGCCAACCGGATGCGCCTGGCCATGGGACCCGGCTACGCGCTGTATGCCGTGATGGATTTCATCGTGGACAACTACGGGCCCATCGTCGACAGCTTCAGCCGGCGGCTGGAGAGCCTCGAGGGCGCGATCTTCGGCAACGAGTTCGACCGCGCGACCATCGAGGCGCTGTATGAGCTCAAGCGCGAGCTGCAGCAGCTGCGCGGGGCCTCGGGGCCCGTTGTCGACATCTGCACCGAGCTCATGCGGCTGCATTCCGACATCGTGCCGAAGGAGACGAGGGAGTATTTCCGCGACATCCGGGACCATGCGCGCCGCGTGTCGGAGGCCACCGACGCAATGCGGGAGATGGTGACCGCGGCGATGCAGGTCCACCTCGCGCTCGCGAGCGTGGCCCAGAACGAAGTCGTGAAGCGGCTCGCCGGCTGGGGCGCCATCCTGGCGATCCCGACGATGGTCTTCAGCCTCTACGGCATGAACTTCCGGCACATGCCGGAGCTGGACTGGACCTTCGGCTATCCGCTTGCGCTTGCCGCCACGCTCGCGGGCTGCACCTGGCTGTATCGACGCCTGCGCCGGGTCGGCTGGCTCTAGGAACCTTCTAGACCGCCTCAGCCTCGGTCCGCGAAGCCCGCTTGCGCTCGTGCTCGTTGAGGTGCCGCTTGCGCAGGCGGATCGACTTTGGCGTGATCTCCACCAGCTCGTCGTCCTCGATGAACTCGATGGCCGACTCGAGGGTGAGCTTGATCGGCGGCGTCAGGACCACGTTCTCGTCCTTGCCGGCCGCGCGGATGTTGGTGAGCTTCTTTTCCTTGATCGGGTTGACCACCAGGTCGTTGTCGCGGCTGTGGATGCCGATGATCATGCCCTCGTAGACCGGCTCGCCCGGGCTGACGAACATGCGCCCGCGCGGCTCCAGCTTGAACAGCGCGTAGGGCACCAGGTCGCCCTCCTCGGCCGAGATCAGCACGCCGTTGCGCCGGCCCGGCATCTCCGGCTTCATCGGGCCCCATTCGTCGAACACGTGGCTCATGATGCCGGTGCCGCGGGTCAGGTTGAGGAACTCGGTCTGGAAGCCGATCAGGCCCCGTGCGGGGATGCGGTACTCGAGCCGCGCCCGGCCCTTGCCGTCGGAGGCCATGTCGGTCAGCTCGCCCCGGCGCTGACCGAGCGCCTCCATCACCGAACCCTGCTGCACCTCGTCCACGTCGACCGTGAGCAGCTCGTAGGGCTCGCTGCGCACGCCGTCGATCATGCGCGTCAGCACGCGCGGCTTGGATACGGCCAGCTCGTAGCCTTCGCGCCGCATGTTCTCCAGCAGGATGGTCAGGTGCAGCTCGCCCCGTCCCGAGACGCGGAACACGTCGGCATCCGCGGTGTCCTCGACGCGCAGCGCAACGTTCGAAAGCATCTCGCGGGTCAGCCGCTCGCGGACCTGGCGGCTGGTGACGAACTTGCCTTCCTTGCCGGCGAAGGGCGAGGTGTTGACCTGGAAGTTCATGGTGAGCGTCGGCTCGTCCACGGCCAGCAGCGGCAGTGGCTCGGGCTGCTCCGGATCGCACAGCGTGCAGCCGATCGTGAGCTCCTCGATCCCCTGCAGCAGCACGATGTCGCCTGCCTGCGCGGACTGCAGCGGCGTGCGCTGCAGTCCCTGGAAGCCGTAGACTTGCGTGACACGCGCCTTCTTCGGCTCGGGTGCAGCGCTGAAGATCAGCACTTCCTGGCCGGCCTTGAGCTTGCCCTGGCGCACGCGGCCGATGCCGATGCGGCCGATGTAGGTGGAATAGTCCAGCGCGCTGATCTGCAGCTGCAGCGGCTTCTCCGGATCGCCCTCGGGCACCGGAACGTGCTTGAGGATCGCGTCGAACAGCGGCCGCATGTCGGTGCCGGGCTGGTTCACGTCCAGCATCGCGTAACCCTGCAGGGCCGAGGCGTAGACCACCGGGAAGTCGAGCTGCTCCTCGGTGGCGCCGAGCTTGTCGAACAGGTCGAAGGTGCGGTTCACTACCCAGTCCGGGCGCGCGCCGGGACGGTCCACCTTGTTCACCACCACGATCGGGCGCAGGCCCCGGGCGAGCGCCTTGCGCGTCACGAAGCGGGTCTGGGGCATCGGGCCCTCGACGGCATCGACCAGCACCAGCACGCCATCGACCATCGACAGCGCGCGCTCCACCTCGCCGCCGAAGTCCCGGTGTCCCGGCGTGTCGACGATGTTGATGTGCACGCCCTGGTATTCGAAAGCCGCATTCTTGGCCAGGATCGTGATCCCGCGCTCGCGCTCGAGGTCGTTGCTGTCCATCACGCGCTCTTCGAGCTGCTGGTGCGCGGCGAACACTCCGGACTGGCGCAGGAGCTTGTCGACCAGCGTGGTCTTGCCGTGGTCGACGTGGGCGATGATCGCGATGTTGCGGACTTCGTGGCTCATATTCAAGAACTTATCCCTTGGGCGAAGGCCCGGGCAAAACGTCGGAGTGTAGCACAGCCATGCTGCACCACGGCATGCTTTTGCGGGGCTGCCCGGGACCTCGCTCACCGGGCATTCGGCTACGATCCACGAGAAGGGCCCCGCGGCGGCGACCTCGGTCTCGGTGAACACCCCGGAGCGGATGCCCACGATGATGATCGGGATGAGCAGCGCCCACGAGGCACTGCTGGTCGCCTTCACCCGGCCCCGGAAGTCCACCCTCTGCTTGCACGGATAGCCATGCTTCATCGCCATGAGAGTGGCGATCTCGAAGAAGCCGCCGGCGAGCATCAGGCCGGGAACTATCCCGGCCATGAACTGCGGCGTCAACGGCGCGCGCGCAGACGCCCGCCAGACCGCGGTCGATCAGCCGCCGGCCGCCCCGTCCCGGGTTTCGCGGGCGATGTAGGGGGCCGCGAGCGGCGCGCGTGCGCGGATCATGGTGCGCGCTTCGTCGGCCACGGCTTCCAGATGCGTGTGCACGGCGTGCACGCCCTGCATCACCATCATCTTGAAGTACTTCACGCCCGGGTCGGTGCTGGCGAACTGCACCGTGCCGGGATAGGAGGTGAAGTCCTGGATGCCCGGGAAGATGCGCTCGTAGGTGATGACCTGGAGGTCCTTCATCTCGCGCTCGGAGCCCGGCACGCCGTACTTGAGCCGGTCAGTGAAGGTGTAGGTCTGCAGCGTCAGCTCGCCGACGAACCACTCGATCACGCGCCGCTGCAGCTGGCCGCCCTCGGTCTGGAAGTGCACCGCAACCTGGTCGGCCTCCTCGGCATTCAGGGTCTGCGAGATCAGCTGGGACCAGGCCTCCTTCACCCACAGGCTGGTCGCCACCTTCTTCTCGATCAGCGGGTCGACGCCCTGCATCAACTCGCGCTCCGCCGCCTGCCAGTTGGCGTTGCCCGGCGTCCAGCGGTCCGGGCCCAGCCCGGCCGCCTTGCCGCGCTCGCGCAGCACCTGGCGGGCTTCCAGCAGCGCCTGCTGCTTGACGTAGACGCGGCCGATGCCGACCGACAAGGCCGGGTCATGGCTGTCCGCCACCCGCGACACTGCATCGCGCTTGAGCTCCGCTTCATCGGTCTGTCCGAGCGCCGGTGCCGCCTGGACGCCCGCGACCAGAGCGGCCACGCCGACCAGCTGAAGCATTCTCTTTGACAAAGGCATTGCTGACTCTCCAACTTGCCCGAGCCGGGCCACACCCACATTGTCCTCCGGGGACGCCGCCGCCGATTGATGCGCGTCAATGACTGAACCGACTGCTCAGGCGGCGGTACGGAAGATCTCCATCGGCGGGGTGCGCAGAACCCTGCGCGTGCCCAGCAGGCCGGCTGCCAGCACGCCGAGCACTCCGGCAGCGAGGCCGGCCAGCCACACCCACGGGTCGATCGCATAGGGCACGTTGAGTACGCGGCTGGCGAGCACGTAGCCCAGCGCGCTGGCGCCGATCGCCGCCAGCAGGCCGGCGAGCGCGCCGATGGCGATGAACTCGGCCGCCTGGGCCGCCATCATCTGTCGCCCGGTCGCCCCCATCGTGCGCAGGATCGCGGCGTCGTACACCCGTTCGTCATGGGTGGCGCTGAGCGCGGCGAACAGCACGATCAGGCCGGCCAGCAGGCCGAAGAGAAACACGAACTCCACCGCACGCACGAGCTGGTCCATGATGCGCTGGACCTGGCCGAGGACCGCGGCCACGTCGATGACGATCAGGTTGGGGAAGCGCTTCACCAGCTGGTCCATCAGCGCCGCGCGCTCCGCCGGCAAGTGGAAGCTGGTGACGTAGCTGGCCGGATAGGGATCGAGCAGGCCGGGCGGCGCGACCACGAAGAAGTTCACGTTGAACGAGTCCCACTCCACCTTGCGCAGGGAGGTGACCGTTGCCTGCAGCCGCGCGCCGGCGATCTCGTAGGTGAGCCGGTCGTTCATGCGGATGCCCAGCGTCTGCGCGATGCCCTCCTCCATCGACAGCACCGGCCTGCCGCGATCCTGCGCCGTCCACCACTGCCCTGCCACGACGACGTTGTCGGGCTGCGGGCGCTCCGCCCATGACAGGTTGAACTCGCGGTCGACCAGGCGCTTGGCCCGGTCCTCGACGTAATCGAGCGAGGACACGGGACGGCCGTTGATCTCGACCAGCCGCCCGCGGATCATCGGGAACAGCGCGGGGGGGGCGTAGCCGTGCCCGGTCATGAACGTGCGCAGGGGCTCGACCTGGTCGGGCTGGATGTTCACCAGGAAGCGGTTGGGCGCATCGGGCGGCAGGCTGCGGCGCCAGTTGTCGAGCAGGTCGCCGCGCACCAGCGTGAGGAGCACCAGCGCCATGATGCCGACCCCCAGCGCGACCACCTGCGTGATCGTGCTGAAGCGGCGGCGGCGCAGGTTGGCGAGGCCGAAGCGCCAGGCGAACGGCGCCCGCCGTCCGGTCCACGCGAACAGCTGGAGCAGACCAAGCGTCGCGAGCGACAGGACCGCCATCGTGGCAACCGCGCCGCCGAGGACATACCACCCCACCTTCGCGTCCTGCGCCTCCCACAGGATCAGGGCGCCGAGCGCGACGATGCCGACCACGTAACCGAGCCAGCCGGCACGATCCGGGAGCCCGAGGTCGCGCCGCAGGACCCGCAGGGTGGGCACCTTGCGCAGCGCGAACAGCGGCGGCAGCGCGAAGCCGAGCAGCAGCACGAAGCCCGCCGCGAACCCCTGCACCACCGGCATCACGCCGGGCAGCGGGAGCCGCACTTCCACCAGCGGCGCGAGCAGCGCCGCCAGCACCGCCTGGCCGAGCACGCCCAGCAGGCAGCCGAGCACGCTGGCGACGATGCCCAGGGTGACGAACTGCTGCGCATGCAGGTGCAGGATCAGCCCCTGGCTGGCGCCCAGGCAGCGCATGATCGCCACCCCGTCGAGGTGCCGGCGCAGGTAGCGCCTGGCGGCGAGCGCGACCGCGACCGCCGCCAGGATCACGCTGAGCAGCGCCGACAGGCCGAGGAACTTCTCCGCCCGCTCCAGCGCGGAGCGGATCTCCGGCCGGGCATCGCGCACGTCCTCGACGCGCTGCCCCGGCCCGATGCGCCGCTCGGTCTCGGCGCGGAACTGCGCGACCCGGGTCGCGTCGCCTGCGACGCCGAGCCGGTAACCGACCCGGCTGCCTGCCATGATGAGCCCGGTGGATCCCAGGTCCGCCGCATTGAAAGTGAGGCGCGGCCCCAGGTTGAGGAAGCCCACGCTGGTCTCGGGATCCTCCACCACTTGCGCTGCGATGCGCAGGCGGCGCTCGCCCACGCCGAGCTCATCGCCGATCGCGAGGTCGAGCCGCGCCAGGAGGCGCTCGTCCGCCCAGACGGTGCCCGGCTCGGGGATTCCCTGCGGCCGCACCGGCTCGGCGGCCGGCGCCGTGCGGATCGCGATGCGGCCCTTGAGCGGGTAGCCGGGCCCGACCGCCTTCATCTCGGTGAGCACGCTGCGCTCCCCGGCCATCGCCATGCTGGGGAAGCGCACCACCCGCGCGGTGACGAGCCCCAGGGCCTGCGCTCGCTGCTCGAGCCCGTCGCCGATGGGACGGTCGGAGAACACCATCAGGTCGGCACCGAGGAGCTGGTTGGCCTCCTGCGCCAGCGCCTGGCGCACCCGGTCGGCGAAGAACGCCACCGTGGTCAGGCTCGCGACGGCGACGACGAGGCCCACGGCCAGCACGCGCAGCTCGCCCGCGCGCCAGTCGCGCAACAGCAGTCGCGCGGACAGACGCCAGGCGTGCCACCAGCCGCCAGCGGCCTCGTCACGAGGGCGTGCTCCCACGGGCACGCCGGCGGCCACGGCCTCAGGCGTGCGCGACATCGACCTGCATCGGTTCGCGCACCACCCGGCCCGCAGCCAGGCGCAGCCGGCGGCCGCAGCGCGCGGCGAGCCGCTCGTCGTGGGTGACCAGCAGCAGGGTGGTGTGCTGCTCGCGGTTGAGGTCGAACATCAGGTTGATGATCTCCTCGCCGGTGGCCGAATCCAGGTTGCCGGTCGGCTCGTCGGCGAACAGCAGGCGCGGGTTGCCGGCGAAGGCACGCGCGATCGCCACGCGCTGCTGCTCACCGCCGGAGAGCTGGCGCGGATAGTGGTCGGTGCGCTGGCCCAGGCCGACCCGCGCGAGCAGGCCGGCGGCGGTGTCTCGTGCCGACGCGACCCCGCCCAGCTCGAGAGGCAGCATCACGTTCTCCAGCGCGGTGAGCGCAGGGAGCAGCTGGAACGACTGGAACACGAAGCCGACCAGCCGCCGGCGCAAGGCTGCACGTCCGTCCTCGTCCAGGCCGGCGAGATCGGTCCCATCCAGCAGCACCTGGCCACGGCTGGGAACGTCCAGCCCGGCCAGCAGTCCCAGCAGCGTGGTCTTGCCCGAACCCGACGCGCCCAGGATCGCGACCGCCTCGCCGGCCGCCACTTCGAGGTCGACGGCCTCGAGGATCGTCAACCGGTTGCGCCCGGTATCGACTTGCTTGGTCAATCCCGTGGCCCGCACAATCGCCTTCATGTCGCTCATTCGTCTTCTGTTCCTGACTTTACTGTTCGTGGTCGCGCCGGCGTTCGCGCAGCCGCCGGTGCTGCTCGTCGTCGGTGACAGCCTGGGTGCCGGCTACGGCCTGCCCCAGGGCCGCAGCTGGGTCGACCTGCTGCAGCAGCGGATCGCCCGGGAGAACCTCGATTACCGCGTGGTGAACGCGAGCATCAGCGGCGACACCACCCTGGGCGGGCGCAATCGCCTGGACCGGCTGCTCGCCCAGCACCGGCCGCGGGTGGTGATCATCGAGCTCGGCGGAAACGACGGCCTGCGCGGCCAGCCGGTCGAGACGATGCGCGAGAACCTCACCGCGATGGTGCGCGCCGCCCGCAAGGCCGGTGCCCGCACCTTGCTGATCGGCATGCAGATACCACCGAACTACGGCCAGCAATACACGCGGAAGTTCCAGAATGCTTTCGCGCAGGTGGCTCGCGACGAGCAGGTGCCGCTGGTTCCCTTCCTGCTGGACGGGTTCGCCGACAAGCGCGAACTGTTCCAGGCGGACGGGATCCATCCGTCCGAGCAGGCCCAGCCGCTGATGGTCGATATCGTGTGGCCCAGGCTCGCGCCGCTGCTGCAGGCGCGGCCCCAGGCGGCCCGGACGCCCTGAGCGAGCAGAGTCCTTCCCTCCTCGCCTCTAGCCTCTAGCCTCTAGCCTCTAGCCTCTAGCCTCTAGCCTCTAGCCTCTAGCCTGAGGTGTGCTAACCTTGCCCACGGTTCATGACGCCCATCCACGTGAGCGACCAGCCGCTGCCCCGCGAGCGGGCGACCGTAGCACACTTGCCCCAGTTTGACGACCTCCTCGACGTGCGCACGCCGCTGGAGTTCGATCACGACCACATCCCGGGCGCATGCAACCTGCCCGTCCTGTCCAACGATGAGCGCGTCCAGGTGGGCACCCTCTTCAAGCAGGTGTCGCCGTTTGCGGCGCGCAAGCTCGGCGCGGCCCTGGTCGCCACCAACATCGCACGCCATCTCGAAGGCCCGCTCCGGGACAAGCCACGCGGCTGGCGCCCGCTGGTCTATTGCTGGCGCGGGGGGCAGCGCAGCCGGGCGCTGACCCACGTGCTGCGCGAGATCGGCTGGGACGCACGCCAGCTCGAGGGCGGGTACAAGGCCTACCGCCACGCAGTGGTGGCCGACACGCCGGCGCTGGCGCAGCGTCTGCAGTGGCGCGTGATCTGCGGCATGACCGGGTCGGGCAAGAGCCGTTTGCTGCAGACCCTGGCGGAGCTCGGCGCGCAGGTGCTGGACCTGGAGGCGCTCGCGATGCATCGCGGGTCGGTGCTGGGCGGCCTGCCCGGCGCACCGCAGCCGAGCCAGAAGATGTTCGAGAGCCGCGTATGGCACCAGCTGCGCGCGCTCGATCCCGCACGCCCGGTGTACGTCGAATCCGAGAGCAGGAAGATCGGCGCGCTGCAGGTGCCGCAGGGGCTCATCGAGTGCATGTGGCAGAGCAGCTGCGTGGTCGTGCGCACCGCGATGGCCGCGCGGGTCGAGCTGCTCAAGCAGGAATACGTGCACTTCCTGCGCGACCCGGCCGCACTCGCCGGACAGCTCGCCCGGCTGGTCCCGCTCCACGGTCGCGCCGTCATCGAACGCTGGAACGCACTGGGTCATTCCGGACGCTGGGACGAGCTGGTGGAGGACCTGCTGGTGCGGCACTATGACCCGACCTACGGCCGCTCCATCGACGCCCACTACCCGCGCCTGCCGCACGCGCAGGTCCTCGAACTGGCGTCCGCAGAGCAGGACGCATTCCTCGCTGCCGCGCGGTCCCTGCTCGGCGCAGTGCCCACCCCGATCGCATGACCAGAACCACCCGGACGCCCGCTTGGACATCGCCCTGAAGATCAACGTCTCCACCTACCGCGGCACCCGCGATGGCGTGCCGGCACTGGTGGAGTTGCTGCAGCAGCACGGCGCAGGCGCCACCTTCCTCTTCAGCCTGGGCCCGGACCACACCGGGCGCGCAGTGCGCCGCCTGTTCCGGCCCGGCTTCCTGCGCAGGATCCGCCGCACCGCCGCCATCTCCCGCTACGGGTTTCCGACCCTCGTCTATGGCACCCTGCTGCCCGGCCCGGACATCGGCCGGCGCTGCGCCGACGTCATGCGCGGCGTGCGCGAGGCCGGCTTCGAGACCGGCATCCTGGCCTGGGATCCGACCCGCTGGCACGATCATGTGGCGGGCGCCGACGAGGCGTGGACGCGCGCCGAGATGGAGCGCGCGCGCGAGCGTTATCGCGAGATCTTCGGCGAGGACGCGCGCGTGCACGGCGCGGCCGGCTGGCAGATGAACCGCCATGCCTACCGCCTGACCCAGTCGCTGGGCTTCGACTACTGCTCCGATACCCGCGGCACCAGCCCGTTCGTCCCGGTCTACCAGGCCGAGGTCATCGCCTGTCCGCAGGTACCCACGACCCTGCCGACGCTGGACGAGATCGTGGGCCGGGACGGCACCGCCGTGGAGGCAGCCGCGGACCGCGTCCTGCAGTCGAGCAACGAGCCGTCCGAGAGCGGCCACGTATACACCGTGCGAGCCGAGCTGGAAGGCATGCGCATCAAGCATGTGTTCGACCGGATGCTGGGCACGTGGCGGGAAGCCGGCCACCGCCTGGTGTCCCTGGCGGACTACTTCGAGGCGCTCCCGGACAAGAACCTGCCACGGCACGAGGTTGGCGTCGAACCGCTGCCCGGGCACTCTGGTACTCTGGCCGCACAGGGGCCCGCGTTTCTCGCGGACTGGCAGGCGAGCGCCTGACCTTCTGCACAACACCCAAGGACGAACATGCTGGAGAACCTGAAAGTGCCCGACTTCGAAGCCGCCGCCACCGGCGGCAAGACCTTCAAGGCGGCTGCGCAGCGCGGCCGACCGTTCGTGCTCTATTTCTATCCCAAGGACAACACCCCGGGCTGCACCGACGAGGGCGCGCAGTTCCGCGACCTGCACGCCGGCTTCCAGGCCGCCGGCTGCGACGTCTACGGCGTCTCGCGCGACAGCATCAAGTCGCACGAAGGCTTCAAGGCGAAGATGAGCTTTCCGTTCGAGCTGCTCTCCGACCCCGACGAGAAGCTGTGCGAGATGTTCGGCGTGATGAAGATGAAGAACATGTACGGCAAGCAGGTGCGCGGCATCGAGCGCAGCACCTTCCTGGTCGACGGCACCGGCACCGTGCGGCGCGAGTGGCGCGGCGTGAAGGTGCCGGGGCACGCCGCGGAGGTGTTGGAAGCCGTCCGAGCCCTCTGAGCCAGCTCGTCCGGTTGCCTCCCACCCTCGCCATCGAGGCCCCAGGCTCTAGGCGCCAGACGCCAGGAAGGCCGGCTGCGCCGGCCCACTGGGCGCGGTGTTCCTGGCGTCTGGCGCCTAGCGCCTAGAGCCTGAAAAACCCATGTCCCAGCGCAAACCCGCCACGTCCTCCAGCTCCGCCTCCGTCACCCGCCTCCATCCCGACACCAAGCTGTTCGTCCTCGACACCAACGTGCTGATGCACGACCCCACGAGCCTGTTCCGGTTCGAGGAGCACGACGTCTTCCTGCCGATGGTCACGCTGGAGGAGCTCGACGCCAACAAGAAGGGCATGTCGGAGGTCGCTCGCAACGCGCGCCAGGTCAGCCGCTACCTCGACGGGCTGCTGCGCGACGCGGGCAGCGACATCGAGAACGGGATTCCGCTGCAGAGCCAGGGGGACCGCACCGCGGCCGGCCGGCTGTTCCTGCAGACCCAGGCGATCAAGCACGAGCTGCCCTCGACGCTCGCCGGCGGCAAGGCCGACAACCAGATCCTCGGCGTCGTGCGCCACCTGCAGGACCTGCAGGCGCGCCGGCAGGTCATCCTGGTGTCGAAGGACATCAACATGCGGATCAAGGGCCGGGCGCTGGGCCTGGCCACGGAGGACTACTTCAACGACAAGGTGCTGGAGGACACCGACCTCCTCTACACCGGCGTGCGCGAGCTGCCCGCGGACTTCTGGGACACGCACGGCAAGGAGATGGAGTCCTGGCAGCAGGCCGGCCGCACCTGGTACCGCGTCCACGGGCCGTTGGTGACGAGCCTGCTGGTGAACGAGTTCGTCTACCAGGAGAGCGACCGGCCGTTCCACGCGCTGGTCAGGGAGATCTCGGGCAGGACCGCGATCCTGCAGACCATCGTCGACTACAGCCACCAGCGCAACAGCGTGTGGGGCATCGTCGCCCGCAACCGCGAGCAGAACTTTGCCCTCAACCTCCTGATGAATCCGGAGGTCGACTTCATCACCCTGCTCGGCCAGGCCGGCACCGGCAAGACGCTGCTCACCCTCGCTGCCGGCCTGATGCAGACGCTCGAGGACAAGACCTACTCCGAGATCATCATGACGCGGGTCACGGTCCCGGTCGGCGAGGACATCGGCTTCCTGCCCGGCACGGAGGAGGAGAAGATGACCCCGTGGATGGGTGCGCTGGAGGACAACCTCGACGTGCTCAACAAGACCGACGACGAGGCCGGCGAATGGGGCCGCGCCGCCACCCGCGACCTGATCCGTTCCCGCATCAAGGTGAAGTCGCTCAACTTCATGCGCGGGCGCACGTTCATCAACAAGTTCCTGATCATCGACGAGGCGCAGAACCTCACGCCCAAGCAGATGAAGACCCTGATCACCCGCGCCGGCCCCGGTACCAAGGTGGTGTGCCTGGGCAACATCGCACAGATCGATACGCCCTACCTGACCGAAGGCAGCTCGGGCCTGACGTACGTGGTGGATCGCTTCAAGGGCTGGATGCACAGCGGGCACGTGACGCTGCAGCGTGGCGAGCGGTCACGGCTGGCCGATCACGCGGCGGAAGTGCTCTAGGGAAGCGCTGGACTGCCGGCCGGTCAAGGCATCAACCAACGCCTCGACCAGGCCGTGGTCAGGGCGAGCACCAGCAACCACGGCAGCGCAAGCAGGACCAGCGCCTTCAGCCAGCCCTGCCAGCCCATCGGCTCCGGCACGGGGCCCAATTCGTTGTCCCCGGGCTTCCCGGCCGCGAAGGCGAGAAACGCGACCCACGCGAACACGAGGGGTCCCGTAGCCACCGAGACAACGAAGATCGGGATGCCGACCTTCGCGGGCAATCCGATGTCCCGGGCACGCTTCACGGCGGCGATCGCAGTCTGGAGGAGGCCCAGCGCCATCAGGGCTGCCAGGACCGGGATCGTCTGCCCTTGCGCGTACGAGCCGACGGTCGAGACCTCCAGCCCATAGAGCGCCATTGCGACCACGTTGACCAGCGGCAGCAGGCCGAAAGCCAGGAACCGGATGCGTCCGTGCCGGGGCATGGTGGGTCGGGCGCGTCAGGCTGCGGTGTCAGGATGGGGCTGCGAAGCTGCGTTGCGCATGACGGTGCTGTCCGGAACAGGGTTACAGCACTTATCGACCTGCATCGCCCGTCCCTTTACCGCCGGTCGGCCCGCTCCACGAAGGCACGCGCGGCCTCCGCCCGGCAGCTAACCGAACTGGACCGCGGAGAACCGCACGCACGCCACCTCGGTCCGGAACGGCACGGTGGCGTCGTGATCCCCTGCTCCAGCCATCACGTGCAGCGGCAGCAAGTGCTCCTCGCGCGGATGGCATTGGCGCGCAGCAGGCGCCGAGGCCCAGTCCGCGAGCAGCGCCTCGCGCCGCGCGGGCGCCTGTGTCACGGCATCGACCAGCCAGTCGTCGAACTCGCGGCTCGGCGCGGTCGATTCGGCGCGTCCGAAGCCGCGCATGTTGTGATAGCTGCTGCCGCTGCCGACCAGCAGCACGCCTTCGCCGCGCAGCGGCGCGAGCGCCCGCCCGAGCGCGATGTGCTGGCGCGGATCGAGGTTCGCGAGCAGCGACATCTGCAGTACCGGGATGTCGGCGTCCGGCAGCGCGACCATGAGCGGGATGAAGGTGCCGTGGTCGAAGCCGCGCGCCGGGTCCGAACCGGTGCGCAATCCCGCCTTCTCGAGCAGCCCGCGCACACGCTCGGCGAGATCGGGGGCGCCGGGTGCGGGCCACTGCAGCTGGTAGGTCTCCGGGGGAAAGCCGAAGTAGTCGAACAGGAGCGGCGGATGACTCGCGGTCATCAGGGTGGGGACCGCCTCCTCCCAGTGAGCGGACACCACCAGCAGCGCCTTCGGCCGCACCGGAAGCGTACCGACGAGCCCGCGCAGGTACTGCGCCAGCGGCTCCATCTCCGATCGCGACGCGAACCGGCTGTCCACGAACGGCCACGGGCCACCGCCGTGCGGGATGTAGATTGCGGGGAGCCGCGCGGCCGGGCTCATCGGCGCTCCTGGGTCGGGGCCTGCACGCGGTGCCTCGCCGCGATGCACTCGACCTCGACGCGCGCACCCAGCGCGAGGCCGTTCGTGCCCAGCGCGCTGCGCGCCGGATAGGGTGCGGAGAAGAAGGTCCGGTAGACCTCGTTGAACACGCTCCACTCCGCGATGTCGGCGAGCATCACGGTGCACTTCACCACGTCGCGCATCATGTAGCCGTGCGCTTCCAGCGAGGTGCGGATGTTCTCCATGGTCTGGCGCGCCTCTTCCCGGATCCCGCCGGGCACGAGCTTCAGCGTGCCGGGCACGATGCCGATCTGGCCCGACAGGTAGAGGGTGTCATCGACCCGGACCGCCTCGGAGAACGGCAGCGTCGTGGGAACGACCTTGCCGGAGTTGAGGAACTCGGGCGTGCCGGAGGGCTCGGCCGCCGCTGCGGCGGCATGCATGACGAAACCCATCGCCACGACGATGATCGCGGCCTTGCGCATGGTCTGCTCCTGGTGAAGGCGCCGGCGGTCGCCCGCTCGGCTGGATGTGGTCGGTGTTTCCACAGCCCTGATCAATGGGACTCACTGTGCGTCCCATCGAGCAGGGCTTCCCTAGTACCGGCCGGGGTTGGCCAGGTTCTCGAACCGCGTGTACTCGCCGAGGAAGGCCAGGCGCACCGTCCCGATCGGGCCGTTACGCTGCTTCCCGATGATCACCTCGGCGATGCCCTTGTCGGCGGTCTCCGGGTTGTAGACCTCGTCGCGATAGATGAACAGGATCAGATCTGCATCCTGTTCAATCGCTCCCGATTCCCTCAGATCCGACATCACTGGCCGCTTGTTGGGGCGCTGCTCCAGGCTGCGGTTGAGTTGCGACAACGCGATCACCGGGCAACCGAGCTCCTTCGCCAGCGCTTTCATTGAGCGCGAGATCTCGGAGATCTCGGTCGCGCGGTTCTCGCCTTGTGTGGCGGACGACATCAGCTGCAGGTAGTCGATGACGATGAGCCCGAGCTTCTTGTACTGTCGGTGCAGGCGCCGTGCACGCGCGCGCAGCTCCAGCGGATTCAGCGCGGGGGTCTCGTCGACGTGGATCGGCGCATCGTTGAGCTTGCCCACCGCGTGCGTGAGCCGGGTCCAGTCCTCGTCGTGCAGGCGCCCCGTGCGCAGCTTGTGCTGGTCGAGCTTGCCGACCGAGCCGAGCATGCGCATCACCAGCTGCGTGCCCGCCATCTCCATGGAGAACACGCCGACCGGAAGCCCGCTGTGCAGGGCCGCGTGCTCGGCGACGTTCATCGCGAAAGAAGTGTTGTGCGTGACGACGTAGTCGTCCGTGACATACAGCCGGCTGGGATGCGTGACCGCGATGCACTGGGTCTCGGCCACCACGTCCGGCTCGATCGAAACGATCACGGGCCGCCAGGCGCGCTCGGGCCGCTCGGGCAGCCGCGCCACCTTCGCGCTCAACCGGAGGAGCAGGCGCGGGTTGGAGTGGTGGATGTTGCAGACGTAGGCGGTGCGCCCTTCGCGCCGCTCCCCCTTGTAGGTGTAGGTCGTGCGCTTGCTGCGCACCGTCGCCCAGCCTCCCACCGAGCGTACCAGTTCGACGACGTCGCGCGCGAGCCGCTCGCTGCTGGAGCAGAAGCGGATGCTCCCCCACTTCTCGACCCATCCGTCGGTGTCGAGCAACCCGGCAAGCAGCTGCAGGCGCACGCTGCGCCCGGCGAGGAGATAGTCCGGCGGGATAAACTTCTCCTCGCTCTTCAAGCCCCACAGGCCCAGCGTCCTGAGCGACTCCTTGATGCCGTTGGCCGTGACGCCCTGCACGCCCTTCCGGTGCGCCCCGCCCGCCTGCATCAGGCGGTAGTCGTAGCCGCCGGCCGCCCGCAGCTCGAACCCGGCGCCCGCACCGGCCAGCACCCGTTCCAGCATCTCATCGTCGGCCGTCGAGAACATGACGGAGCCGCCATCGAGATGACCATCGCCCAGCAGTGCCCCGAGCAGCCACGGATCCAGCGGCAACGTCTGCGCATGACCGAAGTGCCCGTCGACAACGTCGACCCAGAGCCGGTGCCGGTAGCGCTTCGCCTGGAGCATTGTCATGAGACGCTCCGTGCTCACCACCCGGGGTTCGTCCCACTCCCGGTAGTACACCCGCCACAGATGCTCGGCGCAGCAGCGCGTGGATCGCCCGTCGGAGAAATTGATGCGATAGGTCTGCCGGCGTCCCTGCGGGAAGATTCCGCTCACGAGCGAACGGCCCCCGTCGATGGAGGCGAGCTCGTCACCCAACCTGAGCTCCCCCATCAGCTTCCAGCCCTCGCGGGTCTTGACCCGTGCGTCCAGCGGCTGCGCCTTGCCCATCGAGGGCCTGCCGGCGACGATCACCAGGTCGCCGGCCTGCAACCCCGACGTCATGCGATCGAGATCCACGAAGCCGGTGGGCACGCCGGTCACTTCGCTGTCGCCGCCGCGGTTGTAGAGCATGTCGATGCGCTCGACGACCTGGGTCAGCAACGGCGGCATGTCCTGGAAGCCCTGGCTCCCGCGCGCGCCCTGCTCCGCGATCTCGAACACCTTCGACTCGGCCTCGTCGAGGATCTGGGCGGCGTCGCGGCCCATCGGACTGTAGGCACTGTCGGCGATGTCGGCCGCGACCTCGGCGAGCTTGCGCAGGATCGCGCGCTCGCGGACGATCTCCGCGTAGCGGCGGATGTTCGCCGCCGACGGCGTGCTGGTCGCGAGCGCGCTCAGGTACGGGATGCCGCCGACGCCCTGCAGGTCCTTGGTGCTCTCCAGGCTCTCCGCGACCGTGATCACGTCCGCGGGCCGCGACTGCTCGATGAGCTTGACGATGTGGCGGTAGATCAGCCGGTGGTCGGCACGGTAGAAGTCGGCTTCCGCGATCAGGTCGGCGATCTTGTCCCACGCACTGTTGTCGAGCAGCAGTCCGCCGAGCACGGACTGCTCCGCCTCGACCGAATGCGGCGGCATCTTGAGCAGTTCGACCTGGGCGTCGTGGGCGGGGGCGAGTGCCATTCTTCTGGTCCCGGTGGCGGCGAAGGGATTCTACGCTGACCGCCAGTGCACTGGCGAGCGCGTCCTGCAGGTCCGCGCCGACGATGGCGATCGGACCAAAGCAAAAGGGCCGGCCTCGCGGCCAGCCCCTCGGCGTCGGTGCGCGGCGACGCTCAGCTCTCGCCGAGCACGCTCACCTTGACGTTGGCCTTCACGTCGGCGTGCAGGTCCAGCACGATGTCATAGTCGCCGATGTGCTTGAGGGGACCCTGCGGCAGGCGCACGGCACCCTTCACCACCTCGAAGCCCTGCGCCTTGAGCGCCTCGGCGATGTCGAAGTTGGTGACCGAGCCGAACAGGCGGCCGTCGACGCCGGCCTTCTGCGTGATCTGCACCATCAGGCCCTCGAGCTTGCCGGCCTTCTCCTGCGCGGCGGCCAGGATCTCGTTCTGCGCCTTCTCCAGGTCGGCACGGCGCTTCTGGAACTCGGCGATGTTGCTGTCAGTGGCACGCTTGGCCTTGCCGGTGGGGATCAGGAAGTTGCGCGCATAACCGTCGCGCACCTTCACGATGTCGCCCAGCTGGCCCAGGTTGGCGACCTTCTCCAGGAGGATGATCTGCATGGTTCGGTCCCCCGTCAGTGCACGTCGGTGTACGGCAGCAGCGCGAGGTAGCGCGCGCGCTTGACCGCGACCGACAGCTGGCGCTGGTAGTGCGCCTTGGTCCCGGTGATGCGCGCCGGGATGATCTTGCCGTTCTCGTTGATGAAGTCCTTCAGCAGATCGATGTCCTTGTAGTCGATCTCCTTGATCTTCTCCGCTGTGAAGCGGCAGAACTTGCGGCGCTTGAACAGCGGCCGGTTGCCGCGGTCGTCGCGGCGCTTGTCCTTGGGCTTGCCACGTCCGAATGCCATGATGTGCTCCTCAATGCTCCAGTTCGAATTCGTTCACGTGCAGCACGGTGCGGGTGCTGCGCTTGCTGCGATTGGCCAGGAAGCCCCTGACCGCCAGTGTCCTGCCCTGTTCCACCCGGTCCAGCGCCAGCGCCACTGCGCCGATTGCGATCGCCTCGATGGCGAGGTCGACCACCCGCGGCGCGCCGGCTTCGACCAGCTGGGACTGATGTTCGAGCGTGAGGGCCAGGACCGGGATGCCTGCCGGGGTGTACCGCAGCACCTCGCGCGCCGCAATCCTTGCGTGCAGCCGTACGAGGTTGCGGTCCGGCCGGTCCGCGTCCGGCACCTCGCGCGCCGTCAGGCCGCGCTGGGTGCCGCCGGGGCCGCTTCGCCGCGCTCCGTGCGCTCGCCCGTGGGCAGCGACTTGGACTTCTCGGCGCGCATCATCGGCGAGGCTTCGGTCACCGCTTCGGTCTTGGCGACGATCAGGTGGCGCAGCACCGCGTCGTTGAAGCGGAACGCGTGCTCGAGCTCGTCCAGGGTCTCCTGGTCGCACTCGATGTTCATCAGGACGTAGTGCGCCTTGTGCATCTTCTGGATCGGGTATGCCAGCTGGCGCCGGCCCCAGTCTTCCAGGCGGTGGATCCGGCCGCTGCGGCCGCCGATCATCCCGCGGTAGCGCTCGACCATCGCGGGCACCTGCTCGCTCTGGTCAGGATGGACGATGAAAACGATCTCGTAGTGTCGCAATCGCATCTCCTTGTGGGTGGTGGCAGGCGCTCGGCGCTGCCGGCGAGCCCCCCGCTTGCGAGACGGTAGGGCAAGGAAATCCTTCGTGGATCGAAGGAAGCCCGCGATTATACGGGGTTTTGCCGGCTCCGGGCAAGGCGCCCGGGCTAGAAGCAGATCAACCCGCCGCGGATCTGGTCGCTGAGCGTGGCGGCGTGCGCCAGCCCGTACACGCCGAAGCCCAGCACCAGCGTCCCGGCCGCCAAGCGGACCGGGCGGGCCTGCAGCCGGGCACCGATGCGGCGCATCGCAAAGCCGGCGAGCAGCAGGTTGGGAATCGTGCCCAGCCCGAAGGCGGCCATGATCGCCGCGCCATCCAGCGCGTTGCCGCTGAGCAGCGCGGTGGCCAGGATGCCGTACACCAGGCCGCAAGGCAGCCAGCCCCACAGCAGTCCCAGGCCGAGCGCGCGGGGTAGCGTGTCGGCTGGGAGGAAGCGGCGCGTGAGGGGCTGCAGGCGGCGCCAGAGACCCATCCCGAGGCGCTCCAGGAACGTGGCGACGTGGGACACCCCGGTGAGATACAGCCCCAGGGCGATCAGCATGGCGTTGGCCAGTACGTAGAGGGCCAGCTGGACCGGGAGCACACCGTCGAAGAGCAGCCCGAGGCTGCCGACCGTGCCGGCCAGCGCGCCGGCGACCGCGTAGGAGGTGACGCGTGCGAGGTTGTATGCGAGGTGCAGGGGCAGCCGGTTCGAGCCGGCAGCGCCGGACAGGGCCGTGACGATGCCCCCGCACATCCCTGCGCAGTGGACGCCGCCGAGCAGGCCGGTCAGGAAGACCGCGCCGAAGATCGCTGCGGTCATCTACTTCCTACTGCCCACTGCAACCGCAGAGGCGCAGAGGAGCGCAGAGAACGGCTTTCGTGCAGAACCGCATCGGCATTCCGCTGCCAGGGCGCGATTGGAGGAGGACAGCATTCTCTCAGTTTTCCTCCGCGAACCTCTGCGCCTCTGCGGTTGCCGTAGGGGGCTGTGTAGTCGGTCGCCCTACACAACCTTCGAGTACCGCGCCCGCTCCCGCCCCTCGCGCAGGTAGCGGTCGAATACCATGCAGATGTTGCGGATGAAGAAGCGGCCCAGCGGAGTCACGGTAAGGTACTGGTCGTCCAGGGTGAGCAGGCCCGCGTCGCGCAGCGGTTCCAGATCGCGGATCTCGGCCTCGAAGTACTTGCGGAAGTCGATGAGGTGGGCCACTTCGATCGCCTCGATCGGCACTTCGAAGTGGCACATCAGCGCCTGGATCAGCGCGCGGCGCAGCACGTCGTCGGCCGTGAGTTCGATCCCGCGCATCACCGGCAGGGTGCCGTGGTCCAGGCAGGCGTAGTACTCGTCCAGCGTCTTCACGTTCTGGCTGTAGGTCGGCCCGACTTGGCCGATGGCCGAGATGCCGAAGGCAAACAGGTCGAGGTCGGCGTGGGTCGAATAGCCCTGGAAGTTGCGGTGCAGCCGACCCTGCCGCTGGGCCACCGACAGCTCGTTGTCGGGACGCGCGAAGTGATCCATCCCGATGTAGGCGTAGCCCGACTCGGTGAGGCGCCGGATCGCCAGCCCCAGCAGCTGCAGCTTGGTGTCGGCCGTGGGCATGTCCGCTTCGGCGATGCGCCGCTGCGGCTTGAACACGGTCGGCAGGTGCGCGTAGTTGTACAGGGCGATGCGGTCGGGGCTCGCCTCGATCACCTTCTCCAGCGTGCGATTGAAGCCGATGACGTTCTGCTTCGGCAGGCCGTAGATCAGGTCCACGTTGACCGACTTGAAGCCGTTGGCCCGGGCCGCGGCGATCGAGCCCAGGGTCTGCGCTTCGCTCTGGATGCGGTTGATCGACTTCTGCACCAGCGGGTCGAAGTCCTGCACGCCCATGCTGATGCGGTTGAAGCCCAGCTCGGCGAGCAGCGGAATGGTGTCGTCCTTGATGGTGCGCGGATCGACCTCGATCGAGTACTCCCCGCGCGGGTCGAGGGTGAAGTGACGCCGGATCCCGGCCACCAGCTCGCGCATCTCGTCCGCGTTGAGGAAGTTCGGCGTTCCCCCGCCCCAATGCATCTGGATGGCGCTGCGCGGACCGTCGAACAGCTCGGCGACCAGCGCCAGCTCCTTCACCAGGTACTTCACGTAGCGGGCCGAGCGGCCGTGGTCCTTGGTGACGACCTTGTTGCAGGCGCAGTAGTAGCAGATGCTTTCGCAGAAGGGGATGTGGAAATATAATGACACCGGACGCGGAATGCCCGTCAGCGTCCGCTTCCGGACCCAGTCAGCGTAGGTCCCCGCATTGAACGCCTCAACGAGGCGGTCGGCAGTGGGGTAGGATGTGTACCGGGGTCCGCTGACATCGAACCGCTTCAGCAGGTCCAGCGGCACGAGAGAAGCGGTACTTTGTTGCATAGGAGTCACCCGGGGCAATCGCAAGTGCAGCCCATTTTGCCGATGCGGATGCCTGCGGCGTTGATGTGGATCAAACGACGCAGGGCTGCAGGCGCCGGCTCCCACACAGCATCAACAGCGAGGTAGGCTGCGCGGCAGCCTTCGAACCATGGCCGTAACCAGGATCGTGCCCGATGTCTCCCTCTCGCGGCTCAAGACTGCCTGCTCGAACTGCAGCCTGCGCGAGCTCTGCCTGCCGGTCGGCCTCTCCGGCGAGGAGCTCGACCGCCTGGACCATCTGGTATTCGTGCGCCGCCCGGTCAAGCGCGGCGAGTACCTGTTCCGGGCCGGCGAAGGCTTCGGCTCGCTCTACGCCGCGCGCACCGGCTTCTTCAAGACCAAGGTGCTGCTCGAGGACGGCCGCGAGCAGGTGACCGGCTTCCACATGGCCGGCGAGCTGATGGGCATGGATGGCATCGGCACCGAGCAGCACACCTGCGACGCAGTGGCGCTCGAGGACAGCGAGGTATGCGTGATCCCGTTCGACCGGCTCGAGGGCTTGAGCCGCGAGATGGAAGCGCTGCAGCATCACTTCCACAAGGTGATGAGCCGCGAGATCGTGCGCGAACACGGCGTGATGATGCTCCTTGGCAGCATGCGGGCCGAGGAGCGGCTGGCCGCCTTCCTGCTGAACATCTCCCAGCGCCTGCAGACCCGCGGGTATTCCCCGAGCGAGTTCAACCTGCGCATGACGCGCGAGGAGATCGGCAGCTACCTGGGGCTGAAGCTGGAGACGGTCAGCCGGGTCTTCTCCAAGTTCCAGGAGGAAGGCCTGATCGGGGTGCAGCAGAAGAACATCCGCATCCTCGACGCCGGCAAGCTGCGCGAGCTGGTGGGGCGCAGCCCCGGATAGACCGGACGGCCTGCGCAGACGAAAACGGAGGGCATGGCCCTCCGTTTCGCTTTCCGGCGCCGGATTCCTCAGGCGCGCTGCAGGCGCTGCGGGATGCGGGTTTCCGGCACCCCCAGCTTGCGCAGGATCGACCCGAGCAGGCACCACTTCGTGATCCCGCTCTGGAACAGGTTCGCGCCCACGAAGGCGGTGAACCACAGGAAGTTCTCGTTGACGAACAGCGGGCTGCCCTGCACACCGAGCGCCAGCGAAGCCAGCACGAAGAACCCGGCCACCACGTGGATGATGTTGTCGACGGTCATGATCTGGTCTCCCGTTGGGTTTCGAACGATGGGGAGACTGTAGCGGTCGGCGCCGGTGGACTCAGTGACTGCAGTCACTGTTCAGGTGAGGCGGTGAAACCGTGAAGAGGTGAAGAAGTGAAAAGGTGAACGGGAGGCGGCCTCAGCGTGCGACCTGCCCATCTCATTCACCTTTTCACCTTCTCACCTAATGCTGTGCCGCCGCATCGCCAGCCGGCTGCGCATGTGCCGGCGCGGGATGGCCGGCCACCTTCCGGCGCAGCATCACGTAGTACAGCACCGGGATCACCACCAGCGTGAGCAGGGTCGAGACCAGGATCCCGAAGATCAGCGAGATCGCGAGACCGTTGAAGATCGGGTCGTCCAGGATGAACAGCGCCCCCAGCATGGCCGCGCCCCCGGTCAGCACGATCGGCTTGGTCCGGGCCGCCACGGCCCCGACCACTGCGGCCTCCGGCCGCACGCCGCGCGCGATCTCCTGGTTGATGAAGTCCACCAGCAGGATCGAGTTGCGCACGATGATGCCCGCGAGTGCGATCATGCCGCTCATCGAGGTCGCCGTGAACTGCGCGCCGAGCAGCGCGTGGCCGGGCATCACCCCGATGATGGTCAGCGGAATCGGCGCCATGATCACCAGCGGCGTGAGGTACGAGCCGAACTGGGCCACGACCAGCAGGTAGATCAGGATCAGGCCCACGGCGTAGGCGACCCCCATGTCACGGAAGGTCTCGTAGGTGACCTGCCATTCCCCATCCCACTTGTAGGCGTACTCCCGGTAGCGGTCCAGCGGCTGGCTGATGAAGTACTCGCCCAGGCTGCCGCCCTGCGCCAGCTCCATGCCGTGGATCGCGGAGCGGATCCCGAACATGCCGTAGAGTGGACTGTCCAGCCGGCCGGCCATGTCCCCGGTCACGTAGACGACCGGCAGCAGGTCCTTGTGATAGATTGCTCGCTCGCGGTCGCTCTGCTCGGCGTGTACCAGTTCGGACAGCGGCACGAACTGGCCGTTGCGGCTGCGCACGGTCAGCTTGAGCAGCTCGTCGATGCTGCTCTGGCGCTCCGGCGGCAGGGTGAGTCGCACCGGCACCTCGTACTTCGCCTCACCGTTGTGCAGCGGCGTCACGTACTCACCCGAGAGTCCGGCGCGCACCGTCTCCACGATGTCCTTCTGGGCGACACCGGCCAGTGCCGCCTTGCCCTGCAGGACGCGCAGCAGCAGCCGCGGCGACTTCGCGTCCACCGAGTCGTCCGTGCCGACGATGTCCGCGGTGGCGTCGAACTTCGCCCGCACCTGCTTGGCCACCGCCATCTGGCCCTCGTAGTCCGGACCGTAGATCTCGGCCACGATCGGCGCCATGACCGGCGGTCCCGGCGGCACCTCGACCACCATCACGTCCGCGCCGTGCGCCTTGCCGATGCGCTCCAGCTCGGCCCGCACGCTCTGGGCGATCTGGTGGCTCTTGCGATCGCGGTGGTGCTTGTCCACCAAGTTGACCTGGAGGTCGCCCAGCTCGGCACTCTCGCGCAGGTAGTACTGGCGCACCAGGCCGTTGAAGTTGATCGGGCTGGCGGTGCCGACGTAGGCCTGGTAGTCGGTCACCTCGGGCACGGAGCGGAGCACGCCACCGATCTCGCGCAGGACGCTTGCGGTCTGCTCGAGCGGCGTGCCGACCGGCATGTTGACCACCACCTGGAACTCCGACTTGTTGTCGAAGGGCAGCATCTTGAGCACCACGAGCTTCACCGCAGCGAGCGACATGGCGACGAGGATCGCGGCCAGCACGCCGAGCAGCAGGTACAGCCGGTTCCGGCGCCCCGCGCCGTCACCGAGAAACGGAGTCATCACCCGCGTGGACAGGCGCGCGAGCCGGGTATCGCCCTGGTGCTCGACGTGGACCGGCGCGTGCCGGCCCATCAGCCTGGCCGCGAGCCAGGGCGTCACCGTGAAGGCCACCGCCAGCGAGATCAGCATGCCCATGCTGGCGTTGATCGGGATCGGGCTCATGTACGGCCCCATCAAGCCGCTGACGAACGCCATCGGCAGCAGCGCGGCAATCACGGTCAGCGTCGCGAGAATGGTGGGGCCGCCGACCTCGTCCACCGCTTGCGGAATGATCTCGGCCAGCGCGCCCCCGCCCATGCTGCGCCGTCGATGGATGTTTTCAACCACGACGATGGCGTCATCGACCAGGATGCCGATCGAGAAGATCAGCGCGAACAGCGACACGCGGTTGAGCGTGAACCCGTACGCCCACGAGGCGAAGAGGGTCGCGGCCAGGGTCAGCAGCACGGCCGTGCCGACGATGACGGCCTCGCGCCGGCCGAGCGCGGCGAACACCAGCGCGACCACCGACAGGGTCGCGAAGATGAGCTTCTGGATCAGCTTGTTCGCCTTGTCCGCCGCGGTGGCGCCGTAGTTGCGGGTGATCCGGACCTCGACGCCCTCGGGAATCACAGTGCCCCTCGCCTGCTCCGCCGTGGCGATCACCTGCTCGGCCACGTCGACCGCGTTCTCCCCGGGCTTCTTGGACGCCGCGAGGGTGACCGCGGGCTGCTCGCCGGCCCCGGCCTGCGCCCCGGCTGCAGGCCCGAACCCCGTCCAGACGTACCGGCTGGGCTGATCCGGGCCATCGACGACCCTGGCCACATCGCGCAGGTAGATCGGCCGGTTGTCCTCGACGCCGACCACCAGCTGGCCGACGTCGGCCGCGCTGGCCACGTACTGGCCGGTCTCGACCAGGATCTCCCGGTTGTCGCGCACGACGCTGCCGGACGGCTGCGACGCGTTGGACAGTTGCAGGGCGTCGCGGATGTCCTGCATGGTGATGTGGAACGCGGCCATCCGTTCGGGCTCGACCTGCACGCGCACCACGTGGCGCGGCCCGCCGATGGTGTACACGTCGCGCGTGCCCGGCACGCGCTTGAGCTCGACCTCCAGGCTGTGCGCCACGCGCTCGAGGTCGAAGCCGCCGCGGGCCGGATCGGCGGTCCACAGGGTGAGCGTGACGATGGGAACGTCGTCGATGCCCTTGGGCTTGATGATCGGCTGTCCCACGCCGAGGTTGGGCGAGATCCAGTCGCGGTGCGCGAAGATCGTGTCGTACAGCAGCACCAGCGCCTTCTCGTGCGGCACGCCGACCTTGAACTGCGCTGTCAGCACCGCCATGCCCGGCTGCGAGACCGAGTACACGTGGTCGATGCCCGCGATGCGCGAGACCACCTGCTCGGCCGGGGTCGCGACCAGGCTCTCGACGTCCCGCACCGAGGCCCCCGGGAACGGGATGAACACGTTGGCCATGGTGACGTTGATCTGCGGCTCCTCCTCCTTGGGCGTGACCAGCACGGCGAACACGCCGAGCAGGAGCAGCACCAGCGCGAGCAGCGGGGTGAGCTGCGCATGGAGGAAGTAGCGGGCGATTTTTCCGGAGAGACCCATTTCTTCAGGCTCTAGGCTCTAGGCCCCAGACGCCAGGTCAAGACGCAGTACATCTGGCGTCTCGCGCCTAGGGCCTGGAGCCTGGCGGATGCCACTACGCGGCATCCTTGAGTTTCCTGATCCCCAGCGCGTGCATCACCAGCTTCTCGTACACCGGCTCGGTGCTGCCGCGCTTCATCTTGCGCATGAAGTAGCGCTCGAAGCCGATCTTGCCCAGGTGCACCCACTTGCCCTCGGCGAACCAGTTCACGTTGCGCGGCGGAATCTGGGGAAGTGCGACGAACGCGGCGCCGGTGTCGCCGAAATCGGCCAGGCACACCGCGTTCCAGGTCGCCTTCGCCTCCGGCTGGCGCCCGTCGAGCTCGGCGCGGATGTTCTCGGCGGTCGCCTCCACCATCGACTCGATCATGTACCCGGTCTTCGGTGCGCCGGTCGGAACCGGCGTCTGCTCGACCGGAGGGATCGCCACGCACACGCCGACCGAGTAGACGTTCCTGTACTTCGGGTTGCGCTGGTGCTCGTCGATGGTGATGAAGCCGCGCGGGTTGGTCAGGCCCTCGATGCCGAACACCGCATCGATGCCCTTGAACGCAGGCAGCATCATGGAATACTTGAACGGCACCTCGTGGGTGCGCTTCTCCTTGCCCATGTCGTCGAACTCGGTCACGTGCATCTTGCCCGCCTCGACGCGGGTGACCTTGGCGTTGGTGATCCACTTGATGTGGCGGTCGCGCATCGCCGACTCGAGCAGGCCCTTGGAGTCGCCCACCCCGCCCAGGCCCAGGTGCCCGACGTAGGGCTCGGCGGTGATGAAAGTCATCGGCACCTTGTCGCGGATGCGGCGGCGGCGCAGGTCGGTGTCCATGATCATCGCGAACTCGTAGGCCGGTCCGTAGCAGGATGCCCCCTGCACCGCACCGACCACCACGGGGCCGGGATCCTGGACGAACTGGTCCCAGGCCAGTCCGGCCTTCACCGCATGATCGACGTGGCAGACCGACTGCGTGTAGCCGTTCGGACCCAGCCCTTCGATCTCGTCGAAGGCGAGCTTCGGGCCGGTCGCGATGACCAGGTAGTCGTACGCGATCGAACGGCCATCCACCAGCTCGACCCGGTTCTCGGAGGGATGCACCCGCCTGGCGCCGACCGGCACGAAGTCGATCTTCTTCTTCGCCAGGTAGGGCGCGATCGGGAACGAGATGTCGTCGCGCTTGCGCCAGTTCACCGCCACCCACGGGTTGGAGGGTACGAACTGGAAGTAGTCGACGTTGGAGACGACGGTGATGCGGTCTTCCTTGCGTGCCTTGCGGCGCATTTCGTAGGCCATGGGCAGCCCGCCGATGCCCGCGCCGAGAATGACGATGTGTGCCATGTGTCTGACTCCTCCTCAGGTTCGATCAGGATCCGCTCTTCTTCGCCGGCGGATTCGCCATGCCGGCCTTCACCGGCTCCAGTGCCACGTTCTCTCCCGGTGCCACGCCGGCGAGGACTTCGCGCACCCCCTCGCCTGCCGCCTCGCCGAGCCGGACCTGCCGGAACTGCACGTTGCCCTTCGCATCGACGACGTACACGCCGGTCACCTCGCTGCGCCGGACCACGGCCGCATTGGGCAGGACCAGCTTCTTGGCCGTGCCGGTGGCGAAGTTCGCCCGCGCATACACGCCCGGATACACGCTGCGGCCATCATCGGGCAGGTCCAGGCGCACCCTGGTCGAGTGCGTGCGCGGGTCGGCAGCGGGCAGCACCGTCATCGACTTCACCTTGAACCACTGGCCGGTGGACGGCACCTCGACGGTCGCGCGCGACAGCCGCTTAATGTCGGCGAGCTGGGTCTGCGGCACCTCGGCGATGACCCGCATGTCGGTCGGATCGAAGGCGGTGAACAGCGGTTTGCCGGGAGAGGCCATCTCACCCACTTCCACGTGCCGAGCCGAGATCACCCCGGAGAATGGCGCGACGATGTTGGTGTAGCCCCGGCTCACCGAAGCCTGCCCTGCGGCCGCCTCGGCCGCCTGGAGCTGCGCCTCGGCGGCCTTGTACTGCGCCTCGGCGCTGTCCACGGCCGCCTGGCTCACGAACTTGCTGGCGAGAAGCTGGCGGGCCCGCTCCAGGTTCAGGCGGGCGTTCTGCAGGCTGGCGCGAGCCTGCGCCACGTTGGCCTCGCTGCTCGCCACCGCCTGGGTGGCTTCGCGCGGATCGATGCGGGCGATGACCTGGCCGGCCTTGACCCGGTCACCGGCATCCACGCGCAGATCGACGATCCGCCCCATGACCTGCGAGGAGATGGTGGACTGGCGCACCGCTTCGACCAGCGCCTCGGTCGAGTACACGCTGTCCACGTCCCGGTAGTCCACGGGAACCGTCTGCAGCCCCTGGGCCGGCGCCGGTGCCCCGGCCAGCAGCATGAGCACGCCGGCCAGCGTTGCGGATGCGCGTCTCATCGTCTGCCCCCTTGCTTGTTTGGTCTGCACAGCCATGCGCCGTACGTATCGACGATCGCTATTGAACACAATGCAGCGCCGCAGCGTATGTAACTGCCGTCACATAGCGCGCAAGAGGGAAACTCCAGGAGCCGCCGCTGGGGCTGGCGGGCGGGGTATTCCGGCCCCAGACGAGGCCGGAGCGGGGATCAGCGCGAGCTCAGCAGCTGGCGTTCTCGTCGTAGCGCTTGGGACAGCCGATGGGGCGGTCCTTCGGTTCGGGAATGGGGCAGCGGTTGACCTCGGCGCTGGTCCTCTGGAAGAAGCAGGTCAATGCGCTGGAGGTCGCCGCGAAGGCCCAGAAGACGAAGAAGCCGACCGAATAGATCCCGGTGCGGGACAGCTCGAGCGGTTCGCCGAAGAAGCTCAGCTCGGTTGGGTCGAACACCGTGAAGAACAGCGCCTCGGCGCCGGCCGCCACGATGAACGAGGGCCACAGGATATAGATCAGCTGCCTGGCCTGCATGATTCCCCTCCTCGGCTCCTGTATCCGGAGCTCGATTGGCGCCGGCTTCATCCGCGCGGCTGCAGCACTATGGCATTTCCCTCGGCGCTGCGCCACTGCCCGGTCAGGCGCCAGTCGCGCTGCCCGCCTTCGAGCTGCACGTCCCAGCGCGGGGCCGCGCCCAGCTGGTCCATGGCGCCTTCGTACCAGCCGGCCTGGGCCGATCGCAGCGTGACGGTGCGATCCTCCGCCGCGCGGGTCGGGTGGACCAGGCGCAACACCAGCGCCTCCGGCAGGTTCGCGTCGATCCCGGCCAGGTGCACGCGCACCCGGCTGTGGTCCTCGGAGAACAGCACCTGTGCACGGTAGCCGCGCTCGGCTGCTGCCCGGTCGCGCTCGATCACGCGATTGATGGCGAGGCCTTCCTTGTAGTAATTGTCCACCACCAGCGGATCGTCGTTGGCAACGGCGATGTAGGCCGTCACGAAGCCCGCGATGACGACCACGGCCGGGCCGGACATCAGCAGCCAGGGCCAGGGCTCGCGGTACCAGGGGCCGGACTGTTGCGGATCGTGCATGGGGTTGCCTCCGTTGGGGCTACTGGACGACGAAGGTGGACTTCTCGGTGAGGTGGATGCCCTCGCCGCCGCCCTCCGGGGTCGCCTCGATGTTGAACTCGATGCGGTTCGAGCCCTGCTTGAGATGCTCGCGCGAGGCCTCGACGCGCACCGGCACCCACTTCGCCGACGCCGCCCCGACCAGGATCGGCTGCGGCTCGATCTTCAGTTCCGCGCCCTCGAGCCCCGATACGGAGATCGTGAACCGGGTCGGCTTCTCCTGGGTGTTCATGAGCTGCAGGCGGTAGACGTTCTGCACCTCCTCGCTGTCCGCCCGCGACATCAACCCGCGGTCGCGCACGACGTCGACCTTGACCGGCTTGCGCTCGACCAGGGTGAACGCGGCCGCGATCGTGACCACGAGCAGGATGCTGCTGTAGATCAGCACGCGCGGACGCAGCATCCGGCGGGCGATCTGCCCGCTGTCCAGATGCTTCTTCAGCGCGTTCTCGGTGGAGTAGCGGATCAGCCCCTTGGGATAGCCCATCTTGGCCATCACCTGGTTGCAGCCGTCCACGCACGCCCCGCAGCCGATGCACTCGTACTGCAGGCCGTTGCGGATGTCGATGCCGGTCGGACAGACCTGCACGCAGATGCCGCAGTCGACGCAGTCGCCCAGCCCCCTGGCCTTGTAGTCGACGCTCTTGTTGCGCGGCCCGCGCGGCTCGCCCCGGCTGCCGTCGTACGTGATGATGAGCGTGTCCTGGTCGAACATCACGCTCTGGAAGCGGGCGTACGGACACATGTACTTGCACACCTGCTCGCGCATCCAGCCGGCGTTGCCGTAGGTGGCGAAGCCGTAGAACAGGATCCAGAAGGTCTGCCACCCGCCCAGGCTCGCGCTCCACACCTCGCCCCACAGGGTCTTGATCGGGGTGAAGTAACCCACGAACGTGAAGCCGGTCCACAGCGCGAGCGCGATCCACACCGCGTGTTTCAGCACCTTCTTGCCGAACTTGCGCGCGGTGATGCCCTGGCCGT
>CAZFYX010000029.1:0-1789 GCA_964523885.1 uncultured Burkholderiales bacterium | reverse complement strand
GCTCATGTAGCCGGGTCCTGGTGGGCATCCATTGCCGGCTGGGTGTACTCCATCTGGCACTGGTTTGCCGGCGACGCCAACGGCATGACGCTGCTGATCGGGATCAGCACCGTAGTGCTGACCGGCATCAAGATCGCACAGGAGGTCCACGCGTGGCGTGCGCGAGACGAAGAGCGCAGGGTGTTGGGGAAGCTGTGGGACAAGATGTCGGCGCGCAGCCGCACGCGGCCGGCCTCATTCGATTCCAGGTCGGACCCGCCGTGATCCGACTCGCCTGCGCGCTGCTGGCTGCCGCGCTCGTGGCATCACCCGTGCACGCGCTGACGGTGATCCTCTACGCCAGGCAGGATCGCGCCGTTGTGGACTGCCTGGCTCGCGTGGCAGCCATCTACGGCCCTGTGTGGACCGATGCGCAGATCCGGCCAGGAGACCCGTGGCGGCGCAGCGTGGCTCAGGCCATCCGCAGAGCTGATGTAGTGCTGGTGGTGTGGTCTGAGTCCGCCGCCTCATCGGCCGAGGTCGGCGCGGAGTGGCGGCAGGCCCTGGCAGCTGGTCGGCGCGTGGTTCCGGTGATCACTGATTCGGCGCAGGTCCCGGGCGAGCTTGGCATGTTGCAGTGGCTGCAGAAGCCAGGGTGCGGCCCAACTGTGTGATTCAGCGGACGCAAGCGCCGCTGATCTGATGGTTATGCAGCACCAACAGCCGGCGCGGCAGCAGCGCCGTGCTTGTCGCGCAGATGGTCGCGCACGGCCAGATGCACACGGAACGTCTTCCCGCACTTCGGGCAGACCGGGCGCTTTGCCTTTGCCGGCTCGTTTTCAAAGTCTTCAGGCTCCCAATCGCCGCCGAACATGCGGCGTGCGTCTTCGGCCATCTGGATCATTGCGTACTTTCCCATTTGTTCGCCCCGGCAGCAGTGCTGCATAACATGGCAGTCAACCGGACTGCTTACGGCCTTCGGCCTCCGTCAGCCGGTTACTTCGGTGTTAGGCCTCATGGCGCGGGGTGCGCGGCCCTGAATGCCTCGTGCTCGGCCAGCTCGCGGTTGAACATGCACTGAGCACCGCCTTCCGCTTTCGCGGCGGCCACGTCCGGCAGTTGGCCGGGGCCTTCCAGCGTGTTTTTGATCCACGCCATGCCGGCCTCGGGGCCGTTGAGCTTTGCATCCACCACGGCGGCCCGCATCGCCAGCACCTGCGTATGCACGATGTCGCCGAACACGATGGCTCGGAGCTCGCTCTTGGCCGCTTCACGGTGAAGCCTGTCCACCTCGGCGCTGATCTGCTGCCACAGGTCAGTGGCCGCCTTGTGCTTGGCCGCGGTCTGCTGCTGCGTTTGCTCGAACAGGCCGGCGCCCATGTCGTCGCACGCTTCGGTGTAGCGCGTCACCAGCGCCATGAAATCATCTTTGGTCATCGTCGTTTCCTTCGCTCCGTTCACCAGAGGCCGAACAAGCAAATCAACCGGACTCGCCTACGGCTCACCGGTTATTTGCAGCGTTCAGCGTCAATAGCCCACGCCGCCGTCTGTGCCGCCATAAACAAGGGGCGGCGAAGGGTACGGAGCCCCGAGCCTTTCGGCCGCCTTGTCCAATCGAGTCAGGGAGCGGTGCTGTTCTGCCCGGAGGGCCTTAATGCAGCGCTCGGCGGTAGTTCCGCGCATCATCTCAAGCACGTTGATGCACGCGCCAGCGAGTTCGATCTGCCGCGCAGCGTCTGTGTAGTCGTTCAGGTGCTTGCGTTGCTTCGTGCTCATCGTTCGTTCTCCTGTTTGAGAGTTGACGCCGAAC
>CAZFYX010000028.1:0-1533 GCA_964523885.1 uncultured Burkholderiales bacterium | reverse complement strand
GGGCCTGTCAGATTTTCTGTGTGTGAGGCGGGTTTGGTTCACGCCGCACTCGGCTTGAACCGATCAGCGTACAGGATCGCGAATTGGTTCATCGCCGACTTCCATTCCCGCGTCGCGCGGCTCCAATCCGCGGTGATGTTGCGCAGCGCCAGCCACAGCAGTTTGGTCGCCGCCTCGTCGGTCGGGAAGTGGCCTCGCGTCTTGATGATCTTGCGCAGCCGCATGTGCACGGACTCGATGGCGTTGGTGGTGTAGATGATCCGCCGCACTTCCGGCGGGAAGGCAAAGAATGGCGTTACATGCTCCCACGCGCGTCGCCACAGGCCGCTGATCGTAGCGTACTTGGTACCCCACGGACCGGCCTCGAATTCGTCCAGTGCCGCCCTGGCGGCCACCTCGGTCGCCGCGCTGTAGACCGGCCGGATTGCCGCCGCCACCGCCTTGCGGTCCTTCCAGCTCGCGTAGTCCAGCGAGTTGCGGATCAGGTGCACGATGCAGGTCTGCACGGTCGTCTGCGGGAACACGCTGCCGATCGCCTCGGTCAGCCCCTTCAAGCCGTCCACCACCGCGATCAGGATGTCGGCCACCCCGCGCGTGCGCAGATCGTTGAACACCTTCAGCCAGAACTTCGCTCCTTCGGTCTGCTCGATCCACAGCCCCAGGATCTCCCGCGTGCCGTCGGCGCGCACGCCCAGCGCGAGGTAGACCGCCTTGTTGCGCACCACCGCGTCTTCGCGGATCTTGACCCGCAAGGCGTCGAAGAACACCACCGTGTACAGACTCTCCAGCGGCCGACTCTGCCAGGCTGTCACCTCGGACAGCACCGCGTCGCTCACCTTGCTGATGAACTCGGGCGACACCTCCACCGCGTACATCTCCGACAGATAGCCCTGAATCTCCCGCACCGTCATGCCGCGGGCGTACATGGCGATTATCTTGTCGTCGAAGCCCTCGAAGCGCCGCTCGTGCTTGCCGATCAACTGCGGCTCGAAGGTCCCGGCGCGATCCCGCGGCACTTCCAGCCGCACCGCACCGTCGTCGGTGATCACCGTCTTCGGCGTCGTGCCGTTGCGGTGATTACCGCGCGGCGCCCCTTGGTCCTTCTCCGTGCCCAGGTGATGCGTCAGCTCGGCGCCAAGCGCGCGTTCCAGCACCGCCTTCTTCAGACCCCGGAACATGCTTTCGAACTGCTCCGGCGTCATCGGCCCAGTCACCAACTGGTCAAGCAACTCCTTGCTCACCGGCAGCGCCGGCGCGACGTCCTTCGTCTCTTTGGTCTTGCGAGGCATACAGGCTCCTTTCAGCCACAATATGCCTCACACACAAAATTTCGGACAAGCCCGACTCGCCGCGTGCTCTACATGGCCACGCTGACGGCGATCCGCAGCAATCCGGTGATCCGGGCTTTCTATCTACGCCTGGTGGCTGCCGGGAAGGTCAAGAAGGTCGGGCTTGTCCGAAATTTTGTGTGTGAGGCATATTGTGGCTGAAAGGAGCCTGTATGCCTCGCAAGACCAAAGAGACGAAGGACGT
>CAZFYX010000027.1:0-22425 GCA_964523885.1 uncultured Burkholderiales bacterium | reverse complement strand
GGGCGGCCCGCGGGCCGCCCCTTCCGGCTCGAGCGGGGCCTTGCGGGACCCCGCCCGGACTGCGATTACTTCTTGGGTTCCTTCTCGACCGTGCGGCCGGGCTTGTCGGAGGCACCCTGCGACTTGACGCTCTTCTCGTCCGCCGCGGTGCGGCCGGGCTTGTCCGAAGCACCCTGGGCCTTCACGCCCTTCTCTTCCTCGGCGGTGCGGCCGGGCTTGTCCGACGCGCCACCGGCCTTGACGCCCTTCTCTTCAGCCGCAGTGCGGCCCGGCTTGTTGGGCTGAGCGTTGGTCTTGACGTCCTCCTCGGCCGTGCGGCCGGGCTTGTCGGAAGCACCCTGGGCCTTGACGCCCTTCTCTTCCTCGGCGGTACGCCCTGCCTTGTGCGGCTGCGGATTGGACTTCACGTCCTCGGAGATGGTGCGGCCCGGCTTGTTGGGCTGCGGATTGGATTTCACGTCCTCGGAGATGGCACGGCCGGGCTTGTCGGCCTTGGACTGGCCGGTGTACGGGTCGTCGGCGGCGATCGCGGAGACCGAGAAGAAGACGAAACCGGCGGCGGCGAGTGCGGAGATCAGAGTGCGCATTGAATGTTCCTCCTGGCAGAGTGGGGTGAGCGTTGCCCTTCTGCAGCCTCCAGCCCCCGTGAGGATGGCCCGGAAGCGGCATGCTACGGAGGAGATGTTCCCAGATCGATCCGCAGGGCACCATTCCCCGAAGGTGACGGTGGTTATCCCATTGGTGATAGAGGGAGGGCCGCAGGGTGGCCCGTCGGCACAAACAAAAAGGGCAGCCGAGGCTGCCCTTTCCGAGCGGGGCCGGCGTGCCCCCGCGCTGCTGCGTGGAACTTACTGCTTCTCGACCGTGCGGCCAGGCTTGTCCGACGCGCCGCTCGACTTGACGGCCTTGTCGTCCTCGGCGGTGCGGCCCGGCTTGCCGGCGGCACCACCGGCCTTCACGCCCTTGTCTTCCTCGGCGGTACGGCCCGGCTTGCCGGCGGCACCGCCGGCCTTCACGCCCTTGTCTTCCTCGGCGGTGCGGCCCGGCTTGTCACCGGCACCACCCGACTTCACCGCCTTGTCTTCCTCGGCGGTGCGGCCCGGCTTGCCAGGCTGCGGGTTGGCCTTCACGTTTTCTTCGATGCTGCGGCCCGGCTTGTTGGGCTGCGCGTTGGTCTTGACGTCATCCGCAGCATACGCGGAGAAGGAGAAGACGAAACCGGCCGCTGCAAGAGCGGCAATCAAGCTACGCATTGTTCAATTCCTTTTCGTGTGTCGGGTTGGGTTTCCACCGCCGCCTGACGGGGAGGTCCGATGATCGGCGATACAGTCGGTGTTCACCGAGAAGAGGCGGGCTTCGGGGGTGAATCTTTCCAGAGCGGGCCGCCCCGGACAATGCCACGGAAGGGGCGGCTCCTATCACTTTCGTGATAGGGGTCGCGCTCACCTCACGGATTGCCGTAGTACACGTACCCCGCCTGGGGCACGCGCGCCTGCTCCTGCTGCGCACGGTCCTCGAGGCTCTGCGGGCGGTCCCACCAGGTGGCCCGGTGGCGTTTCTGCTTCTCCACCACCTGCGGATTGTGCGCGAGGAAGTCCTGGATGAACCGCGTGGCCTCCGACTGGTAGTTCTTCAGTTTCACCGCATCGGCTCCTCAGCCAACTGAAACGCCAGGATTCTACTCCGCGCAGCGGGAGCCGGCGAGCGGCGAGGGCGGGGCTGGCCATCGAGTATCATCGGACGGGTCCATTCCCTCCCTCCAATCGGCCATGACCACCCCCCCGCAGGCGCAGCCACCCCGGGCTGCGCGCCAACCCCTCGTCCAGACCGTCCACGGCACTGCGCTCGTCGACGACTACCACTGGCTGCGCGACAAGGACAGCGACCGGGTCCGCCGCCACCTCGAGGCGGAGAATGCCCACACCGCCGCCGTGATGGCCTTCACCGAACCGCTGCAGGAGCGCCTGTACCAGGAGATGCTGGCGCGGATCCAGGAAACGGACATCGAGGTGCCCTACCGCTACGGCCCGTTCGACTACTACAGCCGCACCGAGCAGGGCAAGGACTACCCCATCCTGTGCCGGCGAGCCGCGGCCGGCGGCGTTGAGCAGGTCACCCTCGATCTCAACGCGATGGCGGAGGGGCACGAGTTCTTTGCGCTGGGGGCCTACGACGTGAGCCCGGACGCGCGGCTGCTCGCCTTCTCCACCGACCTCACCGGCTTCCGGGAGTACACCCTGCAGGTCAAGGACCTCGCCTCAGGCGCACTCCTGTCCTTGCGCATCGAGAAGGCGCGCTCGGTGGCCTGGGCCAACGACAGCGCCACGCTGTTCTATGTCGTCGAGGACGAGGCCAAGCGCGCGTACCGGCTGTACCGTCATCGCCTCGGCAGCACCGGGCACGAGCTGCTCCACGAGGAGACCGACGAGCGCTTCTCCATCGGCGTCGACGAGACACGCAGCTGCGGCTACGTGATCCTCACCTCGCATAGCGCGACCACTTCCGAGGTGCGGGTGGTCTGCGCCGACCGGCCGCACGAACCGCTCACGCTGCTGGTGCCGCGCCGGGCCGAGCACGAGTACTACGTCGATCATCGCGGCGACCGCTTCTACATCGTGACCAACGATCGCGGCCGCAACTTCCGCCTGGTCACCGCGCCGGTGGCCGACCCCGCCGAGGCCAACTGGACCGAGCTGGTCGCGCACCGCGAGGACGTCATGCTCGACGGGGTCGACCTGTTCGCGCATCACTACGTCCTGCACGAGCGCCACGGCGGCTTTCCGCGCCTGCGGGTCGGCGCCTTCGCCGGTGGCGACCCGCACGTGATCGAGCTGCCCGAGGCGGTGTGCTCGGTGCACGGTGGCGCCAACCTGGAGTTCGACACGCGCACCTACCGCTTCGTCTACGAATCCCCGGTCACGCCGGACTCGGTCTACGACTACGACATGGACGCCCGCGCACCCGTGCTGCTCAAGCAGCGCCCGGTGCTGGGCGGCTACGATGCCTCGCGCTATGTTTCCGAGCTGGTCTACGCGGCGGCCGCGGATGGCACCCGGATCCCGGTCTCGATGGTGTACCGGCGCGACCTGCGCCGGTCCGGCCCGCAGCCGACGCTGCTCACCGGCTACGGGGCCTACGGCTTTCCCCACGACGTGCACTTCAGCTCGGCGCGCCTGTCCCTGCTCGACCGCGGGGTGATCGTCGCCACCGCGCACGTGCGTGGTGGCGGGGAGATGGGCAAGCGCTGGCACGACGAAGGGCGCATGCTGAGCAAGCGCAACACCTTCACCGACTTCATCGCCGCGGCAGAGGCACTGATCGCGCGCGGCGCCACGCAGCCCGCGCAGCTCGTGATCGAAGGCGGCAGCGCCGGCGGGCTGCTGATGGGTGCGGTCACCAACATGCGCCCGGACCTGTTCAGGGCGGTGGTCGCGGACGTGCCCTTCGTCGACGTCGTCAACACCATGCTGGACGCATCGTTGCCGCTGACCACCGGGGAGTACGAGGAGTGGGGCAATCCGCAGGACGAGGCCTACTTCCGCTGCATGCTGTCCTACTCGCCCTACGACAACATCGAGGCCAAGGCGTATCCGGCGATCCTGGTGCAGACCTCGCTCAACGACAGCCAGGTGATGTACTGGGAGCCGGCGAAGTACGTGGCGAAGTTGCGGGCGACGAAGACCGACTCCAATCCGCTGCTGCTCAAGATCAACATGGAGGCCGGGCACGGCGGTGCCTCGGGCCGCTACGACTTCCTGCGCGAGATCGCGTTCACCTATGCGTTCGTGCTCTGGCAGCTGGGACTCTCGGATGCGTGAAGGCGCTGGCGCCCTGTGAAGCGGTGAAGGGATATGCGGTTCACCTCTTCGCCTTTTCACCTTTTCGCCTCTTCACCTCTTCACCTCTTCACCTCTTCAGGTACCATCACCGGGCACGATGCCAGGAGCACCCATGAAGGAGATCGACCTTCGCAGCGACACGGTGACGCGTCCCACGGCCGGTATGCGCGCCGCCATGGTGGCGGCCGACGTCGGCGACGACGTCTATGGCGAAGACCCCACCGTCAACCGGCTCGAGGCCCGCACCGCCGAGCTGCTGGGCAAGGAAGCGGCGCTGTTCGTCCCCACCGGCACGCAGAGCAACCTGCTGGGCGTGATGTCGCATTGCGAGCGTGGCGACGAATACATCGTCGGCCAGCAGGCCCACACCTACAAGTACGAGGGGGGCGGCGCCGCCGTGCTGGGCAGCATCCAGCCGCAGCCGCTCGACCTGGAGCCGGACGGGACGCTGAGCCTGGACCGGGTGGCGGGGGCCATCAAGCCCGCCGACTCGCACTTCGCGGTCACGCGCCTGCTGTGCCTGGAGAACACCCAGGGCGGCAAGGTCCTGCCGCTGGCTTATCTCGAGCGGGCCAGCCGCTTCGCGCACGAGCGCGGGCTCGGGCTGCATCTCGACGGCGCCCGCATCTTCAATGCGGCCGTGAAGCAGAACGTGCCGGTGCGCGAGATCGCCCGGCACTTCGACACCGTCTCGGTCTGTCTGTCCAAGGGCCTGGGGGCGCCGGTGGGATCGGTGCTGTGCGGCACCCGCGATCACGTCGCCAAGGCACGGCGCTGGCGCAAGGTGCTCGGCGGGGGCATGCGCCAGGCCGGCATCCTGGCCGCGGCCGGCTTGTATGCGATCGACCACCACATCGAGCGGCTGGCGGAGGACCATGCCAACGCCCGCGCGCTGGCCCAGGGGCTGCAGGGTGCTCCGGGCCTCCAGGTCGATCCCGGCGCGGTCCAGACCAACATGGTATTCATCTCGCTGCCGCCGGAGCGGGCAGACGCTCTGCGGGACTTCCTGCGTACCCGTCGCATCCTGCTGGGCGGCGGCAACCACATCCGCCTGGTGACGCACCTGGACGTGACCGCCGCCGACGTCGCGACCGTCGTGGACGCGGTGCGCGAGTTCCTGCGCGCGGCCTAGCCGCAATCCGTGGGTGCCGGGCGATCGGGGCTATAATCGCCGTTTGCGCTCGCCTGCATTCGCGAGCATCGCCAAGAGGATAGCCATGGTTCGTCGCGCGAATCCGGATCTGCGCCGGTTGGGTCTCGTCTCCGCTCTGATTGCGGCCATCCCCGGCTCACTTCTCGCACAGGACCGGCCGGACCGCGTCCTGCCCCCACCCAGCCTGTACGATCCCGCGCCGCCGGCGCGATCGTCCTCGGCCGACCTCGTCATCACTGCGCCGCACGCTGCTCCCGCGGCGTCGGGTCCATCGGCTGCCGGCGTCGTGCCCGCGCCGGAGGTGAGCAGGGCGACCTCCGAGCCCTACACGGCGCCGTCGGTGAGCACCGGCACTTCCGCAGGGGCACCCGCTGCCGTGGCGCCCGCGCCGGCAGTGAGCAAGAGCACCTCCGAGCCTTACACCACCGCTCCCGCCAGCAGCAGTGCCGCACCGAGCGCCGCCGCACCGGTGGCAGCGACCTCGCCGAGCAGCGCGTCTGCCGCAGCGAGTGCGCAAGCTGCCGAGTCAGCGCCGGCGGAAGCCGGCCAGCCCTGGTACAAGCGTGCATGGTTGACGGTCACGGGCTGGTTCGGGGGCAGCAGCGAGTCGGCCGCACCTGTGGCGGCGGAACCCACCAAGGTCGCCGTCGCGCCATCGTCCACGGGTACCACACCGGTCCCGCTTGCGTCCTCGCGTGGACCCGCGATGCCGATGCCGGGCGCAGGGTATGCGATGGACACGCCCGACCGCACCATCCGCACAGGCGTGATGGGACAGTGCATCAAGACCGGGAGGTGGGAGCCGAGCGACGTCACCACCGGCTGCGGCGCCGGGCCGAAGATGGCCAAGGTCGATGAGCCGGCCGCCCGGCCGCGCGCGGTCGAGCCGGTGGAGGTGCAGCCGCTCGCCCCCCCCGCGCTCAAGGAAGAGAAGACCCTCGAGGTCGAGCCGCCGCCCGTGTCGATGCCCGCCGCGGCACCCGAGCCGGAGCCCGCACCCGTCCCTGTGCCAGCCGCGACGCCGGCCCAGCCCCAGACCACCACGCTGTCGGCGGATGCCCTGTTCGCCCTGGGCAGCTATCAGCTCAAGCCGGCCGCCAAGTCGAGCCTGGACGAGTTCGCCCAGCAGCTCAAGTCGCTGGACTACCAGCACATCAAGGTCGTCGGCCACACCGATCCGACCGGCACGGTGGCCTTCAACGACAAGCTGTCGAAGCAGCGTGCAGAGTCGGTGAAGAAGTACCTGGTCTCGCGTGGCGTACCGGCCAGCCGCATCGAAGCCGCGGGCGTGGGCAGCGCGATGCCGATGGTGATCGAGACCGACTGCGCGAAGCTGGCGAAGCCGAAGATGGTGGCCTGCTACCAGCCCGACCGCCGCGTCGACATCGAGGTGCACGGCGCCTCCTCCCGCGTCGCGAAGCAGTAGGCCGCCCATGCCGCCACCCAGCGAGACGCGCAGCATGGCATTGTTCTGCGACTTCGAAAACGTTGCCCTGGGCGTGCGCGACGCCAAGTACGACAAGTTCGACATCGGCAAGGTACTCGAGCGGTTGCTGCTCAAGGGCAGCATCGTGGTCAAGAAGGCGTACTGCGACTGGGAGCGCTACAAGGGCTTCAAGGCAGCCATGCACGAGGCCGCCTTCGAACTGATCGAGATCCCGCACGTGCGCCAGTCGGGCAAGAACTCGGCCGACATCCGCATGGTCGTCGACGCGCTCGACCTGTGCTACACCAAGGAGCACGTCGATACCTTCGTCATCATCAGCGGTGACTCCGACTTCTCGCCACTGGTGTCCAAGCTGCGCGAGAACAACAAGGCGGTGATCGGGGTGGGGGTGAAGCAATCCTCCTCCGACCTGCTGATCAACAACTGCGACGAGTTCATCTACTACGACGACCTGGTCCGCGGCGACCGCGAAAAGGCCAGGCGCACCACGCGCCGCAAGCCGGCCAAGGCCAAGGCGGCTGCCAAGGCTTCGCCCGAGCCGGAGATTCCGGCCGAGGCCGAGGCTGTCGAGGTGGCGGAGGCCGACGTCGAGGAGAAGGACAAGTCGCAACAGGCCATGGACCTGGTGGTCGACACCTTCGAGGCCCTGATCTCCGAGCGCGACGAGAGCGACAAGATCTGGGGCTCCATGATCAAACAGGCGCTCAAGCGCCGCAAGCCGGGCTTCAACGAGTCCTACTACGGCTTCAAGAGCTTCAACGCGCTGCTCGAGGAGGCCAAGCACCGCGGCCTGCTCGACCTGGAGCGCGATGACAAGTCCGGCGGCTATGTGGTGCGCGCGGTCCCGCACGAGATAGAGCTGGCGGACTGACCGCCGCTCCTCGCGCAGCCCCGGCGGCACGGCAGCCTGCGTGAGCCGGCAGTGCCGCCGCAGGTCAGCCGGCACCCGTACGGGGCACCGGGCGGCGGCCTGATCGCTTTCCGGATCTCCCGCACGGCGATCCGCCCACGGCGCAGCCGCGCGGACCGCACGCCCTGCAGCGGCGGGCATTGCAGGCGATCGAATCCCTCCTTTCCGCGCCCTCGCAGGGTGCCGCCGGCGCGTATGCGGCCCCCGGCTTCACCTTCCCGCGACGTTGGCAGGAGGTTTGCTTTCTGTTGACATCATCCTAGGGAGGGATGCATGGATGCAGAAGTCAGCAGTCGCACGGTGATGGCCGCGCTCTATCGGGCGTTCGAGTCGCTCTGCGACGGTTCGTGGTCGGCGGTGCGGGTGGCCTGCGTGCCGAACGGCCCGGAGAACCGCTTCGTGGTGCGCATCGCGCCCGAGTGGCGCAACGCGGTCTATTCCTATCTGGCGGAGCACAGCGCAGTACAGATCCCGCCCGATGGCAGTGCGTTGAACCTGTCGGCGGAAGAGGCGGTCCAGCTGGGTACGGTGCACGATGCACCGGTGCAACCGGCACCCGGTCGGCCGCCGCGCCGCCTGGCCACCGACCTGCGCGGCGAGCTGGTGCAGCACACCTTCCAGTCCTGAAGCGGCCCGCCGGCGTTCAGTCGGCGAGCTCGACCAGCACAGCCTGGTGGTCGGAGGCCCGCGATGCGGGCTCGACCGCCACCTCCGTGATCCGCGGCGCCAGATCGGCGCTGGCAAACACGAAATCGCAGCAGTAGGGTTTCCACGCCGGGTCGAAGCTCCGGAAGGTGGCCGGATGCTCCGTACCCGGATGCCGCAGTGTCCAGGCATCGAGGAACGCAGGCACTGCACCGGGCAGCGGTCGCGTCATCAGTGAATGCTCGATGGATCCGGGCCGGAAGTTGAAGTCCCCGCACAGCAGCGCAGCGGCCGGGCGCGGCGCGGGTGAGAACGGGCTGCCGGGCTCGTTCCCGGCCGGCCGCGGTGCCGCGGCATGCGCCGCCGCTTCGGTGTGCAGTGCCCGCAGCGCGTGCACCTGCGCGATGCGCTGCGGGGTCGAGTAGTACTCCAGGTGCGTGGTCAGGATGCGCATCCAGCCATCGCCGTCGGCCACGACGGCCTCGATGGCTGCGCGCTGCATGCTGGGTGCGGACGCGTCCGCTGGCCAGGGCAGCAGATGACGGTAGACCTGGGCCACCGGTCGCCGGGAGAAGATCGCGTTGCCGAACTCGCGCCGACCGCCGGCACCATCGTCCAGGTCGGTGGCGGCCACGAAGAATCCGTGGTAGCCCTCGAGCAGGCCGTGGAGCAGGGCGAACTGGTCTTCGCCCCGGCTGCCGGCGAGGCCCGCGAAATTGCGCGCCACCTCCTGTACGCACAGCACGTCGAAGTCGCCGATCTCACGGGCCGTGCGCACGATGCGCGCGGGATCGACGGCGCCATCCATGCCGCAGCACCACTGCACGTTCCAGGTGATCAGCTTCATCGCAGCGCCACTACAGGCGGGAAGGCAGGCGGCGATCCGGGCGTGCCGCTTGCCGGGGAGAGCATAGCCCACTCTCCTGCTGCAACGCTCGGCATGCAAGACCGTTCGTCCGCGCGCAGCGCGCCCCTGCAACCGGCCGGCCGGTTTCCCTGGATGCGGTGGGCGATCGCCGGCGCGCTCATCCTCGCCCTGACCATGGCATGGCGCCTGACGCCGCTGGCGGACTTGCTGCAGCCGCAGCAGGTGCTGGAATGGACGCAAGGCCTGGCCCGCCACTGGTGGGCACCAGCGCTGCTCATCCTGGCCTATACGCCGGCCAGCGTGGTGATGTTCCCGCGCCCGCTGATCACGCTGGCAATGGTCGTCGCCTTCGGGCCCTGGTGCGGGTTTGCCTATGCGATGACCGGGATCCTGCTCGCCGCCAGCGCTGCCTACCTGGCCGGTCGCTGGATTCGGCCCGAGCGGGTTCGGCGGATGACCGGCGAGCGCCTTTACCGCCTGGCGGCCGTGTTGCGCACGCGCGGGCTGCTGGCAATGACGGCTGTGCGGCTCGTCCCGATCGCACCGTTCGCCATCGAGAGCCTGTTCGCAGGTGCGATCCGCATCCGCGTCGCGCACTTCCTCGGTGGCACCTTCCTCGGACTCACCCCCGGCGTGCTGACCGCGACCGTCTTCGGCGACCAGCTCGCCGCTGCGGTAGGCGACCCGGCGCGCATCGACTACGCGCTGACGGGGCTCGCCGTGCTGGTGCTCGGCGCCGGCCCCTTCTTCGTCCGGCGCTGGTTCACGCGCCTGGAGCGCGAGCACGCTGCGGCACCGGAAGGCGTTGCGGTGCCCGGCACGCGGCCTGCTGACCGCCCTGTACAACCCTGCAACCCCATACCAGGAGATCACGCATGAACTGGGATCGCATCGAGGGCAACTGGAAGCAGATCAAGGGCAAGTTCCGCGAGCAGTGGGGCAAGCTGACCGACGATCACCTGGACCAGATCGCGGGCAATCGCGACCAGCTGGTGGGCAAGATCCAGGAGGCCTACGGCATCGGCCGCGACCAGGCCGAGGCGCAGGTCAAGGACTGGGAAACGCAGAACAACCGTCTGTTCGAGCAGACCCGCCAGTAGCCGGCCGCGTGCCGCATGTTCGCAGCGTGGACATGCCCGATCGTCGTTCAGCAGAGGAGCACCCGAGATGATGCACAAGCTGGTGGCACTGCTGGTGCTGGCCGGGGTCCTGGCCATGACCGGCTGCAACACGATGCGCGGTGTCGGCCAGGATACGAGCGCCGCAGGTGATGCGCTGTCGAACAGCGCGGAGAAGAATAAGAAGTACTGACGCGTGCACGGGGCCGGCCACCGTCCGGCCCCGTGCAGCAGCCCGCGCCTACTCGTTGATGGCCTGGTACACGTTGGCCCGGAAGGCGTTGCGGTAATGCTGGCGCTTCTCCGGCGCCTGCGACATCATCACCGCGACCAGCCGCTCCTTCGGATCGATGAAGAACGCGGTGCCGGCATAGCCGCCCCAGTAGAAGTCGCCTGGCGTGCCCATCCACTCCGATTGTCCCATCGCCGTGCGAACGCCGAAGCCCAGCCCGAAGCCGTAGCCCGGCCCCGGCAAGTAGGCGGGCCCCTTTGCGATCCCCGCGCCGATGACGTGATCGGACGCCATGTACGCCACCGTGCGCGGGCCGAGGACGCGCACGCCGTCCAGCTGACCGCCGTTGGCCAGCATCTGCGAGAAGCGCAGGTAGTCCGCCGCCGTCGACACCATGCCGTGGCCGCCGGCGAACAGCGTCGCGGGCTTGGTGAAGTCGATCAGCAGTTCCGGGAACCAGTTCTTCTCGTTGCCAGGGATCGGCTGGGCGAAGCGGCCGACCTTCTCCGGGGCCACGTACCACGCCGTGTCCACCATCTTCAGCGGCTTGAGGATGCGTTCCTCGACGAACACGTCCAGCGGCTGCTTCGACGCCACTTCGACCACCCTGCCGAGGATGTCGGTGGAGTGGCTGTACTCCCACGTCGAGCCGGGCTCGAACCGAAGCGGCAACCTGGCGATGATGCGGGAGAACTCGTCCAGGGTGGTGGCCGAGAACGGCTTGGCTTCCCGGTAGAGGTTGCCCAGCTGGCTGGTCTTCGGCAGGAACACCCCGTAGGTCAGGCCCGAGGTGTGACGCAGCAGGTCCTGGACCGTCATCGGCCGCTTCGCCGGCACCGTGTAGAAGGTCTGCGCGCCGGTGTTCGGGTCGAACGTCTCGACTGCCACGCGCATGTCCTTGAACTCGGGCAGGTACGCGGACACCTGCTCCTGCAGGCCGAGCCGGCCTTCCTCGACCAGGATCATCGCGGCGACGCTGACGATCGGCTTGGTCATCGAGAAGATGCGGAAGATGGAGTCGGTGCGCATCGGCGCGCCCTTGGCGATGTCCTGCATGCCCACCGTGCCCTGGTACACGAGCTTGCCGTCGCGTGCCACCATGAAAACGGCGCCGGGGATGTCCTTCACGTCCACCGCGCGCTGCAGCGTCTGGGCCAGGCGCCCGATCCGCTCGGACGACATGCCGACGTCTTCGGGCTTCGCTTCGGGCAGTGGACCGGCCCAGGCCGCCAGCTGGAGCAGCGCGCCGAGCAGGAGCGCCAGGCTGATCAGGATTCTCCTCATGTTCTCTCCGTGTGTGTTGTGGTGTCGCGAAGCGGTTTGATGCTTCGTTGACCATGCTGCCGCCTGCGCCCGACGGCGTCAACGCAGCCCGGCGGCAGCGCGCCGCACAACTCAAGTTTGGCCGGTTCCGGACCGTTAAGCAGGGGAGTGCCGTGCCGCAGCATGGCGCCCCTGCCGCCCGGGATGACCAAGACCCCCACCATCGATGAGCTGTTCCTGCGCGTGGTCTCCGAGATCGAGCTGTTCCGCTCGCTCGATCGTACCGACGTGGCCACCCTGTTGCGTGAAGCCACCAAGGCCGCCTTCGCGGCCGGCAACGTGGTCTACCACGAGGGCGAGGAAGGGCACGCGATGTACGTGGTGGTGCAGGGCAGCTTCGAGGTCTACCGCGAAGCGGGGGGCGAGAAGGTCGTGCTCGCCCACATCCTGCCGGGCGAGCACTTCGGCGAGATTGCGCTGATCTCCAATCGCCCACGCGCCGGCACCGTGCGCGCGGTCACCGATGCGGTCGCCCTGCGCCTGACCAAGCAGGCGCTGTTCGCGCATCCCGGCATCGCGGTGCACCTCATGCGCAACATGGCTCGCATGCTCGCCGTGCGTCTGTCGGATGCGGACGAGGACATCATCCTGCACCGCAGCCGCGCGCGCGAGGCCGAGGCGAAGGTGCGCGAGACCGAGGCGCAGGCGCAGCGCGGCAACGGCAAGGGCCCGCAGCGCCGCTTCGCCGGCTGAGCACCAATCGAGATCACGCGGACGCTCCGAGCGGGCGCCCGCCACGCAGAGGAGCAAGCGCATGAGCAATGCCGCGAACGAGATCCTGGAGACCGAGCTGCCTGCCATGCCGGCGGCGCTGGCCAGCCTCAGCAACGAGATGCAGAAGGAAGAGCCCGACTTCCAGCGCGTGAGCTCGCTGGTCAACGCCGATGTCGGCCTGGCCGCGGCGGTGGTCAAGATCGCCAACTCGCCGTACGTTGGCCTGGGCCGCAAGATCGGCTCGGTGCAGCAGGCCATCCTCTACCTCGGGCTGGCGGAGGTGTTCAGCGTGGTGACCGGCCTGCTGCTGCGCCGGACCTTCAAGGCGGGCGGGCCGGCCATGGAGCGGCTGTGGGACACCGCGGCGCGGCGGGCGTCGTGGATGAGCTGGCTCACGCGCGGGATCAATGCGGTGAAGAGCGACCGTGCCTACACCTGCGGCCTGTTCGAGGACTGCGGCATGGCCGTGCTGCTGCTGCGTGCCCCCGGCTACGCGCAGACGCTGTCGCAACTCGAGGCGTCCCCGAATGCGCGCGCGCTCGAGCGCGAGCAGCACGGGCTCGACCACGTCGTGCTCAGCCAGGCGTTGGTGCGCGCGTGGGGGTTGCCAGACAACATCGCGCTGGCCGTGCGCCATCATCACGATATCGAGATGCTCGCCGACCTGGAACTGCCCGCAGAGACCCAGGTCCTGGTCGCGCTGTCCGCGTGTGCCAACGAGGCCATCGCGCGCTCGCAGGGACGTGCGCCCGATCACTGGTCCACCACGCGCGAGACCTGCGCCCGCATCCTTGCCGTGCCGGGGCGCAGCATCGAGGACAAGCTCGACGAATTGCTGGCGGTGCGCGCAGCCGCCTGACCGGCCTGCCGCGTCGCAAAAGAAAAAGCCCCGCAGCGCGGGGCTTTTTCGTTGCGGCCGTTCAGGCCGTCACGGGCTGCTGCGGACGCGGCGCAGTGTCCCTGGACGGCTGCGCTGCCGCCTGCTGCCTGCGCGCCTCCTCTTCCTTGCGTTGACGCGCTTCCTCTTCCAGCTTCGCCCAGTACAGGTACTCGAACTCGAAGCACATGGCGGATCTCCTCTGGTGGCGACGGACGCCTGCGTTCTTGTTGTTTACGGGCATGCTACCTCCAAGGCGAAGGTGCTGCAACGAAGCGCTGCAACATCCCTTGTGCGGCGCAGCGGAGGAGCCCCTGGCGCAACTGATCCGCGAGCAAGGCCATTTGCGCGCAGACGCGAGGTGCTACCTGCAGCTGCCTCCCCACTTCGAGATCAGCATCTTGCCGTCCGTCCTGACGTCCTGGAACCAGCCGGTACCCGACCTGCCGGCGAACTTGCCGGTGCCACCGATGCCTTTCCACACGCCCTTGTCTGCCCCGGCTGCCTGGGAGAACTCGATGCTCTGCGTGTCGCCGTCCTTGTCCTTCCTGGCGCAGTAGCCGTACACGCGTACCTTGCCGTCGGGCGTCGAGAGCGCAGCGCCCGAGCACTCGCCGGTCGTCAGGTTGTAGATCGAATCATCGCTGGTCACCAGGCTCGCCTGCTGGAACGTGGTGAGGGTATGTCCGCCGCCCAGGTCCAGCGTGGCCTCGTGCAGCGTCACCAGGTTGTCATAGCCGGTGCAGTTGTCCGCGCTGCGTGCGGCGGCCGGCAGCAGCACCATGCCCGCCGCAACGCCAAGCCTGCTCATCATCCACTTCGTGCTCATCTTGTTCTCCCGTCTCCAGTCCGGGGCTGGTCGTTGTTTCCATGCCACGCCCGTCGCCAACCCATCGCCGGGCGAGTGGCGCAGGAAGCTGCCCCGATGCGCCCGGCAGACCTCCAGCGTGCCGGGCAGTGTGCGCCGGCGGTACTTACAGACGGGTTACAGGAGGCGAAAGGGGGACTGTCCGCGGCGCATGGCCGCGTGTCAGTCCGGCAACTTCCCCGGCAGCTCGAAGCGCTGGCGCGTGGTGCAGTAGCGCGTGCCGAAGATCCGGCCGACCGGCCGGTACGCACTGTCGGAGATGCGATGCGTCGCGGGATCGACGATGCCCTCCCGCGCGTGGATGTGGACGACCTCGCCGAGGATCAGCACGCGCGCCGGGCCGATCTCGATGCGCTGGTACAGCTTGCACTCGAAGCTGGCCGGGGCTTCCGCCACGCGCGGGTGCTGCACGATGCGACAGGGCGCCTGGGTGAAGCCCGCGATGTCGAACTCGCTGGTCTCCTCGCCGTATTCCGTGGACGACAGATGCATGCCGTTGGCGATGGGCTCGTCCACCAGGTTCACCACGAACTCTTCGGTGCGCAGGATGTTGGCGAGCGAGTGTTTGAGCGCACCGTCGGAGCGCGGGCTGAAGCTGAGGATCACCAGCATCGGGTCCTCGCACATCCCGTTGAAGAACGAATACGGCGCGCAGTTCGCCACGCCGTTCGCGCTGCGCGTGGACACCAGCGCGATCGGGCGCGGAAACACGAGGCCGGCGAGCAGCTTGTAGCGCACGTGCTCGGACAGCTGGGCAGGGTTGAATTCCATCACGCGCGCCTCCCTCGCGCTCACTGCGCCTGCCCGCGCAGCACGGTGTCGAGTGTCGCGAGCATCTGGTCGATTTCCTCGCGGGTGACATTCAGTGCCGGCATGAACCGCAGTGCATCCGGCCGTGGCGAGTTGATCAGGACACCCTGGTCGCGCGCGGCATTGACCAGCGCCGAGCCGATCGGGCGCTTCAGGTCGAGTGCGAGCAGCAGGCCGCGGCCGCGCACCTCGCCAAGCCCGTAGCGCTGCGAGAGCGCCCCAAGACGTTCGCCGAGGTAGGCGCCCATGACCATGACTGAGCGCAGGAAGGCGGGTTGCGCGACGACATCGAGCACCGCGAGCCCCGCGGCGCACATCAGCGGGTTGCCGTTGTAGGTGCCCCCCTGGTCGCCGTGCTCGAAGCAGCAGGCCGCCTGCTTCGCCAGCAGCGCAGCGAGCGGCACGCCTCCGCCGATGCCCTTGCCCAGCGTCATGATGTCCGGCTCTACGCCGGCGTGCTCGTAACCGAACAGCGTGCCGGTGCGGCCGAAGCCGGTCTGCACCTCGTCGACGATGAGCAGGAGACCGCGCTCCCGGGTCATGGCGCGCAGATCGCGCAGGAAGGCATCGCTTGCCACCCACACCCCGGCCTCGCCCTGGATCGGCTCGAGCATCACTGCGACCGTGCGCTCGTTGATCAGGCGCTGCACCGAGTCGATGTCGTTGAGTCGTGCCTTCGGGAATCCCGGCACCTTGGGCTCGAACAGCGACTCGAACTGCTTCTTGCCGGAGGCCGACATCGTGGCCAGCGTGCGACCGTGGAAGGACCCGTCGAAGGTGATGATCTCGTAGGCGCCGCCGCGGTGGACGGAGCCGTACTTGCGGGCGAGCTTGATCGCCCCCTCGTTCGCCTCCGCGCCGGTATTGGCGAAGAACACCTGGTCAAAGCAGCTGCGCCGGGTCAGGGCCTGGGCCAACAGGATGGCCTGGTCGTTGAAGAAGGCCGGGCTGGGCGTGATCAGGGTGCGCGCCTGCTTTGCGATGGCCTCCGCGAGGACCGCGGGGGAATGCCCGAGGCAGTTGACCGCCCAGCCCTGCACGAAGTCGAGGTAGCGTCGCCCTGCGTGGTCCCACAGCCAGGAGCCTTCACCACGCACGAACACGATCTCCGGCCGCGCGGTGATCTCCATCAGCGTGCCGGTAGGATAGTCCTTCAGGGTCATCTTGCAGATCTCCCAGGCTTGGCAACAAAAAGGCCACGGACTGCCCGTGGCCTCGACGTGCGTGGCTGCAGTGTCAGCCTCGTCGTCGGACACGAGCCGGGCGGCCGGCGTAGCGTACACGACGTCGGCGCAGGGCGGGGGCGGAGGAGATCAGCATGGGTGAACGGGCGCGGTGGGTCGGCTCTGGGCGAGAGGCTAGAGGCTAGAGGCGAGAGGCAAGAGGCAAAACGACCAACGTTGGATGCGCAGCGCACGTCAAAGCTCGGCCGCAAGCAGGGGCACCCGTGAGGCTGCCCCGCGGTCTTCCTCTAGCCTCTAGCCTCTCGCCTAGTTCTTGTATTTCACCGAACACCCGTAAGGCGTCGCCGCCGGCGTCGTCACCGCCTTGCCCGCCATGCTCTCGTCCAGCGCCGTGGCCACGTAGTTCTTCGCGTCCTTGACGTCCGCCGGGCGGAAGGTCGGCTTGTCGTCGATGCCGCCGGTGTAGATCACCTTGCCGGTCGGATCGATCACCCACATGTGCGGCGTGGTGCGCGCGCCGTAGCTGCGCCCGACCATGCCGTCGGGATCGAGCATCAGGGCCGTCGGCGCCATCTTCCAGCCGCGCACGATCTCCTGCGACTGGGCGGGGTCGCGGTAGTTGCTGCTGTCGGTTGCGGTGGAGTTGATGGTCAGCCACACGACACCCTTGTCGCCGTACTTCTTCTGCAGCGACTGCATGTTGCCGCTCTCGTAGTGCTTCTGCACGAACGGACACTCGGAGTTGAACCATTCCAGCACCACGTACCGGCCCTTGAAGTCGGACAGCTTGTGCGGCTTGCCCTGGACGTCGGTGAGCGAGAAATCCGGTGCCAAGGACCCGGCACCGATAGTCGCGAACGCTGCGGACGCGGCGAGCGCGAGTCCGGCGGCGAGCAGGGCGGGGGCGGTCAGTCGCTTCATGGTTGCTCCTTTACATTGACGGGAGACGAGGGGGAAGAGGGGGCCGCGGCCAGCGGGCCCGCGCGAGCCAGCGCATCGAGCACCAGGCGGCGAGTCAGCACTTCGGGCAGCAGTTGCGGCTCGCGTGCGGGCGGCAGATAGAGCGCATAGACGGGTACGCCGCTGCGGTCCAGCCGCGCCAGCGCGCTGGTGATGGCGGGGTCGCGATTGGTCCAGTCCGCACGCAGCCGTACCACGCCGAGCTCGTCGAACCGGCGCTCGACTTCGTCCGCCTGCAGCACCAGCTGCTTGTTGACCTGGCAGGTGACGCACCACGCGGCGGTGAAATCGACGAACACCGCGCGCTCCTGCGCGAGCGCGTTGCCCACGGCGGCGTCTGACCACGGCTGCCAGTGGGCCTGCGTGGCGACCGTCTTCGCCTTGGCGGGTTGCGCCCCGCTCAACACCAGTCCGAGCGCGCCGGCGCACAGCGCGAGGGCGACGAGGCGGACCGCCAGGCGCGTGACCGGGCGGCGGGGTGCGGCGCGTCCGAGTGCCCAGAGCGCGGCCGCGACGAGCAGCAGCGCGAAGAGCATGCGTGCAATGGCGTCGGCCCCGCTCTGCTCGCCCAGCACCCACAGCAGCCACACCACCGTCGCGTACAGGGGGAACGCGAGCAGCTGGCGCAGCGTCTCCATCCAGGCCCCAGGCCTGGGCAGCCTGCCCGCGAGCCCCGGCACGAAGGTGAGCACGACGTAGGGCAGCGCAACGCCGACGGCGAGCGCGGTGAACACGAGCAGGGCGGTCGGCGCGGGCTGCACCAGCGCGTAGCCGAGTGCCGCACCCATGAACGGTGCCGTGCATGGCGAGGCGATGGCCGTCACCAGCATGCCGGACAGGAACGCATCGAGATGGAGGTTGCGTGCACCCACGCGCGCGGCCAGCCCCTGCAGCCTGGCGCCGAAGTGGAACACGCCGCTGAGGTTGAGCGCGAGCACGAAGAACAGCACCGCGAGCGCGGCGACCACGGCGGGCGATTGCAGCTGATAGCCCCAGCCCAGCGCGCTGCCCTGTGCGCGCAGCGCCAGCAGCAGTCCCGCCAGCAGCCAGAACGAAGTGACGACACCGGCGGCGAACAGCAGCCCGTGCGCCCGCATGGTGGCAGCGCGTCCGTGTGCCTGCTGCGCCAGGCCCACCACCTTGATCGCGAGCACCGGGAACACGCATGGCATCAGGTTGAGCAGCAGGCCGCCGGCGAGTGCGAGTGCGATGGCCCCGAGCAGCGCGATGCTCGTGGTGCCCGGTGCGGCCGCCACCGCCGGCGGCGGGCCCGGCAGGACGGGCAGCTGCACTTCGATGGCGCGCGCGCCGCCCAGCGTCGCGTCCCCGACGAGCACACCGGCCAAGGACGTGCTGTCCGATGGACCGGCTGCCACCAGCCACAGGTCGATCCCTTCGGCATGCCTGGTGACGATCTGCGGCTGCGCGTACTGGATGAGCCCCTCCCGATCCGGGAAGAAGCTGACCTTGCGCAGTCCCGGTGCGGCCGAGGCCGGAACCCGCAGCACGATGCGGTCCCCGCTGCGATACGCGGCCACGCCGGCCTGCGCTGGCCTCGCGGGCAACGCGGCGCGCGCCGCTGTGAACAGTGCCGCCCGGTCCGGGTCCGGGGGCGCGGCGGCGTTGCTGACCGGCAGGTCGAGCGCGAGGTCGGCGCTCGCGGGCAGGCAGATCTCCTTGCACACCAGCCACTCGGCGTGCGCCCGCACCGGGACGCTGGTGCCCGGAGAGAGCCCGGCCGGCACGGCGACGTCGACCAGGTGAACCACCTCGCCTTCGTACCCGTAGCTCGTCAGCGGCCCGGTGTCGATGCGCAGCGGCGCGGGCCACTGCATCGGACCGGGCGCGAAGCCGGAGGGCAGCGTCCACGCGACGCTGGTCGCCATGCCCGAGTCGCCGGGGTTCTTCCAGTACACGTGCCAGCCGTCTTCCAGGCGCAGGCGCAGCGCCAGGGTCAGCGGCTGGCCGGGCGTCACGGCGCTGCGCTCGGCGATCAATTCGGCCTGGGAGTGCGGCTGCTGCACCGGAGCAGCGACTGCGCTGCTCGCCAGCGCGACCAGCGCAAGCAGGAGGATGTGGGTGGGTGCCGATCGCAGCGTCATGGGTGAACAGGGTGGATGGTCGTGCCGCACGCCATACCAGTCTGAGAGCACGGCGGATGCGGTTGGTTCTCGGCGGTTCCCGACGTTCGACCTGCCGGGGCTGCGCTAAAGGGAACTCAGGAACGCGGCCAGGGCGGCACGGTCCGCGCGGGGCAGCGAGCGGTACGCCTCCCGCGGGTCCTGCGCCTGCCCGCCGTGCCAGAGGATCGCCTCTTCGATGTTGCGGGCCCGGCCGTCGTGCAACAGGAACTCCTTCGAGGCCAGCGCCCGTCCCAGGCCCCACAGCGGCGCCGTGCGCCACTCGCCGGCGCCGGCCGCTCCCTCCGGCCTGCCGTCGGCCAGACCGGCGCCGAGATCATGCAAGAGCAGGTCGGAGTATGCGCGGACCGGCCCGTCCGGGCCCGGGAGGGCCGGAGCGTGGCAGACCGCGCAGCCGATGCGCTCGAACACGACTTCGCCCCGCTCGGTGAGTGGATCGTCGCCGCCGCGACGCGCGGGTGGGGGCAGGGCGGCCACGTACGCCTCGAGCGCTGCCAGCTGCGCATCGCTGATCTCGGGATACGCGGAGACCGGAAAGGCACCGCAGGCGCGCTCGCGGGCGGTGCAGTCCTCGACCGGCAGGAGCGACGAGGTGACGCCGATGTCCGCGTGCAGCGCGGTGGCGACCTGCGCGCGCAGGGATGGCTCCAGCGCCTTGTGGCCGAACCGCCCGGGACGTGCGCCGGCCCCGTGCATCCGACCCGCCATGCCGGTGGCGCGCTGGGCCAGGGCGAGGGCTTCGAGCGCTTGCGCCGGCACTGCGTCCAGACGGCCGAGCCCGAACAGCGGAGGTGCCACGCGCATCGAGGTCATCGTACCCGCATCCACCGGCCCCAGCGCCAGCCGCTCGAAGCGCAGGCGCGGCGCGCGCAGCGTGACGACGGTGCCATCCCCGAGCCGGACCGGATGCTCGGTCCAATCGACATAGGCTTCGCCCTCGCCGGGCACTCTGCCGAGCACACCCTGCGGCTGCAACTGTGCGCCGTAGTCGGGATGCGGTTGCGGCGCGTCCGCGGGTCCGACGCTCAGGCGCACCAGGGCGGAACGCAGCGGCTCGTCGGGCCGCTGCGGCGGCCGGCCACGGCCATTCGCGGGGTGGCAGTCGGTGCATGCCTCGGCGTTGGAGAGCGGACCGCGGCCCCACTGACCGAATGCGGATGGGGCGACGACCCAGTGCTGCTCGAACAGGCGGCGCCCCTGCTCGATGTGGTCCGGCGCTGCCTGCGCGGATTCCTGCGTGGAGCGTTCCGCTCCGCCGGTAGCCACGGCCGGGGGCCAGGCAGCAAGTATCCCCGCTGCCGCAGGCAGCAACGCCAGGGTGAGGGTGCGGGCCCGGAACATCGGGCCATTCTACGTGCGGCTCCCGGGCGCGTGCGGCGCCCGATCGCGCCCTAAGCCGGCGCGCGGCGCCGGTTGCCGAGGAACCTGCCGGCCAGGCCGAGCGCACCGATCGCTGCCAGCGCGATGACCTTCTTGAAGGCGACCAGCAGGGCCAGCAGCTTGGCCAGCAGGCCGGTCTTGGCCGCCACGCCGCCGGCCACCAATGCGCCCAGCCCATAGGCCGCCAGCTTGTCGGTGGCGCCGTCGTAGTCGGCATAGCGCTGGCCCGGGACGAAATTGGTGAAGGCCAGCACCTGCTGCATGTCCTGCTCCACGCGCGACAACTGGCCGATGCCGGCGACCGCGTTCATCACCAGCACGCCCTTGCGGCCGAGGATCCGGATGCTGTAGTTGAGCGTGTGCTCGCGGGCGTCGCCGAACTGCAGCGTCCTGGCCCAGTAGAGCTTCTTCGCCGCCCTGTCGTAGTGCGGCCGGGCGGCCCAGCCCAGCAGCTGGATCGGCTCGTAGCCGGCGCGCTCGCGCGCCGCGTTCTCGTCCGCGATGGTGCTGCGCATGTCCGCGAGCATCGCGTCGTAGTCGATGGCGTCGGCTTCCGCGTCGGAGACATGGCCATCCTCCTCGTAGGTGATGACCACGCCCCAGCTGCCCTCGCTCAGCACGCCCACGTCGGCGGGAAACAGCATCCCGAGCGTGCCCCGGCCATCGGGGTTGCCCCATCCCTGCTCCAGCACCCGGCGCGCATCGTCAGGCCCCAGGTAGCGGAAGCCCTCCGGCACATCGAGTTTTGCCACGCCATTGGGCAGCGTGACGCTGCCCTGCCTGAACTCCAGGGAGGCCTCGAACTCGGCCAGGGCGGCCGCCTCGTCGCGTGCGTCGTCGCTGGGTGGCACCTGCGCGGACAAGGGCCCGCACACCGCCGTCAGCAGCAGGAAAAAGGTCATTCTTTTCAGCATGATCTGCTCCTCGTCGAGGCTTCGGCAGGGGCCCGGCCGGGCTGCCCCTCGAAACGCAAGGACGAGGCCAGCCCAGCGCCCTGGAGCGCGCTCGGTGCACCAAGGCGGGGCGTAGTCTGCTGACGAAACCTTGCGCCTGCAGCCACGTCTGACTTCTTTCAGGCGCACCACAGCGAGGTGGGACATGCAACGCAAGGCATCGGCGGTTTGGAATGGCGGTCTGCGCGATGGCCGCGGAACGATCTCCACAGACAGCGGCGTTCTCCGCGACACCCAGTACTCCTTCGGTACCCGCTTCGAGAACGGCGCCGGGACCAACCCGGAGGAGCTCATCGCCGCAGCGCACGCCGGGTGCTTCTCGATGGCGCTGTCCGCGCAGCTGGGCGAGGCCAACCTGAGGGCGGAGCGCATCGCGACCACTGCCACGGTGACGCTGGAACAGGGCAGCGAGGGCTTTGCCATCACGGCGGTGCACCTGGACCTGAAGGCCCGCGTGCCGGGCGCGAGCCGCGACGCGTTCGCGCAGGCAGCCGACAGGGCCAAGGCCGGCTGCCCGGTCTCGCGGTTGCTCAACGCCCGGATCACTCTGAGTGCCGAGCTGGAAGGCTGAAGGGCACGGGAGAGGGCTGCATGCAGATCCGGGTCGAATGCCAGGCCGGCCACCGCGGCGCGCAGGAGCCGCGGCGGTTCTGGCTCGGCGCGCGCGCGCTGGAGGTGCAGGAGATCGTCGATCGCTGGCTCCACCCGGAGCAGCGCTACTTCAAGGTGCGTGCGGACGACGGCCGCCAGTACGTGCTGCGGCACGACGAGCGGGAGGACTTCTGGGACCTTGCCGCGCTGGTGGGCGAACATCGCCAGCCCCGCCTGCACTGACTCAGACCTTCCCTGCCTCCCGCAATGGTCAGCCGCGCCGGAACGCGAACTCGACCTCCGGGGTCTTGCCGGCGATGAGATCGGCGATGGAGCGGCCCGAACCCGCGCACAGGGTCCAGCCCAGGGTGCCGTGGCCGGTGTTGAGGAACAGGTTGGAGTGGCGCGTGCG
>CAZFYX010000026.1:0-2580 GCA_964523885.1 uncultured Burkholderiales bacterium | reverse complement strand
CTCGACGACGACGTGGCCTTCCCGGGCGGCCTGTACCGCGAGTACATCCGCCGCCTCTACCACGACAACGCCCTGTGCAAGGGCACCATGACCGTCGACGGTACGCCGGTCGACCTCGGGCGCATCACCCAGCCGCTCCTGGTCGTCACCGCCGAGCACGATCGCGTCTGCGCCCCGCCCTCGTCGGAGGCGCTGCTGCCGCTCACCCGCAGCGTCTCCGAGCGGCTGCTGTCGTTCCCCACCGACCACATCGGCCTCGCCGTCGGCCGCCGGGCCCACGCCACCCTGTGGCCCGCCATCGCCGACTGGCTCCCCACCGGCCACTGGACCTGATCCCCCGCTAGCGCCAATGCCGTTCAGATAGGCGCGATGTCGTCGGCGAGTATGAAGTGGCCCCCCAGTCAAGGGCAAACCTCCGGCTGCGGGCGCGTCGTTGACGGGCGCCCGGAGCGGGATGAATAGAGCAGCCGACAGGAGCAGGGGCAGGACCAGGCAGCGAGTTGTCGCAATCGAGTATCCGCGGTCACCGCATCGATGCTGCGGGCCGCATGGGTGGAAGTCCGTCGACGGGTCGCAATCGTTTGCTCGAGGTGTGGATCCCTGGACGCCGACGCACGCGATCACCGTCTGTGGACAACTCCTGCTTGCGCCTGCACCCGCGCCGTCGCCGGCTGGGTGTTCTTCCTTGCGGACGACTACATCACTACCCCCTGGGCGGACCGGAGCGGAGCAGCTTGCGCGAGGGTGCGCCTCGAGGGAACGTGGGCTCCCCGCTCGCGCAAGGTGCGGAGCGGAGGCCGCAAGCCCCGCTGGGCCCCACAGGCGAGCTCGGTGCACGTCGTCGCAGAGTGAGCGTTGCTCATCGATAGCGGCTACGTCGTGGACGAGGGCGCCTTGGCCGCCCGCACCTTGTGCTGCGACGACACCTTGGCCGCCTTGCGCACCGTAGGCTGCGCGGCCGGCGACGACGACGACAGCAAGGCTAGCGCCTCGTCCATCCTCTGCGCCTCGGTCGGCGTCGGAGGCTGCGCGGCCCGGCTCGGGTCGTACGGCTTGCCCGTGCGCAGCAGCGCCCAGCCGATGCCCGCCATCTTGCGCGCCAAGGCCACCACCGCCACGCGCTTGCCCCGTCGCTTCTCCACCTGCACCGACCACTGCACCAGAGGCTCGTTGGGCCGGCAGCGCCGCATCACGTGCGCTGACTGCACCAGCAGCCGTCGCAGCGACGACGAGCCCGCCTTGGTGATGCGCGTGCGGCGCTCCCGCTCCGAGCTCGAGTCCTCGCCCGGAACCAGGCCCAGGTACGACTCGAACAGGTGCGCGCTCGGGAAGCGCTCCACCTGGTCGAGCACCGCCACGAACATCAGCGACGTGATCGGCCCCATACCCGGCATCGTCCGCAGCGTCTGGCAGCGCGGCTCGCGCTTGACCACCTCCTCGATCTCCTTGTCCGCCTTGGCGATCGAGCCGCTCAACGTCTCGACCATCGCCAGCTGCAGCTCGACGTACGGCGGCACCTCGAATCCCTGCGTCTTGGCCAGCTCCCGCACCCGCTTGGCGAACGTCTCCGCCGTCCCCGTCGGCAGCTGCCGCGCCTCCGCCCGCATCCAGCCCCGCACCACGTTGATGTGCCGCGTCCGCGACTGCACCAGCGTGTCGCGCATCCCCACCATCGCCTTGCGCTGGCGCGACGGCTCCGACGGAATGTGCACCGACGGCAGCGTCTCGGCCATCCGGCACGAGGCGGCGCTGAGCATCTGCGCGTCCCGCCGGTCGTTCTTCACCCCCCGGGAGCCCACCCCCAGCGACTTGACCAGCGACGCCGGCACCACGCGCACCTGGTGCCCCTGCTTGCGCGCCGCCGTCGCGATGCTGAACGCCTCGGCGCACGTCTCCATCGACACCACGCTCGGCGCCCGGCGCGAGAGGTACCCCACCAGCGCCAGCGTCGGCAGCTTGCACTCCTCCACCACCTCTCCGTCGCTGCGACGAACACAAATCTGGGATTTCCTTCCGCCGAGATCGATCGCAACATGGTCCATGGCTGGCCTCCTTCGCTTGCGCCTCGAGCGCGTTAACCGTTGAGCGACGATAACTCGTCAGCTCGTTGCGATCGCGGCCAGCCACTTCATCCAATCTTTTGCGTCGGCGTTGGCGTTGGCGGCCTGTGCGTGGCCGTCTCGACGGAGCTCGAGTCCTCGCCGACGCCAGCGCAAACGACGACGCCGACGCGACGGAGAACCTGCCTGACTGAACGGTACTGGGGCTAGGCGGGCAGGCCGGTGATGCGGATGCCGGTGTTGGTCTTGTACTTCCGGTTGAGGTGGATGAGCACCGGCGTCAGCGCCTCGAGGGCCACCGCGTTGGCGAGGGCGCCGGCGTCGAGCCCGCGCAGGCCCAGGTCGGCGCACAGGCCGATCACCGTGGTGCGCGCCAGCTCATCGTCGCTGCACACCAGGACGTCGCAGTCGATGACGTGGTCGGGCTCTGCGAGGTGGGCCGAGCTCACGTGGTGGAGGGCCGCCACGACCCGGGTGTCGGCGCCGAGGAGGGCCTTGGCCTCGAGGGCCGCGGCGGTGC
>CAZFYX010000025.1:0-139734 GCA_964523885.1 uncultured Burkholderiales bacterium | reverse complement strand
GCGCAAGGTGCTCATCCACATCAACAATACCAATCCCATCCTCGACGAGGACTCGACCCAGCGCGCACAGCTCGCCAGCGCCGGCATCGAGGTCGCGTTCGACGGCATGGAGCTCGAGATCTAGGAGGCCGCCGATGGGCGCACCCGAACGGCTGCCGTGGACGCGCGAGGAATTCGAGGCGCAGCTGCGGGCGAAGGGCAAGGGCTACCACATCCACCATCCGTTCCACATCGCGATGAACGGCGGCGGCTGCACCCGCGAGCAGGTGCAGGGCTGGGTGTACAACCGCTTCTACTACCAGATCGCCATCCCGCTGAAGGACGCCGCCGTGATGTCGAACTGCCCCGAACGCGAGGTGCGGCGCGAGTGGATCACACGCATCATCGACCACGACGGCCGCCAGGGCGAGGAAGGCGGCATCGAGGCCTGGCTGCGGCTGGGCGAGGCAGTCGGCCTGAAGCGCGACGACATCACCTCCCTGAAGCACGTGCTGCCCGGCGTGCGTTTCGCGGTGGACGCCTACATCAACTTCGCGCGCACGCGCCCGTGGCAGGAGGCGGTGACCTCGTCGCTCACGGAGATGTTCGCCCCGGAGATCCACCAGAAACGCCTGGACACCTGGCCCGATCACTATCCGTGGATCGACAAGGAAGGGTACTTCTACTTCCGCAAGCGGTTGACCGAGGCACGCCGCGACGTGCAGTTCGCGCTCGGCTTCACGCTCGACCACTACCGCACGCGCGAGCAGCAGGAGCGCGCGCTGGACATCCTGCAGTTCAAGCTCGACGTGCTGTGGAGCATGCTCGATTCGATGCAGGTCAACCTGGGGATCGGGCCGAAGGCCTGAGGGAAATGCGATGAGCACGAACCTGCCCCTTTGGAGCCCAATCGAGCTGCGCCGGCAGTTCCGCTTCCAGTGGGAACCCGCGCAGCAGTGCCACGTGCTGCTCTACCCGGAAGGAATGGTGAAGCTCGAGGGCAGCGCGGGCGAGATCATGAAACGCGTGGACGGCACGCGCAGCGTCGACGACATCGTCAAGGACCTGGAAAGTGCCTTCCCCGGCGTCGACCTGCGCGCCGACGTCGTTCAGTTCCTGGAGGTCGCGCATGGAAAAGGCTGGATCAGTGCCAAGTCCGGTTAGCCGGCCGCTGTGGGTCAATGCAGAGATCACCTACAAGTGCCCTCTGCATTGCGTGTTCTGCTACAACCCCACCGACTACACCCAGTACGGCCCCGAGCTGTCCACGCAGGACTGGCTGCGGGTGTTCCGCCAGGCGCGCGAGCTGGGCTCGGTGCAGCTGGGCATCTCCGGCGGCGAACCGCTCATGCGCGACGACGTGGAGATCATGGTCGCCGAGGCTGGCAAGCTCGGCTACTACGTCAACCTGATCACCTCGGGCATCGGCCTGACCGAGAAGCGCATCGCCGCGTTCCGCGAGGGTGGGCTGGGCCAGATCCAGCTCTCGTTCCAGGACTCCACGCGGGAGATGAACGACTTCCTCTCCAGCACCAAGACCTTCGAGCTGAAGTCGAAGGTGGCGAAGCTGATCAAGCAGTACGAGTACCCCATGGTGCTCAACATCGTGCTGCACCGGATGAACATCGACCACATCGGCCAGATCCTCGAGATGGCCGAGGCGATGGGCGCCGATCACGTCGAGCTCGCCAACACCCAGTACTACGCCTGGGCGATGGTCAACCGCGACCAACTCCTGCCCAGCCGCGAGCAGCTCGCCCGCGCGGAACAGATCACCAACGAGTTCCGGGCCCGGATCGGCAACAAGATGAAGGTGTATTTCGTCGTGCCCGACTATTACGCCGACCGGCCGAAGAAATGCATGAACGGCTGGGGCACGACCTTCCTCAACGTCACCTCCGACGGTCTGGCCCTGCCCTGCCACGAGGCGCGCATGCTGCCGGGACTCACCTTCCCCAACGTGCGCGACCACGACATCGCGTGGATCTGGAACGAGTCGCCCGGCTTCAACCGCTACCGCGGCACCGGGTGGATGAAGGAGCCCTGCCGCTCCTGCCCGGACAAGGAGAAGGACTTCGGCGGCTGCCGTTGCCAGGCCTTCATGCTGACCGGGGATGCGGAGAACACCGATCCGATCTGCAGCCTGTCACCGGAGCATCACCGCGTCACCGAGGTGGTGGAGAAGGCCCAGCAGCCGCAGGAGAAGCGGGTGAGCGTGCACCCGATCGTGTTCCGGGACGACCGCAACTCGCGCAAGCTGAGCGAGAAGGATTCGACGCCGGTCGGTTAGCGCAGGTGAAAAGGTGAAGCAGTGAAGAGGTGAAGGGAGGCTGCGCGCGAATCGTTGCGTTACCACCCGTGTTCACCGTTCACCTTTTCACCTTTTCACGCTTTTCAGTGATGGTGCCCGTGCGCCCCGTGCACGTGGCCGTGCTGGACCTCTTCGGCGCTCGCGGCGCGCACCTCGGTCACCACGCACGAGAACGTCACGCGCTGCCCGGCCAGCGGATGGTTGCCATCCACCACGACCTTGTCGTCGGCGATATCGGTGACGGTGTAGATGCGGGTCTCGCCCGAGTCCTCCGAGCTGCCCTCGAACTGCATGCCCACCTTCAGGTTCGGCGGGAACAGCTTGCGCGACTCCACCCGCACCAGCTGCTCGTCGTACTCGCCGAACGCGTCGTCGGGCTCGAGCGGCACGTCGACCGCGAAGCCGGTCTGCTTGCCGTCCAGCTCGGATTCCACCCGCGGGAAGATGCTGTCGTAGCCCCCGTGCAGGTAGCTGATGGGCTCGCTCGTCTCCTCGATCAGCTTGCCGTCAGCCGACAGCAGGCGGTAGGTGAGCGATACGACGGTGTTCTTGGCGATCTGCAATCTGATGCTCCGTGGAGGGTTGAGGTGAGCGGGCAGCGCGGGCGGCGCGTCGCGACGGGGTCCGGGTACGGGGCCGCGGCGCGCGTGCTCAGCGTCCGCGCTTGCGCTCCGGCGCGGCGCCGACGAGCGCCTTCACGAGCGCCAGCACCTCGGCGGCGTGGCCGCGCGGATTCACGTGGTGCAGGGCGTGGCGCACCATGCCCTCGCGGTCGATGATGAAGGTCGAGCGCACGATGCCCACCCGCCTGTGCCCCTCCACGTCGCGCTCCTGCAGCACGCCGTAGCGGCTGCAGACCTCGCCCTCGGTGTCCGCCAGCAGCTCCACCGACAGGCCGTGCTTGTCGCGGAACGAGCCATGGCTCATGCAGTCGTCCATGCTCACCCCCAGCACCATGACCTGCAGCTTCTCGAACTGCTCGGCGAGCTCGCTGAAGTCGATCGCCTCGATGGTGCAGCCGGGGGTGTCGTCCTTGGGGTAGAAGTACAGCACCACGGTCCTGCCGCGGAAATCGGCGAGCCGCACCATCTCCATCTCGGAGTCGGGCAACTCGAAGTCCGGTGCGACTTCCCCCGCCTGGACCATGCGCTCCACCACGCGTACACGCACTGCGGCGGATTCTAACTGAAATCCCCCGGCGGAGAGGTTGCGCCCGCGTGACTATAATCCGCGCATGCAACGACGCAGCACCGCGCGCATGCTGGGCGGACTCACCGCCGGCAGCTTCCTGCAAGGCCACTGGCAGAAGCGGCCGCTGCTCGTGCGCGCGGCGTTGCCCGAGTTCGCCGGCATGCTGCAGCCGCGCGAACTCATGCAGCTCGCCTGCCGGGAGGACGCGCAGGCGCGCGTGGTGGTGCGCACGGGCCGGCGCTGGGAGGTCCACCACGGCCCGTTCACGGCGGCATTCTTCAAGCGCCTGGCGCCCGCCCGCTGGACCCTGCTGGTGCAGGACGTCAATCACTTCCTGCCGCGCGCGCGCGAGTTGCTGGAACGCTTCCGCTTCCTGCCCTACGCCCGGCTCGACGACGTCATGGTGAGCTACGCGCCCCCCGGCGGCGGGGTCGGCCCGCACTTCGACAGCTACGACGTGTTCCTGCTGCAGGCAAGCGGACGGCGGCGCTGGCGCATCGGCGCCCAGCGCGACTTGGCACTCGTGCCCGGCGCGCCGCTCAAGCTGCTGGCCCGCTTCCGCCCGCAGGAGGAGCACGTCCTCGAGCCCGGCGACATGCTCTACCTGCCGCCCGGCCATGCCCACGACGGCGTCGCGGTGGACGACTGCATGACCTGCTCGATCGGCTTTCGCGCGCCTGCGTGGCAGGAGCTGGCCGGGCAGTTCCTCACCTATCTGCAGGATCACGTCGCGCTGGAGGGCCTGTACGCCGATCCCGAGACCCGCCCCTCGACCCGTCCGGCACGGCTGCCCGCAGACATGGTGCGGGCCGCCGCCGCACAGCTTGCCCGGGTGCGCTGGAGCGGGCGCGACGTGTCGCGCTTCCTGGGCTGCTACCTGACCGACCCCAAGCCGCACGTCTACTTCACCCGTCCTGGAGCACCGCTCTCGCGCGCCGCATTCCGGGGCCGGGTACGCCGTCACGGCGTCGAGCTCGACCCGCGCACCCAGATGTTGTACGCCGGCAGCCTGGTGTTCATCAACGGCGAGGCGCTCGAGGGCGGCGCCTGGGCAGGGAGGCTGCGCACGCTCGCGGACCAGCGCGCACTGACTGCGGAGCAGGTCGACGACGACGGGCTGCCGGACCTGCTGCACGCGTGGTACCGGGCCGGACACTTGCATGTCCGCCAGCCGCAAGCCCGACCGGAGAGATGATGGAAGCCGTGCCGACGCACGAGAAGCTGACCGGGGTGCAGGCCTACGAAGCCGCGCTCGACCGCCTGCTGGCCCGCCCGCAGCGTCTGCTGCGCGTGTTCGACCGCCAGTTCGGCCGGAACTGGAACACCGTGGTCCGGCACGACCTGCTGCGCGGCTTCCTGCTGGGCGGGCGGGCGAACCGGATCCAGATCGTGCTGCACGACGCGTCCAACCTCGTGCGCGACTGCCCGCGCCTGATGCTGCTGCTGCGCCAGTTCTCCCACGCCGTGACGATCCACGAGACCGAGCCGCACGCCAGGCACGTGCATGATCCCTTCGCCCTGGCCGACGATCGCGACCACCTGCACCGGTTCCACTACGACGATGCGCGGTCCCTGCTGGCACTCGACGATCCCAACGGCACCCGGGTGCTGGCCGATCGCTTCGTGGAGTTGTGGGAGGCCTCCGGCCCCACCGCGGCGGCGACCACGCTGGGTCTGTAGTGCACCTCGGCGCCTGACGTCCGGCGACGACAGCCGGGGCGCTGTATGCGCAGTGGATACTAGGGGGAATGGCACTGGAATTATTGTGAAACTGTGGTATCCTGCTCGTTTAACTCATCGTGCTAGTGCCTCCTGTGATCCTGCTGGGAGGATGCTGCTCTGGCCATGTGGAGGACGATGAGTTGAGGATGTTCACCAACAGCCCCAGACCTGACCTGAGGAAAAATAGATGAAACGTGCAATTCTCGCCGGTGCCGTTCTCGCCGTGATGCTCGCCGCCTGCGGCAAGAAGGAAGAAGCTCCTCCGCCCGCTCCGCCTGCCCCGCCCGCTGCCGCTACCCCGGCCCCGGCCGACAGCGCAGCCTCCGCTCCGGCAGCTGCTGCGCCCGCCGCACCCACAGAAGAAAAGAAGTAAGCAAGTTCGCTGCTGCACTGAAAAAGCCGACCCGCGGGTCGGCTTTTTCGTTTCCGCTGACCGCTTCCCGGCGGCGCCCGGCGGTCAGGCCACGGTACGCCAGCCCAGCCCGCTGTCCTGGTCCGCCACCGCGATCCACTCCTCTTCGCAGCCCAGCGCACCGGCCAGCGCGCGGCGGGCCAGTTCCGGCCGGTTGTTGCTCTGGCTCAAGTGGGCAGCGACGACGTGGCGCAGCCGCTCGCGCGGCAGGCTCGCCAGCAATGCCGCGGCGGCATCGTTGTCCAGGTGGCCGTAGCGGCCCGAGATGCGCTGCTTGAGCGAGGGCGGGTAGGCGCCGGCGGCGAGCAGGCCGGGATCGTGATTGCACTCCAGCACCAGCGCCTCGCAGGCGGCGAGCATCGCCTGGATGCACGGGGTGGCGCAGCCGACGTCGGTGAGCACCCCCAGCCGCACGGCGCCGTCGCCGAACACGAACTGGGCCGGCTCGCGCGCGTCGTGGGGAACCGGGTAAGGCCGTACTTCCACATCGCCGATGCACAGCGGCGCATAGCCCTCGATGAGGTGGAGCACCTCGACGCCCTGGAACAACGCCTCGACGCCGCGCAAGGTGCCGGGCGTGAGCCAGACCGGCAGGCGATATTTGCGCGCCAGCCGGGCGACGCCGCCGAGATGGTCGTCGTGCTCGTGGGTGACCAGGATCCCGGTCAGATGCTCGGGCGACAGCCCGAAAGCAGCGAGCCGGCGCACGGTTTCGGCCATGGCGAAGCCGCAATCGAGCAGAAGGCGGGTCGACCCCGCCTCCACCACGGTGGCGTTGCCCTGGCTGCCGCTGCCCAGGATCGCGAAGCGCAGGCTCACGCGGTCACGCCAAGCGAACCCCCAGACACGGCTACCGCAGATCCTCCTGCAGCACGGCGAGCATCTGCTGGGCGGCCTCGGTCTTGGCCGGCTTGCCGTCGGGGTTGAGCACGATGACCTGGGTCTGGTTGTCCTTCGTGCTGAGGTTCACCCGATAGTCGCCGGTGGTGTTGCCGTTCTGCGCGTCCTTGCTCTTCCAGAAAGCGAGCTTGTCGAGGAAGCTGCTCTCGTCCTTGCTGGGCGCCGGCGGCGTGATGTAGCGCACGTAGTACGTGCCCGATTCGCGGTTGCGGTCCACCACGGAGAACCCGAGCCGGTCGAGCGACAGGCCCACGCGGCGCCAGGAACGATCGAAGTCGTCCTTGAGCATCAGCACCGGCTCGCCGTTGGGCCCCTTGGCGAGGGTCGCACGCGGATCGACCTTGGTCTGCTTGACCTCCGTGGCGGCCACCGCCTGCGGAGTGCCGAACTTGACCATCAGGCGCGTGAGCATCTCGGCCTCGAGGTTGGGGTCGGGCAGGCGCGGCTGCCAGACGGTGCGGCCGGTCTGGCGGAAGTTCGCGTCCGCGACGTACATCTCGAAGGCCCCGCGATGGCTGACGAAGATGTCGGTGGTGTTGGGCTGACCGCCGCGCTCGACCCGGGTCTTGAAGCGGTCGAGCTCGGGCGTGGAATAGGCCTGGTCGATCACCTTGCCGAGCAGGTCGCGCAGCATGCTCTGCGGGATCTTGGCGCGGTTCTCCGCCCAGTCGGTCTCCATGATGCCGAGCTGGGGATCGTCCAGCGCGAGGATGAAGCCCTGCTCCTGCCAGAAGTCCTTGAGGACCGGCCAGACCTGGTCGGGGTTGCCGTTGACCACCAGCCAGCGCTGCGTGCCGCCGCGAACGATGCGCGCACCATCGACCGGCGGGAGCACGCCGACCGCCTGGGCCCGTCCCGGCTTGCCTTCCGAATAGGCCGAATAGGTCGCGGTGGAGCGATTCGGCGCATCGGGCAGGGCGAAGCGGTCGCTCGCGGTCGGCGCCTGGATGTCGGGCGGAATCTCGAGGGGCGGCGCCTGCTTCGCGGACTTGTAATCGACCTTGTCGGTCGGAACGATGGTCTTCGAGCAGCCGCCGGTGAACGCCAGCACGAGCGCCAGCGCAAGGGCGTATCGCAGTTGCTTCATAACTCCGTCGTTTGCGCGCCGGCGGGCCCGGCGATGCCGGTGGGCCGCGTCACGCCGGCTGGGGTTGGGCGACCAGGCCGGCCTGGTCCATGGCGCCGCGCAACAGGTCGTGGAAGGACGAGGACAGCGGCGTGAGCGGCAGCCGGATGCCGCCCGGGATGCGCCCCATCTGCTGCAGCACCCATTTCACGGGAATCGGATTGGCCTCCACGAACAGGTGGCGGTGCAGGCCGAGCAGGCGCTGGTTGGCGTTGCGCGCGCGCACCACGTCGCCGGCGAGCGCCGCATCGCACATCTCCGCCATCAGCCGCGGCGCGGCGTTCGCAGTGACGGAGATCACTCCGTCGCCGCCGAGCAGCATCAAGGCCAGCGCCGTCGCGTCGTCGCCACTGTAGATGGCGAACCCCTTCGGCGCGCGCCGCACCAGATCCGAGCCGCGTTCGATGTTGCCGGTGGCATCCTTGATGCCCACGATGTTGGGCACCTGCGCCAGGCGCAGCGCGGTGTCGTTCTGCATGTCGCACACGGTGCGGCCAGGCACGTTGTACACGATCATCGGCAGGTCGACCGCCTCGGCGATGGCGCGGAAGTGCCGGTACAGCCCTTCCTGGGTCGGCTTGTTGTAGTAGGGCACCACCGACAGGGCCATGTCCGCCCCGCAGCGCTTTGCATACGCCTGCAGCTCGATCGCCTCACGGGTCGAGTTGGCGCCGGTACCCGCGATGATCGGCACGCGCCCTGCCGCGTGCTCCACGGCCGAGCGGATCAGCAGGGTATGCTCGTCGAAGTCCACCGTCGGGGACTCCCCCGTGGTGCCGACCACGACGATCCCGTCGGTCCCCTCGGCGATGTGCCAGTCGACCAGGCGGCGGAAGGCGTCGAGGTCGAGCGTCCCGTCCTCGTGCATCGGCGATACGATCGCCACCAGGCTGCCTTTGAGCATCTCGTTCTCCCAAGGCGCGTCGGCGCGCACCTGAATCCGGCTAGTTTAACCGAAGCGGCCGCCCGGGCGTCGCGCCGCGTCGCCTCTACCAGCCGGGCACCGCATCGGCGGCGATCGCGCAGATCCGCTGCACCAGCGCGGGCTTGGGCGCATCGACCCGCACGTCCTCGTAGGCGATGACCCGCAACCCGGCACACGCCTGCAGCAGTTCCCCGGGCTCGAGCAGGAACTGCGGATTGGACGGCCGGCCGTAACGTTCGTTCCCGCGCGCGAAGGTCTCGTACACCAGCAGGCCGCCGGGACCCAGGCTGGCGCGCAGGGCCGGAAACAGCGGGCGATGCAGGTAATTGGTCACGACGACGGCGTCGAAGCGCACGCCCGCGTAGGGCCAGGTGCCGGCTTCGATGTCGGCGCACCTCGCCTGTATGCCGGGCACCTGCGCCAGCGCCGCGATCGCGTCGGCATCGCGATCGACCGCCTCGACCCGCAAGCCCATGGATGCCAGCAGGCGCGCATGCCGGCCGCTCCCGCAGGCGACGTCCAGCACCATACCGCCCGAGGGGATCAGCGCCGCGAAACGCAGCACCCAGGCCGAGGGCTCCTGCAGCGGGGGATGACTGGCGCCGTGCATGGAGCCTCAGCGTCCAGCCAGTCCGTCGACCACGCGACCGACCGCCATGATGGCCTGCTCGAACAGCGCAGCCAGCGCCGGCCCGACATAGGGTGCAGCGAGATACAGCGCGATGAAGCCGGTGACCAGCGTGATCGGGAAGCCGACCGCGAACAGGTTCAGCTGCGGCGCGGCGCGCGTCATGATCCCGACCGCGACGTTGGCGATGAGCAGCGCGGCCACCACCGGCAGCGAGATCAGCAGCCCCGCGGAGAAGATCGTGCCGCCCCACTCCACCAGGCGCTTCCAGCCCAGTTCCTCCAGCGGCGCCTGCGCCACCGGCAGCGCGCGAAAGCTGTCCGCCAGCACGCCGAGCACCACGGCGTGGCCGTTGATCGACAGGAACACCAGGATGGCGAAGAGGCCGAAGAACTGGCCCATCACCGCGGTCTGGCCGCTGCTCTGCGGATCGAAGAACACGGCGAAGCCCAGGCCCATCTGCAGTCCGGCGAGCTGGCCAGCCGTTTCCGCTGCAGTGAGCGCGATGCGCAGTGCGAAGCCCATCGCCAGCCCGATCACCAGCTGCTGCACGGCGATCAGCACGCCGGCGGCGGAGGCCGGCTCCACCGCCGGCACCGGCGGCAGCACCGGCGCGAGCAGCAGCGTCACGAACAGCGCGAAGCCGATCTTCGCGGCGATCGGCACGGCGCGGTTGCCCAGCACGGGCTCGGCGAGGATCAGGGCGAAGATGCGCAGGAACGGGAACAGGAACGCGTTGATCCACGCGTACCACTGCGCGGTGGTGATCTCGATCACGGCCGCCGCGCGCGCATCACCCGATCATCCCGGGGATCGCGGTGAAGAGGCGGCGGGTGAAGTCCACAATCAGGCCGAGCATCCACGGCCCGGCCAGCACCGCCGCAGCGAAGATCGCCAGCAGCTTGGGGATGAACGACAGGGTCATCTCGTTGATCTGCGTGGCGGCCTGGAACACGCTGACGATCAGCCCGGTGACCAGCGCGGCGAGCAGCAGCGGCGCGGACAGCAGGATGGTGACCTCCAGGGCCTGCTGGACGAGATTGGTGACGGTTTCCGGGTTCATGTGTGTGAAGGCTAGAGGCAAGAGGCGAGAGGCGAGAGGAGAAAGCCGTTGAGCAGGGCCTCCCCGCCTCTAGCCTCTAGCCTCTAGTCTCTAGCCTCTAGCCTCTAGCCTCATGACGAATAGAAACTCTGCACCAGCGAGCCGATCAGCAGGTTCCATCCATCCACCAGGACGAACAGCATCAGCTTGAACGGCAGCGAGATGATCACCGGCGAGAGCATCATCATGCCCATCGACATCAGCACGCTGGACACCACCAGGTCGATGATCAGGAACGGAATGAAGACGACGAAGCCGATCTGGAACGCGGTCTTGAGCTCGCTGATCACGAACGCGGGGATGAGCACGCGCATCGGCACGTCCTCCTGTGTCTGCGGCGCGGGGGCCTGCGCGAGCTTGGTGAACAGGGCGAGATCGGACTGGCGGGTCTGCCGCAGCATGAACGTGCGCAGCGGCACCGCGGCGCGCTGCAGCGCGTCCTCGAAGCCGATGCGGCGCTCCGAGAACGGCACGTACGCATCGCTGTAGATGCGGTCGAGCACCGGCGCCATGATGAAGAAGGTCAGGAACAGCGACAATCCCACCAGCACCTGGTTGGGCGGCGCCTGCACCGTGCCCAGCGCCTGCCGCAGCAGCGAGAGCACGATGATGATCCGGGTGAACGAGGTCATCATCAGCAGCACGGCCGGCAGGAACGTGAGCGAGGTGAGGAACAGCAGGGTCTGGATGGTGAGCGAGTAGGTCTGCCCGCCTCCGGCCGCCGGCGCGGCGGTGATCGCCGGGAGGGCGGCCTGGGCCAGCGCCTCGGGCGCACCCAGCACGACGAGCAGCAGGAGGGCAGCGCCGCAGATCCGCACTCAGCCCTCGCGCCGGCCCTGCTTGAGGACCTGGTTGAGCAGGCGCGAGAACTGCGCGTTGCCCGTCGCCGCGCCGGCCGCCGCCTGCGGCGGCCGCGGCATGGTGTGCACCAGCGAGACCCCGCCGCTGGCCACCCCGAGCAGCAGCCAGGTGTCGCCCACCTCGACCATCACCAGGCGCTCGCGCGGCCCCACCATCACGCCGCCGATCACGCGCATGCCGCCGGCGGCATTGAGGCCGGGTGACATGCGCCGAAGCAGCCAGGCGAAGAACCCGATGGCGGCCAGCACCACGAGCAGCGCGAGCACGACCTGGACGAGGCTGGTGGCGGAGACCGGGGAGAGGGAAGGTGCGGGCTCCGCCGCCACGGCCGGCAGCGCGAGCATCAGCAGCGCTGCGGGCGAGGCCCACAGGCCGGGAGGAATCACCGCTGCAGCCGGCGCAGGCGCTCGTCCGGCCCGATCACGTCGGTGAGGCGGATGCCGAACTTGTCGTTGACCACCACCACTTCGCCCTGCGCGATCAGGGTGCCGTTGACCAGCACGTCGAGCGGCTCGCCGGCCAGGCGGTCGAGCTCCACCACCGAGCCCTGCGCCAGCATGAGCAGGTCGCGGATCGGGGTCTTGGTGCGACCGAGCTCCACGGTGAGCTGCACGGGAATGTCGAGGATGACGTCGAGTCCGCCGGGCTGGCCGGTGGCGCCGGGCTCGGGCTTGAGCTCCTGGAAGACGCCGGGATGGGATGCGGATGCGGCACTGGTGGAGGCAGCCCACTCGTCCGCGCTGATGTCGCCCTTCACGTTGCTGTCCGCCATCACACCTTCCTGCCCGGGGCGTTTGCGCCTGCTAGCCGCCGCCCGGCGGCTGCTCCACCTTCAGCGCGTAGCGGCCGTTGACCACGCCGTAGCCGCAGCGCATGACCGGCACGCCATCGATGTCGGCGGTGATCGAAGGCTCGAGCTCGAGCGCGATCACGTCGCCGGGCTGCAGCGTCAGCAGCTGCCGCAGCGTCACTTCGGCGGTGGCGAGGTTCGCCGTCAGCTCGATCTCGGTGCCGTACACGTGGCTGGTCAACATCGACAACCAGCGCCCGTCGGCCTCGCCACGATCCGGACCCACTGCGTCATGAATGACGCTGCGGATCGGTTCGAGCATAGCATAGGGGATGCAGACGTGGAAATCGGCGCTGCCGGCGCCCTGGTCGATGCCGAACGTCGTGACCACCACCAGTTCCACCGGCGTGGCCACGGTCGCGAACTGGGTGTTCATCTCCGAGCGCAGGTACTCGAACTCGAGCTTGCAGACCGGCTCCCACGCGCGCTGGTAGCAGTCGAACGCGAGGTCGAGCACGCGCCGGATGATGCGCATCTCGGTGGGGGTGAACTCGCGGCCCTCGACCCGTGCTGGCTGCCGGCCCTTGCCGCCGAACAGCTGGTCCACCAGCTGGAACACGAGCGCGGGCTCCAGCACCATCAGGGCCGTGCCGCGCAGCGGCTTGACCTGCACCAGGTTGAGATTCGTGGGCACCACCAGGTTGCGCACGAACTCCCCGTACTTGATGACGCGCACGGGACCTGCGGTGACCTCGGTGCTCCGGTGCGAGAACTCCGACAGCGCGGTGCGCAGCATGCGCACGAAGCGCTCGTTGACCAGCTCGAGCGCGGGCATGCGCCCGCGCACGATCCGCTCCTGGCGGCCGATGTCGTAGGGGCGGATCCCTCCGGCAGGGACCTCCTCCTCGGCAGGCGCGTCGGGCTCGGTGGCGACCCCGCGCAGCAGTGCGTCGACTTCTTCCTGCGAGAGGATGTCCTCGGCCATCTACTGGATCACGAAGGACGTGAGCAGCACGTCGAGCACGCCGCCGCCGTGCTCGGGCGTGCCTTCCGCGTGCGCCGGCTCGCCGGCATGGGCCTCGCCCACGGCGCCGCTGGCGGGTGCCGCCGCGGCGGGCGCCTGCACGCCGAGCGGGGTGTTCACGGCTGCGCGGATCTCGCGCCGAAGCTGGTTCTTGCCATCCAGGGTGGCCAGCTCCTCCGCGTGCTTGCTCGACAGCAGCAGCAGCACCGCGTTGCGGATCTCGGGCAGGTGCGCCTTGATCTGGTCCGGCACGTGGCTGTCGGCCACCTTGAGGTTGATGCCGACCTGCAGATAGTGCTCGCCGTCGCCGGCGAGGTTGACGACGAAGGGGTCGAGCGTGACGAACACCGGCGGGTGATCGTCCTTGGGCTTGGCCTTGGCCTCGGTCGCCGCTGCGTCCTTCTTCCCTGCGAGGAAGAACCACGCGCCGCCGCCGCCAGCTAGCGCCAGCACCAGCACCCCCACGATGACCAGGAGGAGGCCCTTCTTCTTGCCCCCGCTGCTGCCATTTGCCTGTGCTTCTCCCTGCGCTTCGCTCTTGCTCGACATGACCTGTTCTCCGCGTGCTGTACCAGACGCCCGCCGAGAATGGCGGGCCTGCAGCCTCAATTACGGCCGCAACTGCGCGAAGGTAAGGCCGCCGGCATGAAACCGGCCAAAAAACAAAACGCTCGGAGGAGAAGTTTAGGAGGCGTCTAGGTGGAAGGCAAGCGCCGGTCAGGCGTAGGTATCGACCAGGCCGCGGCGGACCTCGACCACTGCCTCGCCTCCGGCGGCCGGCGCCGAGCCGGACAGCCAGGCGGGGAGCTCCTCACGCCCGCCCCGGGGCTGGCCGTCGGGCTGCTGTCCGGGGGCATGGCTGCCCACGTGAACCGAGCCCAGGTCGATGCCGGCGCCCACCAGCATCTCCTGCAGCCGCGGGAGGCTGGTCTGCAGGGCGTCTCGCACCGAGGCGTGCGGGGAGAGCAGCGTGAGGCTCGCCTGGTCGCCGCTCAGGGTGAGGCGCACCTCGACCGGTCCGAGCTGGGGCGGGTCCACCCGCAGCTCCGCGGCCTGTTGTCCGTTCGACGCCATCCAGACCACGCGCTGGCCGATGTCATCGGCGAAGGTGCGCGTCATCGGCCGGACCGGCACGTCGTTCACGCCACCCTCGAGCCGCCGCGGCGGCTCGTGCGGGCGCTCGTGGGGCACCGCGTGAAGCTCGGGGCCATCCTGAGTCTTCTCGACGCGCGGCGCAGGCGCGTCCAGCGCCTCGCTCGCCCCGCTCTTCAGCTGCGGCTTGTCGGCCTGGGGTGCGGCGGCAAGCACTGCCGGCAGGTCGGCATCCTCGGCGGCAGCGCTTGCCGGCCCGCCGGCCTCCGTTCGAACCGCAGGGACGTCCTCGCGCAGAGCCGGTGCGTTCGTGCTGCGCAGGGCTCGGGGGCGGTCCTGGACCACTTCCTCCACCTCGACGGCCGCCTCGCCCGGGGTTGCCTGCGGGACTGCCGCAGCCGGCGCCAGCGGCGCCGCAACGGGCGTGGGGACAGCGAAGAGCGCGGTGGCGGCCGGATCGGCCTGGACCTGATCCCCGGCAGGCGGTGCGGCAGCCGTATCGTCCTGTTCCAGCACGGGAGCGGGAACGGTCCGGGCCGGGTCGCGCGGATCCTCGACCGGCACCTGCTCGGGCGGGAGCCCGAGCTGCGCCGCGAGCAGCGCGTCGAAGTCGACCAGGTCGGCAGCGGACGGCGCGCCGTGCGCGGACGCATGCCCCGTGGTGCTCCTGGCCCCGGAAAGGGCCGCGAGCGATTGCGCAATGGCGAAAGCGGGAGCCGGCATGGATGATCGTCAGCGATGCGGTGGGCTGCCTTCTGCAATCGGCATGCCACCGGCACGTTGCCGCCCTCGCACCCGCCTGCAGCCGGGCGGAATGTCAGCCGTCGGTGCCGCGGCGAGCCTTGCCGGCGGCAAACTCGTCCTGCTGCTTCTGCTCCGTGCGCGCCTCGCGCACCGCTTCGGCGGCGAAGTGGCGCTGCGCCAGCACGCCCAGCGCCTGCTCGCGGCTGCGCAGCTCGAGCCAGCGTGCATGCTCGGCCTCCCACGCCTGCTGTGCGCGCTGCACCTCCCCCGCCTGCAGGGCGATCGCACGCTCGAGCTTGGCCAGGAAGGCGTCGAAGTCGCGCAGGCGATCCGGCTCCATCCCCTGCACCAGGGCCTGCTCCCGGCCCGACCGGTACTCGGTGCGGAAGCCCTCCAGCTGGGCCAGCTTGGCCTGCGCCTCCTGGCGCTGCGCGCCGAGCCGCTGCAGCTGCGCGGTGGCCGCCTCCAGCCGGCGCTGGGCGAGCTCGAGCACGGCCTGCAGCCGGAAGCCGCGGGCCATCAGCCGCCCACCAGCTCCCGCAGGCGCTTGCGGCTGGCCTCGACCGATGCGCGCTCCAGCATGTCCTGCTGCAGGAACGCAGCGAGCTGCGGATAGAGCGTGACGGCACGGTCGAGCAGGGGATCGTTGCCGCGCACGTAGGCGCCCACCGCGATCAGGTCGCGCGAGCGGCGATAGGCCGAGAACAGCTGGCGGAAGCGGCGCGTGAGATCGAGCTCGTCCGGCTTGAGCAGCTCGGTCATCGCGCGGCTGATGGAGGCCTCGATGTCGACCGCGGGGAAGTGGCCCTGCTCGGCGAGGTCGCGCGAGAGCACGATGTGACCATCGAGGATGGCACGCGCGGAATCGGCGATCGGGTCCTGCTGGTCATCGCCTTCGGTGAGCACGGTATAGAAGGCGGTGATCGAACCGCGCTGGTCCGGCCCGTTCCCGGCCCGTTCCACCAGCTGGGGCAGCTTGGCGAACACCGACGGCGTGTAGCCCTTCGTCGCCGGCGGCTCGCCGATCGCCAGGCTCACCTCGCGCTGGGCCATGGCGTAGCGCGTGAGCGAGTCCATGATCAGCAGCACGTGCTTGCCCTGGTCGCGGAAATACTCCGCGATCGCGGTGGCATAGGCCGCACCGTGCAGACGCAGCAGCGGCGGGCTGTCGGCCGGCGCCGCGACCACTGCCGCCCGCTCGAGGCCCTCGCGGCCGAGGATGGTCTCGACGAACTCGCGCACCTCCCGCCCGCGCTCGCCGATCAGGCCCACGACCACCAGGTCGGCCGAGGTGTAGCGCGCCATCATGCCGAGCAGCACGCTCTTGCCCACGCCGCTGCCCGCGAACAGGCCGAGGCGCTGCCCGCGCCCCACCGTGAGCAGCGCGTTGATGCTGCGCACGCCCACGTCGAGGACGTTGCGGATCGGCGCACGGTCGAGCGGGTTGACCGTGCGGCTGTGCAGCGGCATGTAGCGGTCCAGCACCAGCGGCCCGCGATCGTCGAGGGGCCGTCCGGCACCGTCGACCACCCGGCCCAGCAGCGCGGTCCCGACCGGCACCTGCTTGGCGCGGTCCTGCGCGCGCCGCCGCGGCACGAAGTCCTCGCCCAGGCGCGGGATGCGGGCGAAGGCCGGGTCGATCGGCACCACCAGTGCGCCCGGCTTCAGGCCGTAGATGTCGGTCGATGGCATGAGGAACAGGCGGTCGCCCGCGAAGCCGACCACTTCCGCATCCACCCGCTGCCCGCTCGGGGTGAGCACGTAGCAGCTGTTGCCCACCGGGATCTTGAGCCCGACTGCCTCCATCACCAGCCCGGCCACGCGCGTGAGGCGGCCGTGCACGGTGAACGGCTGCGACGCCCGCGCGGCGCTGCGGCAGTCCTCGAAGTATTTCTGCCACCGGCGGACTCGGCTCATGCTTCGCGTGAAAAGGTGAACGCGCTACGCGCTGTGAAAAGGTGAAGAGACGGGGCTGTCTGCAGGGGTGGCAAGATCGCGGGTGCGGTCAATCGACCCTTCACTTTTTAACCTCTTCACCTCTTCACCTCAAACAGTGATCTCGATCCACGGATCATCCCGCCCGAGCGCCGCGAGCACGCGCCGCCAGCGCGTCTCGACGGTTGCGTCCACCTCCGTGCTGGGCGTCTCCAGGCGGCAGCCGCCGCGCTCCATCTGCGCATCCTCGACCAGCTTCCAGGGCAGGGCGGCGAGCGCGGGCTCGCCCTCGCTGAAGCGGCGGAACGTGGCAGCGTCGGCAGGGTTGAGCACGATCACGGTCTGCTCGCCCATGCCGGGAAGGCTTGCGATGGCCTCGCGCACCACCGGCAGGATCACCTCCGGGTTGACGCGCACGGCATGCCGCAGGATGAGCTTGGCCAGTTCCACGCCCAGGGACAGGACGTCGTTGGCCAGGCTCTGCTCGAAGCTTTGCATCAGCTCGTTCACGCCCGCGATCAGGGCCTGCACCTCGGTGCGCTGCTGCTCGGCCAGCGCGCGCGCCTCCTGGCGCCCGGCCGCCAGGCCATCCTGATAGGCCTGCTCGCGCACGCGCTCGAGCTCGGCCCGCGCGGCCTGCTCCGCCTCGTCGGCCTCGGCGGCAGCCGGTGGCGCAGCCTGGCCGCCGAAGCGGCCCAGGTCGACCTTGCGCACGGTCCCGAGGCTGCCCTTGGGGATGATCCTATTCGACAAGGCCTTCGTCTCCCTTGCCGCCGAGGACGATCTGCCCTTCCTCGGCGAGGCGGCGCACGATGCGCAGGATCTCGCGCTGCTCGGCCTCGACCTCGGACAGGCGCACCGGCCCCTTCGCCTCGAGGTCGTCGCGCAGCATCTCGGCGGCACGCTGGGACATGTTCTTGAACACCTTCTCCCGCAGCGCCTCGCTGGTGCCCTTCAGCGCGACGATCAGGGTCTCGGACTGGATCTCGCGCAGCAGCAGCTGGATGCCGCGGTCGTCCAGGCCGATCAGGTTATCGAACACGAACATCTTGTCCTGGATCTGCTGCGCGAGGTCGGCGTCGATCTCGCGGATGTGCGCACTGACCGCCGCCTCGAGGTTGCCGCCGAGGTGGTTGAGGATCTCGGCCGCCGCCTCGACGCCGCCGCGCGAGGCCTGCTTGCCCTGCCCGCCGCCCTGCAGCAGCTGGGTCAGCACCTCGTCGAGGTCGCGCATCGCGGAGGGCTGCACGCCGTCGAGCGTGGCGATGCGCAGCATCACGTCGTTGCGCAGGCGCTCGTCGAACTGGCCGAGCACCTCGCCGGCCTGGTCGGAGTCGAGGTGCACCAGAATGGTGGCGATGATCTGCGGATGCTCGGCCTTCACCAGCTCGGCCACCGCGGCGGCATCCATCCACTTGAGGCGCTCGATGCCGCGGGCGTCCTGCCCCTGCAGGATGCGGTCGAGCAACGGCGAGGCCTTCTCGCTGCCCAGTGCCCGGGTCAGCACGTTGCGCAGGAAGGCGTCGGCACCGCCGGCCATCGGCGATTGCTGCCCGGCCTCCTCGCGGAACTCGCGCAGCACCTCGGCCACCTGCTCGCGGGTGACCCCGGACATCGTCGCCATCGCCTGGCCCAGCTTCTGCACCTCGCGCGGGCCGAGGTGCTTGAACACCTCGATCGCCTCCTCCTCGCCGAGCGACATGAGGAGAATCGCGCTGCGCGTCACCCCGTCGTCACTCACGCCCCACCCAGGTCTTCACGACGTTGGCGACCACGCGGGGCTCCTGGCGCGCGAGGTCGCGCACGGCCTGCAGGTCGGCCTCCATCGCGGGCCCTGTCCCGGCTGCGGCCGCTGCCGCATACGCGCCGGCGCCCGGGGCGCCGAGCTGCGGCTCGAGGGCACCGCCCGGCAGCGCCATGCCCGGCTCCATCCGTCCGGCACTCGCCACGTCGCGCAGCGCCGACCGGATCAGCGACAGCGCGAACAGCACGACCACTGCCGCGACCAGGTACTTGAGCGCCGTCATCACCCCCGCCGGGCTGCTCAGGTCCTGCACGAACGTGCCCCACTGCGACGGGGCCGACTCGCCCAGCGGCAGGGCCTCGCCGCTGAACGGCGCGTTCACCACGTTGAGGGTGTCGCCGCGCTGCTGGTTGAACCCGATCGCCTCGCGCACCAGCGCATTGATCTGCTTGAACTCGTCCTCGGAGAGCGGCTTGTAGGTCGCCTTCCCGGCACTGTCGACCTCGCGCCGGTAGTTCACCACCACCGCGGCCGACAGGCGCTTGACCGCACCGACCTCCTCGCGCACGTGGCGGACGGTCTTGTCCACCTCGTAGTTGAGGATGTTCTCCTTGTGCGTGCTGGTCGGCGTCGGCGGCGGTGCCGCGCCGGCCGCCGGCTTCGCAGGCGCGGTGATGGGAGCGGTCGCAGCCCCCGGCGGCTGGTTGGACAGCGCGCCGGGCACCCCGCTGGGCCCGGACGGCTCGGTATTGATGGTCTCGACCGTCTGCTGGCTGCGCACGGTCGCATCCTTCGGCGTGGGGTTGGGCTTGAAGGTCTCCGAGGTCTGCTCGGCCTGGCTGAAGTCCAGCAGCGCCGTGACCTGGGCCCGCACGTTGTCGGGCCCGACGATGGGCCGCAGGATGTTCTCGATCCGGTGCGCGTAGCCGTTCTCGACGTCGTGCGCATACTTGAGCTGGGAGGCATCCATGCCCTTCCCCGGCTCGGCCGCCGTACCGGTCAGCAGGTTGCCGGCCTGGTCCACCACCGTCACGTTGCGCGCCGGCAGTTCCGGCACGCTGCTGGCGACCAGATGCTGGATGGCGCTCACCTGGGCCGCATCGAGCACGCGTCCCGGGTACATCGCCAGGAACACCGAGGCGCTCGGCTGCTGCTGCTCGCGCACGAACACGCTGGGACGGGGAATCGCCAGGTGCACGCGCGCGCTCTGCACTGCCGCGAACGACTGGACCGTGCGCGCGAGCTCTCCAGCGAGTGCGCGCTGGTAGTTGACCTGTTCGGCGAACTGGCTGATGCCGAACTTCTGCGAATCCATCAGCTCGAAGCCCACTGCCCCGCCCTTGGGCAGGCCCTGCGCGGCAAGCTTCAGGCGCAGGTCGTAGACCTCGCTGGAGGGCACCAGGATCACGCTGCCGCCCTGCTCCACGCGGTACGGGACGTTGAGCGCGGCCAGGGCCGCGATCACCTCGCCGCCGTCGCGATCGGACAGGTTGGAGTAGAGGATGCGGTAATCGGGGGTCCGCGCCCACATCGCCGCGACGCTGATGACGGCGATCACTGCGGCCAGGGCGGCGAGCAGCGCGAACTTCTGGGTGGTGCTGAGTCGGGTGAAGCCTCTCGCGAGGGTCGTGACGCTTTGTCCGGGAGCCTGGGCCATCAATGCAGCGAGTCGGTCGACAGGGGGACGACCGGGGGCCCGCTGGTGGACGGCGGCACTGTCACCGCCCGCCCGTGGTCAGGTCTCCAGTCATTGTTCTTCTCGTATTCTCGTCGGAAGCGCGTGGCAGAGGCCAGCATCACGTTCCCATCCAAATCAGCTCCGGCGGCATGCCGCACGGGTCGGCTTCACACCTGCATGTTCATGACTTCCTGGTAGGCGCTGACCAGCTTGTTGCGCACCTGGACCATGGTCTGGAACGACAGGCTCGCCTTCTGCAGCGAGATCATGACGTCGTGCAGGTTGACGTTGGGCGCGTTCAGGTCGAACTCCTGCTGCAGGCGCGTGGCGTCCTGCTGCGCAGCGTTGACCTGCTGCATGGCCGACTGCAGCGCCGCGCCGAAATCGGCACCGCCGGCGGCGGGCTCGGACTGGCCGCCGGCCTGCGCGGCCAGGCGGTTGAGCTCCTGCAGGAGCTGGTCGATGCCTTGTGTATTGACGGTACTCATCGGTCTGGACGGATCGGACGCCTGCGCAACGTGCAACTCCTATGCCACCTGCCCGGGCAGCACGCACCGGCCGGTGGATCTCACCCGGCGCCCTCCTGCCCGCCCTCGCCGCCGGCCGCCTCCAGCCGGTACTGCGCGAGCTTGTAGCGCAGGGTGCGTTCGCTCATTCCCAGGCGCTGCGCCGCCACCCGGCGCACGCCTCCTGCCGCCTCGAGCGTCGCCAGGATGTGCGCGCGCTCGAGTCCCTTCATGTCCGTGGGCAGCCCCTCGGGCGCCGGCTGTGCCGGCTGCGCACCCTGCACCATGGCGGCAACTGTTGCCGCCGGTCCTGCGCTGCCAGGCAGGCACAGGTGCTCGGCCTCGATGCGGTTGCCGGGCGCGAGGATCATCGCGCGTTGCAACACGTTCTCAAGCTCTCTGATGTTACCGCGCCAAGTATAGGTCGTCAAACCACTTTCTGCCCCTGGCGCGAGGGAGAACGGGCGCCCACCGGGCGCCTCCGCGCCGCGGGCGAGGATGCGCCGCGCGAGCGGCAGGATGTCGGCCGGGCGCTCGCGCAGCGGGGGGATGTGCAGCGGGAAGACGTTGACCCGGTAGAACAGGTCCTCGCGGAAGCGGCCGGCCTGGACCTCCGCCTGCAGGTCGCGGTTGGAGGTCGCCAGCACGCGCACGTCGAGCGGGATGGGCTTGCGACCACCGACCCGCTCCACCTCGCGCTCCTGCAGCACACGCAGGAGCTTCGCCTGCAGCGCCAGGGGCATCTCCGAGATCTCGTCCAGCAGCAGGGTGCCGCCCTGGGCCTGCTCGAACTTGCCGGCGCTCGACTGGGCCGCACCGGTGAACGCGCCGCGCTCGTAGCCGAACAGGGTGGCCTCGAGCAGGTTGTCGGGGATGGCCGCGCAGTTGATCGCCACGAACGGCGCCTTCGCACGCGGGCTCAGTCGATGGACCAGCCGCGCCATCACCTCCTTGCCGACACCGCTCTCGCCGGTGATCAGGACGGTGGCCTCGCTCCCCGCCACCCGTTGCGCCAGGTCGCGCAGCGTCCGGCTCGCCGGATCCTCGGCGACCATCTCGCGCGCGCTCTCCTCGAGCGCCGGCAGCATCCACCGGGCCACCTCGCTCACCAGGGCTTCGGGCGCAAACGGCTTGGGCAGGTAGTTGCACGCTCCCGCCCGCATCGCCTCCACCGCGCGCTCGATCATCCCGTAGGCGGTCATGAGCAGCACCGGCAGCTGCGGCCAGCGCTGCTTGATCTCGTGCAGCAGGCGTTCGCCGTCCATCGGCTTCATCTGCACGTCGGTCACCACGATGCCCGCATGCCGCTGCTCCAGCAGGCGCAGCGCGGCCAGCCCGTCGGCCGCCTCGATCACCTCGTAGCCCGACAGCTCCAGCGTGTCCTTGAGCGCCTCGCGCAGCGAGGCGTCATCCTCGACGATCAGCACCGGCAACGGCTTCAACCCTGTTCTCCTGTCCCCTGTGGTGCAGGCCCGCACGGCAGCGTCAGCGTGAACGCGCTGCCCTCACCCACTGCCGACTGCACCGCGATCTCACCCCCGTGCGACTGCACCACCGTGCGCACCACCGCGAGCCCCAATCCCGTGCCACCGCCGCGGGTGGTGAAGAACGGCTCGAACAGGCGGGCCTGCACCGCCTGGTCCATGCCCGTGCCCTGGTCGCGCACGCAGATGCGCACGGCAGCGGCATCGCGCGCGCATTCGAGCCGCACCGCCTGCCCCGCCTGCGAGGCCTGCACCGCGTTCTCGAGCAGATTGAGCACCGCCCCGGCCAGCGCCTCGCGCTGCCCGTGCACCAGGGCACCGTCGCAGCGCAGGTCGACCTCGAGCCGCACCCCGGCCCCCTGCAGGTGCGGCTCGATCACCTGCGCGGCCTCGCGCAGCAGCCCGGCGACCTCGATCGCGTCGCGCGCAGCCGGTGCCCCGCGCACGAAGGTGAGCATGTCCTGGATCATGCCCTCGAGGTCGCGCAGGCGCGCCTGGGCCCGCTCGGCGAAGCGCAGCCGGTCGGCCTCCCCGAGGTGCGCGCGGGCGAGGTTGCCGGCATAGAGCAGCGCGGTGGCGAGCGGGGTGCGCAGCTGGTGCGCCAGGCCTGCGGCCATCTCGCCCATCGCCGAGAGCCGGCGATGGCGTTCGAGCTGTTCGCGCAACCGGCGCGCCTCGGTGATGTCCGACAGCAGCAGGATGCGGCCGCCGGCCGCGTCCAGCGCGCTGGTGGACACGTTCACCCAGTGCGGCTGGAGGCCGCCCGCGGCATCGCGCAGCTGCCACTCGCCGGCCTCCGAGGCCGGCGCCAGGCAGCGCGCCTCCACCCCGCTCCAGGGCTGGTGCAGGATGTCGGCCCCGAGCATGCGCAGCGCGGCCGGGTTGGCCTGGGCGATGAAGCCGGCGGCGTCGAGCACGACCACGCCGCCGGGCAGCGCCTCGAGCAGGAGCGCGAGCCGGCTGGACAGGGCTTCCTTCTCCTCGTACTGCTGACGCAACTCGCCGTTGGCGACAGCCAGCTCGGTGGTGAGGCGGGCGACCTGCTGCTCGAGGTCGTGGTAGGCGGTAGCGAGCTGGGCGGAGGCCTGGTTGAAGAGCGAGAAGGCCTGCTCGAGATCTTTCGGGGACGGCAGCTGAGCGAGGTCGGGCAAGTGCGTCGGGGCAGGTGCGTCGGAGCGCGGGCCGCAGGATGCGGCAGCATACCAACGCACGCCCGCGCGCGAAAGCCCCATCCATCAGGCCTTCCCCTGTCGCCGTCGTTTGACACCCCTCCGGCACGATGCTACAACTTCCCCATCCCGGCGCAGTCCATGCGCCTCGGCGCGTGGTGATGCCCGTGTGCTGGCGGCATCCATCCAGCCCATCAGAGGAATACCGAACATGATCCGACCCACCCTCCTCGCGCTCTCGATCGCGCTCGCCGCGAGCGGCTGCAGCTCGATGTCCGTGCGCTCCCAGACCGCCACCGCCCAGCTGCTGCCCACCAAGGGCAACACGGTGAACGGGACCGTCAGCTTCACCCAGAAGGGCGACGTGATGCTGGTGGAGGCTCGCGTCACCGGCCTCACGCCCGGACCGCACGGCTTCCACGTGCACGAGCGCGGCAACTGCACCGCGCCCGACGCGTCCAGCGCCGGCGGGCACTTCAACCCGGGCGGCAGCGCGCACGGCGGGCCGGGCTCTGCCGCGCACCACGCCGGCGACCTCGGCAACCTGGAGGCCGACGCCAGCGGCACCGCAGTCTACAAGGCCGAGGTGAGCGCACTCACGCTCAGCGGCGAGCGCAGCATCATCGGGCGCTCGGTCATCGTGCACGAGAAGGCCGACGACCTCACCACGCAGCCGAGCGGCAACTCGGGCGCCCGCATCGCCTGCGGGCTGATCAGCAAGGGCCCGGACAAGTGGTTCTGAGGGCTGCTGACGCCCTGGCCCGGCGCTGACCGACGTTGCCCGTCTGGCTGCACGGCGACGAGGACTTCCCGCCGCTTGAGCGCGCCCTGCGCCGGCCCAACGGCCTGCTCGCGGCGGGCGCAGACCTCTCCCCGCAGCGCCTTCTGATCGCCTACCGGCGCGGGATCTTTCCCTGGTACAGCGCGGGCGATCCGATCCTGTGGTGGAGCCCGGACCCGCGCACGGTGCTGTTCCCCGCCGAGCTGCACATCGGCCGCAGCCTGCGCAAGACGCTGCGCAGGCGGCCCTATACCGTCACCGCGGACACCGCCTTCGCCCGGGTCATCGAGGCCTGCGGCGAGCCGCGTGCGGGGCAGCCGGGCACCTGGATCACGGCAGAGATGCGCCAGGCATACCTGGCGCTGCACGAACTGGGGCTCGCGCACAGCATCGAGAGCTGGCAGGACGGCAGGCTGGTGGGCGGTCTCTACGGCGTGGCCCTGGGACGGATGTTCTACGGCGAGTCGATGTTCTCGCGCGCCAGCGACGCCTCCAAGGTCGCCTTCGTGCACCTGGTCCGCCAGCTCGTGGCGTGGCAGTTCGAGCTGATCGACTGCCAGATGCGCACCGATCTGCTGGCCTCGTTCGGCGCCCGCGACATTGCGCGCGCCGACTTCACGCGCCGGGTGGCGGAGTTGGTAAACTATCCTGATCGCCGCGGTCCGTGGCGGCTGACGCCGGCGGCGTCCTCCGACGACTGATGACCCAGCTCAACGACCTGCCGTTCGCGGTCCTGCAGTTCTACGCGACCGCTCCGTATCCGTGCAGCTACCTGCCCGACCGGCTGGCCCGCTCGCAGGTCGCCACGCCGAGCCACGCGATCGATCCGCAGGTCTACAGCCAGCTGGTCCGGGCGGGATTCCGCCGCAGCGGCGCGTTCACGTACCGGCCCTACTGCGACAGCTGCCGCGCCTGCGTGCCGGTGCGCATCGTCGCCGCGCAGTTCAAGCCCAACCGCTCGCAGCGCCGCGCGCGCCAGCGCCACGCCGGCCTCGACGCGCGCGTGCTCGACCTGAAGTACAACCCCGAGCACTACGCGCTGTACCTGCGCTACCAGTCGACCCGTCACGCCGGCGGCGGCATGGACCACGACAGCCGCGAGCAGTATCGCCACTTCCTCCTGCAGAGCAACGTCAACTCCAGCCTGGTCGAGTTCCGCGACGACGGGCGCCTGGTGATGGTGAGCATCATCGACCGGCTGGAGGACGGACTGTCCTCGGTTTACACGTTCTTCGAGCCCGACGTGCCGTCCGCGAGCCTGGGAACCTTCAACGTGCTGTGGCAGGTCAGCCTGTGCCAGCGCCTGGGGCTGCCCTATCTCTACCTCGGCTACTGGATCGGCCAGAGCCGCAAGATGGCCTACAAGATCAACTTCCAGCCCGTGGAGGGGCTGGTCAACGGCCAGTGGCAGCGGCTGCCGCCGCCGAGCGACGGCTGAGCGCCATGGGATACGACCGCATCACCGTCGAGGCGCGCGGGCACGTGCGCCTCATCGGACTGAACCGCGCCGCCAAGCGCAACGCGTTCGACCTGCCGATGTACGAGCAGCTCGCCCGGGCCCTGGGCGAGTACGAGGGTGACCGCAAGGCGCGCTGCGCCCTGCTGTTCGCGCATGGGGAGCACTTCACCGGCGGGATCGAGCTGCCGCAGTGGCTGCCGTTCTTCCGCGACGGGCGGATGCCGCCGCTGCCGGAGGGCTCGATCGATCCGCTGATGCGCACCCGGTCACTGAGCAAGCCGCTGGTGATCGCCGTGCAGGGCTGGTGTCTCACCATCGGCATCGAGCTGCTCCTGGCCGCCGACATCCGGGTCGCCGCGCACAGCACGCGCTTCGCCCAGATCGAGGTCAAGCGCGGCATCTATCCGATCGGCGGCGCGACCGTGCGCCTGCCCGAGGAGATCGGCTGGGGCAACGCCATGCGCATCCTGCTCACCGGCGACGAATTCTCCGCGGAGGAGGCGCTGCGGCTCGGTCTGATCCAGGAGGTCGCGCCCGATGGCCGGCAGTTCGAGCGCGCGCTCGCCATCGCGGAGACCATCGCGCGCCAGTCGCCGGTCGGCATCCGCGCCACGCTGGCATCGGCCCGGCTGGCGCGCGAACAGGGTGCAGCCGCGGCATTCGGCCGCATGATGGCCGACATGCAGATCGCCGTCGCGAGCGACGACGCGATCGAGGGCCTCAACGCCTTCCTCGAGCGGCGCGAGCCGCGCTTCACCGACCCCGACTGATGTACGGACTGCTGCGCCCGCTGCTGTTCCGCCTCGACGCGGAACAGGCGCACCATCTCACGCTCGCGATGCTGGACCAGGCCGCGCGCGTGGGCCTGCCGCCCGTGCGCCGGGCGACCGGCCAGCCGGTGCGCGTGATGGGCATCGAGTTTCCCAATCCGGTCGGGCTCGCCGCCGGGCTCGACAAGAACGGCGCGCACATCGACGCGCTCGGACGGCTGGGCTTCGGCTCCATCGAGATCGGCACGGTCACGCCGCGCCCGCAGCCCGGCAACCCGCGCCCGCGCATGTTCCGCATCCCGCAGGCGCGCGCGGTGATCAACCGCATGGGTTTCAACAACCTCGGCGTCGACCGCCTGGTGCGCAACGTGCGCGAGAGCGGATATCGCGGGGTGCTCGGGATCAACATCGGCAAGAACTTCGACACCCCGCTCGAGCGCGCCGCCGCGGACTACGTGGCGTGCATGCGCAAGGCGTATGCGGTGGCGAGCTACCTGACCGTCAACATCTCCTCGCCCAACACGAAGAACCTGCGCCAGCTGCAGCAGGCCGACGAGCTCGATCGGCTGCTCGGCGAGCTGAAGGCCGAGCAGCGCAGCCTCGCCGACCAGCACGGGCGCTACGTGCCGCTGGCACTGAAGATCGCGCCGGACCTGGACGCCGGGCAGATCGCCAGCGTGGCGGACCGGCTCGTCGCCCACGGCATCGACGGCGTCATCGCCACCAACACCACGCTTTCGCGCGACGGCGTGGAGGGCCTGCCCCATTGCCAGGAAGCGGGCGGGCTCAGCGGCGCGCCGCTCACCCAGCGCTCGACCCAGGTGGTGCGCGCGCTCGCCGGGCACCTGCAGGGGCGGATTCCGATCATCGCCGTGGGCGGCATCATGTCCGGCCGGGATGCGGTGGCCAAGCTCGAGGCGGGCGCCAGCCTGGTGCAGCTCTACACCGGGCTGGTATACACAGGACCGGACCTCATCTACGACTGCGTGAGCAGCACGCTGCTAGCCGCGGCGCGTGCGCCGGCCGTGGCGCAGGCTGCGCAGACCTGACCGGCCGACCGGACCCCCAGCGGGCCTGCTGCTATACTTTGCGCCCCCTGGCGCGGTGCAGCATGACCGCGGGTCCGACCATGCCCTGCCTAAAATGACTCCCACTTCGCCCGCGGCCGCTGCCGCCACCGATCGCCCCCTGACCCTCGCCCACGGACTGCGCTTCGACGCCCTGTACAGCCGCGACGGGCTGCAGCGCATCGACGCCCTCTTCCTCGACCACCTGCGCGCTACCGACGCAGAGCTGGCGTCCAGACTGGTCCAGGCGCGCAGGGACCCGGTGCTGCTGACGCGGCTGGAAGAGTCGCAGCTGCTGATCGCGCTCGCGCCCCATCTCGAGGACTTCCTGGCCGGGCTGTTCGGGATCGACGCCGAAGTGCAGGCGCTTGCAGCACGCCACCACGAGCTGGCGCCGCTGTACGCGGTGAAGCGCACCTTCGTGCAGCGGCGGGCAATGGCGAAGATCAAGCCGGCCGAGGCCGAGAGCTTCGACGGTGCAGCGCTGGAAACGCAACTGGCTGCCGTCATGGGTACGCCGGTGAGCGAGCTCGCATTCGCCAGGAAGGTGGGCGAGTGGCTGCAGGACGAAGCGGCGAACGCGGCCAACCTGGACCTCGCCGCGCGCTACGCCGCGTGGGCCGCGCACACCCACACCTGTCGTACCCGCCACGGCAGCGGCGTGTTGTTCCGGGCGCCAGCCAAGCTCGACCCGCTCCACCTGGTGCCCGCGCGCGTCGAGGACGGTGGCGCGATCCGGTCGTTCAACCCGGCCCATCTGCGCCGGCGCGAGGGCTTCGCGCTGACCGACCGCGGCACCGACCTCACCGGCGCGCTCGACCAGGCCAACTACTGCATCTGGTGTCACGAGCAGGGACGCGACTCGTGCTCGCACGGCCTGCGCGAGAAGGCCGGCGGCACCGACACCCCCGCCCCGTTCCGCAAGAGCACCTTCGGCGTGCCGCTCGCCGGCTGCCCGCTGGACGAGCGCATCTCCGAATTCCACAAGGTCAAGGTCGAGGGCCACGCGATCGGCGCCCTGGCGATGATCACGGTGGACAACCCGATGGCCGCGGCCACCGGCCACCGCATCTGCAACGACTGCATGAAGTCCTGCATCTACCAGAAGCAGGAGCCGGTCAACATCCCGCAGGCCGAGACGCGCACGCTCAAGGACGTGCTCGAGCTGCCGTGGGGCTTCGAGCTCTACTCGCTGCTCACGCGCTGGAACCCGCTCGACCTGCGCCGCCCGCTGCCACTGCCGGCGAGCGGCAGGCGCGTGCTGGTGGTCGGCATGGGCCCGGCCGGCTTCACGCTGTCGCACCACCTGATGAACGACGGCCACGTGGTCGTGGGCATCGACGGCCTCAAGATCGAGCCGCTGCCGCCCTCGCTGTCGGGCGTGGACGAGCACGGCCGGCGCGTGCCGTTCGAGCCGGTGCGCGACGTCAATACGCTGTACGAGTCGCTCGACGATCGCGTGATGGCCGGCTTCGGCGGGGTGGCGGAGTACGGCATCACCGTGCGCTGGGACAAGAACTTCCTGAAGATCATCCGCCTGCTGCTCGAGCGCCGCGCGCAGTTCACCCTGCTCGGCGGCGTGCGCTTCGGCGGCACCATCACGGCCGAGGACGCCTTCGCGCGCGGCTTCGACCACGTCGCGCTCGCCGCAGGGGCGGGTCGACCCACCGTGCTGGAACTGCCCAACGGGCTCGCACGCGGCGTGCGCACGGCATCCGACTTCCTCATGGCGCTGCAACTCACCGGTGCCGCCAAGACCGAGTCGGTGGCCAACCTGCAGATCCGCCTGCCGGTCGTGGTGATCGGCGGCGGCCTCACCGCGATCGACACCGCCACCGAGTCGCTCGCCTATTACCCCGTCCAGGTCGAGAAGTTCCTCTCGCGCTACGAAACCCTGGTGCTCGAGCGTGGCAGCGCGTCGGTGCGCGAGCGCTGGAACGCCGAGGAGAAGCTGATCGCCGACGAGTTCATCGAGCACGCCCGCGCGATCCGCGCCGAGCGTGCGGCGGCGGCCGCCGAGGGACGATCGCCGCGGCTGGTCGAGCTGATGCGGGGCTGGGGCGGCGTGACCATCGCCTACCGCAAGCGCATGATCGACAGTCCCTCGTACACGCTCAATCACGAGGAGATCGAGAAGGCGCTGGAGGAAGGCATCCGCTTCGCCGAAGGCCTGACGCCGGTCGCGGTGGAGATCGACGGGTACGGCCACGCGAAGGCGCTGAAGGTCTCGGTGCAGAAGACCGACGAGGACGGCAACCTGCAGCCGGGCGGTGAGCAGGTGCTGCCTGCGCGCAGCATCCTGGTCGCGGCCGGCACCCAGCCCAACACCGTGCTCGCGCGCGAGGACGCCGCCCACTTCCCGCTCGACGGACGCTACTTCCAGACCGTCGACGAGGACGGCAACCCGGTCAAACCCGAGCGCAGCGTCAAGCCGAACACGGTCCAGGTCCTGCTCGCGCGCGAGCCCGACGGGCGCTTCATCAGCTTCTTCGGCGACCTGCACCCATCCTTCTTCGGCAACGTGGTGAAAGCCATGGGCGGGGCGAAACAGGGCTATCCGGTGGTCAGCCGCGTGCTCGGCCGCCGGCCCGCCGCCTTCGCCGGCAGCGACGAGCAGTTCGTCCAGGCGGTCAGCGACGACCTGCGCGCGACAGTGCACGAGGTGGTGCGCCTCACGCCCAACATCGTCGAAGTGGTCGTGCGCGCACCCGCCGCGGCCCGGCGCTTCGAACCCGGGCAGTTCTACCGCCTGCAGAACTACGAGCGCTTCGCCCTGCACACCGACGGCACGCGGCTGGCCATGGAAGGCCTGGCCCTGACCGGCGCCTGGGTCGACCGCGCGCGCGGCCTGGTCTCGACCATCGTGCTGGAGATGGGCGGGTCCTCCGACCTGTGCGCGCTGCTGAAGCCCGGCGAGCCCGTGGTGCTGATGGGCCCCACCGGGACGCCGACCGAGATCCATCCGGGCGAGACCGTCCTGCTGGCCGGCGGCGGCCTGGGCAACGCCGTGCTGTTCTCGATCGGCCAGGCCATGCGCAAGGCCGGTTCGCGCGTGCTCTACTTCGCCGGCTACAAGAAGATCATCGACCGCTACAAGATCGACGAGATCGAGGCCGCCGCCGACGTGGTGGTCTGGTGCAGCGACGAGGCACCGGGCTTCACGCCGCGCCGCCCGCAGGACCGCAGCTTCACCGGCAACATCGTGCAGGCCATGGCGCAGTATGCGGAGGGCAGGCTGGGCCCGCCCACGATCGCGATGCGTGACGTGAACCGGGTGATCGCGATCGGCTCCGATCGCATGATGGCCGCAGTCGGGGCGGCACGGCACGGCGTGCTCGCCGCGCACCTGCAGCCGAACCACGTCGCCATCGGCTCGATCAACTCGCCGATGCAGTGCATGATGAAGGAGATCTGCGCCCAGTGCCTGCAGCCGCACGTGGACCCGGTCACCGGCAAGCGCGGCTACGTGTTCTCGTGCTTCAACCAGGACCAGCCGCTCGACGCCGTCGACTTCCCCGGCCTGGCCGCACGCCTGTCGCAGAACGGCGTGCAGGAGAAGCTGACCGCGCAGTGGATCGACCGCTGCCTGGTGCGGCTGCAGCGGCGGGCTGCAGCAGCGTAGTCTTTCACGGCAACCGCAGAGGCGCGGAGGCGCAGAGGATGCACGGAGAAGAGGAGAAAAGGCGACTGCCACCGGCAGCACGGAAACCCGTCGCCGTTCCTCTGCGTTCGTCCGGGCCTCTGCGCCTCTGCGGTCGGCAGTGATCACGGCAGACCAGATCGACGCGGTCCTGCCGCAGACCCAGTGCACCAAGTGCGGCTACGCCGGCTGCCGTCCCTACGCTGAAGCGCTCGCTGCGGGAGACGCCGACCTCAACCAGTGCCCGCTCGGCGGGGCAGCCGGCATCGAGCGCCTGGCGGCGTTGCTCGGCCGTGCACCCAGGCCGCTCAACCCGGAGAACGGGGTGGAGTCCCCGCGCACCGTCGCCTGGATCGACGAAGCGAATTGCATCGGCTGCACGCTGTGCATCCAGGCCTGCCCGGTGGATGCGATCGTCGGCATGCCCAGGCAGATGCACACGGTCCTTCTGCAGGAGTGCACCGGCTGCGATCTGTGCGTGCCGCCCTGCCCCGTGGACTGCATCGAGATGCTCCCGCTCGCAACCGTGGCGGACCGGGGCGCCGCGGCGCTGCGCGCCGAGGTGGATGTGCCGGTGGCCGCACATGCGCAGCGGTGGCGCACGCGCCACGCGGCACGCCTGCGCCGGCTCGCGCGCGATCACGCCGAGCGTGACGAACGCATGGCCGGGAAGGCACAGGCGAAGCTGCGGATGCTGGACGAGATGCCCGCGAGTGCGGAGCGCGACCGCAAGCGGGCGGCAGTGGCAGCGGCGATCGAACGGGCGCGGGCACGCCGCGCCGCGGAGGGACGATGAACCCGGCCAGGCGCGAGGAGATCTTCCGGCGGCTGCGGGCGCTCAACCCGGAGCCGACGACCGAGCTGGAATACCGTACCCCGTTCGAGCTGCTGGTGGCCATCGTGCTCTCCGCGCAGGCCACGGACAAGAGCGTGAATCTCGCCACGCGGCCGCTGTACCAGCGCGCCAGCACGCCGGCCGCCGTGCTCGCGCTCGGCGAAGCCGGGCTCACCGAGTACATCAAGAGCATCGGCCTGTTCCGCACCAAGGCGAAGAACGTGATCGCGCTGTGCCGCATCCTGCTGGAGCAGCACGGCGGTGAAGTGCCGCGCACGCGCGAAGCGCTCGAGGCCCTGCCGGGCGTCAGCAGGAAGACCGCGAACGTCGTCCTCAATACCGCTTTCGGGGAGCCCACCATCGCCGTGGACACGCACATCTTCCGCGTGGCGAACCGCACCAACCTCGCGCCAGGCAGGACGGTCGAGGAAGTGGAACGCAAGCTGCTGAAGCTGGTGCCGGAGCCCTATCGCAAGGACGCCCACCACTGGCTGATCCTGCACGGGCGCTACGTCTGCAAGGCGCGCAAGCCCGACTGCCCGGCGTGCCCGATCCGCGACCTGTGCGAGTTCAAGGCCAAGACCCAGGAAGCGCCGCAGCCGCGCAGGCAGCTGGCGCTGGGCGAATAGGACGGCAGCGATGTTCAACCCGTCGCGCGAGCAGGCGCGCCGCTTCCTGTTCGACGCCTGGCGCAAGTTCGGTGCGGGCGAGGCGCTGTCGGGCCTCGAGCAGGTCGCGGTGGAAGTCATCGGCGACCACCCCGAGTACCAGGGGTTGCTGGAGAGCCCGGAGCGCAACCTGGACCGCGACTTCACCCCGGACGGCGGCGCGATGAACCCCTTCCTGCACCTGTCGCTGCACCTGGCGATCCGCGAGCAGTTGTCCATCGACCAGCCGCCCGGCATCCGCGCCGAGCACGACCGGCTGCGGGCCGAGCTCGGCTCTGCCCATGAGGCGACGCATGCCGTGCTGGAATGTCTGGGGGAAGCGCTGTGGCAGGCACAGCGGCTGGGTACGGGCCCGGACGCAGCGCTCTATCTGGACTGCATCCGGCAGCGCGGCCGCACCGGTTGACGCAGCAAATGCAAAGGGCCGGCTGGGCCGGCCCTTGCGACGGTCATCGCATGCCGGTCAGTACTTGACCGACAGGCCCTTCTGCTGCGAGAAGTAAAACGCGACGTTGGCGATGTCCTCGTCGCTGAGCGGCTGGGCCATCGGCGACATCAGCGGGTTCTGGCGCTTGCCCTTCTTGTACTGCTCCAGCGCGTGAACCATGTAGTCGTACTCCTGCCCGGCCAGCTTCGGCGTCTCGGGCGTCATCGGCTTGTTGCCGTCCTCGCCGTGGCAGGCGGCGCACACCTCGGCGGCCTTCTTCTTGCCGGCTTCGTAGTCCTTCGCGAACGCGCTAGTGCCGAACACTGCCAGCGCCGCGGCGCTGATCAGGGCGATGCTCTTCATGGTCTGTCTTCCCCCGTGTCGGTCGGCTAGTTGGCGGCTGCGCCGGCGTAGTACGCGGCCAGGTCGGCCATGTCCTTCTCGCTCAGCTGTGCGGCCACCGCGTCCATGGACGGATGCTTGCGTGCCCCGGATGCGTAATCCTTCAACGCCTTGACGATGTAGGCGCCGGACTGCCCGGCGATCTTGGGCACGTTGTAGACGGTCGGGTACGCCGTGCGATAGCCGGCGATGCCGTGGCAGCCCTGGCACATCTGGGTCTTCTGCTGGCCGGCGGCGGCATCGCCCTCGGCGAACGCCGGCACGGCGGTGGCCAGCGCTGCCCCCGCAGCGAGGCCGAACAACACACGGGAAAGTGTCATGGACGGTTCCAGTCTCTTGTCGGTTTCGTGCCCGGTTGAGCCGGGTTCGGGAAGGTTTTGGCCCGGAATTGTTGTTGTAGGGCAAAAAACTGGCGCAGACTCTAATGGAAGCGCCTGATCAGGTCAATGCCGGCCCGCTCCCCGGGGTCACCCCCCCGGCAAGGCGGCGCCCTCGGCGATGGGCACGGTCTGGATGTAGCGCTGGTCATGGGTGTCCTCGACCTCGACCCGCAGTTCGCCCTTCTGGTGCGGGACGAACCAGAACCGGAAGCTGGGATTGTCACTGAGCGAGAAGTCGACCTCGGCCGACATCACCGGCTTGCCGTCGTAGGTGACGTTGACGCTGCGCACGAACTGGGGCACCTGCGAGGGATCGAAGTCCGAGGCCAGGGCCGACTCGTTCGGGTGGCGGATGTTGACCTGCACCAGGTTGGGCGCGTCGTACCTGATGTCGTCGTCGAAGCGGAACTTCATCTTGCCCAGCATGGCCGCCGGGACCTTGAACTTGCCGCCCGGCGCGGAGCAGCCGCCCGCCGCCTTGACCCAGCGTGAATCCATCCACAGCTGGCCGTCGTTGGTCTCCGCGATCGCCCGGACGTGGCTGTAGTCCTCGAAGCGCAGACGCGTTTCCACCTGCGCCCGGCCGCTGTCCTGGGTGAAATGGAACACGCCGGCGGCGGGCGAGGGATTGCGTTCGACCACCACCCAGATGGTCTTGATGTACCGCTCGGGCGTCTGGTCGATCTGGGCCTTCACCGCAACCGGCACCGTCGAGGCGTCGTCGGCGCGCAGCGCAAGATACACCCGGACCACGTCCTTGCCGTCGCGGATCTCGCGATCGCCGAACATGAGCTTGCGGATCGGCTCCCAGTACGTGCTCTTCGCGGGGTCGGGCTCGGCCTTCTCGTTGGCGCCGGCCGGGGCCGCCAGCAGGACGCACAGCAGCGCGCAGAAGGTCAGCAGGGTACGCTGGAACATCAGGGGACACTCCGCATGCACAGGGATGCGGAAGTATAGCTCGGGCCCCGCGGGCAGGTGGCCGGTCAGTCCTCCCACTCCAGCTCGGTGTAGACCGCAGTGACGTTGCGGCGATGGAACTGGTCGAAGTTGACCCAGTTGCCGGCCTCGGCATAGCCCACGCTCTCCACCGCTTCCTGGATGGTCTTCTTCCTGCGCAACGCCTCGCGGGTCTCGTCGACCAGGCGCTGCAGGTAGCGCCGCGAAGGCTCGAGCACCTGCGGCCAGCCCAGCGGGCTGCGGCCGTGGCCGGCGACGTAGTGCCGGGCAGGCACCCGGGCCAGTGCATCCAGGACCTTGAGATAACCGAGGACGCTGCCGTCCACCACCGGGGTGTGGTCGATGAACAGCAGGTCGGACAACCACAGCGTTGCGCTGCGCTCGTCGTAGACCGTGAGGTCGTTGTCGGTATGCGCGACCGGCCACGCGCGCAACTCGAGCTTGCGGTTGCCGAGGTCAAGCGTGTGACGGTCGGACACCAGGACCGTCGGCATCACCACCTCGCTGCCGGCGGCGATCTCGCCGAGGTCGCGCTGCAGCGTCCCGACGTAGAATTTCCCGCGTGCCGCGAGCGCGCGCGGCAGCTCGGCGTGTCCCACGTACTGCGGATTGTCCGCGCGAAACGCGGCAGCGCCGAAGACGTGGTCCGGATGCACGTGCGTCAGCACCACATAGCAGACGGGCAGCGGGGTGACGGCGCGAATCGCGTCGCGCAATGCGGCGCCCAGGGCATACGTGCCCCCGGTGTCCACCACGGCCACGCAGCGCTCCCCCACGATGAACCCGATGTTGGCCTGGTCGCCGCGGTTCCCGGGCGTGCGCGCCTCATGGGTGCCGAAATGCACATAAACTCCCGGGGCCACCTCCTCGACCTGGAACTCCCCCGCAGCGGCAGCGAGCGCCAGGCTCCACCACAGGACAACGATCGCCAGCTTCATTCACAATCCTCCCTCCCCGCAAGCATGCCCAAACTGCCCGCGCCGGGCAAATCCCCATGTCGCAGGCCATCCTCCGCTCAGCCCTACTCGCCATCGCACTGACGGCAGCGCCGGTGCTCGCATATGCCCTCGAGGCGGTCCCGGTCGCGCCGGGGGTCTACATGTTTCCGGGCGACGTGGGCCAGCCATCGGTCGAGAACGGGGCGAACACCGGCAACGCCGGTTTCATCGTGGGCGATGACGGCGTGGTGGTCATCGACACCGGGGCGTCCTGGCAGCGCGGGCAGCAGATGCTCGCTGCCATCGCCCGCATCACCGACCGGCCGGTGCGGCTGGTCATCGTCACCCACGCGGTGCAGGAGTTCCTGTTCGGGAACGCCGCCTTCGCGGAGCGGGGGATCCCGATCCTCGCGCACCGCGCGAGCATCGAGCTGATGCGCAGCCGCTGCGAGCACTGCCTGGCCAACCTGGTCGAGCTCCTCGGCGAAGCGCCGATGCGCGGCACCCGGCTGGTGCTGCCAGAGATCGTGGTCGAGACCTCGACCACGATGCGGGTCGCCGGCCGCGAACTCCAGCTGCTGCACTTCGGATGGGGGGCGACACCGGGCGATCTCGCCGTGTTCGATCCGGCCAGCGGCGTGCTGTTCGCGGGCGGGCTAGTGACCTGGATGCGGGTGCCGGAGATGCGCGACGGCAAGCTCGCCGGCTGGCTGGCCGCGCTCGACGCCCTGCAACGGGTGCCGGCCCGGATCATCGTGCCCGGCCACGGGCCGGTCGCGGCGATGACGGCGATCGACGCGACGCGGGCCTACCTGGTCGCGCTCGACGCCCGCGCACGCACGCTCTACGAGTCCGGCCACAGCCTGCTGGAAGCGGTGGACATGGCGGGCCTGCCGGATTACGCGGACTGGGGAAGCTACGCCGTGCTCAACCGCAAGAACCTGCAGCAGCGCTACCTGGAGTACGAAGTCGAGGACCTCGAGCGGCGCTGAGGACTAACGCAACCAGTCGGATCCCGGTTGGAATCCCATCCCGCCGTTCCACTCGCGCTCGCTGCGCCAGTAATCGGGTCCGGCGAAGGCCTTGGTGCGGCCCGAACCCTCTGCCCCCCGGCTGCCCGGTAAGGTCGGTCCGGTGCGATAGCCGAAGCCCGGGCCCGCGGAGAAGCCCCCGCGCACGCGGTCGATCGCGCGCGGACGGTCGCGATAGCGGCGGTCCGCGTGGCGCGGGTCGGGGTCGCCCCGCCACGAGTCTGCGCCACGCCACTGCCGCAGCGGCTGCTGTGCTGCAGGCGGCGCAGGCTCGCGCACGTCCGGCGGCTGGCTGCGCGCAGGGGCACCGAACCCGGCGTCGCTTCCCTGCGCCCAGCCGGGCTGCAGCAACGGCTCGCCCGCGTCGGTTCCGGCTGACTGCGCGCTGCCGGGCACCGCCTGCGCGGCAGGCGGCTGCTGGGCGCGCAGCGGGCAGGCGGCGTGCAGGCCCAGCGCCAATGCGACAACAGCCAGGCTGCGCCGTTGCATCGTTCCTCCGCGGCGGATGCTGGTAGGGGAAGCGTCGGCGGGCAAGCAGCGTACCCGCTCAGCCGGGCTGCGCAGCGACCTCGACGCGATTGCGGCCATTGCTCTTGGCTCGGTAGAGCGCCGCATCGGCTGCGCGCACCAGCTCGGCGGCATTGCCCGCATGCAGCGGGAAGACGGCCACCCCGAGCGACAGCGTGACCGGCCCCACGCGCCCGTCGCTGGGATCGCGCAGCTGCTCGGAGACGAGGCGGCGCAGCTGCTCCGCGCGCTGCACCACCAGTTCGGGCGAGGTCTCGGGCAGGATCACGAGGAACTCCTCGCCGCCGTAGCGGCAGACGATGTCACCGGCCCGCACCTGCGTGCGCAGCAGGTTGGCGAGCGCGACCAGCAGCTGGTCGCCGGCCTCGTGCCCCAGGGTGTCGTTGTAGCGCTTGAAGTAGTCCAGGTCGAGCATGACCACGCCCATCGGCCGCTGGCTGCGCTCGGCCCGGCGCAGCTCGCGCTCCAGCGCTTCCTCCATGTAGCGGCGGTTGTAGAGGTCGGTGAGCGGATCGTGGCGCGCCTGCGTCTCGAGGGTCTCGCGCAGGATGAGGTTGGACAGCGCCAGCGCGAGGTACTCCGCCACCGAAGCGGCCCACTGGCGCCAGGCCGCGAGCTGCTCGGCCGCGAGCTGCGCATCCGCGGCCTCGCGTGCGCTGCCGGGCAACTCGCAGTACAGCAGCCCGAGCAGCTGCCCGCGCACGAGCAACGGCGCACACGAGTAGGGTCGGGCGGGAACCGACTGCAGGTGCTCGCAGAGCAATCCGCCTCCTGCGGCTTCGCCGTCGTGCGGCTTGCCCCGCCGCAGGGCCCAGCATTCGTGCGGGCGCACGGTCGGGGCGCAGCTCGAGCAGGCACCGAACGAGGCAACGATGGCGCCTTCGGCCGGCTGCTGGTGCAGCCAGTAGAGCGCACCGGCACCGCCCGGAAACAGCGCCGCGAGGTCGCGCGCCACGGCGCGCACGCCCTCCTCGAGGGTGTTGCACACCCCCAGCACGCTGCCCAGCTCGTTGAGTGCGGCGCGTGCCAGGCCGCGGTGCTGAAGGTCGTCCACCAGGGCCTGCAGGCGGGCGTTGGATTGCCGCAGCGCCTCCTCGGTGTGCTTGCGCTCGGTGATGTCGCGGGCGATGCCGGTGACGCCGACCACCTGGCCGTCGTCGTCGAAGACCGGCGTCTTGACCACCTCGAACCAGCGGTCCGTCCCGTAGCGTCCCTGCTCGTCGAAGCGTAGCGGGGTGCCGGTGCGGAGCACTTCGAGGTCCTCCTGGCGGTGGCGCTCCGCCAGGCCGGGCGCGGCGACGTCGAAGTCGGTCTTCCCGATCACGCTCTCGCGGCTCGTGTGCATGCGCTCGGCGGTGCGCTCGTTCACGGCGATGATGCGCAGGTCGCGGTCCTTCATCCACGCCAGGTCCGGGATGCCGTCGAGCAGCGCGAGCTGGCGCTGCAGGCTGGCGCTGCGCTCGCGCTCGGCGCGGCGGCGCTCCTCGATCTCCCGGCTCAACCGCGCGTTGGCACTCTGCAGCTCGGCGGTGCGTTCGCGCACCCGGTCCTCCAGCGCTTCGTTGGCACGGGTCAGCGCGAGCTCGGCGGCGCGGCGCGCGGTGATGTCCATGCAGGTGCCGATGTAGGCGACCAGCGCGCCGCGCTCGTCGCGCTCGGGCACAGCCGAGCTCACCACGTAGCTCTCGCCGCCGTCGGGGCGGCGCATGCGGAACTCCTGCTCGAACGCGGTGGCCGATTGCGTGGCCACGTTCCACGCCTCCACCACCTTCTCGCGATCCTCCGGGTGCAGCGCCCGCATCCAGCCCTGGCCCCGGGCGGCTTCGCCCCCCAGCCCGGCGAGCTCGCACCAGCGCTCGTTCACGAACACGCAGGCGCCCGCGGCGTCCGCGATGTACACCCCGACCGGCGCGTGCCGGGTGAGCTCGGCGAAGCGCCGCTCGCGCGCGCGCAACGCGTCCCCCATCCGCAGCGCGAGCAGTGCAGCGCGCGCCTGCCCGCTCGCCAGGGAGTGCAGCGACAGGAACAGCAGCAGGCTCACCGCGAATCCGGCCACCAGCACGGCACGCGGCTGCGCACTCGCCGACGCCGCATGCGAACGCTGGGTGGGGATGACGCGCAGCGTCCAGACCGCGTTCTCGACCCGGATGGTGCCCTCGGCGACCTGGCCGGGTTCCGCGTCCGCGACCGGGCTGCGGAACAGCAGCGCGGCGGGCGTGGCCTGCGTGCCGTCGTAGACCTCGATGCCCGCGTCCTCGCCCTGCGCACCGAGCAGCCGGCGCATCAGGTTGTCCATCCGCAGCACCACCGCGACGTAGCCGATGGTGGCGCGCTGGCGTGCGCCGGCCATCGGCGGCACGTGCCCCGATTCGTACACCGGAAGGCACATGACCACCAGCGCGCCGGTCGGCTCCGCCGCCGGGCTCGGCAGCACGACCTTGCGCGACACCGCGATGCCGCCGCTCTCGCGCGCCAGGTCGAGGGGCTGTCGCAGCGCCGCCTCGGCGGTCGCGTCAAATCCCAGCAAGGCGACGTTGGCGGCACTGGGCGGATCGATCAGGACGATCGGTGTGTGTTCGCCACGGGTGCCGGACGGCCGGATCCGGTAGCCGGGCTGCCCGCTGGCGCGCACTGCGCGTTCATGCAGCGCGACGTCCCCGGGCGCGACCCGATGCAGGTAGGCGATCGCCTGCAGCCCGGGGTAGCGCTCGCCCAGGTCGAGGCTGCGCGCGAAGCGCTCCCACTCCAGCCGCGAGATCTCGGTGGATGCGGCGAACAGCCCTGCGGCCCCCTGCAGCACGGCCGCGTAGGCGGACACCCGCTCGGAGACGCGCGCCTGGACGAGCTCCAGCCGCTGCTGGAGCATGAGCTTCGCGCGCTCCTCGGTCGCCTGCCGGCTCTCGATCCACAACGCCAGTGTCGCGAACAGGCCGGCGAGCAGGGCCGCCCAGGCCAGCAGCTTGCCCCAGCCGCCCAGTCCCGGCAGCGCGGCGCGCGGCGCCGGAGGCCTGGTCGGAGCCTGCGATTGCCGCTCGGGTTCCACCATCGCGCTCATCGATCAGGGGGATGAACGAAGTATAGGGCCTGCCGCCCGCGTGCCGGCCTGCAATCCGTCCGCAGCCCCGGACGCATCCGCCTATAATCGCCCGCTCGGCACACGGACATCGGCTATGGGCAACCGGCTTTCCAAGATCTACACGCGGACCGGCGATGCGGGCAGCACCGGCCTGGGCGACGGATCGCGCGTCGCCAAGGACAGCCTGCGGGTCGAAGCCATGGGCACCGTCGACGAGGTCAACAGCTGCCTGGGCGTCCTGCTGGCCGAGCCGCTGGACGCCGACATCGCCGCCGAGCTGACCGAGGTGCAGCACGATCTCTTCGACCTCGGCGGCGAACTGTCCATCCCGGGCTACACCGCGATCCGGGCGGACCAGGTCGAACGCCTCGAACAGTTCCTCGACGCGCACAACGACACGCTCGAGCCGCTGAAGGAATTCATCCTCCCGGGCGGCAGCCGCACCGCCGGCCTGTGCCATCTCGCCCGCGCCATGTGCCGGACCGCGGAGCGGCGCGTGGCCGCCCTGGCGGCCGCGGAGACCGTCTCGCCGGTGCTGCTGCAGTACCTCAACCGCCTGTCCGACCTGCTGTTCGTGCTGGCCCGCGTGCTCAACCGCCGGGCCGGCGGCAGCGACGTGCTCTGGCGCCGCGACCGCGGCGCAGGCAAGGCGTGACCGGCACGCGCGTGCACCCGGCACGATGAGCGACGCCGCGACGCTGCAGGCGCTCGTGGCGCGCTGCGCGCTGCGCGACCAGGCCGCCTTCGCCGAGCTGTATCGCCTCACCGCACCAAGGCTCTACGCGGTCGCGTTTCGCCTGCTGCGCAGGCACGACTGGGCCGAGGAGGTGCTGCAGGAGAGCTTCGTCAGCATCTGGAGCCACCTCGGCGAGTACGACGCGCACCGCAGTGCGCCGCTCACCTGGATGACCGCAGTGGTGCGCAATCGCTCGCTCGACTGGCTGCGGCGGCCCAACCTCGAGCACGGGCGGGAAGACTACGACGAGCTGGCGGGCGCAGTGCCCGACGAGGGCCTGCTGGCGCCCGAGCGCATGCTGCAGGATGCGCGCGATGCGGGCGCGCTGCACGAGTGCCTGCAGGCGCTGAGCAGCACCCAGCGCCAGAGCATCGCGCTCGCCTACCTGCACGGACTGTCGCACGGCGAGTTGGCCGCGCACCTGGGCCAGCCGCTGGGCACGGTGAAGACCTGGGTGCGGCGCGGCCTGGACAAATTGCGCGAGTGCATGGACGCGATGGTGAAGGGAAGCTGAGTGGACTACAGCGACGAGAGGCGGCGCGACGCGCTCGCGGCGCAATACGTGCTGGGCACCCTGCGCGGGCGCGCCCGGCAACGCTTCGAGGGCCTGCTGCACGCGGACCCTGCACTGAGGCGGCACATGCAGGCGTGGCAGGCGCGGCTCGCACCGCTCGACGCTGCGGCCGCGCCGATCGCGCCGCCGGCACGGGTGTGGCGCGCCATCGAGGCCAGGATCCGGCCCGCAGCAGGCGCGGGGGCGGGACGGTGGTGGGACAGCGTGCGCTTCTGGCGCACGAGCGCGCTGGCCGGCCTGGCGGCGGTCATGGTGTTGGCAGTCGCGCTGGCGGTGCTGCTGCCGCGGCAGCCGGAGATGATGGTCGCGGTGATGTCCGACGCGCGCAACCAGCCGGCGATGACGGTCTCCTGGGAGATGGACAGCCACGGACAGACCGCACTGCGCATCCGGGTGATGGGTCACGCCGAGATGGCGCAAGGCACGGCGTGGGAGCTGTGGGCGCTACCCGAGGGTGGCGGCCAGCCGGTCTCGCTCGGCCTCATCACCACGCACGAAACCCAGACCGTGATGCTGCCGCCACGGCTCACGCGTGTCGTCGACGGCGCCGCCGAGATCGCGATGAGCGTCGAGCCGCACGGCGGCTCGCCCACCGGCGCACCGACCGGGCCGATCCTCTACCGCGGGCCCTGCACGCGAATCTGAGCGTCCAGGGAAGCTTTGATCAATGGGCTGCGCTGTGCGTTGCGTCAGGGCCGGATGGATGCAAGCGGCACGACGCAGCGCAGGTTGGAACCTGCGCAAGGAGAGCCGCGCCGCAGGCGCCGCCCCTGACGCAACCCGCCGATATGAAGGCGCTTTTGAGGGACCGGCGATTTTTGCCCCGCGCCCGCGCAGGGCGGAGGAGGCTTCCATCGCGCTTGCGCGATGGATACGACCCCGGAGCGGGATGCGCACGCCGGCCTGCGGGCTTCACGCACGCCTGCGCGGTCGGATCCCCGCAAACGGGGCCCCTCCTCCTTCGCTCCGGCGTGCGCGCCCTCGGCTCGTCCTGATGGAGGCCGGCTACATGTCGTCCTCACCGACGCCGCCTTGGGGCAAAATCGCTCGGTCGCACAGCGCAGCCCATTGATCAAAGCTTCCCTAGCTGCCAGTCGCGATCCACGCGCACACGCTGCGCACGCCCTGCAGCACGCGAGGGGTCGCACGGGTGACGAGATCGGCGTCGATGGCATGCACCTCTCCGCGCGCCACCGCACGCAGCTTGGGCCAGCGGCGCCAGGTGTGCGTCACGGCCGGCTCGCCACCCGGGGCCACAGCCGCCACGATCAGGTCGGGGTCGGCCGCCAGCACCGCCTCCAGGCTCACGCTGCCGGCGAGCACGGGCAGGTTCGCGAACACGTTGCGCCCGCCGCAGCGCTCGACGATGCGGCTGACCAGGTGCTGCCCGTTCACCGTCATCAGCGGGCTGTCCCAGATCTGGATGAAGACGGTCGGCTGCGTCCCCGGTGCAACGCGATGCGCGATCGCAGCGAGCGCATTCTCGTACTCGCGTGCTGCAGCGTCCGCCGTCGACGCAGTGCCCGCGAGCTGCCCGATCCGGCGCAGGCTGGAGGCCACGTCCTCCAGCGTGCGCGCCTCGCTGCGATAGACGCGCAAGCCCAGCGCCTCGAGCCGAGCCACGTCCGCGGGGCGGTTGCCGCTGGCCCAGGCCAGCACGAGGTCCGGACGCAGCGCGAGCACGCGCTCCACGTCGATGCCTGCCGCATCGCCCACCCCGGTCACGTGCGCGGCCGCGGCCGGGTAGTCGCTGCCACGCACGGTCCCCACCAGCTGCGCGCCGGCACCGGCAGCGAAGACCAGCTCGGCGAGGTTGGGGGCGAGCGCCACGATGCGGCGCGCCGGCGGATCGGCCTGCAGGCCGTGACCGGCGTCGTCCACGACCGTGCGTCCCTGCCCGGCCCAGGCGGCGTATGCGTGCAGTGCGAGGAGAGCGGCGAGCAGGCCGCAGCGCAGCGAGGTCGGCAACTGCGCGGTCAGCGCTCCATGTAGTGGAGCAGCGTGGAGCTGGTCTGGCGCAGGCGCTGCGAGAGCAGCGTCACCAGCTTGATCAGCAGCTTCGCGCCGAGGCTGGGTTCCTCCAGGATGATGCGCACCATGGCCTCGCGCGAGAGCACCGCGAAGGTCGTGGGCTCGACCGAGATGCAGGTCGCGAAGCGCGGCTCGCCGTCGATCATCGACATCTCGCCCAGGGTCATGCCGGGGCCCACGCTGGTCATCGCCTGGATGACCCCGCGCTTGTCGGTCTTCACGATGTCGACCTTGCCCTGGATGATGAGGAGCATGTAGTCGTCGACGTCGCCTTCCCGGATGATCATGCTGCCGGGCTCGGCGCGGAAGACCTGCATGAAGGCGGCCAGCTGCTGCACGTCTTCGCGACTGAAGTCGTCGAAGAAGCGGGAGTGCCCGATCATGTCGTAGATCTGTTGCGCGAGCGCCGTCCCCTCGCCCAGGTGTTCCAGGGTCTTGAGGAGGGAGTTCTGCGGGACCGAGTCAGTCATCACGCACCAGGGAGGAGGTAGGCCGGTACACTGCGTCTTCTCGCAGCAGAAGGGAAACACTGTCAAGTCAATGTTTCCGGACCCAATTATGGGTCAAGGCGGGCGCCTTGGCAAAGCACGTGCCCGCCGCACTGCCCCCCGGCCGGCCCTGACTCCCCGCGCAGCGACGCAGCCTGGTTACGCCGACGTCCCGCCCACCGTCAGCCCGTCGATGCGCAGCGTGGGCTGTCCCACCCCCACCGGCACGCTCTGCCCTTCCTTGCCGCAGGTGCCCACGCCGGTGTCCAGCGAGAGGTCGTTGCCGATCATCGACACGCGCGTGAGTGCGTCGGGGCCGTTGCCGATCAGGGTGGCGCCCTTCACCGGATAGGTGACCTTGCCCTCCTCGATCATGTAGGCCTCGGAGGCGGAGAACACGAACTTGCCGCTGACGATGTCGACCTGGCCGCCGCCGAAGTTAACCGCGTAGAGCCCGCGCTTCACCGAGGCAATGATCTCCTGCGGATCCTTGTCGCCCGCCAGCATGTAGGTGTTGGTCATGCGCGGCATCGGCACGTGCGCGAACGACTCGCGCCGGCCGTTGCCGGTGACCGGCACGCCCATCAGGCGCGCGTTGAGCGAATCCTGGATGTAGCCCTTGAGCACGCCATCCTCGATCAGCACGGTGCGCTGCGTGGGGTTGCCCTCGTCGTCGATGTTCAGGGAGCCGCGGCGGCGGTTGATGGTCCCGTCGTCGACGACCGTGACGCCCGGCGCTGCGACGCGCTCGCCGATGCGTCCGCTGAACGCCGACGTCCCCTTGCGGTTGAAGTCGCCCTCGAGGCCATGGCCCACCGCCTCGTGCAGCAGCACGCCGGGCCAGCCGGGCCCCAGCACCACGGTCATCGTGCCGGCCGGCGCAGGCTGCGCCTGCAGGTTGGTCAGCGCCTGGTGCACGGCCTTTTGCGCGTAGTCCTGCAGCACCTCGTCGGTGAAGTAGGCGTAGTCGAAGCGCCCGCCGCCGCCCGCACCGCCCTGCTCGCGCCGGCCGCCCTCCTCGGCGATCACCTGCAGCGACAGCCGCACCAGCGGCCGCACGTCCGCAGCCATCACGCCGTCGGAGCGCGTGACCAGCACCACCTCGTACTCCCCGGACAGGCTTGCCATCACCTGCTTGACGCGCGGGTCGAGCGCGCGGGCATGCCGTTCGATCGCTTCCAGCAGCGCGACCTTGCGCGGTGCGTCGAGGCTGGCGATGGGGTCGTGCGGCAGGTACAGCTCGCGTCCGGTGTTGCGCCGGACCGCCTGCGTCGTTGCGCTCGCGCCCTGGCGCGCGATGGCGCGCGTGGCCGAGGCCGCGGACTGCAGCGCGGGCATGCTGATGTCGTCGGAGTAGGCGAATGCGGTCTTCTCGCCGCTGACGGCGCGCACGCCCACGCCCTGCTCGATGCTGAAGCTGCCGGACTTCACGATGCCCTCCTCCAGGCTCCAGCTCTCGCCGCGGCTGTACTGGAAGTACAGATCGGCGTAGTCGATGTGGTGGGAGAGGATGTCGCCGAAGACGCGCGACAGGTCGGATGCATCCAGACCGTAGGGCGCCAGCAGGGTGCTGTCGGCGGTGGCGAACAGGAGCTCGGAGTTGACGGGGGCGTTCATGGGATCGGTAGCAGGCAGGGACAGGGGCTCGTTGGTGGCAGTTGGGTCCGGCCGGGCCGGGTTCAAGGCGGGGGCCGCGTCACTTGGACACCGCCGGTTTGACCGTCATCCGGTGCTCGAGTGCCGGCAGGCCCTGGCGCAGGCTGGCCTGGTAGCCGGGGTTGACCCCGGCGATCACCACGCCCGAGCCCCGCGGCAGCCGGTCCAGCACCACGCCCCAGGGGTCCACGATCATGCTGTGGCCGTGGGTCTCGCGCCCGCTCAGGTGGTAGCCGCCTTGCGCGGGGGCCAGCACGTAGGCCAGGTTCTCGATCGCGCGGGCGCGGATCAGTGCCTCCCAGTGCGCGCGGCCGGTCTTCTCGGTGAACGCCGCCGGGACCACGATGATGTCGACCGTCCCCATGGCGCGGTACAGCTCCGGGAAGCGCAGGTCGTAGCAGATCGACAGCCCGATGCGGCCGAACGGCGACTCCACCACCTTGACCTCGTGGCCCGGCTGGATGGTGCGGGACTCGGAGAACCGGTCCTCGCCCATGCTCAGGGCGAACAGGTGGATCTTGTCGTAGCGCGACACCTGGCGGCCGGTGTCGTCGTAGACCAGCAGCGAGTTGTGCACCTTGCCAGGCACCGGCGACTCCAGCGGAATGGAGCAGCCGAGCAGCCACACCTTGAGCCGCCGCGCGGTCTCGGCGAGGAAGCGCTGGATCTGCCCCTGGCCCTCGCGCTCCCGCGCGTCGACCTTGTCGGTGTCCTTGAGCCCCATGATGGCGAAGTACTCGGGCAGCGCGATCAGGCGGGCACCCTGCTCGGCGGCCATCTCGATCAGGCGCTTCGCCTCGTTGAGGTTGGCGGACACGTTCGGCCCGGAGGCCATCTGCACGCCCGCGATGCGGAACACCGCCGGGGGCGCGTCGGCGCGATCGCGGCCGCGCGTGGCCACCGGCCGCGCGGCCCGCGGCTTCCCGAAGCTCGACTTGGGTGCTGCACTCATCCTATTTGCGGCCCTGCCTGGTTTGTTCCGGCGTCCCGCGCCGTTTCTTCAACACGATGGGATCGGCCCACGTCCCGCTCACTTCATAGTCGAACGCGATCATCTGGCCAATCGGGTCCTTCAGCACCTTCTGGGCGAGCAGTGTGGCCAGTCCCACCGCCGGGTTCACGATCGCGGCCCCCAGCGCCACGCTCTCGCTCATCGAGGGCAGCACCTTGACGTCGAGGCGCTGGGTCTCGCCGGCGAGGTTGATGTCCCCGCTCATCTCGACCCGGGCGGCCGGCCCGACCATCATGAAGTCGCTGGTATGCGCAACGCCGCGGTCGATGGTTGCCGCGGCCGACACACGGTCGAACGCGAAGCCGTCGCTGAAGACGTCATTGAAGTCGAGCGTGACCCGCCGCGGGAGCGCCTGCAGGCTTAACACGCCGATGAGCTTCCCCAATCCCGGCTCGATTTTAACAAAGCGCCCCTGCTTCGCCTCCAGCTTCACGGTACCGTTGAGCGTGGGTGTGTCGACGGATTCGGGCGGCCCCTTCCAGGCCAGCTGCGCCGTCATCTTGCCGCTGCCGCCGGCCAGCGCCTGTGGCAGACCGATCTGTGCGAACCAGGCCCCGAGATCCTTCACGTCGGCCTGCAGATCCAGATGCATGACCGGCGTCGCACCCGCCCGCCAGATGCCGGTCATGGCCAGGCTGCCTTCCGGCCGGCGCAGGTCGAGCTGGCGCACGCGCCAGTCCCGCCCCTCGGGAACGGCGAGCAGTTGCAGTTTGCCGAACTGCCGTTCGCCCGCCCGGAAGTCCTCGGCCTGGACGTCGAGCCCCGGCAGCGACTCGTCCCCGCCCGCCGCCGCAGCCGGTGCCTCCACGCGCACGACCGGCTGCGGCAGGTGGAGCCGGCCCAGGCGGGCGTAGACGTTCCCGGGCCCGGACGTGTTCCAGGTGAACGTGCCCGCCACTTCGCGCGCATCCACCTGACCCTGCCACACGTCATCCTTCCGCACCGCCTGGACTGAGACGTCGTTCCACTGCCTGCCGAACAGGATCGCGCGGGGGGTGCTCAGGGTGATGCCGCCGCGGCCACCAGTCGCGTCGGCGTCGGCGTCGGCGTCACCGCCTCGCAGCAGCGGCCGCCAGCGATCGACGTCGAGCACGGCGACGCGCCCGGCGAGCCAGACCCCGTCGCGCTGCGGCAGCGGCGCGGGCTCGTTGAAGCGCACTTCCGCCCGCAGCGCCTGCGCGGCCCCGTGCGGTTCGAGCCACTGCGCGGAGAACACGTTGCCCACGTTCACCACCGTCAGCTCGCGACCGGCTGCAGCGCTGCGCCGCTGCAGGTTGAAGCGCAGCGGCGCAGCGGCATCCTTGGCGAGCGGGGCCGGCAGTGCCGAGACCAGCCCGCGCAGCTCCGAGTCGATGGCCAGCTCGTAGCTGCCGTCCTGCACGTGCAGCGTGCCCTGCCACTCCGTTTCGCCGCTCAGGCCCTCTGCCCAGCGCTGCCCCACCAGCGCGCGGATCGCGGGCGCATCCGCCCGGCCGCTGGCGCGGATCTGCAGCCCCTTCGACTGGGGCGTCCGCTCGGCAGTGAAGCGCAGCGGAAAACCGAGCACGCGCGCGGTGCCCTCCGGCAGCCGCACCTCGCGGTCGCTGAACAGCAGCTCGCCGGTGAGCTGATCGACGCGAGGTGCGCCGTTCCCCGGCTCCAGCGTGTTGGCGGCGAAGCGGTAGCGCCCCGATACCCGGGTATCGTCGAGGTGTTCGAGCGGCAGTTCCAGGACCAGCCCCAGGCCCCCGGTGCCGCTGGCCTGCATCTGGTCAGTGACGCCGATGAGGATCCGCTGCAGCGGGCTGGCAGCGATGAAGCGCAGGAAGTCCGCGGTCGGACCCTCGGCTTCGCCGCGCAGGACGCACACCGGCTGATCGCCGCTGAGGTCGCCGATCGTCGCCGTCGCCGTGAGCAGGCGCAGGCCGAACAGGTGCCCCTCGCTCAAGCGCACGGTCAGGCTGTTGTTGTGGAACTCCAGTGACCCGCGCAGCCCCTCCAGCGCCGGCCAGGCCGGGTCGAAGGCGAACGTGGCCTGCTCGAACGGTGCCACCACCTCGAATACACCCGCGTTTGCGCCCGCGAACGGAAAGCGCGCGAGGTCGCCGCTCAGGCGGAAGCGCGTTTGTCCCACCCGACCTGCGGAGATCGCCTGCTGCAGCCACTCGCGCACCTCGCCCTTGAGCTGGAGCGGCAGATAACGCCAGGCCTCGCGCCCCTCGCCGCGCTGGAGTGTCCCGGCCAGATCGAGCGTGCCGGGCTGCCCGGGAACCACTGTGTAGACCGCGCTCGCCTGCCCGGCCAGATGGGCGTTGGCGAAGGTCACCGACTCGACCCGCACCGCCGCTCCCTGCGCGGTCATGGTCCAGCTCACTCGCCCCGACAGGTCGTCGAGCGGCAGCGGCCCGGCGAACACCTTCGGCATCACGAGCTCCGAACCGCGGGCACGCAGGTCCACGCGGCCGCCGGCCTGGGTCGCATCGACGTTCCCGCTGACGGTGGCGAAGCCGGGCAGGTAACCGGACGGGGCGACGGTCACTCCGTCGAAGCTGCCGCGGGCGGCGTACTCGGTCCGCGAGGCCAGCGGGCCGGTCCAGCGCAGCTCGAAGGCGTTCAACCTGCCCCGTGGGTTCATCTCCGCGAGTCGCGCGCGCAGCGCATCGTCGAGCGGGAGCCGGTCGATCAGGCGCACCACCGCGGCCAGGTCGAGCGCGTCGAAGGTCGCCTCCGAGCGGGCCTTGGGATCGTCCTCCGCGCCGGTGCGGCGGTAGGAGATGTCGGCCGGAGGCAGCTCGAGGCCGTCCGGAGTGGTGAAGGCCAGGTTGTGCGCCGCCCAGCTCATGCTGTCCGGCCCGCCCGACCAGGCCACCCGGCCGGTCAGGCGGGCGAGATCGAGGTAGGGCAGGTTCGTGCGCATGCGCAGGCTTACGTCGGCCAGGCCGATGTCGGCGAGCACCTGGGTGATCCGGCTGCCGCCCACGTCGGCCCAGACCTCCAGGCCGCCGGCACCACGCTGGATGTCTGCCGGCATCGCGAGCCAGTGTCCGAGCGCGGCCAGGTCGGCGTAACTGAAGCCGAGGTAGACCCGCCCGTGCCAGGTCCTCGCGCGGCCGCTGCCGTCGCGCCGCAGCTCGCCGCGAAGATCGATGGGCGACGCGACCTCGAGCGGCGGCACCGCCTGCATGCCCAGCCGCCACGTGCCCAGCCGCTTCTCGACCAGCAGCTCGACGTCCTTTAGCAGTAGCGGCGTGCCGCCCAATGTCTCGTCGATCCAGGTCAGGGACGACTGGTGGACCGCGACCCGGTGCTGCTCCAGCAGCCAGTTGCCGAAGCCGTCGTCGCCCTCCCCGGGCTCCAGGACGATGCCGGCAACCGAGAACACGCCGCGCTCGTCGCGCCGGACTTCGAGCGCGAGACGGTTCACGTCGATGGAGTGGAAGCGCACCTCCCCCAGCAGCGAGGTCCAGGACAGGGTCGCGTCGACTTCGGCGAGCGCAAGGCGCTCGGTGCCGGAGCGGTCGTACACGCGCAGGTCGCGCAGGACCAGGCGCGGACGGAATCCGTCCCAGCGCCCGTCCACGGCACCCAGGGTGATCTTCTGCCGGGCCGCGTTGCTGAGGGCCTGCGCGATCTGGTCGCGATGCTGGCCCAGGTCCGGCAGCACCCAGTAGCGCAGCAGCAGGATGGCCACGCCGAGGAGGAGCGCGGTGACCAGCAGCAGGTTGGTGGCCACGCGGTACAGCCAGAGCGTGCCGTGCCCGACCGCACGCAGCGCGGGACGCGGCGAGAACCGGGTGGGAGAGCGTGGGTTTGCCAGGGGCGGGAACCTGAAAATAGAATGACGTCGGGTCACGCGCGATGCCAATCGGGGAACGGCGGCGTGACCCCCGGCGCGGCCGGCGTCCGGGCGGGTGCAGCACGATCGGCCGGACCGCCCACGCGCCCGCTGGCCCGGCGGGCCGCCCGCACTCTTGCGGCTGCCCGTCCGTCGACCTCATCTCTGCATAGCGTCATCTTACTCGATGCCCACTTCCCCGGACCCCGTGTCCCTGCTCGCCGCCGCCGCCCGGTACAGCCGCTTCCTCACCCGTCTGCTGGAGCGCCCGCCAGCATGCTTCGCGCCTGCCGACCTCGAAACCGCCCTGGATGCGGCGCAGATCCGCACCCTGCTGGGCAGGTACGCCGTGCAGGACGAGGCCGGCCTGCTGCACGCGCTGCGCGAGGTGCGCAAGGCGGCCGTCATCCGCATCATGACACGCGACCTGGCGGGACTGGCCGATCTCGCCGAAGTGGTCGGCTCGATCACCGCCCTGGCGGAGGAGAGCGTGCGCTTCGCGCTCACCCACCTGGACGCCGCGCTGGCGCAGGTGCACGGCCGCCCGCATGCCAGCCCGGGGGCCGTGCCGCAGTCGCTGTTCGTGATGGGCATGGGCAAGCTCGGCGGGCAGGAGCTCAACGTCTCCTCGGACATCGACCTGATCTTCCTCTACCCGGACGAGGGCCAGACCGACGGGCCGCGACCGCTCAGCGCGCACGAGTACTTCACCCGCCTGGGACGCAAGCTCATCAACGCACTCAACCACTACACGGCTGACGGCCACGTGTTCCGGGTCGACATGCGCCTGCGCCCCTATGGCGAGAGCGGCCCGCTGGTGATGAGCCTGCCCATGCTCGAGAACTACCTGCACAGCCAGGGCCGCGAGTGGGAGCGCTATGCCTGGGTGAAGGCCCGCGAGATCACCGGCCAGCCGGATGCCGAGCTGATGGCGCTGGTCACGCCGTTCGTCTACCGCCGCCATCTCGACTACAGCGCGTTCGCCTCGCTGCGCGAGCTGCATGCACAGATCCGGGCCGAGGTGGGACGGCGCGACCTGTACGACAACATCAAGCTGGGCCCGGGCGGGATCCGCGAGATCGAGTTCATCGCTCAGGTGTTCCAGATCGTGCGCGGCGGACGCGATCCCGGGCTGCGGCTGCGCCCCACGCTGGCGACGCTCCCGCGCCTGGCGCAACGCCAGCTCCTGCCGCAGGAGGCCGCCCGCGAGCTGTCCGAGGCGTACGTGTTCCTGCGCAACCTCGAGCACCGGCTGCAGTACCTGGAGGATCAGCAGACGCAGATGCTGCCGGCGAACGAGGCCGATCGAGAGCTGATCGCGCAGAGCATGGGCTTTGCCGATTTCGCCGCGTTTCGCAGCGTGCTGGAACGGCACCGCAGCTGCGTCACCCGGCACTTCGACAGCGTCTTCGTCGATCCCCACGGGGAACGCAGCGAGCATCCGCTGGCGGTGGCCTGGCGCGGCGTCGACGAGGAGAAGGCGGTGGCGGCCCTGGCCACCACCGGCTACGTGAACGGCCCGGCCATCGTCGCCCGCCTGCGCGACTTCCGCGAGAGCGGACTGTACCGCCGCATGTCCCCGTCCACTCACGCGCGGCTCGACCGACTGGTACCCCAGCTGCTGCAGGTGGCGGGCGAGTCGGAGCGCCCGGATGCCACGCTGGAGCGCCTGGCGCGCGTGCTGGAGAGCATCGGCCGGCGCGAATCCTACCTGGCGCTGTTGCAGGAATACCCGGCAGCGCTGGGGCGCCTGGCCACCCTCGCGTCGGCGAGCCCGTGGGCGGCGGACTTCCTCGCGCGCCACCCGATCCTGCTCGACGAGCTGATCGCGCCGGCGCACCTGGAGCCGCCCGACTGGCCGGCGCTGGCGGCCAGCCTGGAAGAGGAGCTGGACGCGGCCGACAACACCGAGCGCCAGATGGACATCCTGCGCCATTTCAAGCAGGTGCGCACCATCCACCTGCTGACCCAGGACCTCGCCGGCAGCCTGCCGCTGGAGAAGCTGAGCGATCACCTGAGCGACCTCGCCGACCTGGTGCTCACACAGGTGCTGCGCCTGGCCTGGAACGGACTGCGCACCCGCCACCGCAACGCACCCGCGTTCGCGATCGTCGGCTACGGCAAGCTCGGCGGCAAGGAGCTGGGCTATGCCTCGGACCTCGACCTGATCTTCCTCTACGACGACGGGCACCCCGATGCGCAGGAGAACTACGCGCGGCTCGCTCAGCGCATCAACACCTGGCTCACGAGCTTCACGCCCGCCGGCGTCCTGTACGAGACCGATTTGCGCCTGCGCCCCGACGGTGCCAGCGGGCTGCTGGTGAGCCGGGTGGAGGCGTTCGCCGAGTACCAGCGCACCAAGGCCTGGGTGTGGGAGCACCAGGCCCTAACCCGAGCGCGCTTCGTCACCGGTGACCCGTCGATCGGCGAGCGCTTCGAGGCCCTGCGGGTGGAGATCCTGCGCATGCCGCGCGAGCTGCCCGGGCTGCGCGGCGAGATCGCGCAGATGCGCGCGCGCATGCTCGAGGGCCACCCCAACCGCAGCGGCCTGTTCGACCTGAAGCACGACCGTGGCGGCATCGTCGACGTGGAGTTCATCGTGCAATACCTGGTGCTGGGACATGCTCACCTGCACGCGCGGCTGACCGGCAACAAGGGCAACATCGCGCTGCTGGGCCTGGCCGCGGAGCTGGGTCTCATCGATGCCGCGGCCGCGTCAGCGGTGCAGCACAGCTACCGCGAGTTCCGCCGCCTGCAGCACGCCCTGCGCCTGCAGGGCGAACAATACGCGCGGGTCGAGCGGGAGAAGGTGGCGGGGCTGGTGGAGGCGGTACTGGAGCTGTGGGCCGCCGTCTTCGACGGATCAGGCCCCAGGCCCTAGGCGCTAGAGGCCAGGGGTTTCGAGCGGCGCTGCGCGCCGCATCCATGATTCTGGCGTCTAGGGCCTAAAGCCTGGCGCCTGGGCGTCTAGGCCTGCCTGCGGCCCAGAAGCTGATACACCGTCATCATTCCCTTGCCCTTGAACATCAGGTCGCGGGGCTCGCTGAAGACGTAGCGGTGGCCGAGGCGGCGGTAGGTGGTCTTGTCGACGTAGATCTCGCTCGGCGGCGCTTCCGAGGTGATGCGGCTGGCGACGTTGACGGTGTCGCCCCAGAGGTCGTAGATGAAGCGCTTGGCGCCGATGACGCCGGCGATCACCGGGCCGGTCGCGATCCCGACGTGGAACGCGACGTTGTAGCGGCGCATGACGTCGCTGTTGCGGGTGAGCTCGACCATCTCCAGCGCCATCTCGGCCACCGCCGAGACGTACTGGGTATCGTCGCCGGAGACGCCGCCGGCCACCATGTAGGCGTCACCGATGGTCTTGATCTTGTCCACCTTGTGCTTCTCGGCCAGGTCGTCGAAGCGGGTGAACACCTCGTTGAGGAAGCTCACCACCTCCTTCGGCGTGAGCTCCTCCGCCATCGTGGTGAAGCCCACGATGTCGGCGAACATCACCGAGACGTCGGCGAAGCCGTCCGCGATGGTGGTCTGGTCCTGTTTCAGCCGCGCCGCGATGTGCGGGGGCAGGATGGTCGTGAGCAGCTGCTCGGACTTGCGCTGCTCGTTGCGCATCAGATCGTGCTGGCGCGACAGCTCGTTCTGGAACGTGTCCTTCTGCTGCACGAAGTAGCGCAGCAGCAGGTAGACGATGCTCGACAGGATGGTGAAGTTGAGCACGAAGAACACCGCGACGGTGCGCATCGGCACGCCGGAGGACTCCCCGCTCGCGAGGAAATAGTCGAACGCCCCCGACATCGCGGTGAACACGACGTAGGCCACGAACCAGGGGATCGACTCGCGCGGGCCGTACACCACCATCGCGCCCACGGGTGCGAGCAGCGCGAGCAGGACGATCCCGCTGGAATTGACGAAGCTGCCGATGCTCCACTGGATCACGAACGGCGCGAACAGGAACAGCGACAGCTGGGCGATGCGGAAGAAGTCGAAGTTGCGCGTCTTCAGGTAGACGACCAGGATGAGCGCCGAGATCACCTGGTAGGCCAGCGGGATGGTGGTGGGCAGCTTCAGTCCCAGCGCCCAGTAGATCGCCAGCCAGACGATCGCGGCCATGTTCATGAGGCCGCTGGCGAAGATCAGCAGCGTCTTGCGCAGCCGCAGCTCGTCGCTGTCGTTCGCGTCGATCGCGGCGTTGCCCAGGCGCTGCAGCCAGGTCTGCCTGGGCGGTGTCGCCGCCGGCGCGGCAGCGGGAAGCGGAGGCTGCGCGGGCGGGGCGGTGCGGACGCGCTCACGCATCGGGCCGGCGGCGGATGCTTCGGCGCCACTCACGCTCGGCGATGCCGCGGCTGCACTGACGTCGGACATGGTCTCTGAGTTCTGGCTGAAAGGGACGTCTGGATGCGGGAAAACCCGTCGTGCAAAAGCACGTCCCATGCCTGCGGGTTGAGACCATCCGAGTGCCCGCCCTGCAGCCTCGGCGCGGGCCATCCGCGCGCCGCGGCTCCGGGCGGAAAACCCATCGCGACCCGTGGGTTAGCCGCGCGCGGGGAAGTGGCACGGATCAGGCCGCATCGGTCGCGCCCCGGGCTGCCTGCTGGATGCCGCGGATCAGCACTTCCGGCGGGTGTGCGCCGGATACCGCCAGGCGCCCGCCGAAGACGAAGAACGGAACCCCTTCCACTCCCAGGTCGCGAGCGGCGCCCTCGTCCTGCAGCACGGCCAGCCGGGCGGCCGGGTCAGCCAGGCAGGACTCCACGGCGGCCGGCTCCAGCCCGGCCTGCACCGCCAGGCCGGCCAGGGTCTGCGCGCTGGTCAGGTCCGCTCCCTCGAGGAAGTAGGCGCGGAACAGCGTCTCCACCACCGCATCCTGCTGCCGACCGGGCTCGGCCAGCGCGATCAGCTGGTGCGCCCGCAGCGTATTGGGCTGCCGCGCAATGCGCTCGAATGCAAACGGGATGCCAACCGTTTCCCCCACCGCCGCCACGCGCTCATACAATCCGGGGCCGGCGGACCCGAACTTGCGCCGGATGTACTCCTCGCGCGCAACGCCCGTGTCGGGCAGGTCCGGATTGAGCTGGAACGGCCGCCACAGCACCTCGACCGGCTCATCGACCTGCCGCAGCGCCTCCTCCAGCCGGCGCTTGCCGATGAAGCACCAGGGGCAGACGACGTCGGAGATGATCTCGATGCGCACGGCCATGCACGGCTCCTGCATACGGGGTTTTTTGGCGGCGGTGGGGAAAGCTACGCTAAAATGCCCGCTTTTGCTCACGGAGACACCCAGATGTCCATGGCAGACCGCGACGGGCTGATCTGGTACGACGGCAAGCTGGTGCCCTGGCGGGAGGCCACGACGCACGTACTGACCCACTCCCTGCACTATGGCCTCGCCTGCTTCGAGGGCGTGCGGGCTTACAAGACGGTCAATGGCACCGCCATCTTTCGCGTGCGCGAGCACACCGAGCGCCTGTTCAACTCGGCGCACATCTTCATGATGAAGATGCCGTTCGATCGCGAGACCATGATCGAGGCCCAGCGCGAGGTGGTGCGCGTGAACAAGCTGGATTCCTGCTACATCCGGCCGATCGCCTTCTATGGCTCCGAGAAGATGGGCGTGTCGCCCAAGGGCGCGAAGGTGCACGTGTCGATCGCCGCCTGGCCGTGGGGCGCGTACCTCGGCGCCGAGGGCCTGGAGAAGGGCATCCGGGTGAAGACCTCGTCCTACTCGCGCCATCACATCAACGTCACGATGTGCCGGGCCAAGTTCTCCGGCACCTACGCCAACTCGATCCTGGCCAACCAGGAGGCGATCGAGCACGGCTACGACGAGGCTCTGCTGCTCGACGTGGACGGCTACGTCGCCGAGGGCGCGGGCGAGAACCTGTTCATCGTCAAGAACGGCAGGCTCTACGAGCCCGAGCTCACCTCGGCCCTGATCGGCATCACGCGCGACTCGGTGATCCAGCTCGCGCGCGACATGGGCCTGCAGGTCGAGGCACGGCGGCTCACCCGCGATGACATCTACATCGCCGACGAGGCGTTCTTCACCGGCACCGCCGCCGAGGTCACCCCGATCCGCGAACTCGACGGGCGCCCGATCGGCAGCGGCCGGCGCGGGGTGATCACCGAGAAGCTGCAGGCCGCGTTCTTCGACGTGGTCAATGGCCGCAACCCGAAGTACGCACACTGGCTCACGCCAGTCTGACCGATGACGGCGAGCAAGAGCGTCAACACCGCGCGGCACATCGAGGTCGGCCCGGCCGACCTCCCCCTGCACTGTCCCATGCCCGACATGGTGCTGTGGAACGCGCACCCGCGCGTGTTCCTGCCGGTGGAGAAGACCGGCGAGGCCCTGTGCCCGTACTGCGGCACGCGCTACACCCTCAAGGGCGGCGCGAGCGCGCACGGGCACTAGCGCGCACGCCGCCCGGGGAGCAGCAGCGGGATGAAGTTCTCCAGTCCCGAGCACGCCGAGGCCGCCTTCTACCACGCGCTGGAGAAGGCCGACCTCGTCGCCATGCTGTCCGTATGGGCGGAGGACGAGGACATCGTGTGCATCCATCCCGGCGGCAACCGCCTGGTGGGCATCGACGCCGTGCGCGAGTCCTGGCGGCAGATCTTCAAGCCGGGTCCGCACATGCGCTTCCAGCTCCTGGACGTACGCGTGCAGGGCGGGCGGATGCTCTCCGTGCACAACCTGTACGAGCGCATCACCATCGCCGGCCAGGTGCGCTCGCACCTGGTGCTGGCCACCAACGTCTACGTCCTCACGCCGTCGGGCTGGCGCATGCTCATGCATCACGGCTCGCCGTTGCCGGAGGATGCCACCGCGCCCGAGCCGCCGCTCACCGGCACGCTGCATTGACGACCTACCGAGCGCCGGCCTGGCTGCCCGGCGGTCACCTGCAGACGATCTACCCTTACCTGTTCCGGCGCCTGCCGGCCCCGCCGTTGCGGCGCACGCGCCACGAAACCCCCGACGGCGACTTCGTCGACATCGACTGGCTCGACGGCCGCGCACAGGCCCCGCTGGTGGTGCTGTTCCATGGCCTGGAGGGCTGCTCGGGGAGCCACTACGCGCGCGCCCTGCTCCGGGCCTGCAAGCGGCATGGCTGGCGAGCCGCCGTCCCCCACTTCCGCGGCTGCAGCGGCGAGCCGAACCGGCTGCCGCGTGCCTACCACTCCGGCGATCACGAGGAGATCGAGTGGATGCTGCGGACGACCGCAACGCAGGCGAGCGACGGTCCCCGCTTCGCCGTCGGCATCTCGCTCGGGGGCAACGCGCTGCTGAAATGGCTGGCGCGCGAGCAGGCGGGTGCGGGCCGGCTCATCGCGCGCGCCGCCGCCGTGTCTGCGCCGATGGACCTCGCCACCGCCGGGCACCGGCTGGGACGCGGCTTCAATCGCGTCTACACCTGGAACTTCCTGCAGACGCTCAAGCGCAAGAGCCTGGCGAAGCTGCGCACGCATCCGGGCATCTACGATCACCGTGCGGTCGCCAGCGCGCGCAACCTGTACGAGTTCGACAACGTCGTGACCGCCCCCCTGCACGGCTTCCGTGATACCGACGACTACTGGACGCGCGCGAGCAGCAAGGGCGAGCTGCGCCGCATCGGCATCCCGACCCTGATCGTGCATGCCCGCAACGACCCGTTCCTGCCCGGCGCCCATCTGCCGGTGCCAGCCGAGGTCGCGCCCATGGTCACCCTGGACCTTCCCGACCACGGCGGCCACGTCGGCTTCGTGAGCGGCGCGTTTCCAGGCCACCTCGACTGGCTGCCGGAGCGGATCCTGGCTTACTTCGGCGAAGCCTTCGCATGAGCCGCGAGGACCGGTTCGTGCTTTCCCGAGCGCTCTTCCGGCGCGCGGTGCGTCGGCCGAAGGGTTTCTCCCCGTGACCGGGAAGCGCCTATGGGATAATGCAGACGGTCACCACGCTCTCCCGACCATGCCCACCGTTCCGTCCGAGATCTTCAAGGCCTACGATATCCGCGGCATCGTAGGCAAGACCCTCACGCCCGAAGTCGCCGAGCTGATCGGGCGCGCCATCGGCTCGCAGGCGCGCGACCAGCAGCAGAAGGCGGTGTGCATCGGCCGCGACGGACGGCTCTCGGGACCGGCGCTCGCCGCCGGGCTCGCGCGCGGGCTGCAGGCGGCAGGGGTCGACGTGATCGACATCGGCTGCGTTGCAACCCCGATGGTGTACTTCGCCACCTTCCACCTGGGCACCGGTTGCGGCGTGATGGTCACCGGCAGCCACAACCCGCCAGAATACAACGGTCTGAAGATGGTGGTCGCCGGCGAAACGCTGTCGGGCGACGCGATCCAGAACCTGCGTGCGCGCATCGAGGCCGGCGACTTCACCTCGGGCGCGGGCTCCCGCCGCGAAACGGATGTGAGCGCGGCCTACATCGACCGCATCGCCGGCGACGTGAAGCTCGCGCGTCCGATGCGCATCGTCGTCGATGCAGGCAACGGCGTCCCCGGCGCCTTCGCTCCACAGCTCTACCGGCGCCTGGGCTGCACCGTGCGCGAGCTGTTCTGCGAGGTCGACGGCAACTTTCCCAACCACCATCCCGATCCGTCGCACCCGGAGAACCTGGCAGACCTCGTCCGCGCACTGGCGGAGGGCAGCGAGGAGCTGGGACTGGCCTTCGACGGGGACGGCGACCGCCTGGGGGTCGTGACCCGGGACGGCCGGATCATCTACCCCGATCGCCAGCTCATGCTGTTCGCGGCCGACGTGCTCTCGCGCAATCCCGGCGGAAAGATCATCTTCGACGTGAAGTGCACCCGCAACCTGCCCCCTTGGATCCGCGCCCACGGCGGCGAGCCGGTGATGTGGAAGACCGGCCACTCGCTGATCAAGTCGAAGATGAAGCAATCCGGCGCGCTGCTCGCCGGGGAGATGAGCGGGCACATGTTCTTCAAGGAGCGCTGGTTCGGCTTCGACGACGGAATGTACGCCGGTGCCCGCCTGCTGGAGTACCTGAGCGGGCGGCCCGACATCGCCGCGGAGTTCTCCCGGCTGCCCGACTCGGTGAACACGCCGGAGCTGCAGATCAGGCTGCGCGAGGGCGAGAACTACGCGCTCATCGCACAGCTCCAGCGCAGCGCCCGGTTCGAGGGCGCCCGCGAGATCATCACGATAGACGGGCTGCGCGTGGAATATCCGGACGGGTTCGGCCTCGCACGCTCCTCCAATACCACGCCGGTGATCGTCCTGCGCTTCGAGGCCGACAACCAGGCGGCGCTGACCCGCATCCAGGACGACTTCCGCCGCGTGCTGCTGGCGGCGAAGCCGGACGCGGGCCTGCCGTTCTAGGACCCGCCACAGGAATCCGACGGCAGCATGGCCGAATCAGGCAACCAAGAGCTGTTCCTGGGCCGCCAGCCCATCCTGGACCGCAAGCAGAACCTCGCGGCCTTCGAGCTGCTGTTCCGTTCCGGCCACTTCAACGGCGCCCAGGTCGAGGACGACGTCTTCGCCAGCGCGACCGTGATCAACCACGCCTTCAGCGAGCTGGGGGTGGAGACGGTGCTGGGCAAGCACACCGGGTTCATCAACCTGAGCGCGCCGCTCATCATGAGCGACGTCATCGAGCTGCTGCCGAAGAACAAGGTGGTGCTGGAGATCCTCGAAACCGTGCGCGTCACCGACCCGCTGGTGCAGCGCTGCCACGAGCTGAAGCAGGCCGGGTTCACGCTCGCCCTGGACGACTTCACCGGGCGCGAACACGAGTTCCGCCCGCTGCTGGACGTGGTCGACATCGTCAAGGTGGACGTGCAGCACATGGATGACGAGCACCTGCAGCGCACCACGGCGCAGCTGCAGCTGCTCGACGTGCGCCTGCTGGCCGAGAAGGTCGACACGCGCGCGCAGGTCGATCGCTGCCTGGCCCTGGGCTACGAGCTGTTCCAGGGCTACTACTTCGCCAGGCCCTCGATCATCACCGGCAAGCGCCTGAGCCATGCCGAGACCGCGCTGATGCGCCTGCTCAGCCTGGTGCTGACCGACGCCGACACCCCCCAGATCGAGTCGGTGTTCAAGCAGAACCCCGACCTGACGCTCAACCTGATGAAGCTGGTGAACTCAGTGGCGGTAGGCGGCAAGGGGCGCATCAACAGCCTGCGCGGTGCACTTACCGCGCTGGGGCGCCAGCAGCTGCAACGCTGGCTCCAGGTGCTGCTGTTCGCGCTGAGCAGTGCACCGGCGGCGGAGTTCCCCAGCCCGCTGCTGATCCTGGCGGCCACGCGCGGCAAGCTGATGGAGCTGATCGCGCAAACTACCCGCCCGACCGACCGCGATTTCCACGACAAGGCGTTCATGACCGGCATCCTCTCGCTGGTCAACGCACTGCTCGGCATGCCCATGGCCGAGATCCTCGGCGCGATGCCGGTGGACGAGGACGTGCGCAACGGCCTCGTGCAGCGCACCGGCAGACTCGGCGCGATGTTGCTGGTGGTGGAAGCGCTGGAGGAGACCGACCTGCTCGGAATCGAGAAGGCGCTGGAAGCCGTGCCCGGACTGCAGCACAGCCAGGTCATCGGGATGCAGGTCGAGGCGATGCGGTGGGCGAACTCGATCGGCGAGGCGGGGTAAGGCGTACTGCTCCACCACTTTGAACACAGAGGGCGGTTATGAAGTAGAAGCAGGGAGAGGCTACTGCCCCGACTCGGCCATCTTCTTCAGATTGTCCAGCCCGAGCTGATAGCCGGCGTTGAGCGCCTTGACCACCGTCTCGTCGTCCTGCCCCGGCGGGGGATTGTCGGTCCAGTATGCCAGACGCTTGAAGCGCGCCTTCCACTCGACCAGCGACTTGCCGCCGCCCGCATCCTTCACCGTGAGCGTGGCGAAGTAGTCGCTCGACATCGGCTGGCCTTCGGCGTAGGTGTAGGTCAGGCTGCGGTCCCAGGGGGAGTAGTCGATCAGCTTCTCCTCGACCTTGGTGCCGTTGCGCCGGGTCAGCTCGCGGATGCAGCCCACCTCGTTGTTGCGCCCGAGCACCAGCTTCGAGGACTCGATCGGCGTGTACCAGCGCGGCAACCCGACGAAGTCGCCCGCGATCGCCCACACGGCCTCCGGCGGCGCGTCGATCACGATGCTCTTCTCGACGTACAGCTCCTTCGCATCGGCGCGCGCAAGCGCGGGTACAGCGGCCAACAGGATGGCTGCTGCGTACGTTGCCAGTGATCTCATGGTGTCTCCCCTTTAGCGACAGTGACGGAAACGGCGTGACCGAGAGGCGTGACCGAAATGCGTGACGCCGTATCCCGGTCACGCCGTTCTGTCACGCTATTCCTGTCACGCTGTCCCTGTCACGCTTTTCCCGTCACGGCTCTTCAAAGCCGTTCAGCCACCCACGCGCGGACCGACTCCAGCGCTTTCGGCAGGCCCGCGGGGTCCGTGCCGCCTGCCTGCGCCATGTCCGGTCGACCACCGCCCTTGCCGCCGACCTGCTGCGCGACGAAATTCACCAGCTCGCCTGCCTTCACCTTGCCGGTGAGGTCAGCCGTCACACCCGCGACCAGCGAGACCTTGCCGCCTTCCGTGGCGGCGAGCACCACCGCCGCACTACCGAGCTTGTCCTTGAGCTTGTCCACCGTTTCCCGGAGGCTCTTCGCATCGGCCCCTTCCAGCGCTGCGGCAAGCACGCGCGCCGCGCCAACCTGGATCGCGCGCTCGGCGAGGTCATCGCCCTGCGAGGATGCGAGCTTCGACTTCAGCCGCGCCAGCTCCTTCTCCAGGCCGCGGACGTTGTCCATGACCTGGTTGAGCCGCGCGCCGATCTCGGTCGGGCTGGCCTTGAGCATCTCAGCCACGCCTTCCAGCGCCGTGGTCTGCTGCTGCACGTAGTCCAGGGCACCCGGTCCGGTCACCGCTTCGACCCGGCGGATGCCCGCCGCGACGGCAGACTGGGCCACGATCTTGAAGAAGCCGATGTCTCCGGTGCGCTTGACGTGGGTGCCGCCGCACAGCTCGGTGGAGAACTCGCCCATGCCGATCACGCGCACCTCGTCGCCGTACTTCTCGCCGAACAGCGCCATGGCGCCGTGCTTGATCGCCTCGTCGTACTTCATCAGCTGCGCTTCGACCGCGTGGTTGCTGCGGACCTCGTCGTTGACCAGCTTCTCGATCCCGCGGATCTCCTCCGCCGAGAGCGCCTTGTCGTGCGAGAAGTCGAAGCGCGTCTTCCACGGGTCGACCAGCGAGCCCTTCTGCTGCACGTGGCGACCGAGCACCTGGCGCAGCGCCGCATGCATCAGGTGGGTGGCCGAGTGGTTGTAGGCGGCGCGCGCGCGCAGCTCGCCGTCGACCTGGGCGGTGACCTCGTCGGTGACCGCGAGCCGTCCCGTACGCAGCACGCCGCGATGGCCGAACACCTCGGCCTGGATCTTCTGGGTGTCCTGCACCTCGAACATGCCGTGGCCCGACACCAGCTGACCCACGTCCCCCACCTGGCCGCCGGACTCGGCGTAGAACGGCGTGCGGTCGAGCACGACCACGCCCTCCTCCCCCGCCTGGAGCACGTTGACCTGCGTTCCCTCGCGATAGATCGCCAGGATCCGCGCCGGCATCTTCAGCGTGGAATAGCCGTGGAACTCGGTGGCCTGGCCGCGATACTCCACGCCCTGGGTCATCTGGAACTTCGAGGCTGCACGCGCACGTTCGCGCTGCTCGGCCATCGCCTGCTCGAAGCCCGCGAGGTCGACCTGGAAGCCGCGCTCGCGCGCAATATCGGCGGTGAGGTCGACCGGGAAGCCGAAGGTGTCGTAGAGCTTGAACACCGTCTCGCCGTCGAGCATGCGATCCTCGCGATGCAGCGCGCTCTCCAGCACGCCCATGCCGTTCTCGAGCGTCTCGGCGAAGCGCTCCTCTTCCTGCTTGAGCACCGCCGCGACGCGGCCCTTCGCCTCGACCAGCTCGGGATAGGCCTCACCCATCACCTTGGCCAGATCCTCCACCAGCAGGTGGAAGAACGGCTTCTTCTGGCCGAGCTTGTAGCCGTGGCGGATGGCGCGGCGGATGATCCGGCGCAGCACGTAGCCGCGGCCTTCGGTGCCCGGGATCACGCCATCGGTCACGAGGAAGCTGCACGCACGGATGTGGTCGGCGATGACCTTGAGTGAGTTGCTGGCAAGGTCCTTCGCACCCGTCACGCGGGCGGCGGCCTTGATGAGGTCCTGGAACAGGTCGATCTCGTAGTTGCTGTGCACGCCCTGCAGCACCGCGGCGACACGCTCCAGGCCCATGCCGGTGTCCACGGACGGCTTGGGCAGCGGATGCATCGTGCCCGACTCGTCGCGATTGAACTGCATGAACACGAGGTTCCAGATCTCGATGTAGCGGTCGCCGTCGGCGTCCGGCGTTCCCGGCGGGCCGCCCGGGATCCCGGGGCCGTGGTCCCAGAAGATCTCGGTGCAGGGGCCGCACGGACCGGTGTCGCCCATCTGCCAGAAGTTGTCGCTCTGGTACTTCTGCCCGCCGGGCTTGTCGCCGATGCGCGCGATGCGCTCGCGCGGAACCTTGATGTCCCTGGCCCAGATGTCGTAGGCCTCGTCATCGTCCTGGTAGACGGTGACCCACATGCGCGCGGGATCGAGCCCGAACTCCCTGGTCAGCAGCTCCCAGGCGAACCTGATGGCGTCGCGCTTGAAGTAGTCGCCGAAGCTGAAGTTGCCCAGCATCTCGAAGAACGTGTGGTGGCGCGCGGTGTAGCCCACGTTCTCGAGGTCGTTGTGCTTGCCGCCGGCGCGCACGCAGCGCTGCGAGGTGGTCGCCCGCACGTAGGGCCGCTTGTCCTGGCCCAGGAACACGTCCTTGAACTGGACCATGCCCGCGTTGGTGAACAGCAACGTGGGGTCGTTCCCCGGCACGAGCGGGCTGGAGGCGACGATGGTGTGCCCGTTGCGCTCGAAGTACTTCAGGAAACGGCTGCGGATCTCACTGCTCTTCATGGCTCACCCGGAAAACACGCGCGGGCGCTGCGCCCGCAACCCAGCGGCCCCGGTGCGCGAACAACGGCCCTGGGCCCGCAAACAAGAACATGAAATTAAACCACAAATGACGAAGGGCACGAAACCGGGAACGGCTCCGTGCCCCTCAATGGCTGACAGTTTAACCGGCTATTCGTCCGGTGTCGTGCCCAGCACCCGCGCGATGACCTCGGCGGTGAACCCGCGCCCGGCCAGGAAGCGCGCCTGCCTGCCTTTCTCCTGCAGGTTGGCGGGCGGGCGGCCGAAGCGCTTGCGCCATACCGCCCGGGCGCTTTCCAGTTCCTGTCCCCTGAGTGCTTCTGCGGCCCGGGCCAGCGGTTCGCCGTCGATGCCCTTGCGGCGCAACCGGTCGAGGACCTGCCGGCTGCCGTAGCGCCCCTGTGCGCCGCGCACCATCTGCTCCGCCATCCGCTGCTCGGAGAGCCAGCCGCTGCGTTCGAATTCGTCGAGCAGCGCGTCCAGCTCGGCCGCATCGACCTCCTCGCCCGCGAGCCGCTGCCGCATCTCCTCGCGGGAGTGCTCCCGCCGCGCAAGCAGCCGCAGTGCGAGGGCACGCAGACCTGGAAGCTTCGGGGTGTTCGTGCGGCGGCCGGAGTCGGCCGCCGCGTCGCGATCAGCGCCCCCGTAGTCGTCGAGCGGGCGGGGGGCCATGCGCGTGAGCGGCCTACTCTTCCTCGGCCTCGGCCAGTGCCGGGGCGGCTTCGCCCGAAACTCCGGCCGCAGCGCGGATCTTGCCCTCGATGTCGGCCGCCATCTCCTCATGCTCGCGCAGGAACTCGCGCACGTTGTCCTTGCCCTGGCCGATGCGCTCGCCGTTGTAGCTGTACCAGGCGCCCGACTTCTCGATCACCTTGTGCAGCACGCCCAGGTCGATCATCTCGCCGTGGCGGGAGATGCCCTCGCCGTAGAGGATGTCGAAGTCGGCCTGGCGGAAGGGCGGCGCGACCTTGTTCTTGACCACCTTGACCCGGGTCTCGCTGCCGATGACCTCGTCACCGCGCTTGATCGCGCCGATGCGGCGGATGTCCAGGCGCACCGAGGCGTAGAACTTGAGCGCGTTGCCGCCGGTGGTGGTTTCCGGGTTGCCGAACATCACCCCGATCTTCATGCGGATCTGGTTGATGAAGATCACCAGGGTGTTGGAGCGCTTGATGTTGGCGGTGAGCTTGCGCAGCGCCTGCGACATCAGGCGCGCCTGCAGGCCCATCTGGGGCTCGCCCATCTCGCCCTCGATCTCGGCCTTGGGCGTGAGCGCGGCCACCGAGTCGATGACCACGATGTCCACGGAGCCGGACCGGACCAGCATGTCGGCGATCTCCAGCGCCTGCTCGCCGTTGTCCGGCTGGGAGATCAGCAGCTCCCCGGTGTTGACGCCCAGCTTGCGCGCGTACTGGGGGTCGAGCGCGTGCTCGGCGTCGATGAAGGCCGCCGTGCCGCCCATCTTCTGCATCTGCGCGATGACCGACAGGGTCAGCGTGGTCTTGCCGGAGGATTCCGGCCCGTAGATCTCCACGATGCGCCCGCGCGGCAGGCCGCCGACGCCCAGTGCGATGTCCAGGCCGAGCGACCCGGTGGGAACCGCCTGGATGTCCTGGGACACATCGGCCTCACCCAGCTTCATGATCGAGCCCTTGCCGAACTGCTTCTCGATCTGGGACAGGGCCGCCTGCAGAGCCTTGCGCTTGTTGTCGTCCATGATGGTCGTTATCTGCTTTTCGATCAGCATCGCATTCTCCCATAAACGGGAAGGCGGGGGACCGGCTGCCCCCGTGCGCGGGGCCGGTGCGCACACTATCGCGCTGCGGCAGGCTCAACCGGTGATACCGCCCCCGGCACGCCGGCAGGACGCTACGCCGCCGCCAGCCGGACCACCCCCTTCAGGGCGGCGACGACCGACGCGCGGCGGACCGCATCCCGATCGCCGTCCAGGTGCAGCGTGGCCGCCTGCACCGCGCCGCCGCGCACCGCCCACGCCAGGCACACCGTGCCCACCGGCTTCTCGGCGCTCCCGCCGCCCGGACCGGCAACGCCGGACACCGCGACCGTGACGTGTGCACGGCTGTGCTGCAGGGCGCCCTGCGCCATCTCGCGCACGGTCTGCTCGGATACCGCGCCATCCGCCTGCAGGGTCTCGCGGCGCACGTCCAGCATCTCCATCTTCGCCACGTTGGTGTAGGTGATGAATCCGCGCTCGAACCACTCCGAGCTGCCCGGCACCATGGTCATGCACTGCCCGATCCAGCCGCCGGTGCACGACTCCGCGGTGGCGAGCATCCAGCCGCGCGCCTTCAGCGCCCGGCCCACGTCGGCCGCGAGGTCATATAAAGCCTGATCCAAGCCCGACCCCTCCCATGAGCAGCTTGTAGAGCGTGAGGCACAGCAGCGCGAAGAACGCCGCCACCAGGTCGTCGATCATCACCCCGAAGCCACCGCGGAACATCTTCTCGATGTAGCGGATCGGCCCGGGCTTGAAGATGTCGAACAGCCGGAACAGCAGGAAGGCGAAGGCCTGCCAGGCGAGCACGGGCGGGGTGAAGAACAGCACGATGAGGAACGCCACCGTCTCGTCCCACACGATGCCCTTGTGGTCCTCCACCCCGAGCGCGCGGCCGGCGCGGCCGCAGAACCAGATCCCGGCGAGGTACAGGAAAGCGAGCAGCATCAGGAACTCGGACGGCGGCACGCGCGGCTGCAGCAGCCAGAACAGCGGGAACGCGAGCAGCGTGCCGAACGTTCCGGGCGCGACCGGAATCAGCCCCAGTCCGAAGCCCATGGCGAACCAGTGCGCCGGATGGCGCAGCAGGAAGCGCAGCCCGGGCCGGGCGATTGCAGGAGAGACGAGCATTGTTGCAGGCGGCATGCTGGCTTCGAGCTACCCGAAATGGTCGAATCCGCGCTGTACCGGCGTGACCGGTGCACCGCTGCGATCGCGCACTTCCACCCCCTCGCCCGCTTCGATGCGCCCGATCTCGGTCAGCACCACCCCGATCCGGCTGGAGATCGCGAGCAGGTCGGCCCGCCGATCCGGCGCCACGGTGAAGCACAGCTCGTAGTCGTCGCCCCCGGCGAGCACGCGGTCCCGCACGCCGGGCTCGCCGCGCCGCCCCGCAGCCCACGCGCAGACCGGGACGCACTCCCAGTCGATCACCGCACGCACGCGGGAGCGCTCGGTGATGTGACCGAGATCGGCCACCAGGCCGTCGGAGATGTCGATGGCGGCGGAGGCGATCCCGGACAGCGCACGGCCCAGCGCGACGCGCGGCTGTGGCCGCTCCAGTCGCGCGATGCACGACCCGCTGTCGGCCGGGTCGGCGCGCAGTTCCCCTCGCAGCATCGCCAGGCCGATGGCGGCATCGCCGATGCTGCCGGAGACCCACACCGCATCGCCGGGTCGTGCTCCGGACCGCAGCAGCGCAGCGCCCGCGTGCACCTCACCCATGATCTGCACGCAGATGTTGAGCGGCCCGCGGGTGGTGTCACCACCGACGAGATCGACGTCATGGGCACGGGCGAGATCGAGGAAGCCGCCGGCGAAGGCGGCGATCCAGGTTTCGTCCGCGGACGGCAGCGCCAGCGACAAGGTCACCCAGCGCGGAGTCGCGCCCATGGCGGCCAGGTCCGAGAGATTCACCGCGAGCGACTTGTGCCCCACGCCGCGCGCCTCGGCGTCCTCGAGGAAGTGCCGGCCGCCCACCAGCATGTCGGTGGAGACGACCAGCTGCATCCCCGGCGTCACGTCGATCAGCGCGGCGTCGTCGCCGCCGGCCAGCGCGGTGTGCCGCGTCGGAGGCGAGAAGTAACGCGCGATGAGATCGAATTCGGACGGCATTCGGGAGCGTGAAGAGGTGCGAAGGTGCAGAGGTGAAGGGATGAACGCGAAGGTGTGGTGCAGCGGCGCATCCCGTTCACCTCTTCACAGGGCGCCAGCGCCTTCACCTTTTCACCCCCCCTCGCGCTTCAGTTGCTTCAGCAGCGCCTGGTATTCCTCTTCCTTCATGGTGAAGCTGTGCTCGGCCTTGGGAAAACCGCCCTTGCGCACGTCGTCCTGGAACTCCGCCAGCGCGCCCGAGATGATCGACCAGCAGTCGGCGTACTTCTTCACGAACTTGGGCGTGAAGCGGTCGAACAGGCCGACCATGTCGTGCAGCACCAGGTTCTGGCCATCGCAGTGCGGACCGGCGCCGATGCCGATCGTGGGGATCTGCAGGCGCTCGGTGATGAGCTGGGCGACGCGATCGGGGATCGCCTCCAGCACGATGGCGAAGCAGCCCGCCCGTTCCATCGCCAGGGCGTCCCTGAGTAGCTGCACCCCGGCCGCGGCGTCCTTGCCCTGCACCTTGAACCCGCCCAGCTTGGACATCAGCTGCGGCGTTAGACCGATATGCGCCATCACCGGGATGCCGGCGCGCACCACCGCCTCGGCCATGCCCGCGAAGTCCTCGCCGCCCTCGATCTTCACCACGTCGGCGCCGCCCTCCTTCACCATGCGCATGGCGCTGTCGATCGCCTGGGCAGTGCTGGCGTGGTAGGCGCCCAGCGGCAGGTCGCCGACGAGGATGGCGCGCTTCGCGGCACGCGAGATCGCCTTCGCGTGGTGGATCATCTCGTCCATCGACACCGGCACGGTGGTCGGGTAGCCCAGCGCGGTCATGCCGAGCGAGTCGCCGATCAGGATGCAGTCGATGCCGGCACGATCGACCAGCTGCGCGGTGGGAAAGTCCACTGCCGTGACCTGGAAGATCTTCTCGCCGCGCGCCGCCTTCGCCTGCAGGTCGAAGATGGTCAGCTTCTTCGGTGCGTCCGCCATGCGATCCTCCCTTGAGTTCAGAGCCAGAGCAACCACAGAGGTGCGGATGCGCGGAGGAGCGCAGACGAAGACCGGGAGCGCCCGGCAAGGCCTTGCTCCGCGTTCCTGTGCGCGTCTGCGCCGCTGCGGTTCATGGGTTGGTTCAGCTTTTCCGGGCCTCGGTCGGGCGCACCTGCGCGGCCAGCTTGTCCAGCACGCCGTTCACGTACTTGTGCCCGTCGGTGCCGCCGTAGCTCTTGGCCAGCTCGACGGCCTCGTTGATGACGACGCGGTAGGGCACATCGGGGCAGGCGGTCAGCTCGTAGGCGCCGATCAGCAGCAGCGCGTGCTCGACCGGGCTCAGCGACTGCGCGGGCCGGTCGAGGAACGGCTGGATGCCCCCGTTCAGGTCGGCCGCGCGCTCGAGCACGCCCTGCACGATCGCGTTGAGATGCACCTGGTCGGCCCGGCCGTGCTCCGGATCCTCCGCGGCACGCTGCAGGAGGACGTCCGCTTCGTGCCCGGTGACGAGCCATTCGTAGAGCGCCTGCAGTGCCAGCTCGCGCGAGCGGCGCCGCGACCCTGCCTGCGCCCGCTGCGGTCCGCGCCCGCCCGCGCCGCGGGCGGTCCGATCCTCAGCGGCGGCCATCGAGCTTGCGCAGCAGGTTGGCCATCTCGATGGCTACGCGCGCCACGTCGGCACCCTTCTCGCTCATCCGCGCCTCGGCCTGATCGTCGTCGTCGGTGGTCAGGACGCCGTTGGCGACCGGAATGCCCGTGTCGAGCTGCACGCGCGCTAGCGCAGCGGCCGACTGGTCGGACACGACTTCGAAGTGATAGGTCTCGCCGCGGATCACCGCGCCCAGCGCGCAGATCGCATCCACCCGGCCGGACTGTGCCAGCTTCTGCGCAGCCAGCGCGATCTCGAGCGCCCCCGGCACCGTCACCAGCAACATGTCGCTCGCCGCGACGCCGTGGCGGCGCAGCTCGGCGGTGCAGGCCGACAGCAGGCCCTCGCACACGTCGACATTGAACCGGCTCATCACCAGGCCGATGCGCAGGCCGGCGCCGCCGAGGTCCGGCTCCAGCTCGAGGATGTCGTCGTAGCGTGCCATCAGCGCTTGCGCTCCCCGAACGGGGTGACCACGCCGGTACGCGCCTTCTCCGGCAGCAGGTAGCCGGTGACCTCCAGGTCGAAGCCGGCCATGCTCGGCATCTTGCGCGGCAGGGCCATGATCTTCATCCGCGTCACCCCGAGGTCCTTGAGGATCTGCGCGCCGATCCCGTAGGTGCGCAGGTCCATCTTCGCCGGCGCGGCAGGCGCGCCGGTCTCCTGCAGGCGCGCGAGCAGTGCATCCCCGGTTTCCGGCCGGCGCAACAGCACGATGACGCCGGAATCCGCCCCGCCGAGCGTGCGCATCGCGTCGTTGAGGTTCCAGGAGTGCGCGGCGCTCGCGCTGTCGAGCAGGTCGATGGCGGAGAACGGCTCGTGCACGCGCACCAGGATCTCCTTGCCCGGCGTGACCTCGCCGCGCACCAGCGCGAGGTGCACTTCGCCGGCCGTGCCGTCGCGGTAGGCCAGGAGGCGGAAGCGGCCGTGCACAGTCTCCAGCACGCGCTCGGCGACGCGCTCCACCAGCGACTCGGTGCGGCTGCGATAGTGGATCAGGTCCGCGATCGTGCCGATCTTCAGGTCATGCGCGTCGCAGAAGCGCAGCAGCTCGGGCAGCCGCGCCATCTCGCCGTCATCCTTGAGGATCTCGCAGATCACCGCGGCCGGGGTCAGCCCGGCGAGCTCCGCCAGGTCGCAGCCGGCCTCGGTGTGGCCTGCGCGCACGAGCACCCCGCCCTTCTGCGCCAGCAGAGGGAAGATGTGCCCCGGCTGCACCAGGTCCTCGGGCCGGGCGTCGCGCCGGACCGCAGCCTGCACGGTGCGGGCTCGATCGGCCGCGGAAATGCCGGTGGTCACGCCCTCCGCCGCCTCGATCGATACGGTGAAGTTGGTGCCCATCTGCGAGCGGTTGCGGTTGACCATCGGCTGCAGGTCCAGCTGGCGGCAGCGCGCCTCGGTCAGCGTCAGGCAGATCAGTCCGCGCCCGTGCCGGGCCATGAAGTTGATCGCCTCGGGCGTCACGAACTCCGCGGCCATCACCAGGTCGCCCTCGTTCTCGCGGTCCTCCTCGTCGACCAGGACGACCATCCGGCCAGCCTGGATCTCGGCGATGATCTCGGGGGTGGGACTGATGGCGGAGGACATGGGGCGGGATCAAAGAGCGGGAAGGAGGCGTATTTTGCCACGTCCGGGCCACCTCCGACCGGAGACGGCGGAGACGCCGCGCCCCTTGCACCGGACGTCGGGTCCGTCCTGCTCACCCGCGCCGGCACGCACGCGCATCGCCCCCCGGACCAGGCAGACCTGCGCGAGAGTACAGGGATGCGCCGGGCCCATGCCATTGATACACTACGCGCCGCCTGGCGCACTCCAGCGCCCGTCGATCCAGCAACCGGCTGTGCGAAGCGACCTCAGTGCCGGCGATACCAGTGCGCGATGCCCCGATCGTGAGTGCGCCGTGATGACCGCCCCCGGAAGCGCGGGGAGCGCGGGTTGAGACTGCTCAAGCGACATCCGGCAGTGGCGGCCGGGCTGCTGTCCTGGTCCTTCGCCCACGCGGCCCAGGAGCTCAATGCGCCGCCGCCGACGTCGGCCTCGGAGGCAACCACCGCCATCGAGAGCGGCTTCGAGCCGGCGCCGGAGGTTCCACCCGCGACCACGTTCTCGGAGCGGATGCGCAAGGCGCTCGAGGACACGCCGGCATTCGTCAGGGACACTGAGGTCACGTTCAAGCCGCGCACCTACTACTTCGACCAGAAGAAGCCCGGTGGTCAGCAACAGCAGGCCTGGGCGGGTGGCGGTTCGCTCGCATACCGCTCAGGCAGGCTCCTCGATCACCTTCGCGTCGGGGCCGAGGTCTACACCTCGCAGCCGATCTACGCGCCGGACGATCAGAGCGGAACCCTGCTGCTGGGCCCCGACCAGCAGGGCTACACGGTGGTCGGGCAGGCCTATGGGGAGATCAGCTTCTGGGACGACGAGGTGCTGACCCTGGGGCGCAAGGAGTACGACACGCCGTACGCCAACCCCCAGTTCAACCGCATGACCCCGATCACGTTCGAGGGCGCGACGTTTTCCGGGAAGCTGACCGGTCCGCTGGAGCACATCGAGTTCAACTACCTGGGCGGCTACCTGTCCAGGATCAAGCAGCGCAACTCGGACCGGTTCATCCCCATGTCCGCCCCCGTGGGGCTGGGCGACCCCGACGAAGGCACCTACTTCGCGCAAGTCCTGTTCAAGGTGTACGACGTGTCCTTCGGTCTGGCCGAGTACTACACCCCGGACAATTTCAACATCGCGTACGGCGAGGCGTCCTACACCGCACCGGATCGCGGCAGGCTCGGCCTGAAGCTCTCCGCGCAGTACACCGGCGAGCGCTCGGTGTCCGGATCCTCGGTTGGCAGCAACGCGCTGCTCAGCCGCAATGGCGGGATCCAGGCGCTGTTCAGCTACCGCCACTCGGTCCTGGCGCTGGCCGGATCGAAGACCGCCTCGGACGGGCAGGTCATCAGCCCTTGGGGCTCCAACCCCAGCTATACGACGGCGGCGATCAAGAACACCAACCGCGCCGGTGAGAGCGCGTTCCTTGCCCGCTATTCGTACGAGTTCAGTCGTCTTGGCATCCCGGGATTGAGCTTCACGGGCGTCGCAGCCTGGTACTGGGATGCGCAGGACCCGTCCACCGGCGCCTCGCAGCAGAACGAGCAGGAGTACGACCTCATCCTCGACTACGAGGTCCAGGCCGGGCCGCTGCGGGGGTTGTCGTTGCGCCTGCAACGCGACGTGCTGACCAACAGCGGGGACCCGGAATCCACCCGCGACGTGCGCGTGATCCTGAACTGGCGCATCCCCCTCATCTGAGGGCCGCGCCGAGGCGCAGGCGCACCGGCGGCGGAGCAGTATCATGGCACCCGGGCCATCACTCGAGGAGCGTCGACCTGAACACCGCGCCGATCATCTCCGCCCTGATCGCGTTCGGGATGGCGGTGGCCTTCTTCGCGGCCGACCGGCACGCGCCCACCAGCCGGGCCCTGGCCGCGTTCCTCGCTGCGAACGGCGTGAGCATCATCGCGGCAACGCAGTTCGAGCTGCGCTACATCGAGTCGGGCAGCTACCCGTGGTGGGGCGGCGTGTTCGCCCTGCCCGAAGTGCTGGCATTCGTCTTCGGCTACGAATGGCTCCTGCGCGTGCGCCGGACCATTCCTGCCGGGAACCTCCGCACCCGCTTCGCCGACAACGCGCTGCGCACGGCGCAGGGCCTCGCGCTGGTCTATGCGCTGCTCGCACTGGCGCTGCCCTACCGGCGCATCGAGGAGTTCAGCGGGCTCGGCCTCTTCTCGACCGGGCTGCGACCGGGCTTCTTCCTGTTCGCCGCGCCACTTGCCCTGTCGCTGGTCCTGGGGATCGCCGGTGGCCTGATCACCCTCAACCGCAGGCCCGATGTCGCGGAGCGCAAGCGCCTGCTTGCATTCGCGGTGGCCGGTCCGTTCATGGCCTCGAGCATGGTGCTTCCGGTCGGGATCGCGCCCGTGGCCGGTGCGCTCGGCATGATGGTGCTGCTGGTGGGCGCGGTGCAGTATCACGTCATCCAGGGTCAGCGCGCGCAGTTCCTGTCGCGGTTCCTGTCGCCGCAGGTCGCCGAGCTGGTGCGCGAACAGGGGTTGCGCACCGCCACGCACGAGCAGACGCTGGAGCTCTCGGTGGTGTGTTGCGACCTGCGCGGCTTCACCGCGTTCTCTGCCGCCACCGAGCCGGTGCGCGTGGTGCAGATCCTGCGCGAGTACTACGACGCGGTCGGCACCGCAACCGCACGGGTGGGCGGCACGATCAAGGACCAGGCCGGCGACGGCGTGCTCATCCTGGTCGGTGCGCCGATCGCATATGCCGACCATGCGCAGCGGGCGCTGGATCTGGCGGAACTGATCCGGGAGGCCGGACGGACGCTGTCGGAGCGCTGGTCCGACGGTGCCCTGCATCTCGGCGTCGGGATCGGCGTTGCCAGCGGGTTCGTCACCGTCGGTGTGATCGGCGCCGGCTCGCGGCTGGAGTATGCAGCAGTGGGCCCGACGGTGAACCTCGCAGCGCGCCTGTGCTCGGAGGCAGCGCACCTGGAGGTGCTGGCCGATGCGCGGACTGCGTCGCTCGCTGCGCAGGCCGGCCGGGAGCTCGCGCTCGTCCCCGCCGCGCCGCTCAACCTGAAGGGGTTCCGCGAACCTGTGCCGAGCTTCGTGCTGCGGGCTGGATGACGCCCGCCGCACTGCCTTCGCCGACGACTATTGCTGTGGCGCGGCCAGCAGCCGCTCGAGGTATCTGGCCACCAGGTCGACTTCGAGGTTCACCCGCGCACCGGGCCGCAGCGCATCGAGATTCGTCACCTCCAGCGTATGCGGGATCAGGTTCACGTCGAAGCGATCGGCCTCGACGTGATTCACGGTCAGGCTCACGCCGCTGATGGTGATGGAGCCCTTGCGCGCGATGTAGCGCGCCAGCCCGGCCGGGACGCGCACCTCCAGCAGCCAGCTCTCGCCCACCTGCTCGAAGCGCATGACCTCGCCCACGCCATCGACGTGACCACTGACCAGGTGGCCGCCGAGACGGTCGGCCAGGCGCAGCGCCTTCTCGAGATTCACCGCACGGCCCGGCGCGAAGCCGGTCGTGCAATCCAGCGTCTCCTGCGACACGTCGACGAGGAAGCCGAGCGGCGTGCGCTCGATCACGGTCAGGCAGCAGCCGTCAACGGCGATGCTGTCGCCGATGCGCACGTCGCCCAGGTCGAGCGCCCCGCTGGCGATCTCGATGCGGGCACCCTTGTCGGTCGGTGTACTCGAGTGGATCGAGCCGGTGGCCTGCACGATACCGGTGAACATGCTTACCCTTCGCCCTGTCCCTCTCCCGCGAGGGGAGAAGGGAAACTGCGTTGCCTGCCCCCTCTCGCCCGGGGAGGAGCGGAACTGGACGCGCTCCGCTCCTCGCCAGCCGCGCAGGCCGGGGCGCCTGCCTGCATGCGGGCGACAATGCGGAGGTCGGGTCCGACCCGGCGGGCGTCCACGACTCGCAGGTCGATCCGCTGGTCGATGCGGGTCAGCACGCCCAGGTCGAACATCCCGCGGGCGACATCGCCCAGCAGCTGCGGCGCCAGGTAGAGCAGCAGCTCGTCGACGACGCCGGCACGGATCAGCGCGCCGTTGAGCCGGTTCCCCGACTCCACATGCAGCTCGTTCAACTCGCGCCGGGCGAGCTCGCGCATCAGCGCGGGCAGATCGACCTTGCCATGCCGGTCCGGCATGAGAATCACCTGGGCGCCCACGGCCTCCAGCGCAGCGATGCGCTCGCGCCGCTCGTCCGCGCAGAAGATCAGCACGTTGCCGCCTTCCAGCACGCGGGCGTCCGGGGCCAGCTCCAGGTGGCGATCGACCACGATGCGCATCGGCTGGCGCGTCGTCTCCACTTCACGCACGTTCAGGCGCGGGTTGTCCGCCTGCAGCGTGCCGATGCCGGCCATGACGGCGCAGGCGCGTGCGCGCCAGCGATGTCCGTCGCGCCGCGCCTGCGGCGAGGTGATCCACTGGCTGATCCCGTTGGCCAGTGCCGTGCGCCCGTCCAGGCTGGCGGCGGTCTTGACCCGCACCCAGGGTCGTCCGCGCTCGTGCCGGGAGATAAAGCCGATGTTCAGCTCGCGCGCCTCGTCGGCCAGCAGGCCGACTTCGGCCTCGATGCCGGCCGCCCGCAGGCGCTCCAGGCCGCTTCCGGCGACCTTCGGGTTGGGATCGCGCATGGCGGCCACGACGCGCGCCGGCCGGGCCGCGATCAGCGCGTCTGCGCACGGCGGCGTGCGGCCGTGATGGCTGCACGGTTCGAGCGTCACGTAGGCGGTGGCGCCGACAGCGCGCGCTCCCGCAGCGGCGAGCGCGTGCACCTCGGCATGCGGCGCGCCGGCGCGCTCGTGCCACCCTTCTCCCACCACTTCGCCCGCCGAGACGATCACGCAGCCCACGCGCGGATTCGGCGAGGTCGTGAACAGGCCGCGCCGTGCGAGCTGCAGGGCGCGCGCCATGAAGGTGTGGTCGGCGGCGGAGAACAAGCTGGAACCCGCTCTACGCAGGGGACTTGCGCGCTCGCTTGCGGGCGGGCTTGGGGACTTCCTTGATGACGTCCTTGAGCACGTCGCGGAAGTCCTCCGGATCCTGGAAGTCCTTGTACACCGAGGCGAAGCGGATGTAGGCAACCTTGTCGAGGCGGTACAGCTCGCGCATCACCATCTCGCCGATGCGGCGCGAGGCGAGCTCGCGCTCGCCCAGCGCGAGCAGCTTCTGAGTGATGCGCTCGATGGCCGCGTCCACGTACTCCGTCGGCACGGGGCGCTTGTGCAGCGCGCGCACGAACCCGGTGCGCAGCTTGTCGGCGTCGAACTCTTCGCGGATGCCGTTGGCCTTGACGATGCTCGGCATCCGCAGCTCCACCGTCTCGTAGGTGGTGAAGCGCTTGTCGCACGCGCCGCAGCGCCGGCGCCGGCGGATGCTGTCCCCCTCCTCGCTGACCCGGGAGTCGACCACCTGGGTGTCAGGCGCGCCGCAGAAGGGGCATTTCATGGCGCCACGCGAGAGCAACCCACGCCTTGCCCTCCAGCCTTCCGCCTGTCGCCGCTAGCCTCTTGCATAGACCGGAAACCGCGCGCACAGCGCCTGCACCGCTCCCGCCACGCGCGCGACATGAGCATCGTCCTGGGGCTTGTCGAGCACGTCCGCGATCAGGTGCGCGAGCTGCTCGGTCTCCATCTCGGTGAAGCCGCGCGTCGTGATCGCCGGCGAGCCCAGGCGGATTCCGCTGGTCACGAATGGCTTCTCCGGATCGTTGGGGATCGCGTTCTTGTTGACCGTGATGTGCGCTCGGCCCAGGACCGCTTCGGCCTCCTTGCCGGTGATGCGCTTGGAACGCAGGTCGAGCAGGAACATGTGCGACTCGGTGCGGCCCGACACCACGCGCAGTCCGCGCTCCTGCAGCACCTTCGCCATCACCTGTGCATTGTTGAGCACCTGCTGCTGGTACACCCGGAACTCCGGTGCCATGGCCTCCTTGAACGCGACCGCCTTGGCGGCGATCACGTGCATCAGCGGTCCGCCCTGGTTGCCGGGGAAGATCGCGGAGTTGATCGGCTTCTCGTTGTCGGCGTGTCCCAGGATCAGCCCGCCGCGCGGGCCGCGCAGCGTCTTGTGCGTGGTGCTGGTGACGAAGTGGGCGTGCTTGATCGGGCTGGGGTAGAGGCCGACGGCGACCAGCCCGGCATAGTGCGCCATGTCGGCCATCAGCAGCGCCCCGACGCTGTCGGCGATCTCCCGGAAGCGCTTCCAGTCGAACCGCAGCGCGTAGGCGGAGGCGCCGGTCACGATCATCTTCGGCCGGTGCTCGTGGGCGAGGCGCTCGACCTGCGCGTAGTCGATGACCTCGTTCTCGTCCAGGCCATAGCTGACCACCTTGTACAGCTTGCCGCTGAAGTTGACCGGCGAGCCGTGCGTGAGGTGGCCGCCATGCGCGAGCGACATGCCGAGGATGGTATCGCCCGGATTGAGTGCCGCCATGTACACGGCGGCGTTGGCCTGGCTGCCGGAATGCGGTTGCACGTTCGCGAAGTCGCACTGGAACAGCTGCTTCGCCCGCTCGATCGCCAACTGCTCGGCGACGTCCACGAACTCGCAACCGCCGTAGTAGCGCTTGCCCGGATAGCCCTCGGCATACTTGTTGGTCAGCACCGAGCCCTGGGCTTCGAGGACCCGGGGGCTGGTGTAGTTCTCCGAGGCGATCAGCTCGATGTGGTCCTCCTGGCGCCGCTGCTCGGCGGCGATGGCCCGCCACAGATCCGCGTCGAAGGATTCAATGCTTTGATTTGCTGGGAACATGAGGAGTGTTGGAGGTTCTGGTCGGATTGTACCACTGGCACCCTAGACGGCCGGCGGCGGGCGGCACGGGACGTACCCGGCCGCGGCTGGAGCGTGCCGGCGGGGATAGGAGATGTGATGCGAAGCGTCTGAGGGTGACGCCTGCGGGCGAATCGGGTTACGCCGGCAGCGCTACTGCTGTCGGCCGTGCTGACAGTAGCCGAGCAGCGACTGCGCGTCGTTCACGGTGAGCATGATCGAGGTCACGCCGAGACTGAAATTGCGCGAGAGGAGCTGTCCCAGGCGCTGGCGCAACGGCTCGCGCTTGGGCGACAGGATCACCACGGAGTACATCGGCGGCTTGCCGTGCAGGCGCACCATGTTGATGCGAAACGGCGCGTTGCTCGCATCGCCGGTTTCGAAGGCGATCTTGCGCAGGCAGGTCTCGAGGTCGGATTCGGCGGGATACTCCATGGCGCTTGCTGCAGGATGACGCGGACGACATTGCCGCAGGCGCGGATTCTACCGCGTCGCATGCGGTGTGCGCGCGGGATCGCCATGCTTTCGTGCAAATATATCGCCGGGGTGCGCATATCCACAGTATCGCGCCGGCGACGCGCGTCGCAAGTAGACTACAGCCGAGCCAACCAGAAGCGCGCGGCGCTCGATGCGCATCCCGCCGCGCCGAACCCTCGCGCCGGGAGCTGCCATCGTGTCCGATTTCGATCTCGCCATCCTGCTGAGCAGCTTCGAGCCGGTACAGGACGCGCATTGCGCGGCAATCGCGCTCGGCACCGCGCGGGCAGGACGGGTGCTCGCTCTGGTCGGTTCCGCAACCGCCGCACGCACGCTGCGCCACCCATGGAGCGCCAAGGAACGGATCGCGATGTTGCGCGCGGCGGTTCCGGATGCAGACCTGCTGATGATCGCCGCGGTGCCGGACCGCCTCTACGACGAGGCCGGCTGGCGTGACGCGCTGCACGCCACGGTGACCGCGGCTGCGGGCGCGGCACGGCGCATCGCCTGGCTGCAGCCCGCGGGCGTACAGGCTGCACCGCCCGGCCCCTGGACCCCGCTGGCCGTGCCCGGGACGCGTGCCGGGAGCTTCTGGGACCTGCGCCGCGCCGTCTTCGCCGATCGGTCCGATGCGCTCGACCGACTCGACCCCGTGCTGCCAGCGACGACCCGCACCTTCCTCGGCGGGTACCGCAGCAGTCCGCACTTCCCCGCGCTGGCCGAGGAGCTGCGCCACATCGAGCGCTTCCGCGAGAGCTGGCGGGTGGCGCCCTATCCCCCCGTCCTCGTCACCACCGACGCGCTGGTGGTCCACGCCGGCCGCCTGCTGCTGGTGCGGCGCGGCCATGCGCCGGGCAAGGGATTGTGGGCGCTGCCCGGCGGATTCATCGAGCAGGACGAGACCCTGCTGGAGGGATGCGTGCGCGAGCTGCAAGAGGAGACCGGGCTGGTCCTGACGGCCGACGAGGTGCAGCGCAGCCTGCGCCGGCAGCACGTCTTCGACGCGCCCCGCCGCTCGTTGCGCGGCCGCACCATCACGCACTGCTTCCGCTTCGACCTCTCCGACGAGCAGCCGCGCGCGGTCGCCGGTGGCGACGACGCTGCGGATGCGCGCTGGATCGGGCTGGAGGCGTTCGCCGGCATGGAAGCGCAGATGTTCGAGGACCACTTCCACATCGCCCGCTGCATGCTGGCGTAGCCGGCCCGTTGCATGCCTTCGACATGCGATTACAATGGCGGACCCCGTTTCCCGGTGCACCATGAGCCAGCCCTCGCCTGTCCGCTATCGCATCCTGCCCCGCCATCCCGAGGCGCATCTCTTCGAGATCACGTGCACGGTCGAGGACCCCGACCCCGAGGGCCAGCGCTTTGCGCTCCCCGCATGGATTCCCGGCAGCTACCTGGTGCGCGACTTCGCCCGCCACGTGGTGCGCATCCATGCCAACGCCGGCCGCCGCAGCCTGGCGGTGACCAAGCTGGACAAGCACACCTGGGTGGTGGCGCCCAGCACCGGGCAGATCACGGTCACGATCGAGGTGTACGCATGGGACCTCTCCGTGCGCGGCGCGCACCTCGACGGCACCCACGGCTTCTTCAACGGCCCGAGCGTGTTCCTGCGGGTGCTCGGCAAGGAGAGCCGCGCCTGCGAAGTCGACATCCTGCGCCCCACCGGGGTGCGCTACCGCAACTGGCGCGTGGCGACGTCGATGCCGCGCAAGAGCGCACCGGCCTATGGCTTCGGCACCTATCGCGCGGGCAGCTACGACGAGCTGATCGACCATCCGGTGGAGATGGGTGAGTTCGCGCTGGTGTCGTTCCGGGCCGCCGGGGTGCCGCACGACGTCGCCGTCACCGGCCGCCATGGCGCCGACCTCGAGCGCCTCGCGCGCGACCTCAAGCGCCTGTGCGAGTGGCAGATCAACCTGTTCGGCAAGCCCGCGCCGATGGATCGCTACGTGTTCCTGGTCACCGCCGTCGGCGAGGGCTACGGCGGCCTCGAGCACCGCGCCTCGACCGCGCTGCTGTGCTCGCGCGACGATCTGCCCCAGCCGGGCGAGAAGGGCGTGTCCGAAGGCTACCGCACCTTCCTCGGCCTGTGCAGCCACGAGTACTTCCACACCTGGAACGTCAAACGCATCAAGCCCGCCGCGTTCGCCCCCTACGACCTGGACCGCGAGAACTACACCACGCTGCTCTGGGCGTTCGAGGGCATCACCAGCTACTACGACGACCTCGCGCTGGTGCGCAGCGGCCTGATCGGCGAGCAGGACTACCTGGAGCTGCTCGGCCGCAGTCTCACCAGCCTGGCACGCACGGGCGGACGGCTCAAGCAGACCGTTGCCGAAGCCAGCTTCGACGCCTGGATCAAGTACTACCGCCAGGACGAGAACAGCCCCAACAGCCAGGTGAGCTACTACCTGAAGGGCAGCCTGATCGCCCTGTGCCTCGACCTGCTCATCCGCAGTCGCACGCGGGGCCGCAAATCGCTGGACGACGTCATGCGCGCGCTGTGGACCCGGCACGGCAAGCCCGGCATCGGCGTCCCCGAGGACGGCTGGGAGCGACTGGCCGAGGAGGTGACCGGCGTGCGCCTGCGCAGCTACTTCGACCGCGCCCTGCGCTCGCACGACGAGCTGCCCGCGCGCGCGCTGCTGGCCGAGGTCGGCATCGAGCTGCACGCACGCCCCGCCGATGCCTCCTCCGACCGCGGTGGACGCGCCAGCAGCCTGTCCGCTGCCGCCCTCGCCGAGCGCGTGACCCTCGGGGCGCGCAGCGCCGAGGACCCGTCCGGGGTGAAGCTCACGCACGTGCTGGACGGCGGGGCAGCCCAGCTGGCAGGATTGGCAGCTGGTGACGTCGTCTTCGCGCTCGACGGATTGCGGGTGAGCGCGCGCACCCTCGAGCGGCGGCTCGACCGCTTCCGGCCGGGCGCGCGCGTGCGGCTGCACGCGTTCCGCCGCGATGAGCTGATCGAGACCGACGTGGTGCTCAAGGGACGGCCACACGACACGTGCTGGCTGAGCGTGAGCGGCAACGACGCCACGAAGCGGCGCCGGCGCCAGGCATGGCTGGGGTGATCATGCAGGATGACCTGGCGGTCTCGTACCGCGACATCGTCGACGCCGCACACCGCCTCACCGGCTACGCCCGGCGCACACCGGTGCTGACCTCGCACCAGGTCGACGAGCGCACGCGCTGCCAGGTGTTCTTCAAGTGCGAGAACTTCCAGCGCGTGGGCGCCTTCAAGTTCCGCGGGGCCTTCAACGCCATCTGCCAGCTCGACGCCGATGAGCGCGAGCGCGGCGTCATCACCTATTCCTCGGGCAACCACGCGCAGGCGGTGGCGCTGGCGGGGCAGCTGCTGCGCACGCACGCGGTGATCGTGATGCCGGAGGACGCGCCTCAGGTCAAGCTCGCCGCCACCCGCGGCTATGGCGCCGAGGTCATCACGTACGACCGCCACAGCGTGGTGCGGGAGGAGCTCGCCGCACAGCTGGCGCAGGATCGCGGCCTCACGCTCATCCCGCCCTACGATCATCCGGACGTGGTGGCCGGCCAGGGCACTGCGGCACGCGAGCTGTTCGAGGAGGTGGGTCCGCTCAACTACCTGTTCGTGTGCGTGGGCGGCGGGGGTCTCATCTCCGGCTGCGCCATCGCGGCCGACGCGCTCGCGCCGGGATGCCAGGTGGTCGGCGTGGAACCCGAAGCCGGTGACGATGCCACCCGCTCCTTCTACACCAGGACCCTGCACAGCGTGCACAACCCGGACACCATCGCCGACGGCGCCCGCACGCCCAGCCTGGGGCAGATCACCTTCCCGCTGGTGCTGCGCTACGTGCACGACATGGTCACCGTGGACGATGCACAGCTGCTCTCGGCCATGCTCTACGTGTGGGAGCGGATGAAGATCATCATCGAGCCGACCGGGGCACTGGGCGTCGCTGCGCTGCTCGAACGCAAGATCGAGGTGCCAGCGGGCGCGCGCGTGGGAATCATCCTCTCGGGCGGCAACGTCGACATCCGCGACGTATGCAGATGGATAGGCGAGAGGCAAGAGGCAAGCGGCTAGAGCAACCCCGCAGCGCACGCTACGCGTGCGCTCAGAAAAAGTTTTGCAGGGGGAGGCGCCTCTAGCCTCTAGCCTCTAGCCTCTAGCCTCTAGCCTCTAGCCTCTAGCCTCTAGCCTCTAGCGCGGCTGCCGCGCCGCCATCGACTTCTGCACGAACTGGTTGGTGAACGACTTGGCCACGTCCACGTCGGGCGCCGCCTGCACGGCCGGGTCGAAGCGCTTGAGCACCTGCAGCAGCGCGGTCGCCCCTGCCATCGGGATGAGCCCGTCCAGGGAGTAACCCTGGCGCTGGCGCTCGAGCGCGGCCAGGTAGGTGGCCTTGTCGCCCAGCGTGTACTCCGGCGGGATGGTCTTGAGGATGGAATCGGCGCTGGCATCCTTCAGCCACGCGAGCGTGCGCACCATGGCCGTCGCCAGCGCCTGGACGTTCTCCGGGCTGCGCTGGATGTACGCCTCGCGGGTGTAGAGCGAGCCGGCGGGCAGCGACTCGCCGAACACGGCGCGGCTGCCCTGCTCGGTCATCGTCTCGACCACCACACTGGCGAGCCCGCCGCGCTCCAGCAGCGAGATCGTCGGCTCGACGTTGGAGATCGCATCGACCTGCCCGGCCTTCATCGCGGCCACTGCCGTCGGTCCGGTGCCCACGCCGATGATCGACACCGCGTCCAGCGGCAGGCCCACGTTGGCGAGCAGGTAGTTGACGAAGATGTTGGTGCTGGAGCCGGGTGCGGTGACCCCGACCTTCATGCCCTTCAGGTCGCGCGCGGAGCGGTAGCCAGCGGCCTTCGCCTTCGCGACCGCGAGCGCGAGCGACGGAGTCGCCACCATCAGCGTGAAGGCCTGCAGCGCCTGCTGCTTCGCCCGCAGTATGAGCACGTGGTCGAAGCCGCCCGCCACCACGTCGGCGCTTCCGCCCATCATCGCCTGCAGCGCCTTGGCGCCGCCGGCGAAGTCGAGGATCTCGACGTCGAGATCCTGCTCGTTGAAGTAGCCGAGCCGCTCTGCCAGGGTGAGCGGAAGGTAGTAGAGCGCGGCCTTGCCGCCCACGGCGATGGTGACCTTGCGTGCGCGTGCCTGCGCCGAGGCGGCGAGGCCATGCGCCAGCGCGGGGGCGGCCAGTGCGCTCAGCAGGAAGCGGCGGCGTGGATTCATTGGACCTTGCTCCCGGTGAGCCCGGCGAGGTCGAGCGCGCCGGTGGAATCGAACGGCAGGCTCGACCCGGTCGAGGACGCCAACCGCCCCTGCAGGCGGTAGGTGATCTTCTCCGGTGCGCCCTGCCGCATGCTGTTGACCTGGTCGAGGAGACCACCCAGGCTGCTGACCGCCTTCACATCGAGGATGACGTCACCGAACGCGGGCACCGTCGCGCTCTGGGGACTCACCCCCTTGGCGAAGGACTTGCCGTTGAGCTCCACGTTGAACGACACCCCCTGCAGCGCAATCTCGCGGTTGTTCGGGTTCTGCACCCGGAGCTTCATCGCGTATTCCTGCTCCAGCAGCCCGACCTGCAGCGGCCGGACATCCGACAGCGTCACGTTGAGCGGCTCCATCTGTCCGGGCATGCCGGCGCAGCCGGCGAGCAGCGCCAGCCCGCAGAGCAGCGTTCCACACCTGCCTCCCAGCATTGCATTCTCCCGCATCAGGACTGCGTACCACTGTCCAGCGGCGCCGGCCGCCAGGCCAGCGCGCGCCGCTCCACCAGCGACACCAGGCGGTCGAGCAGCAGCGCCGCCAGCGTCAGCACGATGATGCCAGCGAACACCGTGTCCACGTCGAACACGCCCTCCGCCTGCAGTATGAGGTACCCGACCCCGCGGGCCGAACCAAGGTACTCGCCCACCACCGAACCGACGAAGGCCATGCCGACCGAGGCATGCAGGCTGGCGAACACCCAGGCCATGGCGCTGGGCAGGTACACGCTGCGCAGCAGCGCAGCGCGGCTGGCGCCCAGCATGCGCGCGTTCGCGAGCACCACCGGGCTCACGTCGCGCACGCCATGATAGACGCTGAAGAAGACGATGAAGAAGACCAGCGTCACCCCCAGCACGACCTTCGACCAGATCCCCAGGCCGAACCACAACGCGAAGATCGGCGCCAGGATGACGCGGGGCATCGAATTGATCGCCGTGACGTAGGGATCGAGCAGGCGCGCGGCGAAGGGGCTGAGCCCCAGCCACAACCCGGCGCCCAGTCCCAGCGCGGTGCCGATCAGGAACGACAGCACCGTCTCCAGGAGGGTGACGCCCAGGTGCGGAAAGATGGTCCCGGTGGCGAACCACTCCCAGATCCGCGCCCCCACGCGCAGCGGCTGGCCGAAGAAGAACGGCGGCAGCACCTCGGTGCTGGTGAGAACGTACCAGGTGCCGATCAGCGCGGTGAGCAGCACGACGTGCCATGGCCAGATGCGCCGCACGCGCGGGCTCTCCCCGGCCTCGGCGGGGGTCCGCTCAGGCATCGGCATGCTCCCGTGCGCGCATCACCTCGGCCTTGAGAGCGTGCCAGACCGCACGATGCAGTTCGAGGAAGCGCGGATGCAGGGCGATCTCCTGGACATCGCGCGGGCGCGGCAAGTCGATGTCGAACTGCGCCACCGGGCGCGAGGCCGGCCCGGCGGAGAGCACTACCACGCGGTCGGCCAGCGCGATGGCCTCGTCCAGGTCGTGGGTGACGAACACAACGCAGCGGCGCGCCTGCGCCCAAAGCTCGAGCAGCGCGTTCTCCATGAGCTGGCGGGTCTGCACGTCCAGCGCGCTGAATGGCTCGTCCATCAGCAGGATGCGCGGTTCGAGGATCCAGGTCTGGGCCAGCGCCACCCGCTTGCGCATGCCGCCCGACATCTCGTGCGGGTACTTGCCGGCATGCGCCGCGAGCCCGACCTGCTTCAGCCAGCCTGCGGCGCGATCGCGCGCTTCGGCGCGCTGCACGCCGCGGAACTCCAGCCCCGCCGCGACGTTGTCCAGCGCGTTGCGCCACGGCAACAGCGCGTCGCCCTGGAACAGGTAGCCGGCCCGGGCGTTCAACCCCGTCAGCGGCGCACCGAACACGCGCACCTCGCCGGCAGTGGGCGCGATCAGGCCGGCAACCACGTTGAGCAGCGTGGACTTGCCGCATCCGGTCGGTCCCACCATCGCCACGAACTCGCCGTCATCCACGCCCAGGTCCACGTCCCGCACCGCGGTGTAGGCCGGCCGGCCCGCCCCGCGGGCGGGGAAGGTACAGGTCACGTGCGACAGGGACAGGGCGTGGGTCGAGGACATGCTCGGCCCGCCGGGGCGGGCGCCGGTTTGCGGGATGACGCGCGATTCTACGTCACTGCCGGCGCACGCGAACTCCGGGGACCGCGACCGCGCCCTGCGCATGTCGCGCTGCGCAGGAGGAAGCGGACCGCGCCGCTATACTCACGCTGCCCATGGATTCACACGATTCCCTGCCCTACCTGCGCGAGGCGCTGGTCTTCTTCGTCTGCGCGGGCGTCCTCATCCCACTACTGGAGAAGCGCCGCATCTCCCCGGTGCTGGGCTTCCTGGTGGTCGGCAACCTCCTCGGCCCGTTCGGGCTGGGCGCGCTCACCGACGAACTGGGGTGGCTGCGGCACGTGGTGATCCAGGACATCCGCGGCGTGCGCCGGCTCGCCGAGCTCGGTGTCACCCTGCTGCTCTTCGTCATCGGGCTGGAACTGTCCTTCCGGCGTCTGGCCGACATGCGCCGACTCGTGCTCGGCGCGGGCGTGGCCCAAGTCCTGCTGAGCGGCGTGGCGATCGGATCGATCGCCTACGCCTGGGGCAACCCGCCGCTGGCCGCGCTCGTGCTCGGGCTGTGCCTGGCGTTGTCATCGACCGCAGTGGTCATGCAGCTGCTGGTCGAGCGGCGCGAGCTCGGAACACCGCTCGGCCGCGCCAGCTTCGCCGTGCTGTTGCTGCAGGACCTTGCCGTGGTGCCGCTGCTGGTGCTGGTCAGTGCGCTCGGCAGCCCGCAGCACGGCCTCGCCGCGCTGGTGGGCTACGCAGCGCTCAAGGCGCTAGCGGCCATCGTGCTGCTGGTGCTGGTGGGTCGCGGCCTGCTCCGACCGCTGTTCCGACGGGTGGCGAACCTGCGCCAACCCGGCGCATTCATGGCGCTCACCCTGCTGGTGGTCATCGGGACCGCTTCGCTTACCGCCGCTGCCGGACTCTCTGCCGCGCTGGGCGCCTTCCTGGCCGGCTTGCTGCTCGCCGAAACCGAGTACCGCCATGAAGTCGAGGTGAACATCGAGCCGTTCCGGGCGCTGCTGATGGGACTGTTCTTCCTGTCGGTGGGCATGACCATCGACCTGCGCGTGCTCGCCGCGGACCCGCTCTGGATCGCGGCCTCGGTGCTGGGCCTGTTCATCATCAAGGGAGCGATCCTGGCCGCGGTGCTGCGACCCTTCGGCCTGTCATGGGGTGCGAGCGCAGAGGCCGGCCTGCTGCTCGGCGGCGGAGGGGAGTTCGCGTTCATCGCGGTCGGTGCGGCGATGCTGGCCGGGGTCCTCGCAGAGGAGACCGGTCAGTTCATGCTGATCGTGGTCGGCCTGAGCATGCTCGCGACACCGCTCGTGGCCGTTCTCGCCCAGCACCTGCGCAGCCGGCTCGATGGGCGTGCGGCGGGGACCGATGAGGTGCGGGACGCGCTGCCGCCGGCCCGGCTGGAGGGTCACGTTGTCATCGCCGGTTTCGGGCGCGTGGGTCAACTGATCGGCCGCGCACTGGATGGCAACGGCCAGCCCTACATCGCCCTGGACGGCGATGCGCAGAACGTCGAACGTTTGCGCGCGGAGCATGCGCCGGTGTACTTCGGCGATGCGAGCCGGGCCGAGCTGCTGGAGCGGGCCGGCGTCGAGCGGGCCGCGGTGGTGGTGGTCACGCTCAACGACGCCGCGGCTGCGCGGCACTGCGTGGAGGTGGTGCGCAGGCGCTTCCCGCAGGTGCCCGTGCTGGCCCGTGCCCACGACAGCGCACACGCCCGCCTGCTGCGCGCTGCCGGTGCCGTGGGCGTCGTGCCCGAGACCCTGGAGGCGGGCCTGCAGCTCTCCGGCCACGTGCTCGAAGCGCTGGGGGTGCCGACGGAGGCCCGCGACGACTTCCTCGAGCGCCAGCGCGCCCGCGAGCTGGCGCGCCATGCTCAGGACGACTGATCCCCGCCGCTGCCGCCCCCGTCGCGATCGCGCGCGGTGCGCTGGCGCTCCAGATCTTCCCGCAGCCGCCGCACTTCGTCGCGCAGCAGTCTCACGTCCTCGCGAATCTCCCGCGTGAGCGTGCGCTCCTCGTGTCCGATCATGCGCGCGACCTCGCTGCGCAGCTGGCGGATGTCCTGATGCATCTCCTTGCGCAGCAGCTTCTCGTCCTCGCCGATGAAGAATGCCGCGACCGAGGCGGTCACCATGGACAGGAACGCGAGCCCGATGACCACGATGATCACCGCCAGCACGCGCGAGGCGGTGGTGGTAGGGACCACGTCGCCGTAGCCGACCGTCGCGGCGGTGACGAACGCGAGCCACAGACCGTCGCTGTAGCTGCGCACGCTGGGGTCCAGCCAGTAGAAGCCGGCACCGGCGACCAGCATCGAGAGCACGGCGAACCCGAACACGTATGGCAGGCCGCCGGGCGAGAACAGCGTGCGGATCTCCGCAGCCGCGCGCGCCAGCACCATGCCGACCATGGCCACCCGCAGGAAACGGCCCCACGCGACCCATTCCGCGTCGTACCCCGCCACCGACATGAGTGCGGCGAAGACGATCAGCACGTCCAGCCAGTTACCCAGCAGATACGCGAGCCGCTGCCGGGTCACGGCGAGCATCCACAGCAGCTCCGCCGAGAATGCGACCAGGATCACGATCTCCACCACGCGCCCGACCTGGCGCAGCTCGACGTTGCGTTCGACCTCCAGGAGGTAGAAGGACAGCACGGCCAGCAGGGCGAAGCCCAGCATCACCCAGTGCAGGCGCTTTTCCCAGATGTAGGCGCGCGGGAGGTCGTGCGGGGGAACCCCGGCCACGCCGAGCCAGCGGCGGTTCAGCTTGCGCAGCACGATCGGTTGCGCCCGGCGTCGCAGGCGCGCGGCAGGAGCGCTCTGGCGCTACTCGCCGGCAATGGTCATCCGGTCCAGCAGGACCGACCCGCACTGGCGCGATCCGCGCACCACCACGTCGCTCCCGATGGCGCGGATGCCCTTGAACATGTCCTTCAGATTGGAGGCCACGGTGATCTCCTGCACCGGGTAGGCGATCTCGCCGTTCTCCACCCAGAAGCCGGCGGCCCCGCGCGAATAGTCGCCGGTGACCTGGTTGATGCCCATGCCGAGCAGTTCGGTGACCAGCAGCCCGCGGCCGAGCTTGCGCAGCAGGGTCTCGAAGTCCTCGCCGGTGCTCTCCAGGACCAGGTTGTGGCTGCCGCCGGCGTTGCCGGTCGAGCGCATCCCCAGCTTGCGGGCGGAATAGCTGCCGAGGAAGTAGCCGTTGAGCACCCCGTCGGCGACCACGTCGCGGCGCGTGGTGCGCACGCCCTCGTCGTCGAACGGCGCACTGCCCAGCGCGCGCGGGAGATCGGGCACATCGCGGATGCGCACGATGGGCGAGAAGATCTGCTGGCCGAGCGCGTCGACCAGGAACGAAGCCTTGCGGTACAGACTGCCGCCGCTCGCCGCGCCGACGAAGTGGCCCAGCAGGCTGGCGGCGATCGGCGCCTCGAACAGGACCGGCGCCTCCATGGTGCCGGTCTTGCGGGCGCCCAGTCGGCGCACGACGCGCTCGCCGGCCCTGCGTCCCACCGCCTCGGCATCCTCCAGCTCATCGGCGGCGCGGGCGATGGTGTACCAGTCGTCGCGCTGCATGTCCTCGCCCTCGCCGGCGATGACCGAGCACGACAGGCTGTGGCGCGAGCCCGGATAGCCGCCGAGGAAGCCGTTGCTGTTGGCGTAGACGAACTGCGACTGCTGGGTCGAGACGCTCGCGCCTTCCGAGTTGGTGATGCGCCGGTCCACCCCCATCGCGGCAGCCTCGCAGCGGCGCCCCGCGTCGATCGCCTGCTCCACGCTGATATCCCAGGGATGGTAGAGGTCCAGGTCGGGCAGGTCCCCGCCCGCGAGCAGGTCCGGGTCGGCCAGGCCCGCGGCCTCGTCGGTCGCGGTGAAGCGGGCGATGGCGTGCGCCGCCTCGACCGTCTCGCGCAGTGCGCGTGGCGAGAAGTCCGAGGTGCTGGCGTGCCCGCGCTGCTTGCCGATGTAGACCGTCACCCCGACACCCTTGTCGCGGTTGTACTCGATGTTCTCGACCTCGCCCCGGCGCACGCTCACGGTCTGCCCGAAGCCCTCGCTGACTTCGGTCTCAGCGGCGGTGGCCCCGACGCTGCGGGCGTGGTCGAGGACCTGGGCGGCGATCTGCCGCAGTTCTTCGTGACGGTGGGTGAAGGCGTTCGAGGACACGGCGTCGGGTGGGTTGCTGCGGAGGCGATCGCGGCCGCCGGAGGCGGCAGTCATTGGTTATGATACCAGCTGACCACGCGCGGCCCCTGGTGCTCGCGGGAAGCGGCGACCTCATGAGCGAGCAAGACGAGCAGCAGTCCGACGGCGAGTACGTCAGCAAGACGCAGCGCAAGCGCGACATGCACGCGCTGCAGGACCTCGGCGAGGCGCTGGTGGCGCTGCCGGCCTCCCGCCTGGCCGAGCTGGACCTGCCCGAGCGCCTGCACGACGCCGTGGCCGAGGCGCGCCGGATCAGCAGGTTCGGCGCCCTGCGGCGGCAGCTGCAGTACATCGGGCGCCTGATGCGCGACATCGACAGCAGCGCCATCGCGGCCCGGCTGGATGCCTGGAACGGCCAGTCGCGCGAGGCCACCGCGCACCTGCACCAGCTGGAGCGCTGGCGCGAGCGCCTGCTCGAGGACGACGCCGCGTTGGAGGCGCTGCTGGCCGAGTATCCGCAGGCGGACGTGCCGCGCCTGCGCGCGCTGGTACGCAACGCACGCCGCGAGCAGGCCGAGGGCCGGCCGCCGGCGAGCTTCCGGGCGCTGTTCCAGGCCCTCAAGGACATCGTTCCCGAACCCACTGCAGAAGGCCAGGATGGCTGACACCGAGCAAACCCTGCGCATCGGGCTGGTATCCATCAGCGACCGCGCTTCCTCCGGCGTCTATCGCGACGAGGGCATTCCGGCGCTGGAGGACTGGTTCCGCCGCGCCCTGACCTCGCCCTGGAGCGTCGTCACGCGCCTCATCCCCGACGATCAGCCGGTGATCGAGGCCGCGCTGCGCGAGCTGGTCGACCAGGAGCGCTGCCATCTGGTCCTGACCACCGGCGGCACCGGTCCCGCACCGCGCGACGTCACGCCGGAGGCCACGCTGGCGGTGGCGGACAAGGTCATGCCGGGCTTCGGCGAGCAGATGCGCCAGATCAGCCTGCACTACGTGCCCACCGCGATCCTGTCGCGGCAGGTCGCCGTGATCCGCAAGGGAGCGCTGGTGATCAACCTGCCGGGGCAGCCCAAATCGATCCGCGAGACGCTGGAGGGCGTGAAGGACGCCCAGGGCAACCCGATCGTGCAGGGCATCTTCGCCGCCGTGCCCTACTGCATCGACCTCATCGGCGGACCCTACATCGAGACCGACGCCACGGTGAGCAAGGCGTTCCGGCCGAAGTCCGCCCAGCGCCCAAGACCGGCCTGAACCCGATGGCGTGCAGCTTGCTTGCCCCAGCGCCTCGATCCCCTGCCTGCCGCAACCGCTCCCGACCGATCCGACGACCGTGACCGTACCCGCACCCGAGATCCTGCCCGCCATCGAGATCGACACCTCGCCCAAGGCGAGCAGCAGTGTCATCTGGCTGCATGGCCTGGGCGCGGACGGCAACGACTTCGTCCCGGTGGTCGAGCAGCTCGAGTTGCCCGATGGCATCCGCTTCGTCTTCCCGCACGCGCCCCTGCAGCCGGTCACGATCAACGGCGGCTATGTCATGCGCGCCTGGTACGACATCAGCTATCAGGACCTGACCCTCAAGGAAGACGAGAAGGGCGTGCGCGAATCGCAGCAGGCCGTGGAACGGCTGATCGCGCGCGAGATCGAGCGCGGCGTGCCGGCCGCGCGCATCGTCCTCGCCGGGTTCTCCCAGGGCGGCGCGATCGCGCTGCAGACGGGGCTGCGCCATCCGCAACGGCTGGCCGGCATCCTCGCATTGTCCACCTACCTGCCCCTGCCGGACCGGCTCGAGCCGGAGCTGGGCGATGCCAATCGCGACGTGCCGATCTTCATGGCCCACGGGGTGGGCGACCCGATCGTGCCACTGAAGCTGGCGATGGCCTCCTGCAGCCGCCTGCTGACGCTGGGTTATCCGGTGGAATGGCACGAGTACGACATGCCGCACTCGGTGGTGATGGAGGAACTGGCGCACATCGGCGCATTCCTGCGCCGCGTGCTGGCCTGACGCGCCTGCGGGTGTCGCGGCCTCAGGCCGCGCGCTGCAGCACCCGGAACTTGGCCATGTCGAAGTCCTGCCCGCCCTCGATGAGGGCCTTGGGCACCAGCAGGTACTCGCGCTCGTAGGCGCGCATCTGGAAGCTCTGCTTGGGCGAGAAGGTGCCCATGCGCATGAGCAGGCTGAGCTCGCCCGTGCCGCTGCTGTCCGCCGAGCTGCTCGGCAGGAGCACCGCGTCGTCGCCGCTGGCCGCGTTGGGCGCGTTCATCGGGAACAGCTTCACCCGTGCCCCGCCGCGCGCCAGCGTCTGGATCCCGACGTAGCGCTGCTGTCCTTCCTGGTTGGTCAGGCGCCGCACGATCCCGACGCCCCAGGCATTACCGTCCTCCAGCTTGATCCCCAGCAGCGTACCCACCCGCAGCCAGTCGCTGCTCGACTGCAGGATGGTCGCGCCGAATCCGTTCGCGCTCTCGTTCTCCACCGTCCACGTCTCGATGTTCTGCTGGAAGTCCAGCTCGCGCGACTCGCCCGAGATGATGCCCAGCACGTCATCGAAGTCGTGCACCACGTGGATGCGCGCCACGATGCGGCGGCGCTCCTCGCGGCGGGCCGGCGGCTTGGCCGACCAGTAGCGGCCGAGGTGGCGCGCCACCTCGCTCACCACGCTGGAATCGTAGGTCCCGCCGAGCACCAGGTCGGAGGGAATCGCACCGCTCGCGGTGATCGTGTCGGCCAGGCGCTCGACCCGCGTGGATGCCTCGCCGGGACCGAAGAAACGCACCGACGCCACAGGCGAGACCTGGGCCATCATGCGTGCCGGCGGCTTTGCCGCCTGCAGGTCGACGAAGTAGTGGCAGCCGGCAGCGGCCTCGCGCTTGAGCACGAAGGTGTCGGCGTAGTGCGCGATCATCCGCTCCGCGATCTCGAGCTTGCGCGGCAGCAGGCTGTCGGTGGCGGAGATCGCCAGCATCAGCGAGCGCAGGTACTCGCGCTGGCAGCTCGACTCCCCGTGCGGCCCCGGATACACGGGGCCGACCTTGGCGGCATAGCCGCCCGCCTCGGCTTGTGCATACAGCGCACCGAAGCGGCCCCACACGGTGGGATCGACCGGCCCGTAGCGCATGAACGCCCATTTCACCTCCAGGCCGAGCGCACGCAGGGCCCGGCCGACGATGACCGGGGACTGAGGCTTCAGTGCACCCGAGCCGGATACGCCCGGCTGTGTCTGCGCGAGGCAGAACTCGTAGGCGGCGGCCAGCTGGCGCCAGAACTCCACCACCGTGTTCCAGATGCGCTGCTCCTGGAACTTCTGCAGGCGTACGCCGCCGGCCAGGTACTCCTGCGAAAGCCTGCGGATGTGGTTCTTGCCGGCGGCATCGAGCTGCTCGATGATCTCGAACGCCCGCAGCGGCTTGATGCCCTCCGCCTCGCGCGTCGCGCCCAGCCAGTAGCACAGTTCCTCGAGCGTCTTGTAGGGATCCTGGACGGGCAGCTCGGCCAGGAACTCCCTGGCGCCCTTCTCGTCGGCCATCGGATGGTCGGAGCGGCTCTTCTTGAGTAGTCCAAGCATCGCTTTCCTCTGTTCTGGGCACCCGCCAGCAGCCGGTGAAACCTCGGCCACATGACGCTTAACTGTTGATATGACGTCTAATTCGAGACGTTCGAGGGATCGTTGACACCTCCGAAAGGCTTTTGCAATTTCCGTTCCTCCCGCAGCGCGGCACGGCGCCCCCGGCGCACGTCGATCCCCATGAGCACCAGCAGGCCGAGGACGAAGAACGTGCCGGTGAGCAGCATGGCCAGGCGGTGATTGCTGCCCGTGACCCACGTGACCACGCCGTAGGTCAGCGGCCCGAGGATGGAGGCGAGCTTGACCGCGAAGCCCCACAGGCCGAAGAACTCCGCGCGCCGCGAGGCCGGACTGAGCAGGCCCACCAGCGCGCGACCCGCCGACTGGCTCGCGCCCATGCAGACGCCGGCGATATTGGCCGCGAGCCAGAAGCTCGCCGCAGTGGTGCTGGACCACGCGATGAGCACCATCGCGCACCACCCGGCGAGCGTGAGCGCGATGGCACGGATGTGCCCGATGCGATCCTGCAGGTAGCCGAACGCCAGCGCACCGATGCTCGCGGTCACGTTGACCACCAGGATCAGCATCAGGGTCTGCTGGGTGGTGAACTTCATCGCCTGTTCCGCGTAGATCGCGGCCAGCGCCACGACCGCCGACACTCCGGACTGGTACAGCACGATGCACACGAGGAAGCGCGCCAGGTCGCGGTAGCGGCTGGCCTGCCGCAGGGTCTCGCCCACGCGCCGGAAAGCCTGGCTGTAGAGCCCGGCCACCGTCTTCTGCGGCCGCGCGCGTTCGCGCAGGAACAGGAACGTCGGCAGGCTGGCCAGCGCAAACATCGCCGCGGTGATGAGCATCGTCACCGGGACGAACTGGGTGGCGCCCTGGCCCTGCCCCTGCGCCCAGGTGACGTAGACCAGGCACAGGCCCAGGCTCACCAGGCCGCCGAGGTAGCCGAGCGACCATCCCCACGAGGACACCCGCCCGAGCGCCTTGCCGGTGGCGAGCTCGGGCAGGAACGCGGCCACGACGTTCTCGCCGGTGCCGTAGAAGAAGTTCGAGAACACGATCAGCAGGCAGGCGAGCGCGAGCTGGCCCGGCGTGGCAAGCGCGAGCAGCGCGGTACCGATCACGCAACCCGTGGTCGTGATCACGAGCAGCTTCTTCTTCGCCGCGTGCGCATCGGCATACGCGCCGACCAGCGGGCCGGTGAGCATGATCAGCAGGTAGCTCAGCGACAGCGCGGCAGTCCACGCGAACGTGGCCCAGTGCGCGTTGCCGGCGACCACGGACACGAAGTACGCGTTGAAGACGGCGGTGATGACCACCGTGGTGTAGCCGGAGTTGGCGAAGTCGTACATCGCCCACCCCCACACCTCGCGGGGGTGCACGTCGGCTTCCAGTGCACGGCGTTCGTTGGGGGCGGTGGCCATCGATGTCTCGGTGCGCGGGCGGGCGGGAACGCACGGCATGCATTGCCGTGCGCGGTGAAAGTCGGCAGACCGGAATGTAAACGGCGCGGACGGCTGCTGCTTTAGCGCCGCATCCAGGAACGAGAGGATGGGGCTTCACCTGCATGAAGCGCAACCCCACCTCTCACCGCCAAGTACGCCAAGCAAGGCCCCCAAAGCAACGGCGCCCGGCATTGCTCGCCCTTGACTGCTCTTCCTCCGCGTCCTCGATGCCCTTCGCGTCCTTGGCGGTGAGCGCTTCGGTCTCTCGCCGGATCAGGCTCAGATCACTCCGGCACCGCGCAGGCGGGCGAGGTCCTCGGCGCCGTATCCCGCCTCCTTCAGCACCTCGTCGGTGTGCTCGCCGAGCTTCGGGCCCAGCCACCGCGTGCCGCCCGGGGTGTCGCTCAGCTTCGGCACGATGCCGGGCAGCTTCATCGGCGTGCCGTCGGGCAGGTGATGCTGCTCGAGCATGTCGCGCGCCTGGTAGTGCACGTCGCGCACGATGTCGGCGATGTCGTAGATCTTCCCCGACGGCACTTCGGCGCGCCCCAGCACTGCCAGCGCCTGGTCCAGCGTCACGCTCGCGGTCCAGTCGCCGATGATCCGGTCGAGCTCCCCGGTGCGCTTCACCCTCCCGTCGTTGCTCGCCAGCGAGGGATCGTTGGCGAGGTCGTCGCGGCCGATGGCCAGCATGAAGCGCTTGAAGATGCTGTCGCCGTTGGCGCCGATGACCAGGTACTTGCCGTCCTTCGTGGTATACGTGTTCGAGGGCACGATGCCGGGCAGCGAGGCGCCGGTGCGCGTGCGCACGAAGCCGGTGACGTCGTATTCGGGCAGCAAGCTCTCCATCAGGCTGAACACGGCCTCGTACAGTGCCACGTCCACCACCTGCCCGCAGCCGCCGTTCGCGTGCCGCGCGTGTACGGCCATCAGCGCGCCGATGACCCCGTACATCGCAGCAACCGTGTCGCCCAGGCTGATGCCTGCGCGCACCGGCGGGCGGTCGGGGTAGCCGGTGACGAAGCGCAGTCCGCCCATCGCTTCGCCGATGGCGCCGAAGCCGGGCTGGTCGCGGTAGGGCCCGGTCTGACCATAGCCCGACAGGCGCACCATGATCAGGCCGGGATTCTCCGCGCTGAGGCGGTCGTAACCGAGCCCCCACTTCTCCAGCGCGCCCGGGCGGAAGTTCTCGACGATGATGTCGGCATCGCGCGCCAGCCTGCGCACGATCTCCTGCCCCGCCTCCAGGCGCAGGTTCACGGTGACCGACTTCTTGTTGCGCGCCTGCACCGACCACCACAGCGAGGTGCCCTCGTGCAGCTTGCGCCACGTGCGCAGCGGATCGCCGCCGTCCGGCGCCTCGATCTTGATCACCTCGGCACCGAACTCCGCGAGCAGCCGCGCGCAGTAGGGTCCCGCGATCAGGGTGCCCATCTCGATGACGCGCAGCCCGGCGAGCGGACCGCTCACGGCGCGAACTCGCGCAGCAGCTTGCCCCTGGGCTTCAGGCCGGGCACGAAACCCTTCGCGTCGGCGACGCGCTCGCCATTGACCCACACGCCATGCAGACCGACCGGATCGGTGTCCAGGCGCGAGGCGCCGGCCGGCAGGTCGCGCACCCGCCGCGCCGGTCCGCGGCCGACGGTCGCGGGATCGAACAGCATCAGGTCCGCCCACGCGCCCGGCGCGATGCGGCCTCGATCGCGGATCCCGAACACCTCGGCGGGGTGGCTGGTCAGCCGCCGGACCGCCTGCTCGAGCGGCATCAGCCTGCGGCTGCGCACCCAGTGCCCGAGGAAGTGCAGGCCGAAGGCCGCATCGCACAGGAAGGTGAGATGCGCGCCAGCATCGGACAGCGACAGCAGGCTGTTCTCGTCCTGGATCATGCGCCCCACCGCATCCTCGTCGGAGTTGAGCAGGGTGGCGATGAAGGTGGTGTCGAGGCCCTCCGACACCGCGATGTCGAGCATCGCATCCAGCGGGTGCACGCCGCGCTGCGCGCCGAGCGCTGCCACGGACTTGCCTTCGAGACCGGCATTCTCCGGCCGCGCCGCCTGGGTGACGAAGATCTTCTCCCACTCGCCGTTGAACAGGCGCCGGCCGCGCTCGGCCAGTTCGCGCTTCACCCCGTCGCGGAAGCCCGCGTCGGCGTACAGCCGCTTCGCCTCCTCGCCATGCGCGGTCATCGCCCGCTTCCACGAGGCCAACCCCTCGAAGACGTAGGGCTCGTGCATCGTGAACTCGAACACCAGCGGCGTGCAGGCGACTGCACCGTACATGCGGTTGCCGCGGCGAGTGGCCGCACCGATCTGCTCGAGGTCCTCGAAGGTCGCCTCCGGCGCCATGTTGCTGTGGAGCAGCGCGGCCACGATGAACGGCCGGCCGGCGCGCGCGGACAGCTCCTCGAGCATCGGCACCGGCGTGCCCAGCCCCTTGGTGATCATCAGCACGCCGCGGCCGACCTCGCGCAGGCTGCCGCAAAGGGCCTGCAGCTCGGCCTGGTCGGCCAGCCGCGAAGGCATCGGGATGCCGTTTTCGCCGTTGTGCTGGCCCGACGACGTGGTGCTGAACCCGCAGGCGCCAGCGCGCATGCCCTCCAGCACGAGCGCGCGCATCTTCTCCACCTCCGCCTGGGTGGCGGCGCGCTTCGGCGCATCCTCGCCGAGCACGTAGGTGCGTACCGAGGAGTGGCCGACGAAACAGGCGACGTTGGGACCGACCCCGCGCCGCTCGAGCATGTCGAGGTACTCTGGGAAGCTCTCGAAGTCCCAGCGGATGCCCTCGCGCAGCGCGGCCAGCGACATCCCCTCCACGTGCGTCAGGTTGCGCATCACCAGGTCGCGGTCGGCGGGACGGCAGGGCGCGATGGTGAAGCCGCAGTTGCCCAGGATCGCCGTGGTCACACCCATGCGCGGCGACGGGTTGAGCATGGGGTCCCAGGTGACCTGCGCGTCGTAGTGGGTGTGGTTGTCGATGATGCCGGGCATCAGGGCCAGGCCCTGCGCGTCGATGCGCTCGCGCGCTGCGCCGAGGTCGCGGCCCACCGCCGCGATCTTCCCGCCGGTGACGGCAACGTCCGCGTCCACGCCCGGGTTGCCCAGCCCGTCGAACACCTTCGCGTTGCCGATGATCAGGTCGTGCATGCTTTCCCTTTCGTTGCAGCTCAGTAGTTGATGTCGATGATCTCGAGGTCGACCTCACCTGCCGGCCGGTGCCACTTCACGCTGTCGCCCACGCGTGCGCCCATCAGCGCCCTGGCGAGCGGGGACTGCCAGCTCACCTTGCCCGTGGCCACGTCGGCCTCGTCCTCGCCGACGATCTTGAAGCAGTGGGTATGGCCGCTGTCATCCTCGGCGCGCACGGTGGCGCCGAAGTGGACTTCGTCCTGCGGCTCGCCGCCCGGATCGACCAGGATCGCGCTCTCCAGCCGCTGCGAGAAGTAGCGCAGGTCCCGATCGATGGCGGTGAGGCGCGGCTTGTCGAAGTCCTGGCCCGCCGCCTTCAGCGTCGCGTGCTGGCTCTGCAGCTCGTCGTAGCGGTGGCGCAGCTGGGCGAGGCCTTCGGCGGTCACGTAGTTCGGCAGCGGGCTGATCGGGCGCTCCGGCAACTCCTCGCCGGACAGGTCGCTGTCGTCGCCCTTCACGAACGCACGACTCATGCTCTCCTCCTCGTCGCGGTCGCGCGACGGGGAGCGCGGCAACCGCTTGGCTAAGTTCCGGCCGTCAGGCGATTCCCGGGCCGGCCTGGCCCATGGTGGCGGGGGTCCACTGCAGGCACCAGCCCTCCGGGCTGACCTTGCCCTCGACGATGGCGCACTCGCCGTCGCCGGCATACAGCACGCACTTGGCACAGGTGCGGCCCTGGTAGGGCTCGTCCCGGTATCCCACCCGCTCCTTGGTGTACTTCCTCATCTGCACCTTGGGCGGATCGGCGGCGGCTGCGGCACCCGCGAGCGGACCGGCGATGGCGAGCAGGAGCAGCGCCCGGCGACGCGGGCAGGGGTTATCCGACATCCGGACCTCCGTGGGGAGCGCACACCCCGGATGCGGATATCCGGGAGACGTTCACGGGATTATAGCGCCGGCTACAACCGATACCGTTCCAGCAGGGTGCGATCCACTTCCACGCCCAGCCCCGGGCGCGACGGCACCTCGAGCCAGCCGTCGTGCTGCTGCAGCGGCTCGGTGATCAGGTGCTGGCGGAACGGATGCGAGGAGCGGTCGTACTCGAAGATCGGCTCCTGGGCGAACACGCTGTGGTGCGCCACCGGCACCGAGGCGATCAGATGCAGCGAGGCCGCCTGTGCGATCGCCGAGCCCCACACGTGCGGATTGACCTGGACGCCATGCGCGTGCGCGAGCGCGACGATGTGCCGGCATGCGGTGAAGCCGCCGGCCGAGCCGATGTCCGGCTGGGCCACGTCGATGCAGCGCTGCCCGAGGAGCTCGCGGAAGCCGAACAGCGTGTGCTCGTTCTCGCCGCCAGCGATGGGCATCGAGAGCGCCTGGCGCACCTCGCGGTAGCCGGCCAGGTCCTCGGGCACCACCGGCTCCTCGTACCAGCGCAGGTCGTATTGCTCCAGCGCGCGGCCGAGGCGGATCGCATCGGCGACGCCATAGGCGTGGTTGGTGTCGACCATCAGCGTGACCTCGCGCGAACCCAGCGCTGCCCGAACCTGCCCCATGACCGCGATGTCGTCCTTGACTCCGTAGCCGAGCTTCACCTTCATCGCGCGGAAGCCGGCCTCGTAGTGCTGGATCGCCTCTTCGCCCAGGCGTTTGGCCTCACCCTGCCCGCTGATGCGGTAGAACCCCGTGGCGTAGACCTGCACCTTGGGGCGGAAGGCCCCGCCGAGCAGCTGCCAGACCGGCCGGCCGTGGACCTTGCCGGCGATGTCCCACAGGGCGATGTCGATCGCGCTCATGCCGGCGATCACCGAGCCCTTGCGCCCGTAGTCACGCGTCGCGTGGTACATGCGGTGCCACAGCACCTCGGTGTCGAGCGGACTGGCGTCCAGCACCAGCGGCTTGAGCGCGGAGTCGATCACCGCGGCCGCGATCTGCGGCGGCTCCAGGCCCTGCGCGAACGCCTCGCCCCAGCCGGTCACACCCTCGTCGGTGATCACCTCGACCAGCGTGGCCGAGCGCCGGCGCACCCAGCCCTGCGAGAACGCGAACGGCTGCGCGAGCGGGCTCTGCAGCAGGTGCACCTTGACGTCGACGATCTTCACTCGCCTCTCCTCCCGGTTTTTGGCCTGTTGGGAGCGCAAGTGTAACGGCGCGTGCGCCGCCGCGGGGCGCGGCGAAGGGCTGCCTGGCCGGCCACCCTCGATCGTCTGGCCTAGCCGCTGGTCAGCGGCTTCCGCCGCCTGGAGTGCGTGGGTTCGCGCTGCCGCTGTGGCTGGCGTCTGCGTCCGATCCCCGACGGTGCACGGTGGCGTCCTCCTGGTCGCCGGCGGAGGGGTCTCGCTGCCCGGTCGCCTCGCCCGACGGCGCGACGGTTCCCTGGCCCACCGCACCGGGCTGGTCGCGCGAGGAGTCGCCGGAATGCTGCGGCGTGTCGGCTGCGGCCGGGATGCGGTCGCCAGCCGACGGTTCGGCATTCGGGTCGTCGTTGGCCGCCTGCGAGAGGAGCGGCGCCGCAGTGCCGATCGCGAACGCAATGAACAGCGCAAGGCTGATGCGTGAGGTGGTCATGGTGCCCTCCTGGGTTATGCAGGCTCCGCGCATGCGGAGTTGCAGCAGGTTCCGCAAGGCGTGTGCCGCGTCCCCCGGACCGGCTCGGCAGGTGCCAGAAGGGCGCGATCGGTCGATCGACGGATGACGTAGTTCACGTGGGTCGGCTGATCCCACAACTCTGTGCGCCGACTGCACCGATCAGGCTCCGCTTCCGGGCTCGACGCCCGTGCCCAGCCGGCCGAGCACGCTCGCGATCACCACCGACAACTCGTCGGGCTGCACGGGCTTGGCCACGTACATCTGGAAGCCCGCGGACAGGATGCGGATGCGATCCTCCGGGCGGGCCAGGGCCGTGAGCGCGATCACCGGTGTCTGGCGCGGCGCGCCGGTCTCGAGCGCGCGCATCTGGCGGACCAGCGCGTAGCCGTCCTGCCCGGGCATGCCGATGTCGGACACGATCACGTCCGGCGCGAGGTCGGGGACCGCGTCGAGCGCGGCGGGCACCGATCCGCAGGTCCTCACCTGCGCCCCCAGGAACGCCAGCGTCTGCTCCAGCATCTCGCGCGCATCGGGCTCATCGTCCACCACCAGCACGCGCACCCCGTCCAGCCTCATGCCAGGCGCGGACCAGGCCTGCCGCCGCGCGTCCGGGTCGGGATCCCGGACCAAGGCCGGCACCGGCAGGCGAACGGTGAACGCCGCGCCCTGCCCCACGCCGGGGCTGTGCGCCTCCACGGTACCGCCGTGCAGTTCCACCAGATGGCGTACGATCGACAGGCCCAGCCCGAGGCCCTGCTGCTGCCGCCCCGGCGCATGGCCCTGCCGGAAGCGTTCGAACACGTGCGGCAGCAGCTGCGGCTCGATGCCTGCTCCGTCGTCGGAGACGGTCAGCTGCAGCTGGTCGGCCACCTGCGTGAGGCGCACTTCCACCCGCCCTCCCGTCGCAGTGAACTTCACCGCGTTGGACAAGAGATTCCACGCCACCTGCTGCAGCCGGTCCGGGTCGCCCACGATGCGCACCCCCGGACACTCGACCCGGGTGTCGATCCGGATGCGCTTGGCATCGGCGGCGGGGCGCACCGTATCGAGTGCCGCCTCGACCACGCCGACCGGATCGACGCGACGCACCTCGAGGCGCAGCTTGCCCGTGATGATGCGCGAGACGTCGAGCAGGTCGTCGATGAGGCGCGCCTGTGTCTCGGCGTTGCGCTTGATGCGCAGGACCGCATCGCGTGCTGCAGTCGCGTCCAGCCGCCCCGACGCGAGCAGGTGCAGCCAGCCGGTCATCGAGTTGAGCGGGGTGCGCAGCTCGTGCGAAACGGTCGCGAGGAACTGGTCCTTCAGGCGATTGGCCGCCTCGGCCTCGGCCCGCGCCTCGCGTTCGGCCTCGAGCAGCTTGCTGCGCTCGGCTTCGGCCTCCCTGCTCGCCGTGACCTCCTCGCACACCGCACCTACACCGACCACCTCGTTGTCGATGCGCACCGGGAAATAGCTCACGTTCCAGTAACGCAGGCGGCCGGGCACGGCCGGCGTCATCCCATGCGCCTCCTGGTCGATGATCGACTGTCCGGTCTCGACGACGTGGCGCATGGCCTGCATCACCCGCGCATCCAGGTCGGGCAGCACCTCCGCGACCGTCCTCCCGAGATGGACCGCCTTGGGCAGCCCGTTGATCCCCGCCAGCGCATCGTTCAGGCGGACGAAGCGCAGGTCGCGATCCCACAGCCCGAGCCCGACGGGAGCCTGGTTGAAGACCGTGTCGAGCAGCGCGTTGGCCGCCTGCAGGTCGCGCGTCAGCTGTTCGCGCTGTCCATGCAGCTGGCTGCGCTCCGTGACGTCGCGGAAGATCAGCACCGCGCCGATCACGCGGCCCTCGGCATCGCGGATCGGCGCCGCGCTGTCGTCGATGGGGACGATGCGGCCGTCGCGCGCGCACAGCTTGCTGTACTCCTGCAGGCTGACCACCTCGCCGCGGGCCATCGCCCGCAGCGCGGGATTGGTGCGCTCGGGGCCGCCGCCGCGGGCCTGCAGCGTGAACACGCGCTCCAGCGGCTGCCCCGCCGCTTCCTGCTCGGTCCAGCCGGTCACCGCCAGCGCCACGCGATTCATGAACAGCACCTCGCCTGCGGTGCCGGTGGCGATGACCCCATCCGCGATGCTGGACAGCGTGACCTGGAGCCATTCGCGCTGCCGCTGCAGTTCCCGGTTGGCCTGCTGCAGCTCCGCGGTGCGCTCGGCAACACGCTGCTCCAGGCTCGCGTGCGCCAGGCGCAGAGCCTCCTCCGCGCGGGTACGCTCGGCGACCTCGCGCTCGAGCGCGTTCTTGGTGGCCCTGAGCTGGGCCACGCTCGGGAGCGCCAGCGCATGCGGGACCAGATAGGCGAGCGCGATTGCGGTCGGCACCGAGGCCGCGGCGGTGATCGCCTTGATCGCGCCCGATGCCCAGTAGTCCGGATGCCATACCGTCCAGACCTCCATCCAGTGCGTGGCGCCGCACGCGACGATGAACAGCCCGAACAGCAGGAAGATCCAGCTGAACGGCAAGTCAGTGCGCTTGCGCATGAAGTACAGCAGCGCGATGGGGATGGAGAAGTAGGCAAGCCCGATCAACGTATCGGAACCCAGGTGCAGCCACAGGAGGCCGGGATTCCACGTGTAGCAGACACCGTGAGGCAGCAGCAGCGCCCCCCCTTGCGCCGTTGCCGTCGACGCAGGAAGCACGGCAAACGCTGCGGCAGCACGCCACAGCGGGTTGAATCTGCGCGGTTCGGACATCGCACCTCCACGCGCCTGCGTCGCACAGGCGAGCCAATCTCGGCCAACGGGGATGGCGCCGGGTCACGGCGCCGGACAGGGAGGCGATTCGTGGTTGTCAGAGTGCCGCTTCCACGCGTCCCGTGTGAGGAAGGCGGCAGGCCGATGCGGCGGCACCTGCCTTCCCGCAGCGACAGCGACGCGGCAGGATGAACCTCACGCTATCACAGCGAAGCGCGCAGAAGAATCGCCAAAATCCCGAGAGCAGAAACTGCACACGCGCCGGTAATCAGTACAATTCCCGGGGCCGCGATGCAAGCCATGCCGACAGTCGCTGCGCCGACCCGATGCGCAGCGCGGACAGGCACGGCATGCCCCGGGGAACGGAGGGACAGGATGCGACGCAAGGTGGGAATGTGATGACGCAACCCGAAGCGCTGGGTCCTGCGGAGCTCGACGCGTACCGGCGTGACGGCCTGGTGGTCGCACCGATGCGTCTGCCGGACCAACTGCTCGAGCGCATGCGTGCGTCGCTGGAGCGCCTGCTGGGCAGCGCCGAGGGAATTCCGCCCGAGAGCCTGATCTGCCCGCACATCCCGTTTGGCAGCAGGCACGATGCCGCTGCTGCGAGGGAGTGGTTCGCGTACTGCAGCGAGCCGCGCATTCTCGCACTGGTCGAGCAGGTGCTGGGCCCCGACATTATCCTGTGGGGTTCGCAGGTGTTCTGCAAGCCGGCGCACACGGGCCGCGAGGTGCCATGGCACCAGGATGGCCAGTATTGGCCGATCCGGCCGCTCGCGACCTGCTCGGTCTGGATCGCACTCGACGACGTCGATGCGGAGAACGGCTGCATGCGCTACATCCCGGGCTCGCACGCCAGCCGCACGGTCTATCGACATCGCACCAGCGGCCGCGCCGGCATCGTCCTGAACCAGGAGCTGGAGCCTGACGAGCTCGACGAAGGCCGCGCACGCGACGACTGCCTGCATGCCGGCGAGTTCTCGCTGCACGATGTCTACCTGGTGCATGGGTCCCGGGCCAACCGCTCCGGGCGTCGGCGGGCAGGATTCGTGATCCGTTACATGCCGGCCACGTCGCTCTTCGATCGGAGTATCGACCGCGCGCAATCACAGGCCGGCGTGAGCTTCAGCCTGAGCCGGCGGCCGATCTGGCTGGTGCGCGGGCAGGATCGTGCCGGGAACGACTTCGTCATGGGGCACGGCGAGGCCTGCGGGCTGGTGCCGCGTGCCTCGGACGACGTCTGACGCGCGATTGACGCGAAAACACAAAGGACGCGGCGGAGACCGGCGCGTCCTTCGAGGTTGGTGCTGGTGAGTGGACTCGAACCACCGACCTACTGATTACGAATCAGGTGCTCGACCAACTGAGCTACACCAGCGAGGGGGCGGATTATAGCGCAAGCGGCCTCTGGGGGCGCCCCTCGCTCCGTCCCTCTCTTGCGAGGGGACAGGGCGCACCGTGCCGCCGGCGCAGGGCAGCCGGGGCACACACCCCCCGCGATTCGAGGGCACCAGCGTGTGCTTTCCCGAGAAGGGGGCCATGCCCCCGGTCCGGAGTTCAGCGATTCTTGAACACCGGCTTGCGCTTCTCCGTGAAGGCTGCCATGCCTTCCTTCTGATCTTCCGCCGCGAAGGTCGAATGGAACAGCCGGCGTTCGAACCGGACGCCTTCGCTCAGCGTGCTCTCGAAGGCACGATTGACTGCCTCCTTCGCCATCATGACGATCGGCAGGCTCAGCTCGGCGATCTTCTGCGCCGTGCGCACCGCCTCCTCGACCAGTTCGGCGGTCGGGACAATGCGGCTCACCAGGCCGCAGCGCTCGGCCTCCTGCGCATCCATCATGCGCGCCTGCCCGAGCAGCACCATCTCCATCGCCTTGGACTTGCCGACGAAGCGCGGCAGGCGCTGCGTGCCACCCGCGCCGGGGATGACGCCCAGGTTGATCTCGGGCTGGCCGAACTTCGCGTTGTCACCGGCGAGGATGAAATCGCACATCATCGCCAGCTCGCAGCCCCCGCCCAGGGCGTAGCCGGCCACCGCGGCGATCACCGGCTTGCGGCAGCGCGCGACGCTCTCCCACTCGGCGGTGATGTAGTCGGACTTGTAGACGTCCATGTAGCCCCAGTCCTTCATCGCCTTGATGTCGGCGCCCGCGGCGAACGCCTTCTCGTTGCCGGTGAGCACCGTCGCGCCGATGTTCTCGTCGGACTCGAACACCGCCAGCGCGGCGCCCAGCTCGCGCATCAGGTCCGGCGACAGCGCGTTGAGTGCCTTGGGGCGGTTCAGCGTGATCAGTCCGACCTTGCCGCGGATTTCCACCAGGATGTTCTCGTAGCTCATGGGAAGCGTCTTCGTAGGGGTTGCGGGAGAGACCTATAATGCCGGCACACAACGCCGGAGAACCGCTCGTGCCTTACGCAACGATTCTATTCGAGATCGCCGAGGGCGTCGCCACGCTCACCCTCAACCGTCCCGACAAGCTCAACTCCTTCACCAGCGAAATGCACCGGGAGATCCGCGATGCACTGCAGCGGATGAAGGCGGACGCATCGGTGCGCACGCTGCTCATCACCGGGGCCGGCCGCGGCTTCTGCGCCGGCCAGGACCTCGGCGAGCGGGCCATGTCCGGCAGTGCCGACGCCGACGTGGCCAGCACGCTGGAGGAGAACTACAACCCGCTCATCCTCGGCCTGCACGCACTGCCGATGCCGGTCGTGTGCGCGGTGAACGGTGTCGCTGCGGGCGCGGGGGCCAATTTCGCGCTCGCCGCCGATATCGTGGTCGCCGCACGCTCGGCGAAGTTCATCCAGGCCTTCGGCCGGATCGCCCTGATTCCCGATGCCGGCGGCACCTACTGCCTGCCGCGCATGGTGGGCATGGCCCGCGCGATGGGACTCGCGATGCTGGCCGAGCCCATGACGGCGGAACAGGCGGAGTCCTGCGGATTGATCTGGAAGTGCATCGACGATGCGCAGTTCGCGTCGGAAGCCGCGCAGCTCGCGCGCTCGCTCGCGACCGGCCCCACCAAGGCCTACGCGCTCATGAAGCAGGCGCTCTACGCGTCGCCCAACAACAGCATCGAGCAGCAACTCGCGCTGGAAGCGAAGCTGCAGCGCGAAGCGGGCCGCAGCGCGGACTTCAAGGAGGGCGTGGCGGCGTTCCTGGAGAAGCGGGCCGCGAAGTTCACGGGCCGTTAGCTTCACCCCGACCCTCTCCCGCAAGGGGAAAGGGAGCACTGCGCACAGCGGTGGTTAAGCAGGCTCGGGCGAGCGCACGCGCAGGATGATGTCGACGCCTTCGGTTACCACACCCTGTGGGAGCGCAGGCAGTCCGCTCAGCTGGATGCCCGCAGCGTCGATGTCGGTCAGCTCCCCGGTGCGCACGTCGTACAGGTGGTAGTGCGGGCGCGTGTTGGGATCGTAGAAGACCCGGCTCGGATCGGCGATCACCTCGCGCACCATCCCCTTCTGCACGAACAGGTTCAGCGTGTTGTAGACGGTCGCGCGCGACACCTCGGGGTGGCGCTCGTTGACCAGTGCCAGCACCTGGTCCGCGCACAGGTGCTCGAAGCGTGAGTAGAGCGTGTGCGCGATCTCGATGCGCTGGTGCGTGGGATTGATCCCGCTCGCCCGCAACATCTCGACCAGATCGTCACGCGTGTACTGGGGCCGTTCCATGTGTCGCAGTATAAACGACGCGGTTGGACTGTGTCTAATTCGCATCTGGCCGCATGCCCTGCCCGCCAGGCCCGGGGGCTGACGGCCCTCGGCACAACCCGCCGCCCGCGGCCGGCGCCATCACCTTCTTCGCCCCGCCAGGACGCAAACCACTGAAGCAAAAGCCGTTCTAGACCAGCTTGCGGCGCCCCCGCTGGCACCGGTCTTGCACCCGTCCTGCCCCGCTCGATGGATCAAGAAGGAGCGGTCGGCGGCGATGACGAACGGTTATGACCGCTGGTTCCCTGAAAACGACCGGTCGTCGGTGCTGCCCTGCCACTCGTTCCGCACCGCAGACCAGTCATCAGGCGCTTTTGCAAGTTCCGGATTCGCTTATCTAGTATGCATATCGCAAACCGCGGGAAAGGAGTGCACGCAATGAAAGGACAACACGGCTTCACGTTGATCGAGGTGATGATCGCCATCGCCATCATCGGGATCCTCTCTGCGATCGCCGTCCCGGCCTACAACGACTATGTGCTGCGGTCGCAGCTGACCGAGGCGTTCGCCCGGCTCGCGGAGCAACGCGTGAAGATGGAGCAGTTCTTCCAGGACAACCGGACCTTCACCGGCGCGTGCGATGCCGGCACGGTGGCGACCAAGCCCGCGGACAGTGCGCACTTCGCCTTCGCCTGCGACATCGCCGGGGATGGGCAGAGCTACACCATCCGCGCCAGTGGCGTGTCGGGCTCGTCGACGGACGGCTTCCGCTTCGCGATCGACCAGAGCAACGCGCGCAGCACGGAAGCGGTGAAGTCGGGGTGGAGCCTGCCGTCCCCCAACACCTGCTGGGCGCGCAAGAAGACTGGAGAGTGCTGACCATGCAACGCCGACAGTCCGGTTTCACCATGATCGAGCTCGCGATCGCGATCGTGGTCGTGGGCATCCTTGCCGCGCTCGCGATCCCGGGCTTCTCCGCCTGGATCCAGAACCAGCAGATCCGCACGGGGACCGAAGGCGTCCTCAACGGGCTGCAGACCGCCCGTGCCGAAGCGGTCAAGCGCAACCAGCTGGTGGAGTTCCGTCTGGGCGACCGGACGGCGTGGGAGGTGGTCCTGCGCACCACGAACGAGACGCTCCAGTCGCGCGCCGCCGACGAGGGCTCGCGCACCGCCGTGACTGCGATCCAGCCGGACGGCGCCACCACCGTGACCTTCAACGGCATGGGCTGGGTGGTGGCGAACGAGGACGGCAGCCCGACGATCAGCCAGGTGGACGTCAGCTCCAGCGTGCTGACGGGGACCGAGGCCCGCCCGCTGCGCGTGGTGCTCACGTCGGGCGGTTCGACCAAGATGTGCGACCCGCAGGTCGCCAATGACGATCCGAGGGCATGCCCATGAGCCAGGTATCGATGCAGCGTGGCTGCGCAGGCCCCCGCCTCCAGGGCGGGGCGATGATGCTGGAGGCGTTGATCGCGATCTTGATCTTCTCGATGGGCGTGCTGGCCATCGTGGGGATGCAGTCGGTCGCCGTCAACAGCGTGTCGGAAGCCAAGTACCGCACCGACGCCAGCTTCCTGGCCAACCAGGTGGTGGGCGAGATGTGGGTGAACCGGGCGAACCTCGCGAACTATGCCTGGGACGGCAGCGGCGCGGCCCCCAACGAACTGGGGAACTGGCTGCAGCAGGTCAACGGCCTGCTCCCGAACGCGGAGAAGAATCCGCCCAACATCGCGGTCGACGCGAACAACAACGTGACGGTGACGCTGTTCTGGCAACGCCCCGAAGAGGCGGCGGCTCCCAATCCGCCGCCGCCGCACCAGTTCGTGCTCACCGCCTCGATCAACTGCTGCTGAGGTCATCCACCATGCGCTTGACATTCTCCCGTCGCCTGCAGGCGGGCCTGAGCCTGGTCGAGATCCTGGTGGCGATGGTCATCTCGCTCATCGCCACCCTGGTGATCTTCCAGACCTTCGCGGTGTCCGAGGGCGTCCGCCGCACCTCGACCAGCGGCGGCGACGCCCAGCAGAACGGCGCGCTGGCCCTGTACAGCATCACGCGCGAGCTGCGCCTGGCCGGGTTCGGCATCAACAACGCCGACCTGCTCGGGTGCAACGTGGTGGCCTACGACGTCCAGCACTCGCCGCCCGACATTCCGGCCTACACCCTGGCGCCGGCGTTGATCTCGCCTGCGGCCACTGCCACCGATTCGGACTCGCTGACCATTAACTACGGCTCGGCCAACCTGCTGTCCAACCCGGCGCAGCTCATGCAGGACATGGCGAGCGGCACCAGCATCGTCCGCGTCAGCAACCGCTATGGCTACAGCCCCGCCGACGTGGTGCTCGTCGCCGAAGGGGGCAAGGACTGCTCGCTGCTGGAGATCACGAAGACTCCGGACACGTCAGGCAACACTGACGAGATCCACCACGGCACCGGCACGTACGTGGACGACGAAGGCAAGAACCACAGCGTGCGCTTCAACAAGGTCAGCGGAACGCCCGAGGTCTACACCAAGGAAGCGCGCGTCTACAACCTCGGCCAGGCGCCGGTCCAGAACCGCTATTACGTCCAGAACAACCAGCTCCTGGTCGATTCCACCTACGGCTCGCCCGCCACCCGCGTGGTCGCTGACAACATCGTCCAGATGCGGGTCGAGTACGGCAAGGACAGCGATGGCGACGGCGCCGTGGACAGCTACGACAACAAGCTCCCCGCCACGTCCCAGGAGTGGGAGCGGGTGGCGGCGGTCCGGATCGCCGTGATCGCGCGCAGCGCGCTGGCCGAGAAGCCTTCGGTCGAAGGCGGCGCTTGCGACACCACCACCGCGACACCCACGTGGTCGAACGGCAAGTTCGACCTGTCCGCCGACGCCAACTGGAACTGCTACCGGTACCGGGTCTTCGAGACCACCATCCCCCTGCGCAACATCATCTGGCAGCAACTGCAATCATGAGAACGCCAAAGCTCCAAACGCTCGCATCGCCGACGCGGCAGCGCGGCCTGGTGCTCTTCATCGTCCTGATCGTGCTGGTGGCGATGTCCCTGGCCGGCATCGGCATGATGCGCTCGATCGACACCGCCACCGTCGTCGCGGGCAACCTCGGCTTCAAGGAAGCCTCGGTGAACGCAGGGGATCAGGGCATCCAGGTCGCATACCAGTGGCTGCTGGACAACGCCGGCGGAACGACCCTGAACAACACCGACCAGAGCAAGGCCTACTTCTCGTCCCGGCCGGTGGTCGAGCCCGACTGGTACAACCCCGACACGTGGAACGATGCGGTGGAGCTCAACGGCGGCAACGCCGACAGCGCCGGCAACGTCATCTCCTACATCATCCATCGGATGTGCACCCAGCCCAACACCGCCTACAACGGCGACAACGGCGGGGTCGCTAACCAATGCGCAACCACGGTGCAGACCGGGGCCAAGGCCACCGGCAGCAGCATGAACGTGGGTGCATACGCCCCGCCCGGCGTGCCGCAGGTCTACTACCGCGTCACCGCGCGCATCCAGGGCCCGCGCAATACCGAAAGCTTCGTGCAGTCGATGATCGCCGTCACCAACTGAGCATAGACCGGGATCGTCACCGTCCGCCCGCAGGAGTCACCATGACAGACCAGCTCCATCCGTACGCCCCCGAAACGCCGCGCCGCACACCCGCGCCGACGGCGCAGCGGCGTCCGCGCGCCTGCGGCCCGACGCATGCCACCCCATTCATTTCGCATCAGGAGGCAACCATGAAACGGCTCACCCCCATCGCAGCGCGCCTGCTGGGCACGGCGCTGCTGTGCCTGGCGCCGCTGCAAGCGGCATTCGCCGTGACCGATATCTCCAACGTGCCGCTGGCCAGCTCGTCGGACTTCGCGGCGTCCCCCAACTTCATGTTCATACTGGACGACTCCGGCAGTATGGGCTGGGACTACCTGCCGGACACGGTCAACGACTCCAACGTCTGCAAGCGCCGCTCGGACAACAGCGACGAGTGCCGCGCCGGTGACCCGCCCTTCTACGCGGCGCAGTTCAACACGGTGTTCTACAACCCCGCAATCCGCTACTTGCCGGCCGTGAACTGGGACGGCAGCAGCATGGGCAACCAGTCGCCGACCGCGGCCAAGGTGGACGCGTTCGACTCGGGTTCCGGCACCATCAACCTCACTACCAACTTCCCGGAGCTGGTCTACTGCACCAACAACAGTGACAGCGCGACCGACACCAGCAAGTGCAAGCGCAACGGCTACAACGCGCTGCAGACCTCGCTGCTGGCCAACGGCTTCCTCTACCCGGTGGACACCAACACCAGCACGCTCACGATCGGCGCGCCGATCAACGTCAACAACGCCTCGTATCCGGATAGTACCTACAAGATCCCGAAAACCCGCAACGGCGCGGCGTACTACTACACCATCTCGGCGAAGGAATACTGCAGCGACTCGGCACTGACCACCTGCCAGCTCGCCACCAGCGCCTCGGGTACCTACACGTTCCCGGCGCCCGTGCGCTGGTGCCAGGACACGACCATGGCGAACGCGACCACGGCGCAGACCGGCACCTCGGGTGGAAAGACGCGTTGCCAGGCCAAGTACGACACCAACCACAAGTTCCCGCGCTACGGCATCTTCAAGCGGGTGAACATCGCGACCGGGCTGAGCTACGCGAAGAGCGTCGCACGGACCGATTGCACGGGCAGCACGTGTACCTACACCGAAGAGCTGCAGAACTTCGCCAACTGGTACTCGTACTACCGTACCCGGATGCAGATGATGAAGACCGCCTCGGGGAGAGCCTTCTCCGAGCTGGACAACCGCTACCGCGTCGGCTTCATCACGATCAACCCGGGCGATCCGGTCTCCAGCGACAAATACCTGAAGATCTCCGAGTTCGAGTCGACCCACAAGGAATCGTGGTTCAAGACTCTGTACGCGCAGAAAACCAACGGCCGCACGCCGCTGCGCCTGGCCCTGTCGCGCGTGGGTCGTCACTTCGCGGGCAAGACCGACGGCGTCAACAAGGGCATGAGCGACGACCCGATCCAGTACTCGTGCCAGCAGAACTTCTCGCTGCTCACCACCGACGGCTACTGGAACGAGGACGCCGGGCAGACCGTGGATGGCAAGTCGATCGGCAACCAGGACAACCAGGACCTCACGAAGGCGCCCATCTGGTCCAGCCGGACCTCGGGAACCTACGACGGCAAGGTGACGGGCGCTTCGGACACGCTCGCCGACGTCGCCCTGTACTACTACAAGACCGACCTGCGCCCCGCCGGATCGACCGGCGCGACCGGCGCGGACGTGTCCAAGGCGAACGTGCCAACCACGACGCAGGACTTCAATAACGAACAGCACATGACGACCTTCACGCTGGGAATCGTGGAAGGCCTGATGGAGTACAAGTCCGACTACGACACCTCCACGACCGGCGATTTCGCCAAGATCAAGGGCGCCAACACGGGCTGCTCTTGGACCAGCGGCACCTGCAACTGGCCACTGCCGGCGGAAGACAGCCTGACCGCTCTGGACGACCTGTGGCATGCCGCAGTGAACGGACGCGGCAAGTTCTACCTGGCCAAGGACCCGGCGGCGCTGAGTGACGGCATCGGCGACGCCATCTCCAGCCTGAAGGCGCGCAAGGCCGCGGCCGCCGCGTCGGCGACCAGCAGCCCGAACATCACGCCGACGGACCGGTCGATCTTCAGCTCCACCTACACGACAGTGGAGTGGTCCGGCGAGATCGTCGCGCAGGACATCGACCCCTCGTCGGGTAACGTGGTGCCCGCGATCAAGTGGTCGGCGCAGTCCCTGCTGGACGGCCGCGTCTCGGCGAGCAGCGACACCCGTACCATCTACCTTCGCGACGCGGGTGCGGCGAGCGGCCTGAAGAGCTTCGAGGCCGGCAAGCTGGACGCCACCGAGCTGGCCTGGTTCAAGGACCGCTGCGTGCCGCTCAGCACGATGTCGCAGTGCAAGGACCTGACCACGACCGAGCTGGCCGACGCCAACGACGCGAACAACCTGGTTGCCTTCCTGCGCGGGCAGAACAAGCTGGCGGATGGCAAGATCTACCGCGCCCGGGCCCACGTGCTCGGCGACACGGTGAACTCCAAGCCCGTGTTCGTGCGCGAGCCGCAGTACGCGTTCGCCGACGCGGTGCCGAGCGGCGGTACCGATTACGCCACCTACAAGGTGAACAACGCCACCCGCCAGGGCATGCTCTACATCGCGGCCAACGACGGCATGCTGCACGCATTCAACGCAGATACCGGCCAGGAAGTCTGGGCCTACGTGCCGCGCATGGTGATGCCCAAGCTGTTCACGCTGGCGGACGCCAACTACAGCGGCCTGCACCAGTACACGGTGGACGGCTGGATCGAGGTGATGGACGTGTTCGACGGCTCCACCTGGCGCACCATCCTGGTCGGCGGGCTGAACTCCGGCGGCCGCGGCTACTACGCGCTGGACGTCACCGTGCCGACCGCGCCGAAGAGCCTGTGGGAGTTCTGCAGCGACGGGGCAATGTGCGCGATCGCGGACAAGGACCTGGGCCTCACCTACGGCAACCCGGTCATCACCAAGCGCGCCTCGGACGGCAAGTGGGTCGTGCTGCTCACCTCGGGGTACAACAACGTGAGCCCCGGGGATGGTGACGGGCACCTGTACGTGCTCGACGTCCTGAAGGGTACGCTGCTGGCGAAGGTCAGCACCGGTGTGGGCACGACCACCGATCCGTCGGGCCTGGCCCGGATCTCGGCCTGGGCGGACGATTTCTACACTGACAACACCACCAAGTGGGTCTACGCCGGCGACCTCAAGGGCAACATGTGGCGCTTCGACCTGTCCTCGTCGACCCCGAAGCTGCTGCAGCTCGCCACCCTCGTGGACGGCACCGGCCGGCCGCAGCCCGTGACGACGCGGCCCGAGCTGGGCTACGCCGAAGACAGCCGCATGATCTACGTCGGCACTGGCCGCTACCTGGGCGTCACCGACCTGCAGGACCCCAAGTCGCTGGTCCCCTCCTCCGGGGACGCGTACCAGCAATCGCTCTACGCGTTCAAGGACAAGGACACGACCTACAGCAACCTGCGCAGCGTGCTGGTCAAGCAGGATCTCATTCCCGAGACGTCGACCAGCCGGACGTCGAGCACCAACAAGGTGGACCTCAAGACGGTGGACGGCTGGTATGTGGACTTCAACCCGGGCAACGAGACGCCGGGCGAACGGGTCAACATCGATCCTCAGCTGGTGCTGGGTACGCTGCTGGTGATCACCAACGTCCCGACCAAGGACGCGTGCGCCCTCGGTGGCGACAGCTGGGTGTACCAGTTCGACTACAAGAGCGGGACCTACATCTCCACCAGTCCCAACGAGGTGGTGGGTGCCAAGCTCACCAACGCGATCACGGTGGGTGTCGTGGTGTTCCGTCTGCCCGACGGGAAGATCCGCGCCATCGCGACCGACGCGTCCGGTGAGAAAACGCCCTTCGGCGTGAACATCGGCAGCGGCAGCGCTTCGGCCCGCCGCACCTCGTGGCGGGAGCTGATCCGCTGACGCCGGCACCCTGAAGGCACCGTGAGATCGCCCCGCTTCGGCGGGGCGATTTTTTTCGTCCCCGAGTCTTGCTCGTCAGCTCGACAGCGCGCGCGGCAAAGGAAACACCACGCCCTCGGAGATCCCGTCGAGTGCACGCACTTCGGTGGCGCCCAGGGCACGCAGGCGCTCGACCAGCTCCTGCACCAGGACCTCGGGGGCCGAGGCCCCGGCGGTCACGCCCACGCGGGACTTGCCTTCGAGCCACTTCGGATCCAGCTCACCGGCCGTGTCCACCATGTAGGCGGGCACCCCCACGTTCAACGCGACTTCCCGAAGGCGGTTGGAGTTGGAGCTGTTGGGCGAACCCACCACGAGCACCACGTCGGCCTGGCGCGCGAGGGCCTTAACCGCGTCCTGGCGGTTCTGTGTCGCATAGCAGATGTCGTCCTTCTTCGGGCCGACGATGCGCGGGAAGCGCGCCTTGAGCGTGCGGATGATCTCGTCGGCATCGTCCACCGACAGGGTGGTCTGCGTGACGTACGCGAGGTTGTCTTCGTCGCCCACCTTCAGGCCCGCCACATCGCGCGGTGCCTCGACCAGGTGAATGCCGCCATTGGACTGGCCCATCGTGCCCTCCACCTCCGGATGGCCGCGGTGGCCGATCATCACGATCTCCCGCCCCTGCTCGCGCATCCGGACCACCTCCACGTGCACCTTGGTGACCAGGGGACAGGTGGCGTCGAACACCTGCAGCCCGCGCTGCTCCGCCTCGCGCCGCACCGCCTGCGACACCCCGTGCGCACTGAAGATCACCGTGCTGCCGGCCGGCACCTCGGACAACTGCTCGACGAACACTGCCCCCTTGCGCCGCAGGTCGTCCACGACGTACTTGTTGTGCACCACCTCGTGACGGACGTAGATCGGCGCGTCGTGCAGCTGCAGCGCACGCTCCACGATCTCGATGGCGCGGTCGACCCCGGCGCAGAAGCCGCGGGGGTTGGCGAGGATGACGATCATGGCTTCAGTCCCCAAATCTTCAACTACCAGAGCAACTGCAGACGCACGGCGGCGCAGAGGGACGCAGAGAAACGAGCTTCATTGCAACGGCTCGCACGCTTGCACGTCGTTCGCGCATTCCTCTGCGGTTCAAGGGTGTTCCTGCCTTGCTGCACCCGCCCGCGGCCGCCGCAGGCTGTCCCAGATCAGCAGCGCGGCGCCGCAGGTGATGGCGCTGTCGGCGATGTTGAACGCAGGCCAATGGTACCCGGCGACGTGCATGTCGAGGAAATCGACCACTGCGCCCAGGTGGACGCGGTCGATCACGTTGCCCAGCGCCCCGCCCAGGATCAGCGCGAGCGCGAAGCAGAACATTGGGTCGGCTGCGTGCTTGCGCAGCAGGTACACGATCAGCGCACTCGCCCCCAGCCCGATGACCACGAAGACGTCGCGCTGCCACCCCGGTGCGCTGCTCAGGAAGCTGAACGCGGCGCCGGGGTTGTAGACCAGCACGAAATTGAAGAATGGCAGCACCGGCACCGACTGGCCGAACACCAGGGTCTGCTGGACCGCCCACTTGGTCAGCTGGTCGAGGACGATCACGCCCGCGCTGACCAGCAGCCAGGCCCACCAGCGCCAGCGCGCGAGCTCAGGCATGGGTACGCGGCTCGCCTGCGCCGTACAGATTGCTCACGCAACGGCCGCAAAGGTCCGGGTGCGCGGCATCCCGGCCGATGTCGGCACGGTAGTGCCAGCAGCGCGGGCACTTGTCGTGTCCGCTCGCCCGCACCGTCACGCCCTCGGCGGCGGCCTCGGGCACGTGCACCACTTCCGCCCCCGAGGTGATGAGCACGAAGCGCAGGTCGTTGCCCAGTGCGCTGAGCGCCTCGTAGCGGTCGCCGCTCGCCCTGATCTCCACTTCGGCGGCGAGCGAGGAACCGATCTCGCCCGCCACGCGCAGGCGCTCGAGCTCCTTCTGCACCTCCGAGCGCACCTCGCGCACCAATGCCCAGCGCCGCTCCAGCACGTCGGACCCTGCCACCTCCGGCAGCACGTACAGCGGGTGCAGGAACACGCTGTCGGTGTCGTCGCCCGCGAAATGCTCCCACGCTTCCTCGGCGGTGAAGCTCAGGATCGGCGCGAACAGGCGCAGCAGGCTGTCGGTGATGTGATGAAGCGCGCTCTGCGCGGCGCGGCGCGAGACGCTGCTCGCACCGGTGGTGTAGAGACGGTCCTTGAGGATGTCGAGGTAGAAGGCGCCCAGGAACTCGGAGCAGAAGTTGTGCAGCTTCTGCGCGGCGAAGTGGAACTCGTAGCGCTCGTAGTCCGCCATCACCGCGGCCTGCAGCCGTTCGGCTGCCACCAGGGCGTAGCGGTCGATCTCGAGCCAGCGCTCCACCGGCAGCGCGTCGCGCGCGGGATCGAAGTCGGACACGTTGGCCAGCAGGAAGCGCAGCGTGTTGCGGATGCGGCGGTACATCTCGACCACGCGCTTGAGGATCTCCTGCGAGATCGACAGCTCGCCCGAGTAGTCGGTGGAGGCCACCCACAGCCGCAGGATCTCGGCGCCCAGGCTGTCGGAAACCTGCTGGGGCGCGATCACGTTGCCGACCGACTTGCTCATCTTGCGGCCCTGGCCATCCACCACGAAGCCATGGGTGAGGAGCTGCTTGTAGGGGGCACGCCCGTCGATGGCGCAGCCGGTGAGCAGCGACGACTGGAACCAGCCGCGGTGCTGGTCCGAGCCTTCCAGGTAGAGGTCGGCGGGCTTGACCAGCTCGCCGCGGCGCTCGAGCACGCTGGCATGCGTGGTGCCCGAATCGAACCACACGTCAAGGGTATCGGGCACCTTCTGGTAGGTCTTCGCCTCCTCGCCCAGCACCTCCTCCGCGGTGAGGCTGAACCACGCCTCGATCCCGCCCTGCTCGATGCGCTGCGCGACCTGCTCGATCAGCTCCATGGTGCGCGGGTGCAGCTCGCCAGTCTCCCGGTTCACGAACAGCGTCATCGGCGTGCCCCAGCTGCGCTGGCGCGAGACGCACCAGTCCGGCCGGTTGCGGATCATCGCCTCCAGCCGCGCGCGGCCCCACGCCGGGAAGAACTCGGTGTCGGCCACCGCGCGGTTGGCGACTTCGCGCAGCAGCGGCCCGCCGCCCCGGGCGTGGTTGGTCTCCATGCCGATGAACCACTGCCGCGTGGCGCGGAAGATGATCGGCGTCTTGTGCCGCCAGCAGTGCGGATAGCTGTGTGTGATCTTCTCCGCCTTGAGCAGGCGTTGGTTGGCCTCGAGGGTCTCGATGACCACCTTGTTCGCGTCCCACACGCTCAGGCCCGCGACGATCTCCGCCCAGTCATAGAAGCGGCCGCGATCGTCCACCGGGTTGTCGGTGGGCAGGTTGTAGCGCGCGCCCACCACGTAGTCCTCCAGGCCGTGCGCGGGCGCCGTGTGGACCAGGCCCGTGCCGGCTTCGAGCGTCACATGCTCGCCGAGGATGACCGGTACCTTGCGGGCGTAGAACGGGTGATGCAGCTCGAGTCCCTCGAGATGCTGGCCACTGGCGGTCGCGATCACCTCGCCGGCCAGGCCGTAGCGCTGCAGGCTCGCCTCGCGCAGGTCCTCCGCCAGCACCAGCAGGCCCTTCGCGGTGCGCACCAGGTTGTAGTGCAGCTCGGGATGCACGGTGACGGCCTGGTTCGCCGGCAGCGTCCAGGGCGTGGTGGTCCAGATCACCGCGAACGCGGGCTCGAGCAGGTGGGTGAAGCCGAAGGGCCGCGCCAGCCGCTTCAAATCCACGAACTCGAAGGCGACGTCGATCGCGGGCGAAGTGCGATCCTCGTACTCGACCTCGGCCTCGGCCAGCGCGGAGCCGCAGTCGATGCACCAGTGCACCGGCTTGGCGCCCTGGTAGAGGTAGCCGCGCTGGTGGATGCGGCCGAGCGCCCGCACCGTGTCGGCCTCGGTGCGGAAGGCCATGGTGAGGTAGGGATCGTGCCAGTCCCCGAGCACGCCCAGGCGGATGAAGTCCTGGCGCTGGCGATCGATCTGCACGCGCGCGTACTCGCGGCACAGGCGGCGGAACTCGTTCGGCTCGACCTTGCGCCCGTGCTGCTTCTCGACCTGGTGCTCGATCGGCAGCCCGTGGCAGTCCCAGCCCGGCACGTACGGCGCGTCGTAGCCGGCCAGCGAGCGCGTCTTGACCACCATGTCCTTGAGGATCTTGTTCACCGCGTGGCCGATGTGGATATCGCCATTGGCATACGGCGGCCCGTCGTGCAGGACGAACTTCGGGCGTCCCTGCGCCGCCTTGCGGATGCGCTCGTAGAGCCTGCCCTCCTGCCACTTCGCCACCCAGGCGGGCTCGCGCTTGGCGAGATCGCCGCGCATCGGGAATGCCGTGTCCGGCAGGTTGAGCGTGTTTTTGTAGTCAGCCATGGATTAGGACCTGCTGCGGCCGCAAAGGCGAAGACGCAGAGTTTACGCAAAGGAATCGGTTATGGACCATTCACCACCCGCGCCTCTGCGGCTCACGAAGTAGCGCTTCACCTGCTCCACATCCCGCGCGATCGCCGCGGTCAACGCGGCGAGGTCCGGGTACTTCTCCTCGTCGCGCAGCTTCTTCAGGAAGCGGACCTGCACCCGGCGACCGTAGATGTCACCGGAGAAATCCAGCAGGTGCACCTCCAGTACCGGGCGCGCGCCGCTGTGCACAGTGGGCCGCAGGCCGAGGCTCGCTGCGCCGGGCAGCGGGTCGCCGCCCAGGCCCGCCACCTCCACCGCGAAGATCCCCATCACCGGAGGACGATTGTGCTGCATCCGGACGTTCGCCGTGGGGAAGCCCAGTTCCCGTCCGAGCCGGTCGCCCTGCACCACCCGTCCGGTGATGCTGTAGGGGCGGCCCAGCAGGCGCGCGGCGCCGTCCATGTCGCCGGCGGCCAGACGGGTGCGGACCTCGGTGCTCGACGCGCGCACGCCGTCGACCTCGACGCTGGGCATCCGCTCGGCCTCGAAGCCATGCCGGCGCGCCTCGGCCGCAAGGAGATCGAAATCGCCGCCGCGCCGGGCGCCGAAGCGGAAGTCATCGCCCACGAGGACGTAGCGCGCGCCCAGCCCGCGCACCACGATGCGCTCGACGAACTCCTCGGCCGTGATGCGCGCGAAGTCGAAGTCGAAGCGGCAGACCAGCGTTTGCTCCACGCCCAGCCCGGCCAGCAGTTCGAGCTTCTCACGCAGCGAAGTCAGCCGCGTGGGCGCCTGGTCCGGAGCGAAGAACTCGCGCGGGTGCGGCTCGAAGGTCATCACGCAGGCGCTCAGTCCGCGCTCGCGCGCGATCCGGGCAACCCGATCGACCATCGCCCGGTGGCCGAGATGCACCCCATCGAAGTTGCCGACGGTGAGCGCGGTCGGCTGTGCAGCGCTGGCAGGAGGGTGACGCAGGACGAGCATGGCCCCGGGTGCTGACCGGGCTGCGCCGGCTACCGCGCGTGCGCCTCAGGACCAGCTAACCATCTGGAAAACCTGTCATTGTAGCCAAGGCGCCCGGCCTCGGCCAGCACACGCGGGGTCAGACCCCGAGTTTGGTTGCCAGGTCTGCCAGTGACGAGCCGTGGATGTCGACCCGGACCGTCGGGCCGGTCTCGCCTGTGCTCGGTCCGTACTCGTCCGGACGCGCGATGTGGCCGGTGCGCAAGCCCACCTGCCCTGCGGCCTCCAGGTCGTTGCTGTGCGCTGCCACCATCATCACCTGCGCCGGCTGGAGGTTGAACGCCTCGGCCGTGGCCAGGTACACGACCGGCTTGGGCTTGTAGTCGCGGGCGATCTCGGAGCCCAGGATCGCGTCCCAGCGAAAGTCGTTGTGGCGCGCGAGGTCGGCCATCAGCGCGATGTTGCCGTTGGAGCACGGCGCCAGCAGGTAGCGCTTGCGCAGGCGGTAGAGGGCGGCAGTGGTATCGGGCCACGCGTCGAGCTTGTGCCAGGCCAGGTTGAGCTGCTGCAGGGTCGCCTCGTCCAGGCCCTGCAAGCCGAAGCGGGGACGGATGCGGTCGAGCATGCGCCGGTGGATGATGTCGAGCTTGACGTATGGCAGCTTGCCGGAGCGCACCTCTTCCATGGCCGGCTGGTACTCCGCGCGCCAAGCGTCGGCGAATGCGATCCAGTCGAGCTTGTACCCCTGCGGCGCCAGCACGGTCTGCGACTCGCGCGCCACCCCGCCGCGCCAGTCCACCAGCGTGCCGAACACGTCGAACACCAGCGCCTTCACCTCTTCCATCGACTTCCCTCCCTGTGTTTGTGCCCGCGCGGTCCATGACAGACCGGCTCCGCAGACCGAGAGCGCCCCTGACGTGGCAAGCGCGCCGATGCCGCCGATGAAGCTGCGCCGTCCGGTCGAGTTCATTGCTCCCTCTCGAGGAGATCCGGGGAACGAACTTTAGCGCAACGGCGCCTCGCTGCGCTCAGGCCGCGCGCTTGACGAACTCGCGCGGGCGCACGCCGCACAGCCACAGCATGGCGAAGTAGGTCGCGACGCCAAGGGCCACCACGCCGACCAGGCGGCCTGCGCGCATCCATGCGCTGCCGGCGAGCCAGAGCTGGTGCGGTCCCATCGCGAACCAGAGCACCACGCCCATCGCGACCAGGGCGACGCAGATCTGCAGCGCGAAGCGCCGCCAGCCCGGCTGCGGGTGGTAGATGTCGTGGACGCGCAGCTTGTGGAAGAGAAGCCAGGCGTTCATGCAGGCCCCCAGCCCGATCGCCAGGGCCAGCCCGGCGTGACGCCACGGGAAGACCAGCACGAACACGAGGTTCATCAGCTGCGTGGCGGCGAGGGTCAGGATGCCGATCTTGACCGGCGTCTTGATGTTCTGGCGCGCGTAGAACCCCGGGGCGAGCACCTTGACCACGATCAGCCCCACCAGGCCCACCGCGTAGGCGGTCAGCGCATAGCTGGTCATCGTCACGTCGTGGTCGTCGAACGCGCCGTGGTGGAACAGCGTCGCGATCAGCGGCACGGCCAGGATCGCCAGCCCCACGGCGGCTGGCAGCGCCAGCAGCAGGGTGAGGCGCAGCCCCCAGTCGAGCAGGCGCGAGTACTCGTCGCCGGTCTTCTCCGCGTAGCTGCGCGACAGGCTCGGCAGCAGGATGGTGCCCAGCGCGACGCCGAGCACGCCGGTGGGAAACTCCATCAGCCGGTCGGCGTAGTACAGCCAGGAGACGCTGCCGGTGACCAGGAACGAGGCGAAGATGCCGTTGATCAGCAGGCTGATCTGGCCGATGGAGACGCCGAACAGTGCCGGTCCCATCTGCCGCATCACCCGCCACACGCCCGCGTCGCGCAGGTTCAGGCGCGGCCGCGGCAACAGCCCCAGCCGGGCAAGGTGCGGCAGCTGGAAGCCCAGTTGCAGGATGCCGCCGACGAACACGGCCGCCGCGAGCGCCATGACCGGCGGATCGAAGTACGGCGCGAGCCACAGCGCAAACACGATGAACGAGACGTTGAGCAGCGTTGGCGTGAAGGCCGGAATGGCGAACCGGCTCCAGGTGTTGAGCAGGGCGCTGGCGAGCGAGGCCAGGGAGATGAAGAAGATGTAGGGGAAGGTCACGCGCAGGAGCTGGACGGTGAGGTCGAACTTCTCCGTGACCTTGGCGAAGCCGGGCGCGCTGAGATACACGATCACCGGCGCCGCGAGGATCCCCAGCAGGGTGACGACGAACAGGGCGAGGCCCAGCGTGGTGGCGACGTGATCGATGAACAGCCTGGTGTCGGCCTCGCCGCGGCGCGCCTTGTACTCGGCCAGGATGGGGACGAAGGCCTGCGAGAACGCGCCCTCCCCGAAGATCCGCCGCAGCAGGTTGGGCAGCTTGAAGGCCACGAAGAACGCGTCGGTGTAGAGCCCGGCGCCGAACGCGCGCGCGATGACCGCGTCCCGGACGAAGCCGAAGATGCGGGAAATCAAGGTCATGCTGCTCACGGTGAGCAGCGACTTGAGCAGGTTCATGGCGCGGCCGCCGGGACGGCAATGCCCTTGCATCCGTGCCCGCAGGCAGGTATCATCTTGCCCTTTTTCAAAGTCTTAGCCCGCCAGCAATCTCGCCTGGGGGCGTTATCGGCAAGGAACCGCAATGGCTAACACCGCACAGGCGCGCAAGCGCGCGCGCCAGGCGCAAAAGCGCCGCGCCCACAATGATTCGCTGCACTCCGAGCTGCGCACCGCGATCAAGAAGGTGCGCAAGGCCATCGCCGGCGGCGACAAGGCCGCCGCGCAGGCTGCGCTCGATGCCGAGCGCAGCGTGATCGACGGAGTGGCCCGCAAGGGCATCGTCCACGCCAACACCACGGCGCGCTACAAGAGCCGCCTGCAGGCCGCCATCAAGGCGCTGCCCTGACCGCCACCCTGCGTGGCCGGTAGCACCCTTTCCGGGGACGGGCCGGAGCCACCCGCCCCGGGTGCTCCACCGCCCCTGACCTTCGGCGCCCTGGCGCCGCTTCAGTCCGCACGCCTCCGCGCCGATCATCCGCACCCCGACGGCTTCACGCCGCGCCCCGGGTGCGCCAGCCGCGCGCCCGCAGGCGTTCCCTAGCAGCGCACTTCCAACCATGGCGCGCATGCCTTTCCCTGACGCATGGCAACGGCCGGACCTGGACCGGACGGCAGGGGTCCTGGTGCAGGCGTGGGCAAGGCGGGAGGAGAGGCGCGGGAGAGCGGGCGCGAGCGCCGCGGCGGACATGGCGCCGGATGTTAGCAGAATCGCCCCGCGCCGGGCCCCGCTTCCTGCCCCCGTCAACGACAACACCAACTCTCCAGCCCATCCATGCAGAACGGCCTGAGCATGCGCAAGCCCGTCAGCCGCATCCTGGTGATCAACGACGAGACCCTGGTCCTGAAGGAGCTCATCCGGGGTCTCAACGCGGCGGCCAAGAGCCTCGACAACCCGCTCGGGATCAGCTTCGTCGGCGTCACCACCGCCCGCGACGCGCTGCGCACGATCGAAGAGGACGGCGACATCCAGGCCGTGATCGTCGACGACACCCTCTACACCCTGAAGAGCGAGAGCGGCAACAGCTCGCGCAACCTGCAGATGTCGGCCCTGGAACTGGTCCAGCGCGTCACGCGCCTGCGGCCCGAGCTCGACGTGTACGTGCTGATCGCCAAGGAACAGGAGGACGAGGTGGTCGACGCCCTGTTCACCGAGGCGGTGGACGGCTACTTCTACCGCGAGGAGCGCGACTACCGCGGCATGTACCGCATCCTCAATGCCCAGATCCAGGAGCGCTCGGACACGCCCTTCTACGACGCACTGAAGAGCTACGTGCTGATGGCGAAGGACGCCTGGCACACGCCGGGGCACTCCTCCGGCGACAGCCTGCGCGACAGCCCCTGGGTGAGCGACTTCTACGAGTTCATGGGCGAGCACATCTTCGACGCCGACCTGTCGGTATCGGTACCGATGCTCGACTCTCTCATGGAGCCCACCGGCGTGATCCTGGAGGCGCAGAAGATGGCTGCGAAGGCGTTCGGCGCACGCCGCACGTTCTTCGCCACCAATGGTACCTCGACCAGCAACAAGGTCATCTTCCAGACCCTGATCGCGCCGGGCGAGAAGCTGCTGCTCGACCGCAACTGCCACAAGTCGGTGCACCACGGCGTGGTGCTGTCTGGCGCGCACCCGATCTACCTGGACTCGTCGGTCAACCGCAAGTACGGCATCTTCGGGCCGATTCCGAAGAAGACCCTGCTCAAGGCGATCGAGGAGCACTCGGATGCCGAGGCGCTGGTGCTCACCTCGTGCACCTACGACGGCTTCCGCTACGACCTCGCGCCGATCATCGAGGCGGCGCACAAGCACGGCATCAAGGTGGTGATCGACGAGGCCTGGTACGGCTTCGCGCGCTTCCATCCGTCCTTCCGCCCCACCGCGCTCGAGGCGGGCGCGGACTACGCCACGCAGAGCACACACAAGATCCTGTCGGCCTTCTCGCAGGCCAGCATGCTGCATGTGAACGACCCGGACTTCAACGAGCACATCTTCCGGGAGAACTTCAACATGCACACCTCCACGAGTCCGCAGTACAGCATGATCGCGAGCCTGGACGTGGCGCGCAAGCAGGCCGTGATGGAGGGCTACAAGCTGCTCAACCGCACGCTGATGCTGGCGCAGGAGCTGCGCCAGCAGATCAACTCGACCGGCGTGTTCCGCGTGCTCGAGCTCGACGACCTGCTGCCCGAGGAAGTGCGCAACGACAACATCCAGCTCGATCCCACCAAGGTGACGGTGGACATCTCCGAGTGCGGCTTCACCGTCGAGGAGCTGCAGCACGAGCTGTTCGAGCGCTACAACATCCAGGTCGAGAAGTCGACCTTCAACACGTTGTCGCTGCTGCTCACGGTGGGCACCACGCGCAGCAAGGTCTCGCGCCTCTACGACGCGCTGATGCGCATCGTGCGCGAGCGCCGCGCCCCGCGCCGCCTGTACCGCAGCCCGGAGATCCCGCGCTTCACCTCGCTCAAGTACCTGCCGCGCGACGCGTTCTACTGCGGCGGGCAGGCCGTGCCGATCCTCGACGACCAGGACCGCATCAACCCCGCGCTGATGGGCAAGGTGGCGGCCGACCAGATCGTGCCCTATCCGCCCGGCATCCCGGTGCTGGTGCCGGGCCAGCTCATCACCCAGGAGATCATCCAGTACCTGGCCGGCCTGCTGCGCAGCCACAAGCGGGTCGAGCTCCACGGCATCGTGTACGACGGCTACATGCCCTGCATGCGGGTGCTCACCGCCTCGGACGAGAAGGGCCTGAAGAAGCTCAAGTCGGCCTGAGCAGCGCCTGACCTGCCCCGCCTTGCGCCGGACCGGGGATTGGGATAACAATACCTCTCCCTAGCCATAGCTCTCCTCCACGGCGGCCCGTGCCGCCGTGTTGCTTTTCTGGAGCCCGCAACGCCATGACGCACCTGATGAACACCTATGCCCGGTTGCCGATCGCCTTCGAGCGCGGCCAGGGCGTGTGGCTGTGGGACACCCAGGGCAAGCGCTATCTGGACGCGCTGTGCGGCATCGCCGTGACCGGCATCGGCCACGCGCATCCGGCCTACGTGCGCGCCATCGGCGACCAGGCCGCGCGCATCGTGCACGCCTCCAACCTCTACCGCATCCCGGAGCAGGAACGGCTGGCCGATCGGCTCTGCGAAGTGGCCGGCATGGACGCGGCGTTCTTCTGCAACTCCGGTTGCGAAGCCAACGAGGCGGCGATCAAGCTCGCCCGCCTGCACGGCCACCACCGCGGCATCGAGCAGCCCACCATCGTGGTGATGGAGAAGGCCTTCCACGGCCGCACCATCGCCACGCTCTCGGCCACCGGCAGCCGCAAGGTGCAGGCGGGCTTCGAGCCGCTGCTGTCGGGCTTCGTGCGGGTGCCCTACAACGACGTCGAGGCCCTGGCCAACCTCGCCGCCCACAACAAGAACATCGTCGCCGTGCTGGTCGAGCCGATCCAGGGCGAAGGCGGCGTCAACGTGCCCGACCTCGGCTACCTGCAGCAGCTGCGCGCCCTGTGCGACCGTCACGGCTGGCTGCTGATGCTCGACGAGGTGCAGACCGGCATGGGCCGCACCGGCACTTGGTTCGCGTACCAGCACGCGGCCATCCGTCCCGACGTCTTCACCCTCGCGAAGGGCCTCGCCAACGGCGTGCCGCTCGGCGCGTGCCTGGCCGCGGGCGCCGCCGCGCACGTGTTCAAGCCGGGGAGCCACGGCTCCACCTTCGGCGGCAACCCGCTGGCATGTGTCGCGGCCAGCGCGACCCTGGGCGTGATCGCCGACGAAGGCCTGCTCGACAACGCGCAGCGCATGGGCGAGCTGATCCGCAGCGGCCTGCACGCGCGGCTGCACGACGTGGCCGCCGTGCGCGAGATCCGCGGCACGGGCCTGATGATCGGCATCGAGCTGGACCGTCCGTGCGGCGAGCTGGTGACGCGGGCCATGGAGCGCGGCGTCATCCTCAACGTGACGGCCGACACCGTCGTCCGGCTGCTGCCGCCGCTGGTGCTGCAGGCTGCCGAGGCGCGCATGCTGGTGGACGCCGTCGCCGACCTGATCCACGAATTCGCCGGAGCGCTCGCCGCTGCCAGCTGAGCGCATCGCCCGGCGCCTCGTCGAACCCGGTTCCCCGCCCTCGCCTGCCATGAGCCCCATCAACCCGCGCACCCCGCGCCACTTCCTCCAGTTCAAGGATCTCGGCCGCGCCGAGCTGGAATACCTGTTCGGCCGCACCGCACAGCTCAAGGAACGCCAGCGCAGCGGGCAGCTGCACCAGCCGCTCGCAGGGCGGACCCTGGCGATGATCTTCGAGAAGAACAGCACCCGCACCCGGGTGTCGTTCGAGGCCGGCATGGCCCAGCTGGGCGGCAGCGCGATCTTCCTCACCTCGCGCGACACGCAGCTCGGCCGCGGCGAGCCGATCGAGGACGTGGCGCAGGTGATCTCGCGGATGGTCGACCTGGTGATGATCCGCACCTTCCAGCAGGACATCGTCGACCGCTTCGCGCGCCACTCGCGTGTGCCGGTGATCAACGGGCTGACCGACGAGTACCACCCCTGCCAGATCCTGGCCGACCTCTTCACGTTCATCGAGCACCGCGGCGCGATCAGTGGCCGCACCGTGGCCTGGGTGGGCGACTCCAACAACGTCTGCAACACCTGGGTGCAGGCCGCCCGGATCCTCGATTTCAAGCTGCATGTGGCGAGCCCGCCGGGCTACGAGCTGGAGCTCGAGCGCAGCGCGGGCGAGGCCAACGGCCAGCTGAAGTGCTTCAGCGACCCCCACGAGGCCGTGCGCGGCGCCGACCTGGTCACGACCGACGTGTGGACCAGCATGGGCTTCGAGGACGAGGCGGAGGAGCGCAAGCGCCGCTTCGCCGACTACCGGGTGGACTCGGCCATGATGAAGCTGGCCCGGCCCGATGCGCTGTTCATGCACTGCCTGCCCGCCCACCGCGGCGAGGAGGTGGAAGCCGCCGTCATCGACGGGCCGCAGAGCGTGGTGTGGGAAGAGGCAGGGAATCGGCTCCATACCCAGAAGGCTCTGATGGAGTTCCTGCTGCTGGGCACGGTGACCGCGTAGACCCAGCCGCGGCACCGCCCTGCCCTGCGGCGCCGGGGCAGGTGCCCCCGGTAGGGTATTCTTGTCCTCGCAACCAAACGCAGCCGGCGCCGGTCCTACCGGCTGTGCCCGGCACCCCGGGCGGTCCGGCTGCCTCGCAGCCTTTTCAAATCGTAAAGGACTGTAAATGAAGGGAATACTTTCGCGCCTCGTGGCAGCCTTGGTGCTTGCCATGTCCCTGGCCGCCGTCGCCCACGCCGCCTCCGAGCCGGAGGAGTGGATCGCCGACAAGAAGGGCTGCAAGGTCGCCAACCCCTTCCCCCGGGCCGGCGAGACCATCACCTGGACCGGGGGCTGCAGGAACGGCTTCGCCACCGGCCAGGGCGTCCTGCAGTGGTACATGAACGGCAAGGAGGACGACCGCTACGAGGGCAACCTCGAGATGGGCTGGGCGGAGGGCCGTGGGACGCTCTACAAGGCCGACGGCGGGAAGTACGACGGGGAGTGGCAGCAGAGCTTGCAGAACGGCATGGGCCGCTACGAGGCCCCGGACGGCAGCTGGTACGACGGCCAGTGGAAGAACGGCAAGCCCAACGGCAGCGGCCAGTACCGCCGCCCCGACGGACGCATGTTCATGGGTCAGTGGCACGACGGCGTATTCGAGGGTGACGAGGACGGGCCGGACGAGCAGAAGCAGGACGACCCCAACCGCACGTGATTTGACACAACTTCAATCATCCACAACTCAGACCAAGCAATGAGCGCAATCAAGAAAGTCGTGCTGGCCTACTCGGGAGGGCTGGACACCTCGGTGATCCTCAAGTGGCTGCAGGACACCTACAAGTGCGAGGTGGTGACCTTCACCGCCGACATCGGCCAGGGCGAGGAGCTCGAGCCGGCCCGGGTCAAGGCCCAGAAGGCCGGCGTGCGCGAGATCTTCATCGACGACCTGCGCGAGGAGTTCGTGCGCGGCTTCGTCTTCCCGATGTTCCGCGCCAACGCGATCTACGAAGGCGAGTACCTGCTGGGCACCAGCATCGCCCGGCCGCTGATCGCCAAGCGCCAGATCGAGATCGCGAAGCAGGTCGGCGCCGATGCCGTGTCGCACGGCGCCACCGGCAAGGGCAACGACCAGGTGCGCTTCGAGCTGGGCTACTACGCGCTGCAGCCGGACATCCGCGTCATCGCGCCCTGGCGCGAGTGGGATCTGAACTCGCGCGAGACCCTGCTGGCCTACGCCGAGAAGCACGGCATCGCCATCGACATGAAGCACAAGCAGGGCGGCTCGCCCTACAGCATGGACGCGAACCTGCTGCACATCTCCTACGAGGGCCGCGCGCTGGAGGATCCGGCGCAGGAACCCGAGGAGGACATGTGGCGCTGGAGCGTGTCGCCGGAGAAGGCGCCGGACCGGGCCGAGTACCTCGAGCTCGAGTTCGTGAAGGGCGACATCGTCGCGCTGAACGGTCAGAAGCTCTCGCCCGCGCAGGTGCTGGCCCGCCTCAACGAGCTGGGCGGCAGGCACGGCATCGGCCGGCTGGACCTGGTCGAGAACCGCTACGTCGGCATGAAGTCGCGCGGCTGCTACGAGACGCCGGGCGGCACGATCATGCTCAAGGCGCACCGTGCGATCGAGTCCATCACGCTCGACCGCGAGGTGGCGCACCTGAAGGACGACCTGATGCCACGCTACGCCTCGCTGATCTACAACGGCTACTGGTGGAGCCCCGAGCGCCGCATGCTGCAGCAGATGATCGACGCCTCGCAGGCCAGCGTGAACGGCACCGTGCGCGTGAAGCTGTACAAGGGCAACGTGATCGTGGTCGGCCGCTCGTCGAAGACCGACTCGCTGTTCGACACCTCGATCGCCACCTTCGAGGACGACCGCGGCGCCTACAACCAGAAGGATGCCGAGGGCTTCATCCGCCTCAACGCGCTGCGCATGCGCATCGCGGCGAAGCTGAAGCACCGGTAAGGCGTACTGCAACCGCAGAGGCGCAAAGGCGCGGAGTTGCGCACAGGAACAAGAGAGATGTCCGGCGACCATACCGATCCAGCTGGAGTGCGACGACCAATGCTCGTGTCCTCAATGCTGTTCTCTGCGCCTCCGTGCCTCTGCGGTTGCTTTAAGGGGCAAGCCGTAACATGACCACCATAGCCGTCGTCCGCAAGAACGGACTCGCCGCCATCGCCGCCGACACCCTCACCAAGTGGGGGTCGGCGAAGGAGAGCGCGACCTACATCGCCAACCACGAGAAGATCCTGCAGGTGGGCGACAGCTACATCGGCATCACGGGCTCGGCCACGTTCAAGCTGATCCTGGCCGACTACTTCGCCTCGGCCAACGACGTCCGGCTCAAGAACCAGTCGGAGATCTTCCGCACCTTCAACAAGATGCATGCGGTGCTCAAGGAGCGCTACTACGTCATGCCGGAGGAGGACAAGGAGGACGCGCTGGAATCGTCGCGCCTGGACGTGCTCATCGCCAACCCGCATGGGATCTTCGGCGTATCGGGGCACCGCACGGTACAGGAGTTCTCGCGCTTCTACGCCTACGGCACCGGCAGCGACTATGCCCTGGGAGCGATGTTCTCCGCGTACCCGGATCCCGCGCGCGATGCGCTGGCGCTGGCGCAGCACGCGATCGAGTGCTCGGCGGAGTTCGACGACTGCACCGGGCTGCCGATGACCTGGCACACGGTGAAGCTGCTGCGTCCCTGAGGGGTTGAGTCCATGCCGAGCTTCGACATCGTCTCCGACGTCAACAAGGTCGAGCTGCGCAACGCGATCGACCAGGCGAACAAGGAGATCTCCACCCGCTTCGATTTCAAGGGGTCGGATTCGCGGGTGGAGCAGGCCGATACCGAGCTCACCGTCTACGCCGACGACGAGTTCAAGCTGGGCCAGGTGTACGACGTGCTGATCGGCAAGTTCGCGAAGCGCAACGTCGATGTGCGCAGCCTGAAGAAGGGCAACGTCGAGAAGATCGGCGGCGACAAGGTCAAGCAGGTGATCACCGTGCGCACCGGGGTGGACCAGGAGCTGGGCAAGAAGATCGTCAAGCTGATCAAGGACAGCAAGCTGAAGGTCCAGGCCAGCATCCAGGGCGACGCGGTACGCGTGTCCGGGGCCAAGAAGGACCTCCTGCAGGACGCCATCGCCCTGGTGCGCAAGTCGATCACCGACTATCCGCTGCAGTACCAGAACTTCAGGGACTGAAGTCCTGCGGCAACCGCGGAGGCGCGGAGAGGAACGCGGAGGAAGGCCGGTGTTCTCTGCGTGACGCCGCGCCTCAGCGTCGCTGCGGTTGGCTTCAGCCTTGCCGGTTCAGTCCCCTCACCCAGTTTCGGTAGACCACGTCAGCCACGCGACGCAGGGACGCGACGCGCGCATCGAGATCGCACAGGATGACCGCTGCCGATTGCACGCCCGGGCTGCCGCCCCGGGCGAGCTCGCGCGCTCCGGAGTCCACCCAGCTTCGCACCAGGTCCCCCGTCATCTCGATGTGGCACTGCAGCCCCAGGTGAGGCCCCAGGGCGAAGCCCTGGTTCTGGCAGAACGGGCTCGACAGTACCGGCATGGCCCCGCGCGGAATCGAGAACGTTTCACCATGCCAGTGAAATGTCACGAAGCCGGGGCAGGCAGGCCCGAACCAGGCGCGCGCTGCGTCGTTGTCCGCCACCCGCACCTCGCCCCAGCCGATCTCCTTGAGGCTCGTCCGGGACACCGTGCCGCCCAATGCCCTGGCCATCAGCTGGCCCCCGAGGCAATGGCCCAGCACCGGCACATCTCTTGCGACGGCGTCGCGGATCAGTTGGAGGACGGGCGGGATCCAGGGCAGATCGTCGTTGACGCTCATCGGGCCGCCCATGAACACCAGTCCGCTGTAGCGATCCGTGCCTTGCGGCACCACCGCGCCCTCGTCGATGGGGATCAACTCCCACGGCATGCCGGCCTGGTCAAGGTAGGTGGCGAGGTAGCCGGGCCCCTCGGTCGGGCTGTGGCGGAAGATCGCGACGGGCTTCACGTGAGCGAGGTGACCATGGTTGCGGGAGCGCGCGAGTTTACGGCAGTTCTGGTGGCACTGCTGCTGTCCGGCGTCGCGCTGCCCGGTGCCGCGCAGCAGGTCGAGCTGAGCGTCGTCGGGCTGTCCGAGGGGCGCGCCGTCATCGTCGACGCGAAGGGCCGGCCGAAGGTCTTCCGGGACGGCGACACCCTCCCCAACGGCGCGCGGCTGGTCCGAGCCACCCCCGAGTCGGCGCTGGTCGAGCTGGACGGAAAGCGCAGGGCGCTCAAGATCGGCACGCAGGTCTCGACCGCCACTCCGGCGACGGGCGGCGGCCGGGTGGTTCTGACCGCGGACAGCCGCGGACACTTCGAGACACTCGGGACCATCAACGGTGCGACGGCGCGCTTCCTGGTGGACACCGGTGCCTCCATGATCTCGATGAGCGCCAGCGAGGCCCGGCGCATGGGGATCAACTATCTCGGCGGCGAGACGGGCTACTCCAACACGGCGAACGGCGTGGTGCGCGTCTACCGGGTGAGGCTCGACGAGGTGAAGATCGGCGACATCACGCTGAACGGCGTCGACGGCCTGGTGCACGACAGCTCGATGCCGTTCGTGCTGCTGGGCATGACCTTCCTTAACCGGGTGGAGATGAACCGGCAGGGCGACACGCTCACGCTGGTGAAGCGCTTCTGATCAGCCGCGGGTCTTGTCGCGCTCGATCAGCGCATACGCGGAATGGTTGTGGATCGACTCGAAGTTCTCGCTTTCCACGACGTAGGCATCGATCCGCTGATCCCGGTTGAGCACCGACGCGACATCCCGCACCAGGTCCTCGACGAACTTCGGGTTGTCGTACGCACGCTCGGTCACGAACTTCTCGTCCGGCCGTTTGAGCAGGCCGTAGAGCTCGCACGAGGCCTGGTCCTCGCACATGCGCACCACGTCCTCGATCCACACGAAGTCGCGGGTGCGCGCAGTCACGGTGACGTGCGAGCGCTGGTTGTGCGCGCCGTAGTCGGAGATTCCCTTCGAGCAGGGGCACAGACTGGTCACCGGCACCACCACCTTCATGGTGAAGCGGTACCTGCCATGCTCGATCTCGCCGACGAAGGTCACGTCGTAGTCCATCAGGCTCTGCACGCCGGACACCGGCGCCGCCTTGTTGATGAAGTACGGGAAGCTCATCTCGATGCGGCCGCACTCGGCATCCAGGCGCTGGATCATCTCGCGCAGGATGGTCTCGAACGACTCGACCGAGATCTCGCGCTCGTGGGCGTTGAGGATCTCCACGAAGCGCGACATGTGCGTGCCCTTGAAGTTGTGCGGCAGGTGCACGTACATGTTGAACAGGGCGACGGTGTGCTGCACCCCGCCGGTCTTGTCGCGCACCCGGGCGGGATGGCGGATCGCCTTGATGCCGACGCGATCGATGGCCAGCTGCCTCGTGTCGGGCGAGCTCTGGACGTCGGGAATGGCGTGGACGCGAAGGTCGTTCATGGTGTCTTTCCAGGGGCCAATCGGCATTATACGCCGGCCGCGCTTACCCGAGTGATCTAGTCGGATAAAGTCCCTGGCCCTGTCGGGGTGCCGGTCCGCTCAGTGCCGGCGCGCGACGATGAAATCGATCAGCTGGCGCAGTCGCAGGGCCCGCGGGCCGAAGCCGGCCAGCGCCGCCAGCGACTCCTGGTGCAGTTCCCCGGCGAACGCCCGGGCCCGCGCCAGCCCCAGCGTGGTCACGTAGGTGGCCTTCTTCTGCTGCGCATCCTTGCCCGCGGTCTTGCCCAGCGTATCGGTGTCGGACTCCGCGTCGAGCACGTCGTCGACCACCTGGAAGGCGAGCCCGGCGCACTTGGCGAAGTGGTCCAGGTGCTCGATCTCGGCGGGGGGAAGCGGCCGGCCGCACTGGCCGCCGAGCATGACCGCGGCCCGGATCAGCGCGCCGGTCTTGTGGATGTGCATGTTCTCCAGCTCCGGCAGCGACAGTTCCAGGCCGGTGCTGGCCAGGTCAATGGCCTGCCCTCCGGCCATACCGCGCGAACCCGCCGCCATCGCCAAGGTATGCAGCATCGCGACCTGCACCCGCGCATCCTCGGCGAGCGGGACGTCGGACAAGGCCTGGAATGCCAGGCTCTGCAGTGCGTCGCCGACCAGCAGTGCGGTCGCCTCGTCGAACGCGACATGGCAGGTCGGGCGTCCCCGCCGCAGCACGTCGTCATCCATGCAGGGCAGGTCGTCGTGCACCAGCGAGTACGCGTGGATCAGCTCGACTGCGGCCGCCGCACGATCCACCCGGTCCAGCGGTGCCTCGCCCAGCTCGCCGGCGGCGAAGGCGAGCAGCGGACGCACGCGCTTGCCCCCGCCGAGCACCGCGTAGCGCATCGCCTCGTGCAGGCGTGCCGGCGACACCGATGCAGCCGGCAGGAGCGCGTCGAGGACCGACTCCGTGCGCTGCTGGCGCTCCAGCATCCAGGCGTCGAAGTCAGTCCTGCTCGGTTCCATCGGCGAAGTCCTGCAGCATGCCCGCTTCGAGGATCCTGACCTGCTGCTGGGCATTCTTGAGCGCTGCCTGGCACAGCTGCAGCAATTGCGCGCCGCGGCGATAGGCGGCCAGCGACTGCTCCAGCGAGAGCTCGCCCGCCTCCATGCTGACCACGATGGATTCGAGCTCCGCCAGGGCGGCCTCGAAGCTGGGTGCGGGTTCGCCGGATGCGGATGCGTCGGGCAGCGTGGGGTCGGGCATGGAGCGGTGCGAAAAGGTTGCAAAATAGCCCAACCGCTTGAGCCCGGTCAAATCCCCGCCACCCGGGCTGCTAACATAGTCCCGTTATCCACTGCGTGGCGCAACCCGATGATCTCAGTACAGCACGAGGGCAATCTCACCGTGGTCGGCGTGTTCGGCGAGTTCGAGCTCGCCGACTACAGGCGCTTCGAGGACGAAGTGATCCAGCAGATCGCCCGCCAGGGCGCGCTCAGCCTGCTGATGGACCTGCGCGACATGCTCGGCATGACCCTCGACGTCGCGCTCGAGGACGTCCGCTTCACCCGCCAGCACGCCAAGGACATCGGCCGCATCGCGATCCTGAGCGAGCGCGACGCGGTGGCCTGGACCGCGCTGATGTCGCAGTGGATCGTGGACACGGAGATTCGCGTGTTCGACGACGAAGCCAGCGCGCGCGAGTGGCTGGCCTCGCCCCTCAACGACCAGGAGCGCTAGCGTGACCTACCGCACGATCATTTCCGTCGCCCAGCTGCGTGAGCGGCTCGGCGATCCGTCCGTGGTGATCTTCGACTGCCGCCACGACCTCATGCAGCCCGAGAAGGGCGCGCTGGCGTACAAGGAGGCGCACGTGCCGGGCGCGCGCTTCGCGCACAGCGATCGCGACCTGTCGGGGGCGAAGAACGGCAGGACCGGCCGCCATCCCCTGCCGGAACCGGCCGTTCTCATGGCATGGCTGGGCGCGAACGGCGTCGATGCGACCCGACAGGTCGTCGCCTACGACTACGTCGGCGGTGCCTCCGCCACGCGCCTGTGGTGGATGCTGCGCTGGCTCGGCCACGAGGCTGCCGCGGTGCTGGACGGCGGATGGGAGGCGTGGACGGCAGCAGGCGCACCGGTCACCGCGGAGTTGCCTGTGGTCAGCAAGACCGCCTTCACCGGCGCGCCGCGGCCCATGAGCGTGGACGTGGCCTTCGTGCTGTCCCACCTGGACGACCCGGGCATGACGGTGGTCGACGCGCGGGCGCCGGAGCGCTACCGCGGGGAGACCGAGCCGATCGACCCGGTCGCCGGCCACATCCCCGGCGCACTCAATCGCCTGTACAAGAACAACCTCGACGCGAACGGCCGCTTCAAGTCTGCCGACGCACTGCGGGCCGAGTTCCAGGCGCTGCTCGCGGGACGCAAGCCCGAGCAGATCGTGCACCAGTGCGGTTCGGGGGTGAGCGCGTGCCACAACATCCTGGCGATGGAGATCGCCGGGCTGCCGGGCTCGCGCCTGTATCCGGGCTCCTGGAGCGAATGGTGCGCGGATCCGGGCCGGCCGGTCGCACGCGGGTGAGCTGACACCGGAGGCCGCGCTGCCCTGGCTGGCAGACGTCGTCCTCGTCGTCCACTTCGCCTACGTGCTGTTCGTCGTGGGCGGGCTGGTGCTGATCTGGATCGGTTACCAGCTGGGCTGGCGCTGGGTGCGCATGCGCTGGCTGCGCATTGTCCACTTCTGCGCGATCGCGCTGGTGGCGTTGGAAGCGCTCATCGGCGTCGCGTGTCCGCTGACCGTTCTGGAAGACGCGCTGCGCCCGGGAGGCGGCGGGGAAGCGGGATTCATCCAGCGCTGGGTGCACGCGGTGATCTTCTGGGACCTGCCGCTGTGGGTGTTCACCGCGCTGTACGTTGCGTTCTCCACTGCCGTTGCACTCACGTACTGGCTGCTGCCGCCTGACAAGGCACCAGGCTCCGGGCGCTAGATGGCGGGACGAGGTCAGGCGGCTTGCGCCGCTGCCGCTCCCCTGGCATCGGGCGCCCAGGGGCCAGGGCCTGCTCGGCTGGCGCGCTGGGCTAGCCGAGCATATCCGCCCAGATGTTGCGCCCCCACGCTTCGCCGTACGTGCCCTCCAGCGCGTTCGGCGCCCTGGACAGCCCGCCGCTGCCGGGCACCGTCATCATCGTCTTCTGCGCGGCGTCGTACTTGTGCACCGAGGCGATGTGCACCGCGTCCTTGTCGCTGATGAAGCTGTAGCAGGTGTTGGTCAGCATGGGAGCGGGGTTGACCGCCTCGCCATGGAGGAGCGCGATCACCGCCGCTGCGCACACCTTCGCGTGCTGGTTGGCCATGTGGCCCGACTTGGGCATTGCCGGCGCAGCGAGGATCGCATCGCCGAGCACGTGGATGTTCTTGTGCACCAGCGATTCGAAGGTGAGGAAATCCACGCCGCACCACTTGTCGTTCGCGGTGATCAGGCCGGCACGGGCGGCGACCTGCGCCGCGCGCTGCGGCGGAATGACGTTCAGCACGTCGGCGGTGACGTCCTCGAACTCGAGCTTCGCGGTCCGCGTCGCCGCATCCACGTCGAGCAGCTGGCTGTTCGGGCGGTACTCGACGATCCCCGGGTACAGCTCCTTCCAGGCCTGCGTGAACAGGCCCTCCTTGGACTGCACCTTCTCGTTCGCGTCCAGCAGCAGGATCTTCGACTTCGGCTTGGCCCGCTTGAAATACCACGCCACCTGGCAGGCCCGCTCGTAGGGCCCCGGCGGACAGCGGTACGGCGCCTTCGGGATGACCATCGCGAACAGTCCGCCATCGGGCATCGCTTCGAGTTGCCTGCGCAGGGCGAGCGTCTCCTCCCCGGCCTTCCATGCATGCAGTACGTCCCGGCGCGCCGCCAGGTTCTGCAGGCCGGGGATCTGGTCGTACACGAGGTCCAGGCCCGGGGAGAGGATCAGGCGGTCATAGGGCAGCTGCGTGCCGCTGGCGAGCCTCACGCGCTGTGCCGAGGGATCGATCTCCACCGCCTCGTCGCGGACGACCTGCACGCCGGCCTTGTCAGTCAACGACGCGTAGCTGCGCGTGAGGTCGCCGAGGCCGATCACGCCGGCGAGGACGCGGTTGCTCAGTGGACACGAAACGAACTGCGCATCCCGCTCCACCAGCGTCACGGCGATGTCCGGCGACCACGTGCGGATGTAGCGTGCGGCGGTCGCGCCGCCGTATCCGGCGCCGATCACCACCACGCGCGGCGCAGCGGCACGGGCCGACGCGGCGCGCACGCCCGCACCCAGGGCAACGCTGCCGGCCGACAGCTGCTTGAGGAAGGTCCTTCTCGACAGGCTCATGTGCGTGGTCCGGGCTATCTCTGGCGGGCAAACCAGTCCGCCAACGCGTCGATCTGATCCTGCGTGTAACCCCTGGCGTGCTGCTGCATCACCGTCGAGGGCTTGCTGCCGTCGCGGAAGGCCTGCATCAGCGACACCATGCGGTCCTTCTCCATGCCCGCGATGGACGGGATCTCGCCGGCGCTGGCGCCGTTGGGGCCGTGGCATCCGGTGCAGGTGGCGGCCAGCGCGCGGCTCGCGTGGTCGGCCGCAAAGCCTGCCGCAGGCCAGAGCGATGTGATAAGCACACACAGCGCGAAGGGGCGGAACATCATGCGCTCCATGGGTCCATGGGACCGGGTGGTCGATTCTATCGAGAGAAACGAAAACGGGCAGGTTCCCCTGCCCGCTTCCGGTGCCTGGTACCGCCGGCCGCGATCAGGTCTCGATGTCCGCCGGCTCCTGCTCCGGGAACTCGAGCTTGACCTTGCCCGCGGTATCCATGTCCACCGTGACCTTGCCGCCGTTGGCCAGGCGGCCGAACAGCAGCTCATCGGCCAACGCGCGCCGGATGGTGTCCTGGATCAGCCGCGCCATCGGCCGCGCGCCCATGAGCGGGTCGAAGCCGTGCTTGGCAAGGTAGTCCTTGAGCGCCGGCGTGAAGCTGGCCTCGACCTTCTTCTCGTGGAGCTGGTCCTCGAGCTGCATGAGGAACTTGTCCACCACCCGCAGGATGACGTCGACGGTGAGCGGCGCGAAGGAGATGGTCGCGTCCAGCCGGTTGCGGAACTCCGGCGTGAACATGCGCTTGATGTCGGCCAGTTCGTCACCCTGCACCCGCCCGGCGGTGAAGCCCATGGTGGTGCGGGTGAGCGACTCGGCCCCCGCGTTGGTGGTCATGATGATGACCACGTTGCGGAAGTCGGCCTTGCGCCCGTTGTTGTCGGTCAACGTCCCGTGGTCCATGACCTGCAGCAGGATGTTGAAGATGTCCGGGTGCGCCTTCTCGATCTCGTCGAGCAGCAGCACCGAGTACGGATGCTTGCTGATCGCTTCGGTGAGCAGGCCGCCCTGGTCGAAGCCCACGTATCCGGGCGGCGCACCGATCAGGCGCGAGACGGCGTGCCGTTCCATGTACTCCGACATGTCGAAGCGGATCAACTCCACGCCCATGATGTAGGCGAGCTGGCGGGCCACTTCGGTCTTGCCCACGCCGGTGGGGCCGGAGAAGAGGAAGTTGCCGATCGGTTTCTGCGGATTGCCCAGTCCGCTGCGTGCCATCTTGATGGCGGCGGCGAGTGCCTCGATCGCCTTGTCCTGGCCGAACACCACCGCCTTGAGGTCGCGGTCGAGGTTCTGCAGCTTGCTGCGGTCGTTGGACGACACGTTGTGCGGCGGGATGCGCGCGATCTTGGCGATGATCTCCTCGATCTCGTGCTTGGTGATCACCCGCCGCTGCTTCGACTTGGGCAGGATGCGCTGCGCGGCGCCGGCCTCGTCGATCACGTCGATGGCCTTGTCCGGCAGGTGGCGGTCGTTGATGTAGCGCGCCGACAGCTCAGCCGCGGAGGTCAGCGCCGAGGTCGTGTAGCGCACCCCGTGGTGGGCCTCGAAGCGGCTCTTCAGTCCGCGCAGGATTTCCACGGTCTCGGCCACGCTGGGCTCGACCACGTCGATCTTCTGGAAACGCCGCGACAGGGCGTGGTCCTTCTCGAAGATTCCGCGGTACTCGGTGTAGGTGGTGGCCCCGATGCACTTGAGCGCGCCGGTGGACAGCGCCGGCTTGAGCAGGTTGGAGGC
>CAZFYX010000024.1:0-3628 GCA_964523885.1 uncultured Burkholderiales bacterium | reverse complement strand
GGTGGTGCGGCAAGCGCTGTTCGAGGAAGGTGACCTGGAAGTCGAGCGCCTCCTGCACGCCGAGGATCGCGGGATCCTGTGCCAGCAGCAGTGCAGCCAGCGCAGAGCAGCGCAGTGGCCACGCGTCGGCGCCATCGCGCGCGGTGCCGTAGCGGACGTTGCAGGTGACGACGGTGAAGCTGGTGGTGGATGCGGTCGTCGGCGTCGTGGCGCAGGCCGCGGCGAGCAGCAGGGCGAGCGAGAGGAATCGCATGGCAGCAATGTAGGCAGCGGTGCTGGTTATGCTCCTCCGACATGGTGTTCTTCGGCGAGCCTGCGGACTTCGCGGGCGAGGTGAAGTCCGGGCAGTGGCAGCGCCTGCGCGCCCTCGTCTGCGCGCTCGAGCCTGTGCTCGAGCCAGGGCCGTTCGCCTTCGTCTCGGTGCCGTTCACCATCGACCTGCGCGGGCTCGACATCGTGGCGAGCGTGCGCGAGGCAGAGGGGCTGTCGCTGGTGTTGCCAGAAGCGCAGGCGATCGCGCGCGACCATCGCGTGTTGTTCCGGGCCGCGCGCGTCACCTTGACCGTGGCTTCCGATCTCGACGCGGTCGGGCTGACGGCCGTGGTGGCGATGGCGTTGGCCCGGGCTGGGCTGCCGTGCAACGTCGTCGCCGGGGCGGTTCACGACCACTTGTTCGTGCCGGTCGACGCGGCGGACCGCGCCATGCAGGAGCTGCGGCAGCTGCAGCGACATTGGCAAGCGCTCTGAGCCCCTGAACGCCGCAACGCGGCTTCCAGGCCACGGCGAACCGCCGGCCTGGCCGCCGCTGCGGCGTTGCCTTGGCAGCTCCTGAACTCCGAAACGCGGCGTCCCGTCCACAGCGAACCGCCGGCCTGGCCGCCGCTGCGGCGTTGCCTTGGCAGCGGCGTGCCTCTCAGTGCCACAAGGCGTCGGCCAGCCGCAGCTCGAAGCCCGGCACCACCTCGCCACCGCGGAACACGCCATCTTCGCCGAACTGCTCCGGCGGCGTGCCCGGGCGGTGTACTTCGCCGCAGCGCCGGTCGGGGTCGATGACCCACACCAGCTGGCAGCCAGCGGCGAGCCAGCACGCCACCTTGTCGCGTAGCTTGACCGCGGTGTCGGACGGCGACAGCACTTCGACGGCGAGGTCGGGCGCGCCCGGGAAGAACCCGGGTCCGTTCGCCAGCGCGGCCATGCGCTCGCGGCGGACGAACGACACATCGGCGGCGCGGACGGTGTCGGGTTGGTGTTCGAGGAAGCAACCGGTTTCGGCCGCGAACACGGCGCCGAGACGGTGCTGGTCGACATGGTTGCCGAGAAGGCTGCCGACCCGCGCGACCACCGCGCCGTGCAGCCATCCGGCGGGACTCATGGTGTGCAGTTCCCCGCGCACGAGCTCGTAGCGATGGCGCCCGCGCGGCAGCGCCAGAAGCTGGTCGGCAGTGAAGTCGGTCATCGAGCGCATGGTAGCAGCTGTCTTGCTGTTGCGATTGGGCCGAGACAAGGGGGGATGGGCCTGCGGCAGCCTCACCAGAACGCGGCGAAGAACCCACCGACCGCGAGCACGACGGCAAGCCCCGCCGCGACCACCAGCGGCGACGAGCGGATGTCGAGGTCGGTGCGCTCGGGCAGCCGCCGCGGTTCGGCGAGCGGCCGCCACAGCGTGATCGCCAGCATCACCGCGATCAGGATGCCGAACGTCGCCAGCATGCGGTGCAGGTACGGCACAAAGCTCCACTGCCACTGCAGGACGCCGTACACCGGCGCGCTGAGCAACAGCGCGGCGTTGCCCGCGGCCGGCGGTGCACGCTTCGACGCGAAGCCGAACGCGAACGCGGCGACGATGCCCGGCGACACGTAGCCCTGGAATTCCTGGATGAAGCGGAACACGCCGCCTTCGAGCAGCCGCGACAGAGACACGAAGCACGCCAGCAGCAGGAACACCACCGTGCTCACGCGCCCGACCAGCACCAGGCTGCGTTCGGACGCAGAGGGACGCAGGTGACGCTTCCACAGGTCCATGGTGAAGATCGTCGACGCGGCGTTCAGCATCGACGCCAGCGAGCTGACGACGGCGCCGGTGAGCGCGGCGAACACGAAGCCCTTCAAGCCCGGCGGCACCAGTTCGCGCACCAGCAGCGGGTAGGCCTGGTCGGTGTGTTCGATGCGGCTGCCGTACAGCTGGTCGGCGACCAGGCCCGGCATCACGATCGCGAACGGCACCAGCAGCCACAGCGCACCGGCGAAGATCACGCCGAGCTGTCCCTGCCGCACCGAGCGCGCCGCCAGCGCGCGCTGCACGACGAACTGGTTCAGGCCGCAGTAGTAGAAGATCGGGATCCACATGCCGCCGACCAGCACCGTCCACGGCAGCTCCTTGTGGTCGGCCGGCAGCACCATGTGCAGCCTGGCGGCGTTGTGCGCGGTGAAGGCCTGCCAGCCGCCGCAGGCATCGATGCCCAGGAGGATGGTGACGAGGCCGCCGAGCAGCAGCGCCGTGCCCTGGAACAGGTCGGCCCACACCGCGGCGAGCAGCCCGCCCCAGACCACGTAGGCCACTCCGATCGCGGCGATCAGCAGCACGCTGGCAGTGAGGTCGAGGCCGAAGATCGTCTGCAGCGCGGTGCCGCCCGAGTAGAGCACCGCCGCCGTGGTCACGCTGGCGTAGATCACCACCGTCAGCACCGACATGATCGTGCGCGCGGTCGCGTCGTAGCGGTACTCGAGGTACTCCGGCATCGTGAAGATGCCGGCGCGAAGAAACTTCGGCAGGAAGAAGAGTGCCACGACCACCATCGTCACCGCCGCCATCCATTCATAGCTCGCGATGGCGAGGCCGATCGCGGCGCCACGGCCCGAGAGACCGACAAAGTGCTCGGTGGAGATGTTGGAGGCGATCAGGGAAATGCCGATCAGCCACCAGCTGAGCTCGCGGCCGGCCAGGAAGTAGTCCACGGTCGCGGCGCGCTTCCGGCGGGAGGCCCCGATGGACACCGCGAAGACCAGGACGAGGAAGCCCACGAAGCTGGCGAGGTCGATCGGCGAAAAACTCATGACCACTCGGTGAAGGAGGTGGTCACCATCTTGCCATTTCCCCACGCGGGGCGCAACCTAACCCGATGATGAGAGCCCTTTCCCTTCTCGCTGCATGCCTCGCGCCCGCGCTCGCGGCAGCCCAGGCCCCTGCCGAGCCACCGAACTCCCCGGCTGCCGTCGCGATCAGCGGCACCCGACTCATTCTCAGCTATCAAGGCAGGGTCCTGTTCGAGGGAACGGTCATGTCGTCCGGTGGCCCGGCGTCCCTCCTCCAGCTGACCGATTCCACCGACGGACGGGTGACCCAGGTGCTCAAGTGGACCGCCACCGGCGGGGGACGGGTGACGATACTCGGCGCGGTCCGGGGCTCCCCCGAGGCATTCGCCGCCGCGGTCGACCCCCGTGAGGACGGACTCCCGATCGTCCGGCATGCCGTCGGTCCGGTGGCGAATCGGCTTAACCGGGCGCTCTATGACCGCCGTGCAGACTGGGTGCTCTCGGTAGACGAACCGGCACGCGCCGAATTGCTGCCGATGCCGAGCGCGGACAGCGGCGTCACGTACCAGGTGAGTGCCGCGGGGGGAGAGGTCGC
>CAZFYX010000023.1:0-22148 GCA_964523885.1 uncultured Burkholderiales bacterium | reverse complement strand
GCGCGTCACCCTCACCCCGGCCCTCTCCCGTCGAGGGAGAGGGAGAACACCGAGTGCACGACGGCTCGCAGAAGGTCGCATCTGCCCTTGGGCGAGCGGGAGAACAGGAACACCAGGACGCGGTCGCCTTCTCCCACGACGGAAAGAGAGCACCAGGACCACGGCGTTTCGCAGAACGCCCCCGCCCCTTGTTAGACAGGGAGTACAGGAACACCACGGGGTCTCGCAGACGGTCGAGTCTTCCCACCAGGGAGACAGAGCACCAGGACCACGACCATTCGCAGAACGTTCCCTCTCCCCTTGCGGGAGAGGGACAGGGTGAGGGGTCAGCGTGCAGGTCCGTCGCGCCTGCTGCGACTTGCCGACGCCTTCTCTGCACGCTCCGCCAACCTGGCCTCGCCCGTGCGCTGCGCCCACGCGCCGAACTGCGCCGTCGGGCCGCGCCATTCCAACTCGTCGACGCTTGCGAACAGCGGCGCATCGGTGCGCAGCGTCGCGAGATCCTTGAACAACAGCGCATGCTCGCGGCGCTCGCCCAGCACTTCGAGGGGAAACTGCTCGATCGGTCCGTGCTGGTTGAGCAGACGCGCCGCGCCGACCGGTCCGATGCCGTCGATGCCGGGATAGCCGTCGGCACTGTCGCCGACCAGCGCGAGATAGTCGGGGATGAGCGTCGGATCGACGCCGAATTTCGCGCGCACGCCCGCCGCGTCCAGGATCTTCTTGCTGCGCCGATCGACCTGCACCACGCGGGTCGCGCGTACACACTGGGCCAGATCCTTGTCGGGCGTCCAGATGCACACCTGCTCCACCCGTGGGTCGGGCTCGGCCAGCCGTGCGGCCGAGGCGAGCCCGTCGTCGGCTTCGAGCTCGGTCATCGGCCACACTGCGACACCCATTGCCGCGAGCGCATCCTCCAGCGGGTGGAACTGTGCGTGCAGCGCCGGGTCGATGCCCTCCCCGGTCTTGTAGCCCGGCCACAGCCCGTTGCGGAACGACTCGACGACGTGATCGGTGGCGACACCGATGTGCGTCGCGTCCTTCTCCAACATCTGCAGGACGGTCTTCAACACACCCGCGACGGCGCCCAACGGCGCGTCCTTGCCCTGGTTGAAGCGGCGCAGGCCGTAGAAGTGGCGGAACAGCTCGTAGGTGCCGTCGATCAGGTGCACGACCATGCGCGCATTGTAGCGGCAGTCAGCGGCGGGACCCGAAGCGGCTGCGCCGCGCGTTGCGCAACGCGCAATGGGCCATCCCGGCCACTTGAATATAATCGGGCGCGTTCTCCGATCAACGGAAAAAAGACCCCGCACCGATGAAGGCCAAACTCCGCGCAGCGACCGCAACTGCCCTGCTCCTGTCCACCGCCGCCCTTGCCGACGTGCAGAAGGGCAGCGCGCTGTCCGCCTCGTGTGCGCACTGCCACGGCACCGACGGCAACTCCAGCTCGCAGCAGTATCCGAACCTCGCGGGCCAGACCAAGGAGTACCTCTATCTCCAGATCAAGGCCTTCAAGGAAGGCAAGCGGGTCAACTCACAGATGTCGCCGATGGTTGGCATCCTCAACGACGAGGACATGCAGAACCTGGCCGACTTCTACAATTACCAGAGCCTGACCAAGCGTGCGGTCAACGTCGACCCGGCCGTGGTCGAACAGGGCAAGAAGCTTGCAGAGGAGAAGCAGTGCGCGTCCTGCCACCAGCCCGGCTACAAGGGGCAGAAGGAGTTTCCGCGCCTGGCGCGGCAGAAGCGAGACTACATCGCCAAGCAGCTGAAGGACTTCCGCGACGGCGGGCGCACCAACGACAACGGGGTGATGGCCGCCACCGCGAAGGACCTCACCGACGAGCAGATCCAGGCCCTCGCGCAGTACTTCTCCAGCCTGTAGGCGCACCGGGCATGCGGCGGGAGATCAGATCTCCACGCGCGTGCCCAGCTCCACCACCCGGTTCGCGGGGATGTTGAAGAAGTCGGTGACGCTGCCGGCGTTGCGCGCCATGGCCGCGAACAGCCGGTCGCGCCAATCCGCCACGCGGCTCTTGGCGGTGAGGCAGGGGACGATCGTCTCGCGCGAGAGGAAGTAGGACAGTTCCAGCGGCTCGACCGCGAGGCCATGCGATCCGCACTGTTCCAGCGCGGCAGCGATGTCAGGTCGGTCCATGAAGCCGTAGCGCACCATCACCCGCCAGCACTGGTTCCCCAGCGGGACACACTCGATCCGCTGCGCGGAGGAAACGAAGGGGACGTCGCGGAACTCCACGGTCAGGAAGACGTTGCGCTCGTGCAGTACGCGGTAGTGCTTCAGGCTGTGCAGGAGCGCATGCGGGGTCGTGTCCGGGGTCGAGGTGAGGAACACTGCGGTGCCCGGCACGCGTTGCGGCGGCTCGGTGAAGATCGAGTCGAGCATCGGCGCCAGCGGGATCGAGGAAGCGCGCAATCGCTCCAGCAGGGCCGCGCGACCGCGGCGCCAGCTCGTCATGACGGCGAAGACCGTCGCACCGAGGGCCAGCGGGAACCAGCCGCCATCCAGCACCTTGTGCAGCGCGGCGGCGAAGAAGGTCGCGTCCACCATCATGAAGAACGCCGTCACCGCCAGGCACAGCCACAGGGGGAAGCCCCGCCGAACCGGATCACGAAGAAGGTGAGGAAGGTGGTGGCGAGCATGGTGCCCATCACCGACACCCCATAGGCGGAGGCCAGGCGTGACGACGAGCCGAAGCCGACCACGGCGGCCACGACCACGCCGAGCAGGATCCAGTTCACCAGCGGGACATAGATCTGTCCCCTGGCCTTCGACGATGTGTGCGTCACCCGCATGCGTGGGAGGAAGCCGAGCTGGATCGCCTGCTGCGTGAGCGAGTAGGCGCCGGAGATCGTGGCTTGCGATGCGATGACGGTGGCCGCCGTGGCCAGCGCGATCATCGGATAGAGCGCCCACTGCGGATAGGCAAGATAGAACGGATTCTCCAGCGCAGCCGGGTTCGCCATCAGCAGCGCTCCCTGACCGAAGTAGTTCAGCACCAGCGCGGGCGCGACCAGCCCGAACCACGCCAGCCGGATCGCGCGGCGGCCGAAGTGGCCCATGTCGGCGTACAGCGCCTCGGCGCCGGTGACCGCGAGGAGGACCGAGCCGAGAACCAGGAACGATGCGACCCCATGGCTGGTGACGAACCGCATGGCATGCAGCGGGTCGAGCGCCTGCAGCACCTGCGGATAGCGGACGATGTTCCAGAGGCCGCCGAGCGCGAGGGCGCCGAACCACAGCATGCAGACCGGACCGAAGAGCATGCCGACCACGCCGGTGCCGTGCCGCTGGATCAGGAACAGCGCCACCAGGATGCCGCTCGAGAGCGGGACGATGTAGGGTTTGAGCTTGTCCGTGCCGACTTCCAGTCCTTCGACCGCGGAGAGCACGGAGATGGCGGGCGTGAGCACGGCGTCACCGTAGAACAGCGAGGCGCCGAACACGCCTGCCCCAACGAGGGCAGCAGCGGTCCGCGGCCGATCCTTGACCGAAGCGGTGGCGAGGGCCAGCAGCGCCATGATGCCGCCCTCGCCGCGATTGTCCGCGCGCAGCACCAGCGTGACGTACTTGAGCGTCACGACGATCATCAGCGCCCAGAAGATCGCCGAGACGCCGCCCAGGATGTTCTGCGTCGTGAGCGGAATCCCGTGCGCCGGGTTGAAGGTCTCCTTGACGGCGTAGAGGGGGCTGGTGCCGATGTCGCCATAGACCACACCCAAAGCGAGCAGCGCCAGGGCCGCGGTGCTATGCCGGTGAAGGGGATGGCCAGAGGCCGCCCCGTCGGTTATGGAAGGATGCGTCTGCGCCGTGTTTTCAACGGTCTTGTTCATCGCGCGCAGGCTACTCCGGGCTGACGCGCCGCACAAGCGAGGCACCAAATCTTTACGCGATCTTTACGCGCTGCAGCTCTATCTTGTCCCCGGATAGACCTGCGCAAGCCTAGATTGGCGGTCATCGAAGCACTCGATGGAGGAATCAGATGTCGGCAGTGCCCCTGGCCTCGGCGCACTCGGCGGTCCGTCTCGCGCGCACGCTGGCTTGTCCCGAACTTCCCGCCTCGGCTGGCCACGAGCAGACGATGCTGTTCTTGAAGGTGGACAACCGCGACATCCTGAACCTGCGCAGGGCGCTGGTCCAGTCCGGCGCAGCGCACGCCCGCATTCATGCATGCCAGCCGGCACCCCGCAGCGGCGCCACGCGCGTGTGCGTGGTGTGCGACCGCAAGTGGACCGGGGTGGTCATGCGCTGCGTGATGCAGACGGTCACCGCTGCGGAGTTCGGCCGCTGCATGGCGCTCGCGCGGTGAGCCAACGCTCGCCTGCCTGCATCGTCAATGGGACCGTATATCATGGATACACTCTTCGCGCTGGGCCAGGCCTTCCTGGCCCTCGCGGTCCCGCTCTACGCCGCCTATGCCGCGGTGAACTGGCTCGCGCGGCACAGCAGAGCGCGCGGGCCCAGCCGGAAGAATGGCGGGGACCGCACGCGCTAGCATGGATCCCGGCACCGTCTTCCCAGCCATACTTTTGAGTCGCGCGCAGCAGCGGGATCCTGATCCGCGGCTGATGCGTACGACGCTACGCTGCTCCTGATCGAATGGCAGGCCAACCCACCCGGCCTGGCTGACGACCACCACCTGGAGGGACGCATGGACCTCGCCTTTCTCGCCCTGACTGCCCTGCTCGCCGTGCTCACGCTCGGCCTGGGCCGCCTTTGCATGAAGCTGCTGGGAGACCGCTCATGAGCGCGCTGCTGATCCTCGCCGGCGTGGTAGCTGCCGGCCTGTTCGTCTACCTGGTGATCGCACTGCTCTATCCGGAGACCTTCCTATGACCGGCTCCAGCTTCCTGCAGATGGTGCTGTACGTCGCGGTGCTGCTGCTCGCGGCGAAGCCGCTGGGCGCCTACATGGCGCGGATCTACGCCGGCGAGGCCACCTTTATCGGCCGGGCCCTGCGGCCGCTCGAGCGGCTGGTCTATCGCATCGGCGGCGTGGACGAGACCCACGACATGTCATGGGTGCGCTACGCCGTGGCGACGATGCTGTTCAATCTGGCCGGGCTGGCAGTGGTGTATGCGCTGCAGCGCTTCCAGGGTGTCCTGCCGCTCAACCCGCAGGGGTTGGCGGCGGTAAGCCCCGACTCATCCTTCAATACTGCAGTGAGCTTCGCCACCAACACCAACTGGCAAGGCTACGGGGGCGAGACCACCATGAGCTATCTGACCCAGATGCTCGGCCTCACGGTGCAGAACTTCGTATCCGCCGCAACCGGGATGGCGGTCCTGGTCGCGCTGATCCGCGGGTTCGCACGGCGGAACGCGCAGGGCGTGGGCAACTTCTGGGTCGACATGACCCGCTCCACCCTGTACATCCTGCTGCCCCTGGCGGTCGTGCTCGCGCTCTTGCAGGTTTCGCAGGGCGTGGTGCAGACCTTCTCGCCCTACCAGACGGTGCCGCTGCTGCAGCCGGTCGAGTACGACGCACCGAAGCTCGACGCGCAGGGCCAGCCGGTGAAGGACGCACAGGGCAACACGCTCACCGAAACCGTCGTGCAGAAGGAACAGATCATCGCCGTCGGCCCGGCTGCCTCGCAAGTCGCGATCAAGCAGCTGGGCACCAATGGCGGTGGCTTCTTCAACGTCAACTCCGCGCATCCGCTCGAGAACCCCACGCCGCTGTCGAACTTCCTCGAGATGCTTGCCATTCTGCTGATCCCCGGCGCGCTGTGCTACACCTTCGGCAAGATGGTCGGCGACACCCGCCAGGGCTGGGCGATCCTCGCCGCGATGACCATCGTGCTGGTTGGGCTCATGGCCGGCGCCATCGTCGCGGAGCAGTCGGGCAATCCTCGGCTTGCGGCGGCCGGCGCCGACATCGAGGCCAGCGAGCACAGCCCCGGCGGCAACATGGAAGGCAAGGAGGTGCGCTTCGGCATCGCCAGTTCCGCCATCTGGGCCACCGTGACCACCGCCGCGTCCAACGGCTCGGTGAATTCGATGCACGACTCCTTCACCCCGCTCGGCGGCCTGGTGCCGATGTGGCTGATGCAGCTCGGCGAGGTGATCTACGGCGGGGTCGGCTCGGGCCTGTACGGCATGATCGTGTTCGCGATCATCGCCGTGTTCGTTGCCGGCCTCATGATCGGCCGCACACCGGAGTACCTGGGCAAGAAGATCGAAGCCTTCGAGATGAAGATGGCTGCTCTGGTGATCCTGATTCCGCCCGCAATCGTGCTGGTGGGCACCGCCATCGCAGTGTCGGTCGAACCCGGCCGCGCGGGCGTCGCCAACCCCGGCGCGCACGCGTTCTCGGAGATCCTCTACGCCTTCTCGTCCGCCGGCAACAACAACGGCAGCGCCTTCGCCGGCCTGTCGGCGAACACGCCCTTCTACAACACCATGCTCGGCCTGGCGATGTGGTTCTCGCGCTACTGGCTGATCGTCCCAACGCTGGCGATCGCCGGCAGCCTCGCCGCCAAGAAGACGGTGCCGGCCGGGCCGGGCACGCTGCCCACGCACACGCCGCTGTTCATCGCGCTGCTGATCGGCACCGTGCTGCTGGTGGGCGGGCTCAACTTCGTGCCTGGCCTCGCGCTCGGTCCGGTGGTCGAGCACCTGCAGATGATTGCGAAGTAAGGAGACGAACATGTCCGCTCGCGCCCTTCCCTCTTCCATGCTGGACCCGTCGCTGGTGCGCCCCGCGCTGGTCGATGCCCTGCGCAAGCTCAATCCCAGGGAGCAGCTGCGTAACCCGGTGATGTTCGTCGTCTACGTCGGCAGCATCCTGACCACCCTGTTCTGGATCCAGGCGCTGCGCGGCACCGGCGAGGCGCCGCAGGGCTTCATCCTGGCGATCACCCTGTGGTTGTGGTTCACCGTGCTGTTCGCCAACTTCGCCGAAGCGATCGCCGAGGGTCGCAGCAAGGCCCAGGCGGCCGCCCTGCGAGGCGCGCGCAAGGAGATCGTGGCGAAGAAGCTCGCCGAGCCACGCCGCGATGCGCCGGTGTATTTCACGCCTTCCAGCCAGCTGCCGGCGGGCAGCGTCGTGCTGGTCGAGCCCGGAGATTTCATCCCCGCCGATGGCGAGGTGATCGAGGGCGTCGCCTCGGTCGACGAGAGCGCCATCACCGGAGAGAGCGCACCCGTCATTCGCGAAAGCGGCGGCGACTTCCGATCTGTGACCGGCGGCACGCGCGTGCTGTCCGACTGGCTGATCGTGCGCATCACGGTGAATCCCGGCGAGACCTTCCTCGACCGCATGATCCGCATGGTGGAATCGGCCAAGCGCCAGAAGACGCCCAACGAGATCGCATTGAGCATCCTGCTGGTCGCGCTGACCATCGTGTTCCTGCTGGTGACGGTCACGCTGTATCCGTTCTCGGCCTACGCCGTGCAGATGGCCGCGGCTGGCTCGCCCGTGCCGGTCACCGTGCTGGTCGCGCTGCTGGTGTGCCTGATCCCGACCACCATCGGCGCCCTGCTCTCGGCCATCGGCATCGCCGGCATGGGCCGCATGCTGCTCAAGAACGTCATCGCCAACTCCGGCCGCGCCGTCGAAGCGGCCGGCGACGTCGACGTGCTGCTGCTCGACAAGACCGGCACCATCACGCTGGGCAACCGCCAGGCCACCGCGTTCCTGCCCGCGCCGGGCGTGGACGAGCATGAGCTGGCCGACGCTGCACAGCTGGCATCGATGGCGGACGAAACCCCCGAGGGTCGCTCGATCATGGTGCTGGCCAAGGCGCGCTTCAACCTGCGCGAGCGCGACCTGGAGACGCTGCACGCCGCTTTCGTCCCGTTCTCCGCGCAGACGCGGATGAGCGGCGCCGACCATGACGGCCGACAGGTGCGCAAGGGGGCCGGCGACGCCGTGCGCGCGTTCGTGGAAGGCAATGGCGGCCACATGCCGCCCCAGGTGCAGAGCGAGCTGGAGAACGTCGCGCGCCGTGGCAGCACGCCGCTGGTGGTGGCGGTGGATCGCCGCGTGCTCGGCGTAATCGAGCTCAAGGACGTGGTCAAGGGCGGGATCAAGGAGCGCTTCGCGCAGCTGCGCCGGATGGGCATCAGGACCGTCATGATCACCGGCGACAACCGCCTGACCGCGGCTGCCATCGCCGCCGAGGCCGGCGTGGACGACTACCTGGCGGAAGCCACGCCTGAGGCCAAGCTCAAGCTGATCCGCCAGTACCAGAGCGAGGGCCGTCTGGTGGCGATGACCGGCGACGGCACCAACGATGCGCCGGCGCTGGCGCAGGCGGATGTTGCGGTGGCGATGAACACCGGTACCCAGGCCGCGAAGGAAGCCGGCAACATGGTCGACCTGGATTCCAACCCCACCAAGCTCATCGAGGTGGTGGAGACCGGCAAGCAGATGCTGATGACACGCGGCGCGCTGACCACGTTCTCCATCGCCAACGACGTGGCCAAGTACTTCGCCATCATCCCGGCGGCGTTCGCGGCAACCTACCCGCAGCTGGCGGCGCTCAACGTGATGCAACTGGCGAGCCCCGCCAGCGCCGTGCTCTCGGCGGTTATCTTCAACGCGCTCATCATCATCGTGCTGATCCCGCTGGCGATCAGGGGCGTGGCCTACCGCCCGCTGGGCGCGGCCGCGGTCCTGCGCCGCAATCTGGTCGTGTACGGCATCGGCGGCCTGGTCCTGCCGTTCCCCGGCATCAAGCTCATCGACATGCTGCTCGTCGCCCTCGGCATGGCGTGACCACAGGAGAAAGCGAAATGTTCACCCAGGAACTGCGTCCCGCGATCCTCGTCCTGCTGGCCCTGACCGTCGTGACCGGCATGGCCTATCCCCTGCTCGTCACCGGCATCGCCCAGCTGGTGTTCCCGCACCAGGCCAACGGCAGCCTGATCGAGCGCGACGGCAAGGTGCTCGGCTCCGAGCGGATCGGGCAGCCGTTCAGCGATCCGCAGTACTTCTGGTCGCGCCCCTCTGCCACCGCGCCATACCCGAACAACGCCGGCGCCTCGAGTGGCTCGAACCAGGGCCCGCTGAACCCGGCGCTCACCGACGCGGTCAAGGCGCGCATCGATGCGCTGAGAGCTGCCGATCCGGGGCAGACCCAGGCGGTGCCGGTCGACCTGGTGACCGCCTCGGCCAGCGGCCTGGATCCGCACATCAGTCCTGCCGCCGCGGCGTGGCAGGTCGAGCGGGTCGCGCGCGCGCGCAGCCTGCCGGTAGAGGAAGTGCGGAAGCTGGTCTCGCACCACACGGAGCGGCGTCAGCTCGGCATACTGGGCGAGCCACGCGTGAACGTGCTCGAGCTCAACCTCGCCCTCGATGCGCTCAGCGCAGCGAAGTAACCGCCGCCCCATGCCAGCCTCCCCGCGATGACCGACGAACGGCCCGATCCCGACAAGCTGCTGGAGAAGGTGCGCCGCGCCGAGGCCAAGGCGCGCGGCGGGCGCCTGAAGATCTTCTTCGGCGCGTGCGCCGGGGTGGGCAAGACCTACGCGATGCTGTCCGAGGCGCACGAGGTGCGGGCGCAGGGCGCGGACGTGGTCGTCGGCGTCGTGGAGACGCACAAGCGCGCCGAGACCGAGGCGCTGATCGCCGGCCTCGAGGTGCTGCCGGCAAAGCAGGTGAGCTACCGCGACACCACTCTCAGGGAGCTCGACGTGGACGCGGCGATCGCACGCCATCCCGACGTGCTGCTGGTCGACGAGCTGGCGCACAGCAATGCGCCCGGCTCGCGCCATCCCAAGCGCTGGCAGGACATCATGGAGCTGCTGGCCGCGGGCATCGACGTGTACACCACGGTCAACGTCCAGCACATCGAGAGCCTGAACGACGTGGTCGGCCAGATCACCGGCGTGCGCGTGTGGGAGACGGTCCCCTACCGCGTGTTCGACGAGTCCGACGAGATCGAGCTGGTCGACCTGCCGAGCGACGACCTGCTGCAGCGGATGAAGGAAGGCAAGGTCTACCTGCCGGAGCAGGCCGCGCACGCGGTCTCCAACTTCTTCCGCAAAGGCAACCTGATCGCCCTGCGCGAGCTGGCGCTGCGGCGCACAGCCGACCGCGTCGATGCGCAGGCGCGCGAGTACCGCGAGGACCAGGCGATCGAAGGCGTGTGGCCGCTCAGGGAACGGCTGCTGGTCGCGGTAGGACCGGGCCCGCGCGCCGAGGCGCTGGTACGTGCCGGGCGGCGCCTGGCGGACAGCCTGCGGGCGGAATGGATCGCGGTCTACGTCGAGACGCCCCGGCTCGCGCGCCTGCCGGACGCGGAGCGCGCGCGCGTGCTGAACGCCCTGCGCCTCGCACAGCAGCTCGGCGCCGAGACCGCCACGCTGCCCGGGCAGGACGTCGCCACTGCGCTCGCGGACTATGCCAGCGAGCGCAACATGAGCCGGGTCGTGCTGGGGCGTCCCGGCACCATCGGCGCACTGGCCTGGGTCAGCCCCACGCTGGTCGACCGGCTGACGGCGAAGGCGTCCGGCGTGGATCTGGTCGTCGTGGGCGGCGAGGTGCCGCGCGCCGCCGCACCGGCTGGTACCGATGAAACGGACGAGCGCGCCCGCGCGATCCGCTGGCGCGGCTACCTCGAGGCGCTAGCGGCGGTGGTCATCGCCACCCTGGTCGCGGTGCCGCTGCGCCGGCACATCGAGATCACCAACATCGCGATGCTCTACCTGCTCGCCTTGATCATCGTCTCGGTGCGCACCAGCCGCGGCGCCTCGGTGGTGGGTTCGTTCCTGGCGGTGGCCGCATTCGATTTCTTCTGCGTGCCGCCCTACCTGACCTTCTCGGTCCGCGACACCCAGTATGTGCTGACTTTCGTGGTGATGACGATCGTCGCGCTCACCATCACCCATCTCACCACCGGCATGCGCTACCAGGCACGCGTGGCCGGCCATCGCGAGCGCCGCGCAGCCTCGCTGTACGAGATGAGCCGCGTGCTGTCCGGGGCGCTGACCACCGAGCAGATCCTGGAGATCGCGGTCGAGCACGTGCACGGCGTGTTCGAGGCACCGTGCACGGTGCTACTGGCCGGGGACGACGGCAAGGTGCGCTACCCGCCGGGCGCGCGCGCCGGCGAGCTGGCCGAGGCCGACCTCTCCATCGCGCAGTGGGTCTATGACCACGACGAGCCGGCTGGACTGGGAACCGGTACGCTGGCCGGCACCAACATCCACTACCTGCCGCTGCGCGCGCCGGTGCGCACCCGCGGCGTGTTGGCGCTGCGGCCGCGCAACGAGCGCCTGATCTTCGTGCCCGAGCAGCAGCGCCTGCTCGAGACCTTCGCCGCCCAGATCGCGCTGGCGCTGGAGCGCGTGCATTTCGTCGATGTGGCGCAGAGCACCCAGCTGCGCATGGCCTCCGAGCGCCTGCGCAACTCGCTGCTCGCGTCGATCTCGCACGACCTGCGCACCCCGCTCGCCGTGCTGACCGGCGCAGCCAGCAGCCTGGTCGAGCAGGACGACCATTTGAGCGCCGCACAGCGCCTCGACCTGGCGCAGACCATCTACGAGGAAGCCATGCACATGAGCGAGCTGACCGGTAACGTGCTCGACATGGCGCGGCTCGAGACCGGTGCGGTGCAGCTCAACCGGCAGTGGCACCCGCTCGACGAAGTGGTGGGCGCGGTGCTCTCGCGCATGCGCAAGCGGTTGGAGGACCGCCGCGTGAGCACGGCGCTCGCCGGCGCACCTGCGCTGGTGCAGATGGACAGCGTGCTGGTGGGCCAGGTGCTCACCAACCTGCTCGACAATGCGCTGAAGTACACTCCGCCCCGTTCGCCGGTCGAGATCGTGGGCACCCGCACCGAGGAGGGCGTGCGCATCTGCGTCGCGGACCACGGGCCCGGGCTGGGCAAGGGAGAGGAGCAGCGCGTGTTCGAGAAGTTCTACCGGGCGCATCACGAAGGCGGCCCCGGCGGCGTCGGCCTGGGCCTGACGATCTGCCGTGCCGTGGTCGAGGCGCACGGCGGCCGCATCTGGGCGGAGAACCGCCCGGAGGGCGGCGCCCGCTTCTGCTTCACCCTCCCGCAAACCGGCGAGCCGCCGGAGGTGCAGCCCGAGCCGGCCGCAGGGGAAGGCAGCGCATGAGCGAGCCGCGGCCCGTCGTGGTGCTGATCGAGGACGAGCCGCAGATCCGCCGTTTTCTCCGCACGGTCCTGCCCGCTCAGGGCTATACCCTGTTCGAGGCCGATACCGGTCAGCAGGGCCTGGTCGAGGCCGCGGTGCGCAAGGCCGACGTCGTCATCCTCGACCTCGGCCTGCCCGACATGGATGGCGTCGAAGTGGTGAAGCGCCTGCGCGAGTGGAGCGCCATCCCCGTCATCGTGCTCTCCGCCCGCGCCCAGGAAGAGGACAAGGTGGCGGCGCTCGACGCCGGCGCGGACGACTACCTCACCAAGCCGTTCGGCGTGAGCGAGTTGCTGGCGCGGCTGCGGGTGGCCTTGCGTCACGCGCAGCGCAGCCCCGAGGGTGCGCAGGTGTTCGAGAGCGGCCCGCTCAAGGTGGACCTCACGGCGCGACGCGTCGAAGCCAATGGTCAGGAGGTCCACCTCACCCCGATCGAGTATCGCCTGCTGTCGGTCCTCGTGCGCCATGCCGGCAGGGTGCTCACGCACCGCCAGCTGCTGAAGGACGTGTGGGGACCTTCGCACGTCGACCACGCGCATTACCTGCGCATCTACATGGCGCAGCTGCGTCGCAAGCTCGAGGAGGATCCCGCGCAGCCGCGGTTCCTGCTCACCGAGCCGGGGGTGGGCTACCGGCTCGCGCCCGGCTGAGGCCCTTCGTGGCGGGCGCGAACGGCCCGAACATCCGCATACCCGCCAACGTCGCCACTAGTCGCAGGCGCGCACCAGCGTGCAGCGCACGAACCGTTGCACGTCCGCCTGCAGCTTCAGTGCGGACGCCGGGTCGGTATAGATCTGATGGCCCGAGGGATAGCCCACGAAGGTCAGGTTGCCGCGCAGGGCCGGGTCGAGCTCCATGTGCTCGAGCACGTGCTTCTGCGCGGCATAGGGCGTGGCGAGGTCGTAGTAGCCGGCAGCGGCGAACACGTGCAGACGGGGATCGCGCTGCATCGCCTGGGCCAGGTCGTCGGCCACGTACAGGTACCCCTGCCCGCCCTGCCGCCACTTCCAGGAGCGGTTGGCTTCACGCGACAGGTACTCGTAGCGCAGGTCGCTGCGGAAGCCCAGCTCGCTGCGCAGGTAGTGGTTGAGGCCCTCGACCAGGGGGCCGGTGACCAGGAAAAAGCTGGGATCCGACTCGCCGTGGTCGGCGCCCCCGCCAATCTCGGGCGCCGTGACCCGGCTGTCGAAGCGGCCGACGGTCCGGCCGGGCTCGCGCAACACCTTCGCTCCGAATGCCCCCGGGTCGATGCGCAGGTTGCGCCGCCGCAGCTCCTGCTCGTCGATTCCCGTGTCTCGCTCCAGACGTTGCACGATGCGCGTGCGCTCGCCCTCGCCCAGCGCGGCGCCGCGGGTCAACGCGACGAGGTAATCGCTCGTTGCCCACTGCTCCGTGTCGCGGACCAGTTCCCCGAGCTGCCCGGAACGCTTGCCGTGAAACCAGGCCGTGGCGGCATAGGAAGGCAGCGCGAGGACGTAGGCGAGGTCGTTGGGCCGATCGAAGTCGATGGTCTGGAAATCCAGCACCGAGGAAACCAGCACCACCCCGTTGAGGTTCATTCCGGCGCTGTTCTGCAGCCAGTTTGCGAGCGCCGCTGCGCGCGTGGTCCCGTAGCTCTCGCCCACGATGAACTTCGGCGAGAGCCAGCGCTGCGACTGCGTGAGATACCGGCGCACGAAGGCGGCGGCGACCTGCACGTCCCGCACCACCTCGTAGAACTGATGCTCGTCCACGCCCTCCGCGGCGCGGCTGTAACCCGTCCCCACCGGATCCACGAAGACGAGGTCGGTGAAGGGCAGCCAGGTCGCTTCGTTGTCGACCAAAACGGTCGAGTCGGGAAGCGCCGTGCCGTCCGCCGGCAGCACGACCCGCCTGGGCCCCACCCCCAGGTGCAGCCACATCGACGATGCTCCGGGTCCGCCATTGAACGCGAACGTGAGGGGGCGCGGTGAGGATGCCGCCCCGTCGTCGAGCGTGTAAGCCACGTAGAAGATCTTCGCCTGCAGCTTGCCCGCTTCGTCGGTCAGCGGGATGTAACCGGCGGTTGCCGTGTAGGCGATCGGATCGCCCCGTAGACGCATGACGTGGTGCGTGACGGCGGCTTCGCTCGAACCGGCGGCTTCCGGCCGCGCGTCGGCGGCAGGTGGCTTGTCCGCGGCAGGACCGGGCTGCGCCGGGTGCGCCGACAGCAACGTCGACAGCAGCAACGCGCTCAGCCACGCTCGACACCACTGCAGGACCCACGCCCTTCCACCGCTGACCATCCGCCCCTCCCCCTCCGAGCCTCCGGCACGAGGGGCAATCGGCGCACCGGGACGCCGGTGAGCGCAAGTGACCCGGGGGTCTGCAGGCTTCGCCCAAAGCAGCCATGGGGAGCGCCGATCTTCTGCAATTCGCGCCGTGGAAGAATAGTTTTCTACCAACAACCCGTTCGAATAGAAAAACAGGAAACCTTTTCCTGCCCAGGACCACTACGATGCACGGGTGTCGAGAAGCGCCACAGACCAACGCAGTTCCAGGCGACAGGAGCGACCGTGAGCCAGGATCGAGTCCTAGCAACCTATCTGATCGAAACGCCCCATCCGCTTGAGCATGCGGCGGCGGTGCTTGCAGGGGAGCAGTCGAGCGGCACGTTTGTGTCGGTGCCCGGCGAGACCAACGAGCTGAAGGAGCGCTTCGGCGCGCAGGTGCTGCGAGTCGAGGCACTCGACCCCGTCGCGGGCCCCAGCCTTCCGGGCAGCAAGGCGCCGCGTGCCGCCGGTGCAAACGCGAGGTACCACCGCGGCCGCATCGTCGTCTCGTTCCCGCTGCACAACTTCGGTCCATCGCTGCCCAGCCTGCTCTCCACCGTGGCGGGCAACCTCTACGAGCTGCAGGAACTGTCCGGCGTGCGCCTCGAGGACCTCGAGCTGCCGGCCGCCTTCGCACGGCACTATCCCGGCCCCGCCTTCGGCATCACCGGCACGCGCGAGCTCGCGCAGGTGGAAGGCCGTCCCCTGATCGGCACCATCGTCAAGCCCAGCATCGGGCTGGGCAAGGAAGCGCTCTGCAAGCTCGTGCGCGACCTCGCCACGGCCGGGCTCGACTTCATCAAGGACGACGAGCTGCAGGCCGATCCGCCCTACTTCCCATTCGCCGAGCGGGTCGCCGCCGTCATGGCGGAGATCAACCGCGTCGCGGACAAGACCGGCCGCAAGGCGATGTACGCGTTCAACCTGACCGGCGACATCGACCACATGCTGCGCGCCCACGATCTGGTGAAGCAGCACGGCGGCACCTGCGTGATGGTCAACGTCAACAGCGTGGGCCTCGCCGCGCTCGCGCACGTGCGCCGCCACTTCGAGCTGCCGATCCACGGCCATCGCGCCTGCTTCGGCGCGCTGGCGCGTCACCCGCTGCTGGGCATCGGCTTCACCGCGTGGCAGAAGCTGTGCCGCCTCGCCGGAGTCGATCATCTGCACGTGGGCGGCTTCAACAGCAAGTTCTACGAGACCAATGAAGAGGTCGGGCGCTCGATCAAGGACTGCCTCACGCCCCTGCAGGGCGGCGACTACCGCGTCATGCCGGTCCTGTCATCCGCGCAGTGGGCCGGCACGGCACTGCCGATCTACGCGGCGACGCGCACGGTGGACGTGATCCACCTCGCGGGCGGCGGCATCATCGCCCACCCGGGCGGAACGGCGGCGGGCGTGGTGAGCATGCAGCAGGGCTGGGAATGTGCGCTCGCCGGCGCATCCCTGGATGACTATGCAAAGACCCGTCCCGAGCTGCGGGCCGCCATCGAGAAGTTCGGAGGACGCGCGTGATGGCCCCCGATTCGAAGCTGCTGCTCGCCTTCTACGGCGACGACTTCACCGGCTCCACCGATGCCATGGAGGCGCTGGCGGTGTCGGGCCTGCGCACCGTGCTGTTCCTCGCTCCGCCGCAGCCGGAACTGCTGCGCCGCAAGTTCCCGGACCTGCGCTGCATCGGCGTCGCGGGCACGAGCCGCGCCATGTCGCCTGCCGAGATGGACGAGCACCTGCAACCGGTGCTGAAGGAACTGTGGGCGGTCGGCACCCCGCTCACGCACTACAAGGTGTGCTCCACCTTCGATTCCGCCCCGCACGTGGGCAGCATCGGTCACGTCGCCAACCTGGTGCGCGCGAACCTGAATCCAGGTCAGACGATCGCCGTGGTCGCTGGTGCCCCGCCCCTGCGTCGCTACACCGTGTTCGGCAATCACTTCGCTGCCGCGGGCGACGAGGTGTACCGACTCGACCGTCATCCGACCATGTCGCGCCATCCGTCCACGCCGATGCACGAGGCCGACCTGCGCCTGCACCTGTCGCTGCAGACCAGGGCGAGCGTCGGCCTGCTCAGCCTCCCCGAGCTCGCCGGCGAGGATGCCGCCGTCGATGCGAGGCACGCGCAGAAGCTCTCCGCCAGGCCCGACCTGCTGCTCTACGACGTGGCCGACGAGCAGAGCATGCGCACTGTGGGCCGGCTGCTGTGGGAGCAGGCGCAGCGCGGGCAGCAGTTCACCATCGGCTCCTCAGGCGTCGAGTACGCCCTGGCCGCGCATTGGCGCGCGAGCGGCGTCATCCCCAGCGTGCGCGCGACCTTCCCGCGGGTGAAGCCGGTCGAGCAGCTGCTGGTCGTGTCCGGCAGCGCCTCGCCGATGACCGCCACCCAGATCCAGTGGGCCTCCGAGCACGGCTTCGACTGCCTGCGCGCGCCCACCGAGGCGCTGTGCCAGCCACAGGGCGCGCAGAGCGCCGAACGCGAGCTGTCCGACCGCGCACTCGCAGCGCTCTCTGCCGGCCGCAGCGTAGTCGTATACACGGCGAGCGGGCCCGACGACCCCGGCATCGCATCGACGCGCGCGACGCTGTCCGGCGGCTCGGGCGCCACTGCGAAGCTTCTCGGCACGGCACTCGGCCGCCTCGCGCGCGGACTGCTGGAGCGCACCGGCCTGCGGCGCGTGGTCGTGGCCGGCGGCGATACGTCGAGCTACGCGACCCAGGAGCTCGGCCTGTATGGGCTGGAGATGCTCGCGGAGCTCACCCCGGGCGCGCCGCTGTGCCGCGGCTACTCGGACGATCCGCGCTTCGACGGGCTGGAGATCGCGCTGAAGGGCGGCCAGATGGGCAAGGCCGACTACTTCGGCATGGCGCGCGGCGACCGCTGACGCGCAGGACGCAGGTTATGCAGCAACGGCGCTCTCCTCGCGGGAGCGCCCGGGGCAGGACGGCTCGCTGTGCCGGCCGCCGCTCGCCCCACACCCCGCCGCTTCCCCACGAGGGAAAGGCGATTCCCGTGCGGGTCACGATCCGCACGCATTCGAGTGGGACTGACGAAGGAGGGAGCAGCATGACGAAGAAGGTGACGGTACTGGGCGCCGGCGGGAAGATGGGCTACCGCGTGTCGGCCAATCTGCGGGGCTCGCCCTACGAGGTGAGCCACGTCGAAGTGAGCGAGGCCGGCCGCAACCGCCTCAAGGAACTGGGCATCACCTGCGTGGACTCGGCCGTGGCCCTGCCGCAGGCCGACGTGGTGATCCTGGCCATCCCGGACAACCTGATCGAGAAGGTCACTTCCCGGCTGGTAGACCAGTTCAAGCATGGCGCGATCCTCATCGCACTGGACGCCGCCGCACCGTTCGCCGGTCACCTGCCCGGGCGCGAGGACTTGACCATCTTCGTCTCGCATCCGTGTCATCCGCCGATCTTCAACGATGAGACCGACCTCGAAGCCAAGCGCGACTACTTCGGCGGACTCAAGGCGAAGCAGGCGATCGTGTGCGCGCTGTTGCGCGGCGACGAGGCCAACTTCGACCTGGCCGAGGACGTGTCCAAGCGCATGTACGCGCCGGTGATCCGCTCCCACCGCGCCACCGTCGACCAGATGGCGATCCTCGAGCCGGTGCTCTCGGAGACCGTGTGCGCGACCTGCCTGACCATCATCCGCGAAGCCACCGACGAAGCGGTGCGCCGCGGCGTGTCCGAGGCGGCAGCGAAGGACTTCATCCTCGGCCACCTCAACGTCGAGCTGGCGATCCTGTTCGACCAGCTGCCCGGCGTGCGGATGTCGGATGCGGCGAACAAGGCGGTCGAGCGCGCCAAGACCCAGCTCTTCGCGCCCGACTGGAAGAAGGTGTTCGAGCGCGATGCCATCGCCGAGAACATCCGCATGATCACCTCGGTCTGATCACAGGAGAGATACAGCCATGCTGAAGAAGGAAGTGGTGAAGGGAAGCGGGGGCCGCGTGGTCCTGATGGACTCGATCACCAAGGTCACCCCGGACGACAACGGGTCCATCGTCGTGTGTGCCTCGCACGGCGGGGCCAGCTCGGGCGAATTTGCCCTGGAAGTGCCGCTCAAGCTGGTGGTGTTCAACGACGCCGGCGTGGGCAAGGACGACGCCGGGATCGCCGCCCTGGAGATGCTGCAGGAGCGCGGCGTGGCCGGCGCGACCGTTGCGCATACCAGCGGACGCATCGGCGACTCCCTGGACATGTGGGAGAACGGGGTGCTGTCGCACGTCAATGCCAAGGCACGCGAGCTCGGGCTGGCTGACGGCGCCCGCGTCCGTCAGGTACTCTCCGACCTGGTCAAGCATTGACGAACGAGGAGAAGAGCATGGCTGCCGATCCGAGGCACAAGAGCCGCCCCCTGCTGGAGGGGCCCGACCGCGCCGTCGCGCGCTCGATGATGAAGGCGATCGGGTACACCGACGAGGACCTGTCGCGCCCGCAGATCGGGGTGGCGCACTGCTGGATCGGCACCATGCCCTGCAACTGGAACCACCGCGAGCTGGCGCAGAAGGTGATGGCAGGCATCCGCGCCGCCGGCGGCACGCCGATCGAGGTGAACACCGTCGCCATCAACGACGCCATCACCACCGGCACGGAGGGCATGAAGACCTCCCTGGTGAGCCGCGAGGTGATCGCCGACTCGGTCGAGCTGGTGGCCCGCGGCCACATGTTCGACGGCATCGTCACCATCTCCGGCTGCGACAAGACCATCCCGGCGATGGGCATGGTGCTCGGCCGGCTGGACATCCCCGGCGTGACCCTCTACGGCGGCTCCATCGCGTCGGGTCACTGCACCCGTCCCAACAAGATGTTCGGTGACCGCAAGCTCACCATCCAGGACGCGTACGAGGCGCTGGGCGCGTTCAATGCGGGCAAGATCAGCGAGGACGAGTTCAAGGACGTCGAGGACCACGCCTGTCCAGGCGCAGGCGCCTGCGGCGGGCAGTTCACCGCCAACACCATGGCCACGGCGTTCGAGATGCTCGGCATCGCGGCGATGGGCGGAAACGGCGTGCCGGCGGTGCACCCGAAGAAGCACGACGTGGCCTTCGAAATCGGCACGCTCGTGATGGAGCTGGTGCGCAAGGGCGTGACCCCGCGCCAGCTGGTCACGCGCCGGAGCTTCGAGAACGCGATCACCGGCGTCATGGCCACCGGCGGCTCGACCAACGCGGTGCTGCACCTGCTGGCCACCGCGCACGACTTCGGCGTCGAGCTTTCGATCGACGACTTCGACCGCATCTCGCGCAAGACACCGGTGCTCGCGGACATGCGCCCGTGGGGCACCTACACCGCCCCCGAGATGTACGAGGCCGGCGGCATGCCGGTGGTGAGCAAGCGGCTGCTACAGGCCGGGCTGCTGCACGCTGACGCGAAGACGGTCACCGGCCGCACCCTTGGCGAGGAGATCGAGCGCGCCGCCGAACCCGCGGGCCAGCAGGTCATCAAGCCACTGGACCGGGCGTTGAAGCCCGAGGGCGGCCTGGCGATCCTGCACGGCACGCTGGCGCCAGGCGGCTGCGTGATCAAGATCTCCGGCCAGAAGAAGGCGCTGCACCGCGGGCCAGCCCGGGTGTTCGACCGTGAGGAGGACGCGTTCCAGGCGATCAAGAGCGGCCGCATCCAGCCCAACGACGTGATGGTGCTGCGCTACGAAGGCCCGAAGGGCGGGCCCGGCATGCGCGAGATGCAGCTGCTCACCGGCGCCCTGCAGGGCTCCGGCCTGGGCGACACCGTCGCGCTCATCACCGACGGCCGCTTCTCCGGCGCCTCGCGCGGCTTCGTGATCGGGCACATCGTTCCGGAAGCGGCGGAGGGCGGGCCGATCGCCGCCCTGCGCGACGACGACGTGATCGTAATCGACGTGGAGAACCGCAAGCTGGACGTGGAGCTGACCCCGGCCCAGGTGCAGGAGCGCCTGAAGGGCTGGACGCCGCCAGCGCCGCGCTACACGCGCGGCGTGCTGTCCAAGTACGCGCGGCTGGTATCCGATGCCTCGCACGGTGCAGTGACGGACATCGCCGGCCGCTGACCCGATCGACAGGAGACGAAGACCCATGGTCGCCCAGAACCCGCAACGCGTCGCGCTCATCACGGGCGGCGCCAAGGGAATCGGCGCAGCAATCGCGGACCAGCTCGCCCGCCAGGGGCTGCACGTCCTGATCGGCGACCTCGACGACGCCGAGGCACATGCCAGGGCCGAGGCCCTGAAGCGCGACGGACTCGCCGCCTCGCCGCTGCGGATCGACGTCGGCGATCCCGCCGCGGTGGCTGGCGCGTTCGACGTGATCGACACGCAGTTCGGCCGTTGCGACGTGGTGGTCAACAACGCCGGTATCGCAAAGACTTTTCCCTTCGTCGACTTCCCGCTGGACAGCTGGCAGGCGCATCTGCAGGTGAACGTAACCGGCGTCCTGCTTTGCGCGCAGCACGGCGCGCGACGGATGATGCGCGAGCGCTGGGGTCGGATCGTCAACATCGCCTCGGTTGCGGGCATGCGGGCGGTCGGAGTGGGCCGCACCGGCTACGGCACCTCGAAGGCCGCGGTCATCGGGCTCACCCGGCAAATGGCCGTGGAACTCGCGGAGCACGGCATCACGGCGAACGCGGTCGCACCGGGTCCGGTCGACACGCCGATGACCAGGGTCCTGCATTCGCCGCAGTTCAGGAAGAGCTACACCGACGCGATCCCGATGAACCGTTACGGGACGCCGGAAGAAGTCGCCGCAGCCGTCGGCTATCTCGTTTCCGATGCCGCCGCCTACACCACCGGCATCGTCATTCCGGTGGACGGCGGCTTCCTGGCATCCGGTGCGCGCTGAGGGTGGCGCCGGGCCCGATCACATCGCCGTTCCACCGTCCACGTTGAGCACGTGGCCGGCGACGAAGGAGGCTTCGTCCGAAGCCAGGAACGCGATGGCCGCCGCGATCTCTTCGGGCTGCCCCACCCGCCCGATCGGCGTCATCGCGACCACGCGATCCAGGGTACCCGGCGCGAGCCGGTCGAGCTGCCGCTTGGCGAAGTCGGTCATCGTCAGGCTGGGCGAGACCGCATTGACGCGAATGCCTGACTTCGCGAACTCGCGCGCCAGCGCCTTGGTGAGCGAGATCACCGCACCTTTCGAGGTCGAGTAGACCGAGGTTCCGAGCAGGCCGCCGCCGCGCTGGCCGGCGACCGAGCTCACGTTGACGATGCAGCCGCCGCCCTGGCGCAGCATCGTGGGGATCACGGCCTGGCAGCACAGCCACACGCTGGTGGTGTTGATGCGCATCACGCGCTCGTATTCCTCCAGACCGATCTCGAGGAACGGCCTGGGGCTCTCGACGCCGGCGTTGTTCACCAGGATGTCGATGCGGCTCCAGCGCTGCAACACCGACTGGGCCAGGGCACGCACGCTGGCCTCGCTCGCCACGTCGACCTCGAATGCCTCGGCCTCCAGTCCCTCTCCGCGCAGGCGCGCGGCGGTTTCCTCGGCCGCGTCCCGGCGCAGGTCTGCGACCGCGACCCGGGTGCCGCGGCGACCGAGGGCACGTGCCGTGGCTTCACCGATCCCGCCTGCGCCGCCGGTGACGATTGCAACCTTCCGCTCGTTCTGCATCACAGCCTCGATCGAGATTTAATCCCCAGTCCGTCTTCTTCCACCCTTCCCCGCGCGGGGCCCCACTGTTCGCGCTGCGCGCGCCACCCTCACCCCGGCCCTCTCCCGTCAAGGGAGAGGGGGA
>CAZFYX010000022.1:0-2405 GCA_964523885.1 uncultured Burkholderiales bacterium | reverse complement strand
GCCTCCGTGCCGCGCTCGCGCATGCCGGCAACGTCTTCCTCTTCGGCCATCGCAGCGCGAACTGCTTCGTCGTTCTGCTGGGCGATGTAGAGCGCGGCTGCGAACGCCTGCGGCCCGCGCTTCAACGCAGCTTGGAGCATGGCGGCTTGGCGACCGAATCGTTGCGGGGCCTGTTGTAGACGGCGTGCGGTGCGCTCGAGCGACATGGCCGCTAGTCCGTGCTCGTTGCGGCGCAAGCCTCGGTTCATGACGACGCCTCCGAGGCCACGAAGCAGGCCGCCGCCTTCGCCGCTGAAGCCCGCAAGCCCCGTCAAGTAGTCGGACAAGTGGAACTTGCGCAGACGAGCGGCATCCATGGTCTGATGCCCGAGCATCTTGTCGAATCCGTCCCCGATGAACTCGTCATGGCGTCCCTGCTGGTACCGCTGGCCGAGCACTGGGTCCACGTTGGTCACGGCGTCCTGCATGTTGCCGGTGATGGACCGCAGCAAGTCGCCCGCCTCTTCCTGCGGCACGGAACTGCTGTTGGGGTCGTAGCGTCGCTGATAGTGCGACTTCCACGTTTGCAGATCGGACATGCTCAGCGGACCCTGGTCAACGCGAGTCTGGAACCGCGCGAGCAGCGCACGCATCCGGCCGGCCTCGGTTTCGGCGCCGGGGATGCTGTCGAGCGAGTCGATGCGGTCTTGTAGGTGCGTGAGAACGCGCTGCGCTTCCACTTGCTCGCCCGCCATGCCCTCGGCCACCCGGTCCATGTTCTCAAGGCCGCGCGTGCGCTGGGCGTCTACCCGCTGTGCGATGACTTCCGGGCCGGGAGGCAGGATGCCATCGAAGGCGCCATACTCGTGCATGCGTGCAACGGTTCGGCGCGCGGATGCCACCTGCTCACGCGGCGTGCTGCCGGGAGCAACCATCCGCATGCGGCTGCTGCTGAGCGACTGCGATCCGCCAGCCTGCCCGAGTCGCTCTAGCGCCGCTTGGTCGAGAGCGCGGTCAACGGCCCGCTGATCCACGGGTTCCGCTGCGCGCCGCTCCGCGCGTGAACTCGCCGCGCCGAGAGCACCGCCCATCACGCCGCCGAGCACCGCACCGGGCACGGCGTCCTCCACGCGGCCCATGAACGTTGGCGCATTGCTGCGCGCCATGCCTTCCACGCCGCCGTACGTGGCGCCCTCGAGCGCCGCAAGCCCGGCCCGCGCTGCCGTGCTCGAGCCACGTCCAGCGGCAGCGCTTGGGATGAACATCTGCGGGGCCATGCCAGCGGCCTCGCCCACAGCAAAGCTGCCGGGGTTCTGGCGCTGCGTGGTCTGCATCTCGCGCCGGTAGGCTTCGGGGTCGGCACCGAAGAGAGCCGATAGCTCATCACTTGCGCCGAGTGATGCGGAGTCGGCCATTCCGGCAAGCGCCGCCATGGGTGACCCGGTGCGCTCGTCGGCGGTCGGCTCTTGGCCAGCGAACTGCCGATACAGCATGTATGGCGGGAAGGCTGCGTTGGGCAGCATGGCAGCAGCAGCGCCCATCACGCTCTCAGGCATCTGCCCCTCGCTGTCGGCCACCATCTCGCCAAGCCACTCGGGCATCTGGTAGTCCGTGGTGCCGCCCATGCCGCGCACCGGTTGCCCGATGACTTCGGTTGCCCATGGAGGCACCCAATCGGGCAGCATCGTGGACACGCCATCGGCGCGGCGCGCGGGTTCCTGCGCGCCTGGCACGAACGCGGGTTCATCGGAGAACTTCGGCAACGCATCCATGTCGAACGGCTCGACATCGGCGCTACGGCTGCCTTGGATGTCGATCGGCTCGAGCTCGGTCACCGGTCGCCGCCGCCGATTCGGGTTGTGCCCGCGCATGGGGATGTCGCGCGCCTCCTCTTCGGAGAACGGCAGCACGTTTGCGTCGGGGTCGCCCTCGATGTCGATAGCCGGCAGCTCTAGCAGCGTGCCGAACTCTGGATCCTCGACCTGCGTGACCTGCTGCCGTGGAGCTAGCTTGCGTCTCATTGCACCACCGTCCATCCGCGCTCACGCGCTCGTGCTTGGTCCGCCTCGGCGCGTGACGGTGTGGTGCGGATCTGCTGCACTCGGCCGTCAGGCAACCGCACGCGGAACACGATCGGATGCTCGCGCTCGGGCGCTGGCGGTGCGTCTGCGGTCGTTGTGGGCGCCGCCCCGCCGCCTTCGGTGCGGCGGTAGCCAAGTGCCGACATGCGCGCCTCAGCCTGGCGCACCACGCCGTCACGGATTGACCGTAGTCGCAGCGTCGAATCGCTGATGAAGTTGCGCGGGTCAGACAGCGCGCGAAGCTCAGTGATGCCGCGCGTGTACTCGCTCTCGTTCATCACGCCAGCCTCACGAAGCCGGTTCATGGTGGCGATGATGCTGGCGCGAGCTGCGTTGAACGTAGCC
>CAZFYX010000021.1:0-22452 GCA_964523885.1 uncultured Burkholderiales bacterium | reverse complement strand
GTGGTCGCCGCGCTGCTGTTCGCCAGCCGTGCCGGGTCGGCGATGACCGCCGAGATCGGCCTGATGAAGGCCACCGAGCAGATCACCGCGCTGGACATGATGGCGGTCGATCCGGTCGCGCGCATCGTCGGCCCGCGCTTCTGGGCGGGGGTGATCTCCATGCCGCTGCTGGCCGCCCTGTTCAGCGCGATGGGCGTGTTCGGCGGCTATCTCATCACCGTCGTGCTGCTGGGCGTGGATGCGGGCGCCTTCTGGTCGCAGATGCAGGCCTCCGTGGACCTGCAGGACGACGTGGTCAACGGCGTGATCAAGAGTATCGTGTTCGGCATCGCGGTGACCGCCATCGCCCTGTTCGAGGGCTATGACGCGCCGCCCACGGCCGAAGGGGTGTCAGGGGCGACGACGCGTACCGTGGTCACGTCGTCGCTGGCGGTGCTCGCCCTGGACTTCATCCTGACCGCGTTCATGTTCACAACCGGATAAGCCAAGATGGATCGTCGTCTCCTCGACCTCTGGGTCGGCATCTTCGTGGTGGGTGGCATCGGGGCGCTGTTCGTGCTCGCCCTGCAGGTGAGCAATGCCAGCTCCTTCAACACGTCGCAGTCCTACCAGGTCGTCGCCGAGTTCGACAACATCGGCGGGCTGAAGGTGCGAGCGCCGGTCAAGAGCGCCGGCGTGCTGGTGGGCCGCGTGGACCAGATCGCCTTCGACAACCAGAAGTTCGTGGCGCGCGTCGTGCTGTCCCTGGACAAGCGCTACGAGTTTCCCACCGACACCTCGGCGTCGATCCTGACCTCCGGCCTGCTCGGCGAGCAGTACATCGGCCTCGATGGCGGCGGCGACGACAAGATGCTCAAGAACGGGGACACCATGAAGCTCACCCAGTCGGCCGTGGTGCTGGAGAAGCTGATCGGCCAGTTCCTGTACGGCAAGGCCGCGGACGCCGGCAGCAGCGCCGCGAACGGATCGAAATAGGATCCGTACGGTCCAACCCCGATAGACACCAAAGAGGCCCGACCATGTTCGCACTACCGCGCATCTTCGCCGCCTGGCTCCTCGCGTGTGCCGCGCTCGTCCTGCTGGCGCCGGGCCAGGCGCTCGCCCAGCAGTCTCCCGACGCCCTGGTCAAGAGCGTCGCCGACGACGTCCTCAAGATCATCCGGCAGGACAAGGACCTCAAGGCGGGCGACACGTCCAAGATGGCCCAGCTGATCGAGGAGAAGATCGTGCCGCACTTCGACTTCGAGCGCATGACCCGCCTGGCGGTCGGGCGCAACTGGCGCGAGGCCACGCCCGAGCAGCGCAAGACCCTGGTGGACGAGTTCCGGACCCTGCTGGTTCGCTCGTACAGCGCGGCCTACAGCGCGTACAACCACATCGTGGTGGACGTGCGGCCGCTCAAGCTCCAGCCCAGCGACGAAGACGTCACCGTGAAGAGCCAGATCAAGCTGCCCGGCGGCGCACCGCCGGTCAACGTCGACTACAGCATGGTGAAGAACGACGAATGGAAGGTGTACGACGTCACCGTCGACGGCGTCAGCCTGGTGACCACCTACCGCTCCACCTTCACCGACGAGGTGCGCAAGGGCGGGATCGACGGACTGATCAAGAGCCTGAAGGACCTCAACACCGCGAAGGCGGCGGCACCCGCGGTGGGTGCGAAGAAGTGAGCACGCCCGCCGCGGTGATCGAAGGCGAAGGCGCGCACTTCCGCGTGCACGGCCCGGTCACCATGGACAACGTGCAGGCCGTGCTCGAGCAGGGCAGCGGAAAGTTCGGCGCAGCCGACGTGACCATCGACCTGGGTGGCCTCACCGAGGTCGATTCCAGCGCCGTGAGCCTGCTGCTGCAGTGGGTGCGGGAGGCGCGGGCGGCCGGCCGCACGCTGCACTATGCGAACCTCAATTCCAACGTCAAGAGCCTTGCGGTACTCTACGGGGTGATCGATCTGCTGCCCCTGAAGGACCGCGGCGAGCCCCGCGCCATCGCGACGCCTTGAAGGCCGGCGCATCGAAGGCCGGCTCCGGATCCGCGGGCGGCGGAACGACCCTCATCCGCCCCATGTCACCAGCCATCGAAGTCCGCGACGCTGCCAAGAGCTACGGATCGCTGCGCGCGCTCGACGGCGTCGACCTGACCATCGGCCAGGGCGAGTTCTTCGGACTGCTGGGGCCCAACGGCGCCGGCAAGACTACCCTCATCAGCATCCTCGCCGGGCTCGCGCGGCCCACGGCCGGATCGTTCCGGGTGATGGGCCACGACGTCGCGAACGATTACCGGCAGGCGCGGCGGGCGCTGGGGGTGGTGCCGCAGGAGCTGGTGTTCGACCCCTTCTTCACCGTGCGCGAGACGCTGCGCATCCAGAGCGGCTACTTCGGGCTGCGCGACAACGACGCGTGGATCGACGAGATCCTCGAGCGGCTGGACCTCACGAAGAAGGCGCACAGCAACATGCGTTCGCTCTCGGGCGGGATGAAGCGCAGGGTGCTGGTGGGCCAGGCCCTGGTGCACCGGCCGCCGGTGATCATCCTGGACGAGCCCACTGCCGGGGTCGACGTGGAACTGCGCCAGGGCCTGTGGCACTTCATCCGCGAGCTCAACCAGGCCGGGCACACCATCGTCCTGACCACGCACTACCTGGAGGAGGCGGAGGCGCTCTGCGGGCGCATCGCGATGCTCAAGCAGGGCCGCATCGTGGCCCTGGACACGACCCGCAACCTGCTGACGCGCTATGCCGGTGTGCGGGTGCGCGTCCGGGTGACGCCGGACCGCCTGCCGGACGCGCTGCTGCCCTTCCGAACCGGGGCGGAAGGCGACAACCACCTGCTGCAGCTGCCCGATTATGCCGGGCTGGAGCGGATGCTCGCGCAGCTGCGCGAAGCGGCGATCGAGGTGCAGGATCTCGAGGTGATGCAGGCCGACCTCGAGGACGTGTTCGTGCAGATGATGCGCAGGAGCTGATGGAAGCCTTCCTGACTCTGCTCCACAAGGAGCTGCTGCGCTTCTGGAAGGTGAGCTTCCAGACCCTGGCCGCGCCGATCCTCACGGCGCTGCTCTACCTGCTCATCTTCTCGCACGTGCTGTCGGCGCACGTGCAGGTCTATCCCGGCGTGAGCTACACCGCGTTCCTCATCCCGGGACTGGCGATGATGTCGCTGCTGCAGAACGCGTTCGCCAACAGCTCGTCGAGCCTGATCCAGTCCAAGATCACCGGCAACATCGTGTTCGTCCTGCTCACCCCGCTGTCGCCGGCGCAGATGTTCCTCGCGTACGTGCTGGCCGCGATCGTGCGCGGCGTGCTGGTGGGATTGGGCGTCCTGCTCGCGACCATGCTGCTCGCCGACGTCCCCATCGCCCATCCGCTCTGGGCGCTCGCGTTCGCGTTCCTGGGCGGCGGCATCCTGGGTGCGCTGGGGATCATCGCCGGCATCTGGGCCGACAAGTTCGACCAGCTCGCCGCGTTCCAGAACTTCCTCATCGTGCCGCTCACCTTCCTGGCCGGGGTGTTCTACTCGGTGCACTCGCTGCCGCCCTTCTGGCAGGCCGTGTCGCACCTCAACCCGTTCTTCTACATGGTGGACGGCTTCCGCTACGGCTTCTTCGGGCAGGCCGACGTGGGGCCCCTGGCGAGCCTGCTCATCGTCGCCGCCTTCCTGGCCGCGCTGTGCGCCGTCTCGCTGCGCCTGCTCGCCACCGGCTACAAGCTGCGGCACTGACGTAGAATCGCGCCTTCCACCGCATTCGAGCAGGAGAGCATCGTGGTCATGCCCGACGACGTCAGGCGCTACATCGAGGAAGGCCTGGGCTGCCAGCATGTCGAGGTGAGCGGCGACGGTCACCACTTCGAGGCGATCATCGTGAGCGAGGCCTTCCGGGGCCGCAGCCGCGTGCAGCAGCACCAGCTGGTGTACAAGGCCCTGGGCGAGCGCATGCGCGAGGAGATCCACGCGCTGTCGATGCAGACCTTCACCCCCGAGGACTGGGCCAGTGCGAAAGCGCGCTGAGGCCGGCGCGCGGGCGGGTTGAAGCCATGGACAAGCTGCTGATCCAGGGCGGCGTGCCGCTGCGCGGCGAGGTGCGCGTCTCGGGCGCGAAGAACGCGGCCCTGCCGATCCTGTGCGCATCGATCCTGACCGGGGACACGCTGACGGTCGGCAACGTGCCGCACCTGCGCGACGTGACGACCACCCTTTCGCTGCTGGGCCAGATGGGCATCGAGGTGACGCTCGACGAGAAGCTCGGCATCCTCCTCTCGGCGGCCAAGCTGCACCACCGTGTCGCACCCTACGAGCTGGTGCGCACGATGCGCGCCTCGATCCTGGTGCTCGGCCCGCTGGTGGCGCGCTTCGGCGAGGCGCGGGTGTCGCTGCCCGGAGGCTGTGCGATCGGCTCGCGGCCGGTCGACCAGCACATCAAGGGCCTGCAGGCGATGGGCGCGCGCATCGACATCGCGCACGGCTACATCGAGGCGCGGGCGGAGCGCTTGCGCGGCGCCCGCATCGTCATGGACCTGGTGACCGTCACCGGCACCGAGAACATCATGATGGCTGCGACCCTGGCCGAGGGCACCACCGTGATCGAGAACGCCGCTCGCGAGCCGGAGGTGGTGGACCTGGCGCAGTGCCTGATCGCCATGGGTGCGCGCATCAGCGGGCACGGTACCGACGTGATCACCGTCGAGGGGGTGGCCGCGCTGAAGGGCGCGACCTACCGGGTGATGCCGGACCGCATCGAGGCCGGCACTTTCCTCGCCGCCGCCGCCGCGACCCGGGGCGAGGTGGTGCTGCGCGACGTGCGCGCGGACGTGATGGATGCGGTGGTGCAGAAGCTCAAGGAGGCAGGGCTGCACATCGAGTCCGGGCCCGACACCATCTCCATCCGCCCCAACGGCGAGATGACCGCGGTGAGCATCCGTACCGCCCCCTATCCGGCGTTTCCCACCGACATGCAGGCGCAGCTGATGGCGCTCAACAGCGTGGCGAGCGGCACGTCGGTGATCACCGAGACCATCTTCGAGAACCGCTTCATGCACGTGCACGAGTTGCGGCGGCTGGGTGCCAACATCGAGGTGGAAGGCAACACCGCCATCGTGCGCGGCATGCCGGGGCTGTCCGGCGCCGGGGTGATGGCTACCGACCTGCGTGCGTCCGCCTGCCTGGTCATCGCCGGGCTGGTGGCTGAGGGCGAGACCCTGGTGGACCGGATCTATCACCTCGACCGCGGCTACGAGCGCATCGAGGAAAAGCTTTCCCACCTCGGCGCACGGATCAGGCGGGTGCGATAGACATTGCCGAGGTGGGAAAGCTTTCGGCGCAGGCTAACGCGCTTGCGCGTTAAGGCCCGGCGGGCCGGCCGAAGCCAAAAGCGTTGCACCTCGGCGCGCGGATCCGGCGCGTCCGCTAGAATCAACGGTTTTCCCCGGAATCCGGCGTGAACCGCATCACCATAGCTCTCTCCAAGGGGCGCATCTTCACCGAGACGCTGCCGCTGCTCGCCGCCGCGGACATCGTCCCGCTGGAAGACCCCGAGCGCTCGCGCAAGCTCATCATCGGGACCAACCGGCCCGAGGTGAGCATCATCATCGTGCGCGCCTCCGACGTGCCCACCTACGTGCGTTACGGCGCGGCCGACCTCGGCGTGGCGGGCAAGGACGTGCTGCACGAGCAGGGGGCCGAGGGCGTCTACCAGCCGCTGGACCTCAACATCGCGCGCTGCAGGATGATGGTCGCGGTGCCGGCGGCGTTCGACTACGCGCATGCGGTGCGCCAGGGTGCGCGCCTGCGGGTGGCCACCAAGTACCTGCGCACCGCGCGCGAGCACTTCGCCGCCAAGGGCGTGCACGTCGACCTGATCAAGCTGTACGGCTCCATGGAGCTGGCGCCGCTGGTCGGACTCGCCGACGCCATCGTCGACCTGGTGAGCACGGGCAGCACGCTGCGGGCGAACAACCTGGTGGCGGTCGAGGAGATCATGGCGATCAGCGCCCGCCTGATCGTCAACCAGGCCGCGCTCAAGCTGAAAGGCGCGCTGATCCAACCCCTCATGCAGTCCATCGCGCAGGCCGTCGAGGCGGAGGTGCCCGGTGCTGCGGCTTAACCTGCTCTCGACCGGGGAGGCAGATTTCCCTGCGCGCCTGGCGGCCCTGCTCGCCTTCGAGAACACCCAGGACGAGTCGATCGACCGGACGGTCGCCGGCATCCTGGAGGACGTGCGCCGGCGTGGCGACGACGCAGTGCTGGAGTACACCCGCCGCTTCGACCGGGTGCAGGCGCAGTCGATGGCCGACCTTGCCATTCCCCGCGACGAGGCCGAGCGAGCCTTCGAGCGCCTCGCCCCGGCGCGCCGCGAGGCGCTGGTCCAGGCAGCAGGGCGCATCCGTGCGTACCACGAGCGTCAGGTCGCCGAGTCGTGGAGCTATACCGACGCGGACGGCACCCGGCTGGGACAGCAGGTCACGCCACTGGACCGCGTGGGGATCTATGTCCCCGGAGGCAAGGCGGCCTATCCGTCGTCGGTGCTGATGAATGCCATTCCGGCCCGGGTGGCCGGGGTGGGCGAGATCGTGATGGTCACCCCGACGCCTGGCGGCGAGCGCAACGAGCTGGTGCTCGCGGCGGCGGCGGTGTGCGGGGTGGACCGGGTGGTGGCGGTCGGCGGGGCCCAGGCGGTCGGCGCGCTGGCCCACGGCACCGCCTCGATTCCCAAGGTGGACAAGATCGTCGGGCCCGGCAACGCGTACGTCGCCGCAGCCAAGCGCCGGGTGTTCGGCCTGGTGGGGATCGACATGGTGGCCGGCCCCTCCGAGATCCTGGTGATCTGCGACGGGCGCACCAACCCTGACTGGGTGGCGATGGACCTGTTCTCCCAGGCCGAGCACGACGAGATGGCACAGGCGATCCTGCTGTGCCCCGACCCGCAGTTCATCGACGCGGTCGCCCAGAGCATCCGCCGCCAGCTGGAGGAGATGCCGCGGCGCGAGGTGATCGAGGCGTCGCTCTCCGCGCGCGGGGCGCTCATCACCGTGCGCGACCTGGCGGAGGCGTGCGAGATCGCCAATCGCATCGCCCCGGAACACCTCGAGCTGTCGGTCGAGGATCCGCACGCGTGGCTGCCGCGCCTGCGCCATGCCGGCGCCATCTTCATCGGCCGCTATGCCTCCGAGGCGCTGGGCGACTACTGTGCGGGACCCAACCACGTCCTGCCCACCGCGGGCACCGCGCGCTTCTCCTCGCCGCTCGGCGTGTACGATTTCCAGAAGCGCACCAGCCTGATCGAGGTGTCGCGCGAGGGTGCGCGCAAGCTGGGTGCGATCGCCGTGGAACTTGCCACCGGCGAGGGCCTCCCGGCGCACGCGAAGTCCGCGCATTACCGGCTGCACGGGTAGAACCGGCGCGTGCCCGCCGCGTGCGGGCCTCAAGGCCAACCGTTCCCGCGACGTAGAAGAGAAATGTCCGTCACCCCCGAACAGATCATCCGCGACGAGATCCGCGCGCTCGCGGCCTACCACGTTCCCGACGCAACCGGCATGGTGAAGCTGGATGCGATGGAGAACCCGTATCCGCTCCCGGCCGACATGCAGGCCGAGGTGGCGCGGCTGGCCGCCGGTGCGGCGCTGAACCGCTATCCGGATCCGGCGGCCGGGGCGCTGAAGGAGCGGCTGCGCGAAGCCATGGCGGTGCCCGCCGGCATGGAGATCCTGGTCGGCAACGGCTCGGACGAACTGATCCAGGTGCTGGCCTGCGCCGTGGCGCGCCCGGGCGCCACGCTGCTGGCGGTGGAACCTTCCTTCGTGATGTTCCGCATGATCGCCACGTTCGCCGGCCTGCGCTATGCCGGCGTCGAGCTGAACCCCGACTTCACCCTGGACCTGTCCGCAATGCTCGAGGCAATGCGGCGCGAGCGCCCGGCGCTGACGTTCATCGCCTACCCGAACAATCCCACCGGCAACCTGTTCGACGCCCACGCGCTCGAGCGGGTGATCGAGGCGGCGCCCGGCCTGGTCGTGATCGACGAGGCCTACCACGCGTTCGCCCAGCGCAGCTTCATGCCGCGGCTTTCCGCCCATCGCAACCTGCTGGTCATGCGCACGCTGTCCAAGCTCGGCTTGGCCGGGCTGCGGCTGGGCCTGCTCGCCGGGCGGCCGGAGTGGCTGGCGGAGCTCGACAAGGTGCGCCTGCCCTACAATGTGAACGTGCTGTCGCAGCGCGTGGCGCACTATGTCCTGGGTCGCGGCGATGTGCTGGACGCACAGGCGGCGGCGATCCGCGCGGAGCGTTCGCGCCTGGCGGCGCAACTCGCGGCCCTGGCCGGGGTGGAGGTGTTTCCGAGCGATGCCAACTTCATCCTGCTCCGCCGGTCGGGCGCAGCGACGGTATTCGAGGCGCTGAAGGGCCACGGCGTCCTGATCAAGAAGCTCGACGGCAGCCACCCGATGCTGAAGAATTGCCTGCGTGTCACGGTCGGCACGCCGGAAGAGAACGACCGCTTCCTCGCAGCGCTGCGCGCCAGCCAGACGCGGGCCGCGTGAGCAGACGGACCGACTCACCCACAGGAACCATCGCATGCGCAAGGCAGAAGTAACGCGCAACACCCTGGAGACGCAGATCACGGTGCGCCTAGACCTGGACGGCAGCGGCCGCTCGCAGCTGACCACCGGCGTGGGGTTCTTCGATCACATGCTCGACCAGATCGCGCGTCACGGCCTGCTCGACCTCGAGATCGTTGCCAAGGGCGACCTGCACATCGACGCGCATCACACGGTCGAGGATGTCGGCATCACGCTGGGACAGGCGTTCGCCAGGGCGGTGGGAGACAAGAAGGGCCTGCGCCGCTACGGCCACGCCTACGTCCCGCTGGACGAGGCGCTGTCGCGCGTGGTCATCGACCTGTCCGGGCGGCCCGGGCTCGACTTCAACATCCCGTTCACGCGCGCGATGATCGGCGAGTTCGACGTCGACCTGGTGCGCGAGTTCTTCCAGGGCTTCGTGAACCATGCGCTCGTGACGCTGCACGTGGACAACGTCAAGGGCGTCAACGCGCATCACCAGGCCGAGACCGTCTTCAAGGCCTTCGGGCGTGCGCTGCGCATGGCAACGGAAGCCGATCCGCGCATGCAGGGCGTGATTCCGTCGACCAAGGGGCAGCTGTAGTGGCCGACATCGCCGTCATCGACTACGGCATGGGCAACCTGCGCTCGGTGGCGAAAGCCATCGAGCACGTGGCCGCCGACCGTTCGGTGTGCGTGACCAGCGATCCGGAGCAGGTGCGCGTGGCCGGCCGGGTGGTCTTCCCCGGCCAGGGCGCGATGCCGGATTGCATGCGCGAGCTCGACGCGCGCGGCCTGCGCCCCGCGGTGATCGAGGCCGCGGGCTCGAAGCCGTTCCTGAGCATCTGCATCGGGCTGCAGATGCTGTTCGACCGCAGCGAGGAGGGGGACGTGGCCGGCCTGGGCCTGCTGGCCGGGCGCGTGGTGCGCTTTGCGCACGAGCGCATGGTCGACGCCCGGGGCAACCGGCTCAAGGTGCCGCACATGGGCTGGAACGAGGTCCACCACAGCCTGGCCCACCCGCTCTGGGACGGCATCCCGGATGCGACGCGCTTCTACTTCGTGCACAGCTACTATCCGGTGCCTGCCGACCGCGACCTGGTCGCCGGCTACAGCCGCTATCCCTATCCGTTTGCCTGCGCGGTCGCGCGGGCCAACCTGTTCGCGGTGCAGTTCCATCCCGAGAAGAGCCAGGCCGCCGGCCTGCGCCTGCTGCGCAACTTCGTGGACTGGGACGGCCGCTACGACCGCCGCTGCGCCGGTGCGGCCCTGCCGGAGCTTGCCTGACGTCCGGGAACCTTTGATGTATCATCGATTCGCTCCCCCCAGAGCCGTCCGTCCAGCCCCGCGCCTGCCGCTTCCCGCATGCTGATCATTCCGGCCATCGACCTGAAGGACGGCCACTGTGTGCGCCTCAAGCAGGGCGCCATGGACCAGGCCACCGTGTTCTCCGACGACCCCGCCGCCATGGCCCGGCATTGGCTCGCCCAGGGCGCGCGCCGGCTGCACCTGGTCGACCTCAACGGCGCCTTCGCCGGCAAGCCGAAGAACGAGGAGGCGATCAAGGCCATCGTCGCGGCCGTTGGCGAGGACGTGCCGGTCCAGCTGGGCGGGGGCATCCGCGACCTGGACACCGTGGAGCGCTACATCGACGACGGCATCTCGGACGTCATCATCGGCACCGCGGCGGTCAAGACACCAGGCTTCCTGCACGACGCCTGCTACGCCTTCCCGGGCCACGTCATGGTCGCGCTCGATGCGCGCGAGGGCAAGGTGGCGGTGGACGGCTGGTCCAAGATGACCGGGCACGACGTGATCGACCTGGCGAAGAAGTTCCAGGACTACGGAGTCGAGGCGGTCATCTACACGGACATCGGCCGCGACGGCATGCTCACGGGCGTGAATGTCAAGGCCACCGTCGAGCTCGCGCGCGCGCTCACCGTGCCGGTGATCGCGAGCGGGGGGATCACCAACCTGCAGGATGTCCAGGCGCTGTGCGCGGTCGAGCAGGAGGGCATCGTCGGGGCCATCACCGGCCGCGCCATCTACGAGGGCAGCCTCGACTTCGGCCAGGCGCAGAAGCTGGCTGACGATCTCTCGGGCAAGGCGCCGGCGGCCGACTGAGCGCGCGGGCCGCGGCTGGCCCGATCTTTCCTCCCGAACCAGGACCCTGCAGCGTGCTGGCCAAGCGCATCATTCCCTGTCTCGACGTCACCAGCGGCCGCGTGGTCAAGGGCGTGAACTTCGTCGGGCTGCGCGACGCCGGCGACCCGGTCGAGATCGCCCGCCGCTATGACGAGCAGGGCGCCGACGAGCTGTGCTTCCTGGACATCACCGCCAGCTCGGACGAGCGCGGCATGATCCTGCACGTGATCGAATCGGTGGCCACCCAGGTCTTCATCCCGCTGACCGTGGGCGGCGGCGTGCGCTCGGTGGAGGACGTGCGCGCCCTGCTCAACGCCGGTGCGGACAAGGTGAGCATCAACACGGCCGCGGTCCTCAACCCCGAGCTGGTCGCGCAGGCGAGCGGCAAGGTCGGTTCGCAGTGCATCGTGGTGGCCATCGATGCGAAGCGCGTCGACCGCGACGGCGGACAGCACTGGGAGGTCTTCACCCATGGGGGGCGCAAGCCCGCCGGGCGCAACGTGCTCGACTGGGCGCGCGAGGTGCAGGCGCTGGGGGCCGGCGAGATCCTGCTCACCAGCATGGACCGGGACGGCACACGGGTGGGGTTCGACCTCGAGCTGACCCGCGCCGTGGCCGACGCGGTCGACATCCCGGTCATCGCCAGCGGCGGGGTCGGCAACCTCGAGCACCTCGCCGCAGGCATCCTCGAGGGGCACGCGGACGCGGTGCTGGCGGCCAGCATCTTCCACTATGGCGAGTTCACGGTCGGGCAGGCCAAGGCCTGCATGGCCGCGCACGGGATCGAGACGCGATGAGTGCAGCCTGGCTGGACGAGGTCAAGTGGGACCAGGACGGGCTGGTCCCGGCCATTGCGCAGGACGCGCAGACCGGCCGGGTGCTGATGGTCGCCTGGATGAACCGGGAAGCGCTCGCCCAGACGGTGCAGGGTGGCGAGGCGGTGTACTGGTCGCGCTCGCGCAAGCGCCTGTGGCGCAAGGGCGAGGAGTCCGGCCACACCCAGGCGGTGCGGGAGGTCCGGCTGGACTGCGACGCCGACGTGGTGCTGCTGCAGATCGACCAGCGCGGCGGGATCGCCTGCCACACCGGCCGGGAGCGCTGTTTCTTCCGCCGCCTGGAAGGCGGGCGCTGGGTCGAGACCGACCCGGTGCTGAAAGACCCCGGCACGATCTACCCGGCGTCCTGAGGGGGTACCGATGATCGACCCATCCATCCTGCAGCGCCTGGCCGAGACCCTCGAGTCGCGCAAGGGGGCGGACCGCGGCAGCTCCTACGTGGCCCAGCTGTTCGGCAAGGGCAACGACGCGATCCTCAAGAAGGTCGCGGAGGAGGCGGCCGAGGTCCTGTTGGCGGCCAAAGACGGTGATAAACTGCATCTCGTGCGGGAGACTGCGGACCTGTGGTTTCACACTCTGGTCCTGCTGAGCTTCCACGGCCTGGGTCCGGACGATGTGCTGGCCGAGCTGCGGCGGCGCGAGGGAATCTCCGGCATCGACGAGAAGGCGGCGCGGCCCGGGGGCTAGCGCCGGCGCGAAGGCGCTCCCGACCGCTGCGCGAGACTGTCCCGCCCGATCACCGCACCAGCCATGCAAGACCCGAACTGCATTTTCTGCAAGATCGTCAGGGGCGAGATTCCCAGCCGCAAGGTGTATGAGGACGACGAGGTGCTCGCGTTCCACGACATCCAGCCGATCGCGCCGGTGCACTTCCTGATGATCCCGAAGGCGCACGTGGCGTCGCTCTCGCACGTGCAGGACGGGGACGAGAGGGCGCTGGGCCGGATCATGGCCCTGGCCGGCCGCCTGGCGGCGGAGCAGGGGGCCGGCGATGGCTTCCGGCTGATCGTGAACACCGGGCGCGTCGGGCGCCAGGAAGTGATGCACGTGCACGCCCACGTGCTCGGCGGTCCGGAGCCGCTGGGCAGCATGCTGCCCAGACCGAGGTAGTGCGGCCGCGGGCAGGCCGGCGAATGCGTTTCAGAACCAAGGAGAGTTAGAGATGGGATCGTTCAGTATCTGGCACTGGCTGATCGTGCTGGTCGTGGTGGTGCTGATCTTCGGGACCAAGAAGCTGCGCAACCTCGGCACCGACCTTGGCAGCGCAGTGAAGGGCTTCAAGGAAGGCATGAAGACCGAGGAGGACAAGACCCAGGCGCAGCAGCCGGCCGCGAAGATCGAGCACGGCGGCACGACCATCGAAGGCGAGGTCAAGGACCGCGCGAAGAGCTGAGGCTCGCCGCACCCGGCTTCGAGACGCGCGCATGCTGGACATCGGGTTTTCCGAGCTGGTGGTGATCGGGGTGGTCGCCCTCGTGGTGATCGGGCCCGAGCGGCTGCCGCGCGTCGCGCGCACCGCCGGACACCTGCTGGGCCGCTTCCAGCGCTACGTGTCCGAGGTCAAGTCCGACATCAACCGCGAGATGGAGCTGGCCGACCTCAAGAAGCTGCGCTCCGAAGTCGAGGATGCCGCGCGCTCGGTCGAGCAGAGCGTCAAGGCCCAGGTGCAGGAGACCCAGGCCGAGCTCAAGAGCGCCGAGGAAGAGCTGAACAAGGCGGGCGAGGGCCTCAAGCAGATGCACACCGAGGTCAATCAGAGCCTGGCGTCCATGTCCATGCCACACATGGGCATGGGGTCGAGCGAGCTCCCGGCTGCGGAGGCGCCCGTCGATGCCGCATCGCCCGCGGCCGTGGCAGGCAGCGAGGCTGCGCCCGCCGAAGTGGAACCGTCGCCGCAGCTCGAGCTCGGCCTGCCCCCCACCGTCCCGACCGCTGCCCTGCAGCCCGAACAGGTTCCGGTCCAGCGCGGCTAGCCGCCCGCGCATCCGGACTCGTTCCACCGAACCCATCCCATCCCCGTGAGCGACAACGAGCAGGGCCAGGAATCCTTTCTCTCGCACCTGATCGAGCTGCGCGACCGCCTTCTGCGGGCGATCATCGCGCTGCTGGTCGCCTTCCTGGCGCTGGTCCCGTTCGCGAAGCAGATCTATGCGTGGCTCGCGCAGCCGATGCTGGCGCAACTCCCGGCCGGCGTCGCCATGATCGCGACCGAGGTGACGTCCCCGTTCTTCATCCCGATCAAGGTCACCCTGCTCGCGGCGGTGGTCGTGGCGCTGCCGGTGATCCTCTACCAGGTGTGGGCGTTCGTGGCGCCCGGCCTGTACGCGCACGAGAAGAAGCTGGTCGGGCCCCTGGTGGTGGCCAGCACCGTGCTGTTCCTGCTCGGCATGGCGTTCTGCTACTTCCTGGTGTTCCCGGTGGTGTTCGGCGTGATGAAGACGTTCACACCGGAGGGCGTGGCGTGGATGCCGGACATCGGGGCGTACTTCGGCTTCGTGGTGAACATGTTCCTCGCCTTCGGCATCACGTTCGAGGTGCCGATCGCGGTGATCCTCTGCGTGAAGGTCGGGTTCGTGACCGTGGCGAAGCTGCGCGAGATCCGGCCCTACGTGATCGTCGGGGCGTTCATCGTCGCGGCGGTGGTGACACCGCCCGACGTGATGTCGCAGCTGCTGCTCGCGGTGCCGCTGTGCCTGCTGTACGAGGCGGGAATCATCGTGGCCGCCATCATGACGCGCAACAACGCGGCGCGCGAGCCCGAGTCCGAATACCAGTAACGCCGTCCTACTCCGCGGAGCGCCGCGTGCGCACCGCCGGACGCTTTCCGACCGTCAGCTTGACCGTCACCTTGCCCCCGTTGCGCAGCAGCGTGAGGTTCGCGGTCTCCCCGGGCCGGGTGTCGGCCACCGTGTTGAGCATCGCCGACGAGTCGGGTACCGGTTTGCCCTGCACCTCGAGCAGGACGTCGCCGGGCTTCACGCCCGCCTGCTCCGCGGGGCCGCCGCGGACCACGTTGGCGATCAGCACCCCTCGCGTGTTGCCGAGCTTGAACGACTCCGCCAGTTCGGGCGTGATGTCCTGCACTTCCACCCCGATCCAGCCGCGCGTGACCGAGCCGGACTGGATGATCTGCTCCATGACCTGGCGTGCGATGCTCACCGGGATGGCGAAGCCGATGCCCATCGACCCGCCGCTGCGCGAGTAGATCGCCGTGTTGATCCCGATGAGATTGCCGTTGCTGTCGATGAGCGCGCCGCCGGAGTTGCCAGGGTTGATCGCCGCATCGGTCTGGATGAAGTTCTCGAACGTGTTGATGCCCAGGTGCGTGCGGCCGAGCGCGCTCACGATGCCCATGGTGACGGTCTGGCCGACGCCGAACGGGTTGCCGATCGCGAGCGTCACGTCGCCGACGTTGACGTTCTCCAGGCGGCCGAAGGTCACGGCGGGAAGGTTCGGCAGGTCGATCTTGAGCACAGCCAGGTCGCTCTCGGGGTCGGTGCCCACGATCTTCGCCTTGGCCTGGCGCCCGTCGTTGAGCGCGACCTCGATCTCGTCAGCAGCCTCGATCACGTGGTGGTTGGTGAGGATGTAGCCCTCGACACCCACGATCACGCCCGACCCCAGGCTCGACGTGCGCTGGGTCTCGTCGTCGAGCTGATCGCCGAAGAAGCGGCGGAACAGCGGATCATCCATGAACGGATGGCGCGGGATCTTCACTTCCTTGCTGGTGAACACGTTCACCACCGACGGCATCGCCTTGCGCGCCGCCACGCTGAACGACCCCGGCAGGTTCGCCGCGACCGGGGCCGTTGCGCCGGGCCTGGCGCCGGTGGACTCGGTGATCGTCACTACGCCGCTGCCAGCCGGCGTGCGCACAGGCAGCAGGTCGGGCCGCAACGTGGTCACGACGAGCAGGACGGCCAGGGCCACGGTGGTGGCCTGGGCGAAGATGAGCCAGAGCTTGCGCATAGGGATGGGCAACCCCGGACGGCGGAAAACCGTGCTCGAGGCGTTGGGAAAGCCTTCAATTATCGCAAAAACTCCGGGACTTAGGAATCGGGCTGGAGAGACTCCCCGGAGCCGCGGACTGACTCGCAGGCCGGCAGAGGTTTGACAGCGCGTCTTTCTTTCCCTTATTATTCGCGGCTTTCCGCTGCGCGGCACCCCCCTTGATTGCAGGGGCGCCCCTTCAGTTGCAGGGACCGCGCAGGGTGCGAATCTTCCGAAGCAGGATTCAAATTCGAATGAAGACCTTTTCTGCCAAGCCGCATGAAGTGCGCCGCGACTGGTTCGTGGTCGATGCCACCGACAAGGTGCTCGGCCGCCTCGCCGTGGAAGTCGCCCGCCGCCTGCGCGGCAAGCACAAGGCCATCTACACGCCGCACGTGGACACGGGCGACTACGTGGTGGTGGTCAACGTCGAGAAGCTGCGCGTGACCGGCAACAAGGCGCAGGACAAGATGTACTACCGGCACAGCCAGTTCCCCGGCGGCCTGAAGACGACCAACTTCACCAAGCTGCAGCAGCGCTTCCCCGAGCGGGTGCTGGAGAAGGCGGTCAAGGGCATGCTGCCGAAGGGTCCGCTGGGCAGCGCGATGCTGCGCAAGCTCAAGTGCTACGCCGGCCCGAACCATCCGCATGCGCCGCAGCAGCCCCAAACCCTGAACGTCTGACACGGAAGCGCACATGGCCATTCCGCAGCAAACCCAGTACTACGGCACCGGCCGCCGCAAGAGTGCGGTGGCGCGCGTGTTCCTGCGCCCCGGCAAGGGCCGCATCGAGGTCAACGGCAAGGCCATCGACCAGTTCTTCTCGCGCGAGACCGGCCGCATGATCGTGCGCCAGCCACTCGAGCTGGTGAATCACCTGAACACCTTCGATATCCTGGTCAATGTATCCGGTGGCGGGGAGTCCGGCCAGGCCGGCGCCGTGCGCCACGGCATCACGCGCGCCCTGATCCAGTACGATGCTGCGCTGAAGACCGACCTCAAGAAGGCTGGTCTGGTCACGCGCGACGCCCGCGAGGTCGAGCGAAAGAAGGTCGGCCTCCACAAGGCGCGCCGGCGCAAGCAGTACTCGAAGCGCTAACCTGTCGCAGTTCGCCGACAGCAAAAAAGCCGCCTTGTGGGCGGCTTTTTTGTTTTTCGAAACCGCGTTCAGCGCCCGTTCGGGTGCAGGCATTGGATGGATAAGCACATGATCAAGGTCGGAATTGTTGGAGGTACCGGATATACCGGGGTGGAGCTGCTGCGGCTGCTGAGCCTGCATCCGCAGGTGGAGCTCGTCGCCATCACTTCGAGAAAGGAGACAGGTCAGCGCGTCCAGGACCTCTTTCCGAGCCTGCGCGGGCGGGTCGACCTCGCCTTCAGCGACCCCGATTCCGCTGGGCTGGAGCGGTGCCAGGCCGTGTTCTTCGCCACGCCCAATGGCGTCGCGATGGAACAGGCGCGGTCCCTGCTTGAAGCCGGCGCCAAGGTCATCGACCTCGCTGCGGACTTCCGGCTGCATGACGTGCGCGTGTGGGAGAAGTGGTATGGCATGACGCACGCCTGCCCCGAACTCCTCGAAGAGGCGGTGTACGGCCTCCCGGAAGTGAACCGGGAGCGGATCCGCAAGGCCCGCCTGGTCGCGAATCCGGGGTGCTATCCCACGGCGGTCCAACTGGGCCTGCTGCCCCTGGTGGAGTCCGGGCTGGTGGACCTCGATCACCTGATCGCGGATGCCAAGTCGGGCGTCAGCGGCGCGGGACGCAAGGCCGAAACGCATATTCTTTTTTCGGAAGCTGCCGATAACTTCAAGGCTTACGGCGTGCCCGGCCATCGCCACCTGCCGGAGATTTCGCAGGGCCTGGCGCAGGCGGCCGGACGCGAGGTGGGACTCACTTTCGTGCCGCACCTCACGCCGATGATTCGAGGCATCCACGCAACCCTCTATGCCCGCATGACCAGGACGAGCGACCTGCAGGCGCTGTACGAGGCCAGATACACGGCCGAGCCGTTCGTCGACGTGCTGCCTGCGGGCAGTCATCCCGACACGCGCTCGGTCAGGGGGGCGAACACCTGCCGGATCGCCGTGCATGCGCCGCAGTCGCGCGACACCGCGGTGGTGCTCTCGGTAATCGACAACCTGACCAAGGGCGCCGCGGGGCAGGCCGTGCAGAACTTCAACCTGATGTTCGGTCTGCCGGAGACGACGGCCTTGGAAGGCGCGGCGCTCATGCCATGAGGTGGCGCAGGACGATCAAGCGGCAATTGGGGATCGCGGCCCCGCGCGTGGCCGTGCAGGCACACGTGCCGTGGTACGTGCGCGGCTCGCTGATCGTCCTGGTCACCGGCCTGATCCTGGCGATCGGCTGGGCCAGCTACGACCTCGGCCTCAACCTCGGCGGCTACAACAGCGGCCAGGCTGCAGCGGAGCAGGCCCGACTGGCCGAGAGCGTTACCCACCTGCAGGACGAGAACCAGGAACTGCGTGACAAGCTGGCCGCGGCGGAGCGGCAGATGCAGATCGAGCAGTCCACGCACGGCAATCTGGCCGGGCAGATCAAGGCACTGTCCGACGAGAACGCGCTGCTGAAGGAGGACCTCGCGTTGTTCCAGACGCTGATGACCTCGGGCGGCGGCGACGGCGGCAACGGCATCACGATCAACCGCTTCCGCGTGCGCGCGGAGACGCTGCCGGGTGAGTACCGCTACCAGCTGCTGGTGGTGCAGGCGCGCACCCGCGGCAAGGAGTTCCAGGGCCGGCTGCAGTTCGTCGTCGACCTGCTCAAGGACGGCCAGCAGCAGGTACTGACGCTCCCCGCGCAGGGGGAGAAGGCCTCGGGATACGACCTGAGCTTCAAGTTCTACCAGCGGATCGAGGGCGCCTTCCGGGTGCCCGAGTCCGCGACGGTGACGCGAGTGCAGGTGCGGGTGCTCGAGGACGGCGTGGAGCAGCCGCGCTCGTCGCAGACCGTGGTTCTTTCGTAATCGGAGGGGCAGAAATGTTCGGAGGGAAGGCGAGCAAACCGCAGAACCGCATCGACAGCCTGATCGGCGAGGGCACTGCCGTGGAGGGCGACATCACCTTCACGGGCGGGCTGCGTATCGACGGGCGGGTGGAAGGCAACGTGCGCTCGAGCGACAGCCAGCCGAGCACGCTGGTCATCAGCGAGAAGGCCAGGGTCGAGGGTGAGATCCGCGTATCGCACGCGGTCATCAACGGAACCGTGGTCGGGCCCGTATACGCGGCCGAGTACGTGGAACTGCAGGCCAAATGCAATGTCACGGGAGATGTGTACTACAAGACCCTGGAGATCCAGCTCGGGGCGGTGGTGCAGGGCCGGCTGATCCACCAGGACGAGGCGCCGGCACCCAAGATGCTCGGTCTGAAGCCGGCCGGGGTTGAAGCCGGAGGCAATTGACCGCACCTCAGGGCAGTGGCTTAATTGCTGCCTGGATGATTCCCGAGGGTTCGCGCATGAACGCCGTCACCGACATTCCTTCCCCGCTGGTCTTCACCGACAGCGCCGCCAACAAGGTCAAAGACCTCATCGATGAGGAGGGAAACCCCGGCCTGAAGCTGCGCGTGTTCGTCACCGGGGGCGGCTGCTCGGGGTTCCAGTACGGCTTCACCTTCGACGAGACGGTGAACGAGGACGACACGACGATGGTGAAGAACGGCGTGACTCTCCTGATCGACCCGATGAGCTTCCAGTACCTCACCGGTGCCGAGATCGACTACCAGGAGAGCGTCGAGGGGGCACAGTTCGTGATCAAGAACCCGAACGCGACCTCCACGTGCGGGTGCGGCTCGTCCTTCTCCGCCTGAACCGGCCCGACCAACGAAAAACGGGGCGCCGCGGCGCCCCGTTCTGCTTCTGCACGCGGTGGTGCCCGGTCAGTTCGCCTGGCCGAGGTTGATGTCCTGCACCAGGTCGAGGCGACCCAGCAGCGGCCTGGCGCTCTGCTCGAACGCATCCCGCATCTCGCGGGTGATCGGCTGCCCCTCCGGCAGGGCCTGGCCGAGCGGATCGCGGTGCACGCCGTTGACCAGGAATTCGTAGTGCAGGTGCGGGCCGGTTGCCAGGCCGGTCATGCCGACGTAGCCGATCGTATCGCCCTGGTTCACCCGCTTGCCTGCGACCGAGTCGCTGGCGTAGCCGGACAGGTGCGCATAGAGGGTCGAGTATCCGCCCTTGTGGTCGATCACGATGCACTTGCCGTAGCCGCCGCGCACGCCCACGAAGCTGATCGTGCCGTCCGCGGTCACGCGCACCTTGGTGCCGACCGGCGCGGAGTAATCCACGCCCTTGTGCGCGCGCAGCACGTTGAGCACGGGGTGCAGGCGGGCGAACGAGAAGCCCGACGAAATGCGCGAGATCTCCAGCGGCGAGCGCAGGAACGCCTTGCGCACGTTCTTTCCGTCCGGCGTGTAGTACCCGCCGCGACCACTGGCGTCCTGGTAGTAGACCGCGCGGTGCCGTTCGCCGGCGTTGATGAACTCGGCGGCCAGGATGCGGCCCGTGCGGACCAGCTCGCCATTCGCGTACACCGCCTCGTACACCACCGAGAAGCGGTCGCGCGGCTGCAGGTCGCGATGGAAGTCGATCTCGCTCGAGAAGATGTCCGCGAGCTGCACGGCGAGGTTGTCGCTCAGGCCGGCCCGGTCCATCGCGGCAAACAGCGAGGACTGGATCTGCCCCGAGGCGATCTGCTCCTGCGTGACCTGGGTGGGCTGGTCGACGCTGAACGAGAAGCCTTCGTTCTCGCGCCGGACCACCAGCTCGGATCCATCCCCTTTCAGGTACCGCAGCGACAGCAGCTGGCCGCCGCCAGTGGTGACGGCGCGGAACGCGCGGCCGGGGATCAGCTCGTACAGGCCGCGTGCCCGGCGGTCGCTGCGCAGGAAAGCCAGTGCGTCCGGATCGTCGACCTGGAGCCGGGCGAGCAGCGAGCCCATGTTGTCCCCGCGCTGCACCCGCTCCTCGCGCCAGTACGGCGCGTCGTCCTGCTGGGCCGGAGCAGCCAGTGTCAGCGGGATGTCCTGGGTGACATCACGCAGGGTGACCCGTTCGGTCGCCGTGTCTGGGGCGATGCCGAACGCCGCCACGACCCCGAGCAGAGGCACGCCGGCGAGTGCGGCGATCCAGCGGCGCTTGCGCCGGGCAGGATCTTGGAAGAGGGGCTTTTCGGATAGAATCGCGCTTCTCCGTCGTTGTTGCTGTGCGGGAAGGTTGGGCGAAGGTTAGCAGAAACCGGCCACCGCGTCTTCGGCGGAAGTCCAACCATCGGCACTGCCCTCCCGATCTGAAGACCCTTCTTCCAGCTCAGCCCATGGCTTCGGTCCCGGAAAGTCTGGCCGTCATCAAGCGCGGCTGCGAGGAACTGCTCGTCGCAGACGAGATGGCGGCGAAGCTCGCCAGCGGGCGTCCCCTGCGGGTGAAGGCCGGCTTCGATCCGACCGCGCCGGACCTCCACCTCGGCCACACCGTCCTGCTGAACAAGATGCGCCAGTTCCAGGGACTGGGGCATCACGTCATCTTCCTGATCGGCGACTTCACCGGGATGATCGGGGATCCGACCGGCAAGAACGCCACCCGGCCGCCGCTCACGCGCGAGCAGATCGAGGACAACGCCAGGACGTACAAGGAGCAGGTCTTCAAGATCCTGGACCCGCAGCGGACCGAGGTCGCGTTCAACTCGACCTGGTTCGGGGCGATGTCGGCGGCGGACATGATCAAGCTGGCCGCGAAGCACACCGTCGCCCGCATGCTCGAGCGCGACGATTTCGGCAAGCGCTACCGCGGCGGGCAGCCGATCGCCATCCACGAGTTCCTGTACCCGCTGGTGCAGGGCTACGACTCCGTGGCCCTGCGTGCGGACATCGAGCTGGGCGGCACTGACCAGAAGTTCAATCTGCTGGTCGGGCGCGAACTGCAGAAGGATTTCGGCCAGCCGGCCCAGTGCATCCTCACCATGCCCCTGCTCGAGGGCATCGGCGGCGGGGACAAGATGTCGAAGTCGCTGGGCAACTATGTGGGGATCAACGAGCCGCCCGAGCAGATCTTCGGCAAGCTGATGTCCATCTCCGACGAGCTGATGTGGCGCTACATCGAACTGCTGTCGTTCGAGCCGATGAGCGTGGTCGAGAGGTGGAAGCAGGAAGTCGCGCAGGGGCGCAACCCGCGCGACATCAAGGTCGGCTTCGCGCAGGAGATCGTGGCGCGCTTCCACGATCGTGCGGCGGCAGACCGTGCGCTGGCGGACTTCGAGGCGCGCTTCAAGCAGGGCGAGATTCCGGCGGACATCCCCGAAGTGATCGTGCCTTCCGAGGGGCGTACCGTGCTGCTCGGATACGTCATCAAGCAGGCCCAGCTGACGGCCAGCACCTCCGAGGCGTTCCGGATGATCGACCAGGGCGGCGTACGCCTGGACGGCGAGAAGGTCAGCGACAAGAACCTCTCGCTGGCTGCCGGCACCTCGGTGGTGGTTCAGGTCGGCAAGCGCAAGTTCGCGCGGGTCAAGGTGACGTAACCGGCAGTGCGTGCCGCAGGAACCAAAGCGCGCGAGCAGGGCCCAACAATACGTGGCGCGAGCGAAGGATCCGCGCCGCAGAGCCGACAAGAAATCGACGTGGGCGCAAACGCCAGAGCGTCGACCTTCCTCGCAGTGCGTATCAGCTGCCTGTGTCCGGTCAATGCAGTCGTGCGCGTTTTCGCGCCGCCGCAAATTCCTTGCCGCAGGGCTTGACCGACTGATTTCGGGCTGTATAATGCGCGGCTCTTCGGTTCGCCGAAGTCGTTCTTTAAAAATCTACAGCCGATAGGTGTGAGCGCTTGGACTTGTGTTGAGGGCTTGGCGCGCGGGTGCTTAGGCTGGCCGCAAGGCTGGCTGGGGCGTCTCGCAGAAGCTTTCAAGATAGAAAGAAGTGCTTGCACGGTAT
>CAZFYX010000020.1:0-93662 GCA_964523885.1 uncultured Burkholderiales bacterium | reverse complement strand
GCCGGCGTGCCACTGAGCGCCACCGCATCGATCTGCGACAGGCTCGCCGTGTAGCTCGCACTCACCCCACCACCGGTCTTGATGCTGATCGCTCCGAACACCCCAGCACTGAGCGGCACGCTCACCCGGACGTAGCCGTTGGGCACGAACCCGAGCGCGGCGTCGAAGCGGCCGAAGACGTCCGGCCCTCCCGCCGTCAGGCCATCGACGACTGTGTCGCTGCCGAAGCGGTACTCCGCTCCGCCGTCGAAGAAACCGGTGCCCGCGATGAGCAGCGTCGCGCTGGAGCCATCGGCGGCCACCGACTCGACCTGCACATCCGTGATGGTGGAAAGGATCTGCAGCGGGAACGTGCCATCGGCGAAATCGGTGCGCACATTGCCGACCTGCGAGTAGACCACCGCGTCACCCGTGACTGCATCGATCGGCACGCGGAAGTACGCGATCCCCTTCGCTGCATCGATGCGCGTCACGGTGAGGGTACGGGTGCTGATGCCGCCCGCGTCGTTGGTCACCTTCACGTCTGCCCGCGCCGTGGCCGGGTCGAACGGCACGGAGATGCCGATCTCCTGCCCCGGGTTGGCCGAAGGTGCGGTGGAGATGTCGGGCACGCCGCTCACCGCCTTCACGTCGCTCGCGGGACGGATGCTGAACGTACGCACGATCGCAGCCGCGAGCTGGTTGCCGGCGCGGTCGGAGACGATGGACGGGTCCACACTCAACCGGTACTCGCCCGGCGCGAGAATGCCGCTCATCACGACGCTGAGCTGCTGCCCGAGGCTGCGCACGTCCAGGTCGACCGGAATCGCGACGTCGTCGGACGTACCGAAGGTGCCGTCGGCGCCGGCACGCGTCAGCGTGATGCCACTGGTGGCGAGCCGTGCGGTGTCCAGCGGCTCGTCGAACGCGATGTCGATCGAGCGCACGAAGAAGCGGCGATCACCGTTCGCGATGCTCACGGACGCAACCTGCGGGGGGAAGGTGTCGGCCACGACATCGAGCGTCACGACGTTCGACAGCCCGACGTTGCCGCCGGTGTCGGTCGCTCGCACCTGCAGGGTCATCGAGTTCCCGCCGGTCGCGCGCAGGGGCGCGAAGGTCTGCAGCTCGTACGGGAAGCTCGCATCGCTCGCCACCGCGGTGCCGTTGACCAGCAGCTCGATGCTGCGGATCTGGACGTCGTCCGCCACCACCGGCGTGACACGCACATTGCGTCCTTCGATCACCTGGATTCCCGGCGTTCCGGCGTCGACGTCCACCGCGGACGCGGTGATGCTCACCGTCGGCACAATGCCGCCGGTATCGAAGCCTGCGTAGTTGACCACCAGCAGCCCGCCGCTCCCCGCGGCGACATAGGCCATGCCACCGGCGATGCGCACGTCCTCGGGAATCTGCGGCAGGTTGTAGCGGGCGACGAACGCGCCGGTGTTGGCTGGATCAACCGCGCTCAGTACATCCAGCGTCTGTGTGCCGAACACGCCGCCCGGTGTTCCGACCCCCACGGCGAGGCCCGATCCGTTGAGCACGACGGCTCGGCCCCCCACGCCGGTGCTGTCGACGCCGCTGAGCAGCGCGAGGCTGGCGAGGTTGGCCACGTTGGCCGTCATGAAGCCGCCCTGGAAGTTGCCCTCGGCACCGATGGTGGCCACGCCGCCGCCGACGAAGAGGCTGCGGCCCAGCGCCGGGAGCGTGAGCGAGCCCGATGCAATCAGGACGCCGCCCGCTGCGCTGTAGGCACGCAGGGTGACGGAGTCGGTGAGCACGAACAGGGCGTCACCGTCCATGGCGAGGGCCTGGACGCTCTGGCCACCGGTGGACAGCGACTGGCGCACGTCTCCCGTGTTGACGTCCACCACCGCGAGGGCGCCGCCATATGCGACATAGGCCAGCCCGTCGCGGACCTCAACGCGGGTGACGATGCCATCGAACGCGACGGTGCGAACCAGCTGCGGCGATGCCGGACTGCTGACGTCGAGGATGTGCAGGCCCGCACTGCCTGCAGCGACGAGCGCGAGTCCACGCTGCGCATCGACCGCCACGTCCTGCGCATCGCCCTGCAGGTCGACATCGGCCAGCAGGATGGGCGCGGTATAGCGCGACACGTCGACGACCGCCAGGCCGCGCGAGCCGGTGGCCACGAACGCGGTCAGCTTGGACGGGTTGGAAGGATCGGACACCACGTCCAGAGCAACGGCGTTGCCCTGCATCGGCTGGCTGGCGATCAGGCCGCTCGGCACCGCGATGCCGCCGAGGGGATCGAGACGCTGCAGCAGCTCCGCACGGTCGCCAAGGCCGTCGCCGTCGGTGTCGGCGCGATCCACGCGCGTGCCCACGATGAACTCGGCCAGGTTCTCAAGCCCGTCGCCATCGGTGTCTGGCGTCATGCGGTTGCCCAGCACGACCTCGGGCATGTCGAAGTTCACGCCCGACCCCGGCGTGACGAACTCGCTGACGCCGACCGTGTTGGTGTCGACGTGGTAGACGTACTGACGGTAGGCGGTGTTCGGGCTCAGCACCACGCCGTTGATGCACAGCGCCGCGCCGGCGGTGACGTCGACCTTGTCGCGCAGGATGAAGCCGGTGTCGAGGTTCTGGATCGCGAGGTAGAAGCGCCCGCTGGTGTAGTCGGTCGCGGATGGCGGCGTCACATAGGTGCTGACCTGGTGGATCTCCAGCGCGTTCAGCGCCACGCCGGCACCCGGGCCGGTGAAGTTCAGGCGCATCTGGCCGTCGGAGACCTCGACCCGATGGATCAGGCTCGCATGCTCGCCGGCCTGCGTGCTGACCGCGCCGCGGCGCGCGCCTTCGATGCTGTAGGTCATCAGCTCGCGTGCCCTGGCGTCGTCGCCGAGCGTGACGATGACATCGTAGGTGCCGTTGGGCAGATCGACCAGGAAGGTGCCGTCGCTGGTCTGGACGAAATCGCTGGTCAGGGGCGCAAGCGGGTCGGTACTGGTGCGCTGGTCGGTCACGCCCGCAGTGGATTGCCAGCCCCAGCCGCGCTGGGCGCTGTAGGCAGTAGACGCGCTGACTGTACCGAAGCCCGGCGTGGTCGGCGAGCTGGCGGGGCCGAAGTCGAACGCGAAGAACAGGTGGTCGGCCGGCGTCGGCGCCGGCGCCGCAGCCACCTGGCTCGGCGTCACGCCCCCGCCGGTGGCATCGAGCAGTTCCCCGTTGCCGCTGTTGGCCGGTGCCGTGGCATTGGGATGGAACACGAAGGCCGGGCCCGGCAGGGCATACGCGTCGGCCTGGCCGGGCCGGACGATGTAGCCCATGTCCTTGAGCGCGGCAAGGCTGAGCGCACTCAACGGATACGGTCCGTTCGCGTCGAGCAGCGGCGTGAGGAGTTCGTTGCCGAAAATCGCTTCGCGCCAGTGGGTGGCGTTGCTGCCTGCGCGGTTATCCAGCGGAACGCTGGTCTGCGCCGTGCCCGTCAGGGCCGCGAACGCGGCCACTGCGTTTGCCCCGGTGAACTGCGGATTCCCGGCCACCGAAGTGTTCACCAGGCCGAGTGCGGCGAACAGGTCGCCGAAACCCATGGCGTGCGCGATCTCGTGCAGCAGCACGGCCTGCAGCTGCGTCGCCGACAGGCTGGCGAGGTCGGACTGGTCCAGCGTGATGCTGGCCAGGGACGGCAGCTTGAGCGAACCGGTCCTGACATCGAGGATCTGGGTATCCGCCAGGCGTCCGCCGGCTCCATCGAGGTTCGCGATACCGAAGCGGATGCGCAGGTCGTCGACCAGGCCATCCACGGTGAGATCGGCAGGCAGGTCGCCCACCACGATCTGCTCCCAGCGCCGGATGGCGTCCTGCACCGCCTGCTGTTGTGCAGGTGTGAGGCCGGTCGCCGGCAACTGGATGTCGATCTGGTAGTCCGGCGCGTTGGGCAATCCGGGCACCACGCCAACCACGGGGGGCGTAACGACGCCCGTGCCCGGGTTGGGTGGGGGCACGATCACCACCACACCCGCCCCCGGCGGTGAGATGGGGCCGGGGATGATCGGCGGGACCGGCGCGGGGCCGGGGCCGGGGCCAGGGCCCGGGCCGGGACCGGGTCCGGGTCCGGGACCCGGCCCGGGGCCCGGTCCCGGGCCACGTGGCCTGTCGCTGCCGCCGGTGGGACCGGGAGGCGCCATGCCGTGCCATCCCGGCGCCTTCACGCCGGAGTCGGGATCCGAAACGACCGTCTCGCCGTCCGCGGATACGGTGCCGGTGCCGTTGATGACCAGCCGGCCCGTGGTGTGGTCGAAGCTCAGGATGTTGAGCTTGGTCCCGGGCGCAGCGTTGAAGACGTTGGGGAAGGTGATCTGCACCGGCTCGGTGAACGTCGCCACCCCCGGCGCCTGGATCGTGATGTCGAACGTATGCTGCAGCACCCCGGGCGGGAGCATGTCGCGCACCAGTTCGGGCGGCACGGTCGCGATGCCGATCTGGACGTTGTCCAGCGCATTGCCGTGCTCATCCACGGCGCTGCCCGGTGCGATCGTGAGCGTCAGGGCCTGACGCTCCTCTTCGCTCAACGCAGGCGCCGCGGCCGGATCGATCGCAGTGATGACCGTGGGCTGCGTGTCGCTGACCGTCTGCAGGATGCTGGTCGCAATGCGCGGGAGGTAGACCTCGGTCCGGTCGGCATTGGCCACGCGCTCCTGCGAGCTGCCCATGCTGCCCATCAGCGTATTGGTGACGCCGCCGGTCAGCTCGGCGTCCATCACCATCTCGGGGAAGAAGACGCCGGCGGGTGCATTGGTCGCGGTGCGGCCATCGATGGCGATCTTCACGGTGCCGGCCGGCACGTCGGTCAGCTCGAAGAAGCCGTTCGCATCGGTAAAGACGAACTGGTCCTCGCGCCCGAGGATGAACACCTTGGCGTGGGCGATGGGCAACAGGAAGACGTCGTCGGGCGTGTGGATGATGCCGTCGGGCCCGCGACGGATGTCGTCGAAGGTCATCGGCTCGAGGTCGGGCCCGGGATCGACCACGCGCCCGATCAGGCGCGTGCCCGCGACGCTCGTCGTGCTGACCGTGGTGAACGACACCGTCCGCTCTCCACCCGCGCTGCCGTTGCCATCCGCGTCGAGGAAGGCGCCGTCGGCAGCGGCCCGGATCTTCGAGCCGTCGATGTGCAGGGTGATCTGCGCACCGCCCGGCATCGGATCGGTGAAGAACATCCACGCGTAGGTGCCGTCGGCGGCGGGCACGATCGTGGCCGCCAGCTTGGAGCCGTCCGGACCCGTCGCGTACAGGCTTTCGGCGTTGAGTGTCGCGGCATTCACGGCGCGCGAGAACACCACCTGCGGGCGCTGTGTCACCCCGACCTGCTGGCTGCCGTCCACCGGCGTGACGCCGGCGACGACGAAGGGCGCGAGCTGATCGACCACCAGGTTGCGCGTGAACGAGGCGGTGTTGCCGGCCGCGTCGGCGACGTTGATGGTCAGCGTGTGGCTGCCGACATCCAGGTTACCGTACTGTAGCGACTGGTCGAACGCGCCCGTGGTGGCGTCGAACACCAGGCTGCGGGTCGGGCCGTTGTCGAACTTGAAGTTGAGCAGCGTGAGGCCGGTGCCGGTGGCATCGGCACTGCCCTTCAGCCGCGCAGTCGCCGTCAGGCTCGTGCCGTCCGCCAGCCCGTCCAAGGCCAGGGTCGGCGCCTTCGTGTCCAGCGTGAAGGTGCGCGCATAGCCTGCGCTGACGTTGCCCGCCTGATCGGTGGCGATGATGGTGAAGGTGTGCACGCCGTCGGCCGAGCCGTCGGTCGCGAGCGCGGTGACGAACGAGAAGCGCCCCAGCGCGTCGAGCACCAGTGGCTGCGCTGCGCCGCCGTCGAGGCGAACGGTGGCCGACGCCGCGCCCGACAGGTTGTCGAGGATCTGGCCGGTCACCGTGAGGTTGGTGCGCGCCGCGCTCGGCGTCGCATCGACGACGACCGCCGGCGCCTGCGTGTCGGCGGCCAGTGCGAACTTTGCGAGCACCGCATCGGCAACCTGCTGTCCGAGCACCTGCCCGGCCTGGTTGGTGAACTCGTAGTGGATACCGCCGAAGATGCGGCTGCGCCCCGCCTCCTGCGCGGCCTCGTTGAGACTGGTGTAGGTGCGGGTGACGCCGGGCAGCGTGGGGCTGGTGGTGGAGAACGTGACGTCGTCGCCGAAGGTCGCGGCGAGCACGGCGGCAGCGGCGGCGCTGAAGGTCGAGTGCCCCGAGACGTACTCCGGGTGGGCAGGCGTGAGCAGCAGCGGGCGCCAGGCGGCATCGGCCGAGGTGCCGGCATTCCCGTCCAGTTCCGCGTTCTGGATCGCGGTTTCCGGGCGCCACAGGTCGTAGGTGTACTTGGCATCCCAGCACGCGATCGCGGCATCGGCCAGCGCCACGTTCAGCTGCGCGAACAGGCGCGCGTTGGCCGACAGGCCGTTGCCCTGCTGGCGCGCGATGTCCTCGGCGATGAGGTTCCAGTGCCCGGGCGGCGTATAGCTGCCCTTGCCATCGGCCCAGAACAGCGCCTGCTCGGTCTGGTCGTCCGTGCGCTCGCTGCTGGTCGCGCTGCCCAGGCGCTTGATCTCCTCCACCGCGGTCGCGTACGCGATGCTGTCGAGCGCAGGCGGCGCCGCCGGGCGGAACTGGCTCGGGGAGCTCAGTGCGAACGGCTGCACGTACCGCCACTGCGGCTCGTCCGGCACGTCGAACGCAGGGCCCGTGGGGCGCCACTGCCCGACCGCGGTGCCGCCCAGGTGTTCGACGAAGGCATCGGCGCCGTCATTCGCGCGCAGCGCGATGACCGCATCCGCGACGGACAGGCCAAGCGCGATCCCGCGGTCCTTGGCCGCCCCGTCCGCGATTCCGGCGAGGCTTTGCGCCAGTTCCGCGTCGAGGCCCGCCTTCTGCGCGGGGTACGTCAGCGACAACACGCGGTAGGCCGCGACCGCCGCCGCGGCCTGGGCCGAGGTCGGCCCGGTCACCGTGCGCTGGACCAGGTAGGCCGGCGTACCCTCGATGGCAGCCAGCGCATCGTACTGCGCAAGGCTCACCATCGCGAGCGTGCGCGTTGCCACCGGCGGATCAGTGACGTCGAGCTGCACGGCCTTCAGCGCGATCAGGTTCCACGTCAGCACCGCGTCGGATTGGACCGCGCTGTTGCGCGTGATGGTGCGCGTGAGGCTGGTGGCATTGCCGGCCGCATCGGTCGCGGTGAGGGTGAGCTCATTCGCCCCCACCGCCAGCGCCACGCCGGGCATCGTGAACGCCCCCCCGGCGCCCGCGACGACCGAGATGTTCTGGCTCGCGAGCGTGACCGTGGCACCCGCCTCTGCAATCCCCTTCAGCTGAACGGTCGCGGCGCCGGTCTGATCGAGCCCCGGGTTGGTCGCATCGGCGGCCGAGAGCGAGAACGTCGTGAACGCGGGCGCTATCGTATCGCGATCGAGATTGCCCAGACCCGGGACGCCGGTGGGGTCGCCGGTGAAGGCACCTACCCTCACGCTGGCCGGGAATGCACCGGCGAGGATGCGGCTGCCGTTGCGCAGGTTGCCGCCGATCAGCAGCTCCTGGATGCGGCTGGCGGTGTCGCCCGCGATCAGGTCGTTGCCATTGTCGAACAGACCGTCGACCGGATCGACGCCCACCCGGATTACGCTGCCGTCGACGTTGCCGGTCACGCGCAGCCGAGACAGCACACCGGGCGAGAACGTGTCAGCGTCGGCACCGCTGCCGCCGAACTTACCGTCGGCGCCCAGTTTCGCTCCGACCGTCACCTTCGCACCGACGAGGTTGCCGCCGACGATCAGCGTCTGCAGCGACGGCGTGGTCAGCGTGCCGCTCGCGTTGCCTTTGACGCTGAACTGGGTGAGCGCCCCGGTGAAGCTCGCGCTCCAGGACGCGTCGGTGCGGCCGGTCAGGATTGCGCCGCCGCGTCCCTGCACGTTCCAGGAGCCGCCGACGATCGCGCCCTGGATGTTGGCGGTAGACAGCACCAAGCCGCTCACTCCCGCGCCGCTCAAGTCCAGCGATGCGCCGAAGTCACCCTGCACGGCAAGGGTGGCGAGCGCAGGCGCATGGATGAAGTCGGTTCCACCAGCGGTGGTATCCAGCCACTGCTTCACCGTCACGGGGCCGAGCGCGCCTGCACTGGTCAGCGTCAGGTCGCTCACGTTGGCGGCGGTGAAGGCGAGGGCAATGCCGGTACCACCAACGGAAATGGTGCTCGGGCCGGTCACGTCGCCCAGCGTCAACCGCGCGATCGTGCCGGAGATGGCGGCCTGCCCGGAGAACGTCATCCCGGGCGCGAGCACCGACCCGATGGAGCCGGTGACGTTCAGCTGATGCAGGGTCGCCGCCCCGTTGGACACCGCGATGCTCAGAACGGTGGTCGCGTTGGACTGGGACACGTCCAGGCGCCACCCATCGGCCTGCGGCAGCACGCGGACATAACCAGGCCCGGTGAGCGTGAACGTCAGCTGGGTTGCGTCTGGCTCGGTGATCTGCAGCGTGCCGATCCGGCCGCCGCCGGGCAGGTCGCCGAGGCGACCTTCGACGATGAGGTTGGCAGGCACCGCCACGCTGTTGTTGGTGCGGTTCTGGTCGATGACGGCCGCGTCCGGGTCCACGACTGCCGTGAGGGTGTAGGCGCCGGGTGCGAGAGCCGCGAGCGGCGCGACGATCTCGAGCGGCGCGCTGCTGCCACCGGCCGCGACGGCACCCACGTCGACCTGCCCGAGCCGGACCGCGGGACCTCCGGGGTTGAGCACCGAGCGGGCGTCGAGTCCGACGATGACGGGGCCGGCCGCAGCGTCCCCCTGGTTGTGCACGGTCAGGGGCACGGTGATGGCCTGGCTCGCCGGCGCCGAATCCGGGAGCACGACCTCTCCCAGCACCGGCAGCAGGTCGGCGCTCATGAGCAGGCGCTGCTCGAGCACCTCGAAACTGACGCGCCGCCGCAGCTGGCGCGCAGCCGGTGGCGCGGCGTTGGCCGCCGGGGAGAGCCGGGAGAACAGTCGGCGCAGCGCGCCGGCGAGAGGGTTGAGGCGGCAGCCTTTTGGCGCGGTCATGCGGGTCTCCGTCGGCGGTGCAGCCGCCTTGTTCTCGGGAGCGGAAATCGGGTTACATCACGAGTTGCGGCGGCGATGAAGCATGAGCAGCGCGATGCCGCCCGCGAGGAGCAGCATGCTGGACGGTTCGGGTATCGGCGTCGTCATGCCGGTCTCCTTGACGCTGAAGTCGGCATTGGTGACCTGGAATGGCAGCGAACCGGGAGGGCTTCCAGCCTGCGCCGACCAGGTGAAGTCGACCACGAACGGATCGAGCGTGGATGCGCCGGACTGGATCGCGCGGGCGTCGTAGGTACCATCTGCGGGCAGGCCGGGATCCACGGGAGTGGTGCTGACGAACCAGTCGCCGTTCGGCGCAAGCGGAAGCGCCTCGAGCGAGACTGTCGAGGCCGAGGGAAACAGGATGCTGAAGCCCTCGTCCTGGCCGAAGATGCCGGTGACCCGGAAGCTGGCGCGGTAGGTGTCCGCGGCCAGGGCGATGTACTCGTAGCTGATGGTGTAGGCGGCCTGGGCGGCGTTCGCGCCCATGCACAGCACCAGCACGGCGAGCCACCGCCGCAGCGGGATTAGCGACATGGATACCTCCCCTCAGTGCCTGCGTGACTGGCAGAATTGCGCGCGCCGCCAATCCAGGCGGCATGGCCCGTGATCCCGGGCAGCGCCGACATCGAGTCGTTCTTCTATCCGCGCGTCGGGTCTCCTGATGACGCGCGTCGCCGATTGCGGACAAACCTACAGCAACCGGCAGGGGAGATCAATCAGAGAAAAGGCATGGTGTCGGCATAGTCAGAGCTTTGCCAAACAACCGTAAAATCCCGTGGTGCGGCGCGAAGATCCTGCACTCGCAGCCGCATCGGCATGCGGGCGCTCAGGCGTGGCAGCTCCTTGCTCCCACGGCCCGCGAGCGGCGGTCGGCCGCTGCCGCCGGATCAGAACTCCGCATCCAGCTCCTCGACCTCGTCGGGCTCGAGCTTCGCAGCTTCAGTCCACTCCTGCATGTGCGGCAGCGCGAGCACGCGCGCAACGTAGCCTGCACACAGGCTGTCGAGCTTCACGTCGTAGGTCTGGAAGCGCGTGCACACCGGGGCATACATCGCATCGGCGAGTGTCGGCGCGCCGAACAGGAACGGCCCGCCGTAGCGCTCCAGGCACTCGCGCCAGATGACGACGATGCGGTCGATGTCGGCCTGCGCGCCCGCCCACACCTTGAACCCGGGATAGCGGGCCTTGAGGTTCATCGGCAGTGCCGAGCGCAGGTTGGAGAAGCCGGCGTGCATCTCACCCGAGATCGCCCGGCAGTGCGCGCGCGCCTTGCGCTCGCCCGGCAGCAGGCCGGCCTGCGGCTTGAGCTCGTGCAGGTATTCGGCGATCGCCAGCGTGTCCCACACCCGGGCGCCATCGTGCTCCAGGCAGGGCACCAGGAACGAGGGCGAGAGCAGCAGCAGTTCCGCGCGGGTGGACGGATCGTCCGCGGGGATCGCCTTCTCCACGAATTCCAGGCCCGCCATGCGGCACAGCAGCCAGCCGCGCAGGGACCACGACGAATAGTTCTTGCTGCTGATGGTGAGGGTAGTCCGGGCCATGGCGGACCTCAGTTGCTCGAGAGGATGGTGTTGCGCACGATCGGGTAGATCTGGTTCTTCCAGCGCCTGCCGCTGAACACGCCGTAGTGCCCCACCCCCGCCTGCATGTGGTGGCGCTTGCGGTACGGACGCAGTCCGCCGCACAGGTCCTGCGCGGCCATGGTCTGCCCCAGCCCGCAGATGTCGTCCTTCTCGCCCTCGACGGTCAGCAGCGCGGTGCGGCGGATCGCGCGCGGCTCGACCTTCTCGCCGTGCCAGGTCAGCTCGCCCAGCGGCAACGCATGGGCCTGGAAGATGGTCCCGACCGTCTCGAGATAGAACTCGGCGGGCAGGTCGAGGACGGCGAAGTACTCGTCGTAGAAGGTCTTGGTCGCTTCGGCGAGGTCCGGCTCTCCGCGTGCCAGGTGATGGTACAGGTCGCTGTGCGCGCGCACATGGCGCTCCACGTTCATCGCCATGAACGCGGAGAGCTGGATGAAACCGGGGTACACGCGGCGCCCGGCGCCGGGATGGCGCGACGGGACCGTGTGGATCAGGTTGCGCTCGAACCACTCGATCGGCTTGCTCGCCGCCAGCTCGTTGACCTTGGTCGGGTTGACCCGCGTGTCGATCGGACCGGCCATCAACGTCATGCTCGCCGGCTGCGCGGGATTGCCCGTCTGGGCCATGACCGCGGCGGCAGCCAGCACGGCGACACAGGGCTGGCACACCCCGACGACATGGGCGCCGGGGCCCAGCACTTCCAGGAAGCCGATCAGGTGGTCCACGTATTCGTCGATGCCGAAGCGGCCGGCGGCGAGCGGCACGTCCCGGGCGTTGTGCCAGTCGGTGATGTAGACGTCGTTCTCGGGCAGCAGGGTGCGCACCGTGTCGCGCAGGAGCGTGGCGAAGTGGCCCGACAGCGGCGCGACCACCAGCACCCGGGGCTGCTCGCCCGCATGCTCCTTGCGGAAGCGCAGCAGTGTGCCGAACGGCGTGACGTGGGTCGCCTCTTCGTGCACGGGCACCCTCTCGCTCCCGATCATGACCTCGGGGATGTCATACCCCGGCCGCTCGTGCGTGAGCCCGGCGCGTGCGATCAGCTCGCACGCGGCCGAGACATGCCGTACCAGCAGGTTGCTGGACAGATGGTTGGCGGGGTCGTTGAGGGCGTGCGACGTCGCCTGCGCGATGGCGCGCAGCGGGGCGAGCAGATCCGACTGTACCTGGTAGGCGAGATAGAGCATGCGGGCCGGCGGTGAACGGACGGCCCTTTCGCAGGAAGCATGCCGCCGGTAGGCGAGAGGCCGGAGGCGAGAGGCTAGAGGACGGATATCAAAGAGAGAAGGGCCATGGCGCATGCCCCACGGGCGCAGCAACGGGCGCGCGCCCGCCGCAAAATGGTGCACTCCACCGCCCGCGCGCATTCAATGAGTGCGCCCGCAGCGCGCGCCAGCACCCCGCGGCATCCTCGGCCTCAACCTTTCGCCTCCAGCCGCCTCTAGCCTCGCGCCCATTGTCCACCCGCGTCTTCGCCACCCCTGCCCGCTTCACGAGCTCCTCCCACATGCCGTTCGGCGGCTCCCGGAACAGCAGGTCCGGATCAGGCTGCATGACGTACCAGAAGCCCTTCCGCAGTTCCTCGTCCAGTTCGCCCGGCTGCCAGGCCACGATGCCGACGTAGTAGCGCGCCGCGTTCGGCTCCTGCTCGATGATCTGGTCGATGGTCTTCACGTGCGCGACCAGGAACAGGCCAGGGAGCAGCAGGATCGACCCCTCGCCGGGCGGGCGCTGAGCGCGCACCACCGCGAACAGCGAGTTCGACATCACCGGTCCGCCGACGTATACCGGCGCGACCACCTTCCGCGACGGCTCATGCTCGGGGAACAGGCTGGCGAGCGAGCTCTCGCTGGGCCGGTTGATGATCAGGCCGACGTGGCGGTCGTCGCCCAGGGGAATGACCACCAGGACCGTATGTGCATAGAACTCGCCCAGATGGGGATTGGCCACCAGCATCAGCGGCCGGTTGGTGTCTTCGGCATGCGCCGGCCGCCAATACAGGGCGAGCAGCATCGCGGCAGCTCCCAGCAGCAGGCGGGACAGCGATCGGGTGTGCATGGCAATCTCCGTGGAAATGGACCGGGCATGGACCACGGCAGGACAACGGAAGGCGGGACGCGCGCACGGGCCGTAGCGCAATCGGCGTCCTGTTGCAGGTTCACGCAGGGAGACAGCAGCGCGCGTACCGGCCCTGCCGCGCGGCGCCCGCGCACGCTGCACGGGAACAGGCACAATGGGCCTGTCGCAAGTTTCGTGTTCGAGAGGCATTCCATGACCGTACTGTCCTGCGCGGACGTGCTCGCCGGCCGCGCCCCCGCCGAGACCGGCGTAACCGTGCGCGGCTGGGTCCGCACCCGGCGCGACTCCAAGGCCGGCATCTCGTTCGTCAACGTCTCGGACGGGTCCGGCTTCCATCCGGTGCAGGTGGTCGCCCCCAGTTCCCTGCCCAACTATGCGAGCGAGGTGCAGCGGCTCACCGCCGGCTGCGCGGTGGAAGCCACCGGCACCATCGTGCCGTCTCCGGCAAAGGGACAGCCCTTCGAGATGCAGGCCACCGCGATCCGGGTGATCGGCTGGGTGGAGGACCCGGACACCTATCCGATCCAGCCCAAGCCGCACTCGCTGGAGTTCCTGCGCGAGGTCGCGCACCTGCGGCCGCGCACCAACGTGATCGGCGCGGCGAGCCGCGTGCGCCACACGATCGCGCAGGCCATCCACCGCTTCTTCCACGAACTGGGCTTCTTCTGGATCAACACGCCGATCATCACGGCATCGGACGCGGAGGGCGCCGGCGAGCTGTTCCGGGTCTCCACGCTGGACCTGGTCAACCTCCCGCGCAACGCGCAGGGCGGCATCGACTTCTCGCAGGACTTCTTCGGCCGGGAGGCTTTCCTCACCGTCTCGGGTCAGCTCAACGTCGAAACCTATTGCATGGCGCTGTCGAAGGTCTACACGTTCGGCCCGACCTTCCGGGCCGAGAACTCGAACACCAGCCGCCACCTGGCTGAGTTCTGGATGGTGGAGCCCGAGATCGCGTTCGCCGACCTCGCCGCCGACGCCGCCCTGGCCGAGGCGCTGCTCAAGCACGTGTTCCGCACCGTGCTGGCGGAGCGGCCCGACGACATGGCCTTCTTCGAGGAGCGCATCGAGAAGGGCGTGATCGCCAAGCTCGAGGGCATCGTCAATGCGAACTTCGTGCGCATGGACTACACCGAGGCCATCGCCATCCTCGAGCGCGCCAGGGCGAAGTTCGAGTTCCCGGTGCGCTGGGGCATGGACCTGCAGTCCGAGCATGAGCGCTACCTTGCCGAGACGCACGTCGGCCGCCCGGTGATCCTGATGAACTACCCGAAGGAGATCAAGGCGTTCTACATGCGCATGAACGAAGACGGGAAGACCGTGGCGGCGATGGACGTGCTCGCGCCCGGCATCGGCGAGATCATCGGCGGCAGCCAGCGCGAGGAGCGCCTCGACGTGCTGGACGCGCGGATGGATGCCGCCGGACTCGACCAGGCACACTACGGCTGGTACCGCGACCTGCGCCGCTACGGCACGGTGCCGCACGCCGGGTTCGGGCTGGGCTTCGAGCGCACCGTTGCCTACGTCACCGGACTCTCCAACGTGCGCGACGTCATCCCCTTCCCGCGCACGCCGGGTCACGCGCAGTACTGAGGCGCGGCACCGGCTGCCGCTGCCCGCCGGCACAGCCGGCGGGTCAGGCACGGTCGCTGTCAGTTGCGGCGACAGCCCTGTCGGGCGCTGCGCGCGCAAAGCTCTCTATCGACGAGATTCCGGCCGCGCGGGTTCGGTCGCGCCGCGCCGCGCATGTCAGGTTTACCGACGCCGCGTGCAGCTTCTACCAACTCCTCTGCGGATTACAGTGCGATGACCGCGGTGGTGCGGTTCATGCTTTTGCGCGGCCGGCACCACTCGGTGTCTCCCCGCTCCACTGCGACCATGATCCTTTCCATCGAACCCGAAGACAAACCCGCGATCCTGCTCGAGACGCTCACTGGCCATTTGCCCGATGCGACGGTGCGCTACGAACGCCTCAGCCTGCAGCATCGCTTCGCCGTGGAGCGCGACGGGCTCTCCTTCGAGCTCCAGCTGCCGGCCCCGGTCCTCGAGCGCAAGGGCTTGCACGAACTGGAGGAAATGGCCCAGAACGTCGCGCGACAGGTGCGCGCTTACCGGGCGTAGCAAGCCAGTCGCCGGGACTTCACCGGGTCCGGCGACCGCGCACGTCTTCGATGCGCATCGCCGGCCCGGCACCCGGCGCATCGCCCCCGCCCGCCACGGAGGCCCGCCTCCGCTTCCTTCCCTTGCCTGCCACGCCGGTTCAGTCCCGGCCCGCGTCCGCACGTTCTTCCTCTTCGGGAGCAGCGCTTGCTGACCGGGATGCGATGCCCGGCCGCACGCCCTTCGCGAACCGGCTCCGGGGCATCGGGACAACGAGATCACTGCACCGTGGACAGACCCTCCATGCGCGCGGGTGGGAAGCCGGGCCGCGTAGGCGTCGACTTCCGTGGCTTCCTCGAGGCGTTGCCCGCAGCGGCCTGCACGTGCGACGCAGACGGACGGATCACGTACTTCAACCAGCGGGCGCTCGAACTCTGGGGCCGTGCGCCCGCGCTCGATTCAGCGGCTGATCGCTACTGCGGTGCCCTGCACCTGTTCGCCCCCGACGGCACGCCGATTCCCCACGAACAGTCGTGGATGGCGCTCGCCCTGCGCACCGGGCAGGAGTACCGCAGCTGCGAGATCCTGGTCGAGCGCCCTGACGGGAGCCGCGTGGCGGTGCTCGCCAATGCGAATCCGCTGCGGGACGACGCGGGCCAGCTGATCGGCGCCGTCAACATCCTCATCGACATCACCGATCGCCGGCTCATGGAGGAGGCGCTGCGCGCCTCGCGTGGCGAACGTGATCGCCAGCTGGCCGACCTGACGCGGCTGCACGAGATGAGCGCACGGATGTCCGCGACGCTGGAGCTGCAGCCGATCCTGCAGGCCGTGCTGCAGGCCGCGTGTGCGATCGATCGCACCGACCTCGGCCTGATTGCGCTGGGCGAGAGCGACCTCGGGCCGCTGCAGACGCAGGCCAGCATCGGCTTCGATGCCGCCACCCTGCGGCGGATCGAGACCGCACCGGCGAGCGCAGGTCCCTGCGCGCGTGCGTTCGCCGAGCGGCGGCGGGTCGTGTTCGAGGACGTGAGCACCGCCGCATGCTCCGAAGACTATCGGGAGGTGGCACGTGCGGCGGGGTTCCTCGCCGTGCACAGCACACCCCTGATCACACGCGCGGGCCGCAACATCGGCGTGCTCTCGACCCATTCGCGCCAGCGGCGCGCCCCTTCGCCCTGGCAGGCACACCTGCTCGACCTGTGCGCGCGCCAGGCCGCGGACATCATCGAGAACGCGCAGCTGTATGCCCAGATCAACGAGCAGCAGCGGCGCAAGGACGAGTTCCTCGCGGTGCTCGCGCACGAACTGCGCAACCCGCTCGCCCCGATCGGCAACGCGGTGCAGGTGCTGCAGGCGCCGCATGTGCAGGAACAGCACCGCGACTGGGCGGCCCGGGTGATCGATCGGCAGGTGCGTCATCTCGCGCGCCTGGTCGACGACCTGCTCGACCTGCAGCGCATCACCAACGGCAAGCTCGATCTGCGCAGGACACGGATCGACGTGTCGGCAGTGGTCGAGGCCGCGCTCGAGGCGAGCCGCCCGCTGATCGCTTCGCGCGGGCACCAGCTGGTGCTCGAGCTCTCAGCCGAGCCGATCCACGTCGACGGCGATCTCACCCGCCTGGCGCAGGTGGTCGCAGACCTGCTCGACAACGCGGCCAAGTTCACCGTGCACGGCGGGACGATCGTGGTGCGCACCGAGCGCTGCGGCACCGACGCGGTGATCCGCGTGGGCGACAACGGCATCGGCATCCCGCCGGAGCAGTTGTCGCGCATCTTCCAGATGTTCGAGCAGTCCCGGCCGCCCCTCGATCCGGGCCAGGGCGGGCTGGGGGTCGGGCTGACACTGGCCAAGCGCCTGGTCGAGCTGCACGACGGCGCGATCACGGCGCACAGCGAGGGCATCAATCGCGGCAGCGAGTTCGTGGTGCGGCTGCCCGCGCGCGAACCCGAGCGTCCGGTACAGATGGGCGACTCCGCCACCGCCACCGCTCCCTCCGGGCTGCGCATCCTGATCGTGGACGACAACCGTGATTCGGCCGCCAGCCTGGCCCTGCTGCTGCGCCTGATGGGCAACGACGTACGCACCGGGCACGATGGACGCGAAGCGGTGACCCAGGCGGAGGAGTTCCATCCCGACGCGATCCTCCTCGACATCGGCCTGCCGGTGCTGTCCGGCTTCGAGGCCGCCCGCCAGATCCGGGCTGGCAGCTGCGGTGGCGACTGCGTGCTGGTCGCGATCACCGGTTGGGGCCAGGACAGCGACCGCACCCGCTCCCGCGAGGCAGGCTTCGACCACCACCTGGTCAAGCCGGTCGACGTCGCCCGCCTGCTCGAGATCCTGCACGGAGTCCGCGCCCGGGCCCACGAGGGCGGGCGCAAGCGGCGGCGGCGCGTGCACGCCGCGGGTCCCGGTGCGCGCACCGAATCCTACCGCGGCCTGAGCCGTCCCAAGCGTCCCGCCACGGACGAGCTTTCCTGACCCATGCGAGGGAGTGACCGATGGAAGCGACGCACGACGATGTGCACGGCGCCCACACGCCTGCGGGCCTGCTGCGCTGGCTGACGACCACCAATCACAAGGACATCGGCACGCTCTACCTGTGCTTCTCCGGGCTCATGTTCGTGGTCGGCGGAATCATGGCACTCATCATCCGCACCGAGCTGTTCCAGCCCGGCCTGCAGTTCGTCGACCCGACCTTCTACAACGCCATGGTCACCTACCACGGGCTGATCATGATCTTCGGCGCCATCATGCCGGCGTTCGTGGGACTGGCGAACTGGCTCATCCCGATGATGATCGGCGCACCGGACATGGCCTTCCCGCGGCTGAACAACTGGAGCTTCTGGCTGCTGCCACCGGCGGCCCTGCTGCTGATCCTCGCGCAGTTCGCGCCGGGCGGGGGGTCCGAGACCGGCTGGACGCTCTACCCGCCGCTGTCGGTGCAGCAGCCGATCAGCATGGACATGACCATCTTCGCCATCCACATCCTGGGCATGTCCTCCATCCTGGGCTCGATCAACATCATCACCACGCTGCTCAACATGCGCGCGCCCGGGATGACTCTGATGAAGATGCCGCTGTTCTGCTGGACCTGGCTGATCACCGCCTACCTGCTGATCGCGGTGATGCCGGTGCTGGCCGGCACCGTCACCATGCTGCTGACCGACCGCCACTTCGGCACGCACTTCTTCAACCCCGTCGGCGGCGGCGACCCGGTGCTGTTCCAGCACCTGTTCTGGTTCTTCGGACATCCCGAGGTGTACATCATCGCGATCCCAGCCTTCGGCGTGATCTCGCAGGTGATTCCGGCGTTCTCGCGCAAGCCGCTGTTCGGCTACACGTCGATGGTCTACGCGGTGGCGGCCATCGCCGTGCTCTCCTTCCTGGTGTGGGCACATCACATGTACACCACCGGGATCGTGCTGCAGTCGCAGCTCTACTTCATGTACGCGACGATGCTGATCGCCATTCCCACCGGGGTGAAGGTGTTCAACTGGGTCGCGACCATGTGGAAGGGCCGGCTCTCGTTCGAGACCCCGATGCTGTGGGCGGTCGGCTTCCTGTTCATGTTCACCATTGGCGGCTTCACCGGCCTGATCCTGTCGGTCGTCCCGATCGACGTGCAGTTGCAGGACACCTACTACGTGGTGGCGCACTTCCACTACGTGATGGTGGCCGGCGCGCTGTTCGCGGCGTTCGCGGCGGTGACCTTCTGGTTCCCAAAGTGGACCGGCCGGATGTTCGACGAGGCGGCCGGGAAGTGGCACTTCTGGCTGACCTTCATCTTCTTCAACCTGACCTTCTTCCCGCAGCATTTCCTCGGGCTGGCCGGCATGCCGCGCCGCATCCCCGACTATTCCCTGCAGTTCGCCGACTTCAACCTGATGTCGAGCATCGGTGCCTGGGGTCTGGGCCTGGCTCAGCTGGTGTTCGTGTGGGGCCTGTTCAAGTCCTACCGCGGCGGGGAGATTGCCGCGCAGCAACCGTGGGAAGGCGCGGACAGCCTGGAATGGCGCGCGCTGCCCACGCCGGCCCCGTATCACACCTTCGAGACGCCACCTCTGATTCGGTGAATGCTTCCAACAGCGGTGAAGGCGTGAAGGGTGAAGAATGAAGGATGAAAAGCACCCCCCTCCTCCCGCGCGCGGGGGGAAAGGGTCGGGGTGAGAGGGCACCCTTCACCCACTCACCCTTCACGCATTCACCGAGCTCCAGCCCTTCACGCATTCACCCCTTGCGCATTCGCTCGCGATGGTGTCGATCGCCCACCGGGAAAGCATATCCATTCCCGCTGCTGTCCCCTGACCACTGCAGTCCGGTCAGTGGCATGGAAGCAATTCGGAAGGTCGGTGGAAGGACGCCGCATCGCGCCGCGACGCGGCACGCTGCATGTCAGCATGCCGACGCACCCCAGCTCCGGACTTCCCCTATAGACTCTGCCTCAGCATGCAGCCTTCCTCCACCCTGCTCGGACGCCTGGTCAGCGCGACGCCATTGCGCCACCCCCGCTTCCGCAGCTTCTACTTCGGCTCGGTGGGGACGGCGCTCGGTTACACCATGCAGGCCACCACGGCGGCCTGGCTGATGGCGACGCTCACGCCATCGGCCTTCATGGTGGCCCTGGTGCAGACGGCCAGCACGACCCCGGCGCTGCTGCTGGGTCTGGCGGCCGGCGCGCTCGCAGACATCGTCGATCGCAGGCGCGTGCTGTTGGTGGCGCAGGTCCTGCTGCTCGCCGGCACCGTGGCGCTGGGCGCGATCACCATGGCAGGATGGATCGGGCCGGCGAGCCTGCTCGCGTTCACCTTCCTGATCGGCGTGGGCTTCACCTTCTACATGCCCACGCAGCAGGCGATGATCAACGACCTGGTGCCGTATCCGGAGCTGCCGCCGGCGGTGGCGCTGGGGGCGGTGGCATTCAACGTGTCGCGCGCGGTCGGGCCTGCGCTCGCGGGTGTTCTCGCCGCCTGGCTGGGCGCAGGCGCGACCATGCTCGCCACCGCGCTGCTGTTCGTCGGCATGATCTACGCGCTGCGCCGCGTGCGCCGCTCGGCGCCCGCCATCCCGGGGGTTCCCGAGACGCTGGTCTCCGGCATCGTCAGCGGCATCCGCTACGCCCGCCATGCCCCTGCGCTCAAGGCATTCCTCCAGCGCATCGTCAGCTTCACGTTCTGTGCGAGCGCCCTGTTCGCGCTGCTGCCGGTGGTGGCACGCGACCAGCTGGAAATGGGCGCCGGGGGCTTCGGCCTGCTGTTCGGCTGCTTCGGCGCCGGCGCCGTGGCCGCAGCGGTGACGGTACCGGCGCGCCTGCAGCGGCTCTCGCTGCACGCCGTCGTCAACTTCGGCTTCGTGCTTTGGGCCCTCGGCACCGCCCTGGTGGCGGCGACTCCCTACCTGGCGGTCGCAGTAGTGGGCGCTGCGGCAGCCGGCGCTGCGTGGGTCAGCGTGCTGGCCACGACGTCGGCAGGCACGCAGAGCTCCGCGCCGGCGTGGGTCCGGGCACGCGCCCTGGCGCTCAACCTGGTGGCGTTCCAGGCCAGCCTCGCGCTCGGCGCCGCGCTGTGGGGCTGGCTCGCCTCGCTGGTCGGACTGCGCATCACGCTCGCGGCATCCGCGGCCGCGATCCTGCTGCTGCTCGCCTTCAATCAGCGCGTGCGCATCGCCCTGGGCAGCGAATCGGACCTGAAGACCGGCGTGCAGCTGCCGGAGATCGCCCTGATCGGCGAACCGCTGCCGGACGACGGGCCGGTGCTGATCCAGATCGAGTACCGGGTCGATCCGGAGCATCGCGAGGCCTTCCTGCGCGCCATCCACGAGGTGGCGCCGACCCGCCGGCGCAATGGCGCCAGTGCCTGGCGCATCTTCCGCGATCTCGAGGACGACGGCCGCTACGTCGAGCGCTTCGTGATCCGCTCCTGGGCCGAGTACGTACGCCTGCGTGCACGCCTCACCATGTCCGACAGCGCCCTGCAGGACCGCGTGCTCACCATGCAGCGCGCGGGGGTGCCGCTGCGCATCTCGCGCCTGATCGGGGTGAGCCTGGACGATTAGCTGTCGAAGCAGCGCTTCGCGGTGGGTCTAGCGCACTGCGATCGCGGGTGGCGCGGGTGAGCCCGCGAGATCCGGGCGGCCCGCCCGGCCGATGACGTCGACCCCCATGGTGTTGCGCCTGGCGCCTCTGTCCAACGGAGGCGGAGACCCGGACGACGTCCCGGGCGCATCCGGGCAGCGTGGGCCGCGGACGGCGGCACAGCCGAAGTCGTGAACCAGGGACACCGCAGCGCTCCCCGCGGGCAGCACGAGCTGCCGGTGCAGCGGTGGGAGGGTTCCGTTGCGCAGGGTCACGACGTGGGTACCGGGCGCCAGCCGCAGGGTCTTGAGCGGCGGGGATACACCCATGCTGCGCCCGTCGACCAGCACCTCGCCCCAGGGCCGGACTGCGAGATGCACGGTCACGACCCGGGTCTTCGGCACTGCGACCAGCGGCCGTGCCGGCTGCATGCCCAGCGGCGCGACGGCTGGCACGATCGCGCGCGAGTGTGCGGACGCTGGACGCGCGATCGCCGCTGCCGCATCGGGCATCGGTCCGTCCCCTGGCGGATCGGCAGGCGGGTCGCGGGAGTCGGTATCGACCCTGGCCTCCTCGTCCAGCGCGGTGGGAGTGAGCGCGACCTCGAGCGCGGGTTCCGCGACCAGGGTCGCGTCCGGCACCGTCGGGGACACCTGCAGGGAGCGCCCGGCCAGTGCGAGCCCCAGGGCGAGTACCCCGGCGCCAGCCAGGCGCAGCGGCAGACCCAGCTTGCGCCCCCCGCGCCCGGCCGGGACCGCGGCGGCCCGCGTCCGGGGTATCCCGTGCCGAGCCTGCTGCGTCACTGCCGGTTGTTCCCTCGCCGCCGCGTCGAGCACATACCACCCCAGCGGACGCGCAACGGTGTCGGAGAGCAGCCCCTGGTACTCGAGCCGCGCGCAGTGGGCGGGGGCCAGGCGCGTGAGCACCTCGAAGAACGCGCGTGTCACGGCAAGCTGCCCGGGCGCGATGTGCCGGACCAGCCGCTCGGCGTCGCGCCGCGCGTCGCCACCCAGCCAGGCCTGCCCCGCCGCCTCCTCGATCAGTTCGGCCGGACCGAGGTCGATTCCGATCCGCACCTGCAGGTTGCGATCCGGCCGCTCCTCGAGGCTCGCGGCGCGGACTGCGAACGCAGTCTCGAAGCAGGCGGCGGGGTCGGCAGCGAAGACCAGCAGCACGCCGTCCTCGCGACCGATGGCAACGAGCTCGTGTCGCGGCACCGTCGAGGCGGCATCGGCCAGCAGCTGCCGCAGGTCGTGCGTCGCGCGGATCTGGTCGAACACCGGCCGCTCCTCGTGCCCGGCCAGCTCGATCGCCAGCACGCAGCAGAGCAGGCGCCGGCGCTGCAGCGGTGGATCGGTATCGCTCATCGGGCGTTCGCTTGCATGGACAACCGGGAGTCGGTGGAGGGCAGCGCTCGCCGGATCGGAGCGTGCCGCGCGGGTGGCAGCAAGCCCCGCACCCATGCCATCGCGCCGCACTTCCCCAGGTCGCCTGCGCCGCGGCTGGGGGAACGGTCACCCGCTGGCGCTGGCGACCACTGCGTGCACGAAGCGCAGCTTCTCCACTGCTGGAGGCGAAAGCACGAAGGGGTAGGCGTCCGGCAGCCCCATGCCCCGGTTGAGGTTGTTGAGCAGGTAGGTGAGCGGATACCAGTCCTGGATGAGACGGTCGAACGGCGCCTCCGGGCGCGGCACCAGTGCGGCATCGATCCGTGGTTCGTCGCTGCGCCACGGCTGCAGCGAGACCCCGGCCGCCGCGGCGGTCTCCAGCGTGTCCACCATGTGCAGGTAGTGCGCCCAGGTCTCGGCCCAGTCCTCCCATGGGTGCGCACTGGCGTATGCAGAGACGAAGCGCGCCTGCCAGGCCGACGCGGGGCCTGCCGCATAGTGGCGCTGGAGCGCGGCCTGGTAATCCTGGCGCTCGTCGCCGAACCATCTACGGAACGGCTCCAGCCAGTGCCCGTCGCGCACCAGCAGGTCCCAGTAGTAGTGCCCGATCTCGTGGCGGATGTGGCCCAGCACCGTGCGGTAGGCCTCACCCAGCTGCGCACGCAGCTTCTCGCGCTGCGCATCGTCGGCCTCGGCGATGTCGATCGTGATCACGCCGGTCGCATGCCCGGTCACGGCCGGCTGCCCCGCAGTCGCCGCCATGAACTCGAAGGCCAGGCCGTGCCCGGGGTCCTCGTCCCGGCTGCGCACCGGCAGGCGCAACTGCAGCAGGTTGCAGATCGCCCTGCGCTTGGCTACCTCGAGCCGGAACCAGGCGTCCCGGTTCCCCTGTACCGACAGGTCCGGGATCAGCTGCGTGAGCCGGCACGACCGGCACAAGGACTCTGGGTCGCGAGCGTCGACCGCCCAGTTGCAGAGGTCATGCTCGCTGTAGTTTCTGCACAGACGCCAGGTCCGACCGGGCACCAGGGGCGAGCGCCAGTGTGTCGCATCCAGCGGATCGAGCGAGCCCATCACGCCCAGGTCGGGCAGGAAGGCCAGCGCGTGCCCGCAGCGCGTGCAGGTGCTGTTCTCGAAGAAGATGAGCTGATGACAATGATCGCAATGAAAGATTTTCAAACCTGGCCGCCGTGGAGGAAAAGCGCAGACGCCGCGTAGAAATTTAGGTGCCCGCAGAGCATCCGCATGTCGTCACGCGAGCGCCACGCGCTACAATCGCCGCACAATCCGGGGGAGTGACACGAGTGGAAGAAGGACGCAACCGCGTGCTCACGTACGTTGCGGCGACCGTGTTCGTCGCCGCGGCGGTCGGGTTGCGACTCGCGCTCGATCCGGCGCTCGGCTCGCGGCTCGTGCTGGCCACACTATACGGTGCGGTCGCCCTGTCCGTCTGGCATGGCGGGGTCGGACCTGCCGTGCTCGCCACCATCCTGGGCTACCTCTGCGCGGACATCCTGTTCGTCGAGCCCCGCCATGCGCTGCACACCCGGCCCGAGGACCTGCTCGGGTTCGGCGCCTATCTGCTGTCGTGCAGCATCATCATCTTCTTCGGCGAGAGCCTGCGTCGTGCCCGGGCCGCCGCCGAAGCGAGCGCCCGGGCCGCCGAGCGGCAGCGCGAGGAGCTCTCGGTCACGCTGTCGAGCATCGGCGACGCGGTGATCGCGACCGACCGCGACGGCACCATCACCTTTCTCAACCACGTCGCCGCGGCGCTCACCGGCTGGCTGCCGGCCGCAGCCGTCGGCCAGCCGCTGGAGAAGGTCTTCAACATCGTCAACGAGCAGAACCGCCAGCCCGTCGAGAACCCGGCCCTGCGCGCCCTGGCCACCGGCAACATCGTGGGACTCGCCAACCACACGGTGCTGATCGCGAGCGACGGCTCGGAACGGCCGATCGACGACTCAGCTGCGCCGATCCGGGACCGCGACGGCTCGGTCAGCGGCGTGATCCTGGTGTTCCGCGACGTGACCGAGCGCCGCCAGCAGCAGATCGCCATGCACCAGCTTGCCGCGATCATCGAGTCGTCGGCCGACGCGATCATCGGCAACGACCTCGATGGCATCGTCACGAGCTGGAACCCGGCGGCCGAGCATCTCTACGGCTACACCGCCGCGGAAATGATCGGTCGTCCCAAGGTGCTGCTCATCCCGCCCGAGCGCCCGGACGATTTTGCGCGCATGCTCGAGCACGTGCGCGGCGGCGAACGGGTGGCGCCCTACGAGACAGTGCGGCGCCACAAGGACGGCACCCTGATCGACGTGTCGATCACGGTATCCCCCATCCGCAACGAGAGCGGCGAAATTATCGGCGCGGCGACCATCGCGCGCGACATCACGCAGCGCAAGCGCAGCGAGGCCGCGCTGCGCGAGGCCGACCGGCGCAAGGACGAGTTCCTCGCCACCCTCGCCCACGAGTTGCGCAACCCGCTGGCGCCGTTGAGCAATGCGTTGCAGGTGCTGCGCCTGGCGGGCGGCGACGCGGCCATGGCGCAAGAGGCGCGTGCCGTGATGGAGCGGCAGCTCGCCCACCTGGTGCGCCTGGTCGACGACCTGCTCGACGTCTCCCGCATCACCACCGGGAAGATCGAGCTGCGCAAGGAGCGTGTGAGCGTGCATGCGGTGGTCGAGAGCGCACTGGAAACCAGCCGTCCGCTGATCGACCAGGGCGGACTGCGGCTCAGCGTACAGTTGCCGGACGAGCCGCTCCAGCTCGAGGCCGACCCCACCCGCCTCGCCCAGGTGCTGGCCAACCTGCTCAACAACGCCGCCAAGTACACCGATCGCGGTGGCAACGTGAAGCTCAGCGCGCAGCGCCAGGGCGAAGACGTGCTGATCCGGGTCGAGGACGATGGCATCGGCATCGCGCCCGACGTGCTGCCGCGGCTGTTCGAGATCTTCTCGCAGGCCGATCCTGCGGTCGACCGCGCCAGGGGCGGACTGGGTATCGGCCTGTCGCTGGTGCGGGGGCTGGTGCGACTGCATGCCGGCAGTGTCGAGGTGCACAGCGACGGGCCCGGCAGCGGCAGCCGCTTCACGGTCCGGCTGCCGCTTGCGACCGCCGCGGATGCAGGCACTGCACCCACACCGACCGCGGGGCCGACCGCGGCGCGCCGGCGCATCCTGGTGGTGGACGACAACCGCGACTCCGCCGACAGCATGAGCCTGCTGCTGGCGCTCAAGGGGCATGCGGTGCGCACCGCCTACGACGGGACGAGCGGCCTGGCGCTGGCGCGGGAGTTCCGCCCCGACGTGGTATTGCTCGACATCGGCCTGCCCGGGCTGGACGGCTACCAGGTCGCCGAGTGCATCCGCGCCGAGGCCTGCAGCCCGCGCCCGGCGCTGGTGGCGAGCACCGGCTGGGGGCACGCGGAGGACAAGCGCCGGGCGCAGGCGGCGGGCTTCGATCTGCACCTCACCAAGCCGATCGACATGCAGGCGCTGGAGTCCTTCCTGGCCGGCCTGACGCCTGCCGGGTAAATTGGTTAAGCTTCCGGGATCATTCAGACGCGCGCGATGCGGCGCGCGGATCCCCGGAGGAGCACATCATGGCAGTGAAGGACAGGGACCCGGCCAGGCTGCGGTCCCGGCAGTGGTTCGCCAATCCCGACAACCCCGACATGACCGCGCTGTACCTGGAGCGCTACATGAACTGGGGCCTCAAGCGCGAGGAACTGCAGTCGGGCAAGCCGATCATCGGCATCGCCCAGTCCGGCTCGGACCTCTCGCCCTGCAACCGGCATCACCTGGAGCTGGCTGCGCGCGTGCGCGAGGGCATCCGCGAGGCCGGCGGCATCGCGTTCGAGTTTCCGCTGCACCCGATCCAGGAGACCGGCAAGCGGCCCACGGCCTCGCTCGACCGCAACCTGTGCTACCTCGGCCTGGTGGAGGTGCTGTACGGCTACTTCATCGACGGCGTGGTGCTCACCACGGGCTGCGACAAGACCACCCCTGCCCAGCTGATGGCCGCGGCCACGGTGGACATTCCCGCGATCGTGCTCTCCGGCGGCCCGATGCTGAACGGCTGGTTCCGCGGCGAGCGCACCGGCTCGGGCACCATCGTCTGGCGCGCCCGCGAGATGCTCGCGGCAGGCGAGATCAACCAGGAGCAGTTCATCGAGCTGGTCGCCTCCTCCGCGCCCTCGCCCGGCCACTGCAACACGATGGGCACCGCCTCGACGATGAACTCGCTGGCAGAGGCGCTCGGCATGTCGCTCACCGGCTGTGCCGCACCGCCCGCTCCGCACAAGGAACGCTCGGTGATGGCCTACGAGACCGGCAAGCGCATCGTTGAGATGGTGTGGGAGGATCTGCGGCCGTCGAAGATCCTCACGCGCGAAGCGTTCGAGAACGCCATCGTGGTCAACTCCGCCATCGGCGGCTCGACCAACGCGCCGATCCACCTCAACGCCATCGCCCGCCACATGGGCGTTAAGCTGGACTGTGACGACTGGGAGAAGGTCGGCTACGACATCCCCTTGCTGGTCAACCTGCAGCCCGCCGGCGAGTACCTCGGCGAGGAGTATCACCGCGCCGGCGGCGTGCCGGGGGTGGTGAACGAGCTGCTGAAGGCGGGCAAGATCCGCAATGCGATGACAGTGACCGGCAGGACGCTGGCGGAGAACTGCAAGGACACGCCCGTGCTCGACCCGAAGGTGATCAAGCCCTACGGCCAGCCCATGAAGGAGAAGTCGGGCTTCCTGCACATCAGGGGCAACCTGTTCGACAGCGCGATCATGAAGACCAGCGTGATCTCGAAGGAGTTCACGCAGCGCTACCTGTCCAACCCCAAGGACCCCAACGCCTTCGAGGGGCGCGCCGTCGTGTTCGACGGGCCCGAGGACTACCACCACCGCGTGGACGACCCGGCGCTCAAGGTCGACGAGACCTGCATCCTGTTCATGCGCGGCGCGGGACCGAAGGGCTACCCGGGTGCAGCCGAGGTAGTGAACATGCGCGCCCCTGCGGCGCTGCTCAAGCGCGGCATCATGGAGCTGCCCTGCATCGGCGACGGCCGCCAGTCGGGCACCTCGGGCTCGCCGTCGATCCTCAACGCCTCGCCCGAGGCCGCCAGCAACAGCGGGCTCGCGATCCTGCAGACCGGCGACCGCGTGCGCATCGACCTCAACCAGCGCCGCCTCGACGTGCTGCTCAGCCGCGAGGAGTACGAGCGCCGCATGGCCGATCTGAAGCAGAAGGGCGGCTACCCTGTGCCCGAGTCGCAGACGCCGTGGCAGGAGATCTTCCGCAACGACGTGGACGAGCTGTCCAACGGCATGGTGCTCAAGTCGGCCGTGAAGTACCAGCGCATCGCCCAGACCAAGGGCGTGCCGCGCGACAACCACTGAGCGCAGGTGGCGCTCCTTCCTGCAGGGGGGAGCACCCGGTTCAAGTGCGATGCAGTGCCCGGGCGCCGCTCTGGCGCCCGGCTTCCTCCGCCCCCGATGCGCAACCCGGCGGCAGCGCGCTCAGGCCCGCGGACGGGGCCCCAGCGGAATCCTCACCAGCACCGTTGTGCCGCTCTGCGGGTGGCCGCGGAAGCTGACGCTCCCGCCGACTGCAGCGGCCCGTTCGCGCATGCCGCGCAGGCCCAGTGCGGTCCAGTCCGCCAGGGTTTCCGACGAGATGCCGTTGCCGTCGTCGTGCACCTGCATGCACGCCTCGGCATCCGAGACGCCGAGCGCGACCGCCACGCGGGTGGCGTGCGCATGCCGGGAGACGTTGGTGAGCGCCTCGAGCAGGATGCGGAACAGCGCGGTCGTCACCTCCGCGGGCAGGTCCGGCTCGCTCGGCGGCAGGTCGAGGCTGCAGGGAATCCCGGCCGTCGCCTCGAAGTCGCGCGCGTGCTGGCGGATCGCCTCGCACAGCTTGTGCGAATCGAGCGGCGCCGGGCGCAGGCCCTCGCAGATGCGGCGCACGGCCTTCATCGTGTCCACCAGCAACGTGTCCAGGGATTCGAGCTGCGCCCTCACCGGGTCGCCGAACGAGCCCTGGCGGGTGGCGGTCTTGAGGTGCAACCGCGCAGCGGTCAGGGCCTGGCCGAGCTCGTCGTGCACCTCGCGCGCGACCGCATTGCGCTCCTCCTCCCGTGCGAGCTGGATATAGGCGGCCAGCGCGTGGGCATGCGCCTCTCTCGCGCGCGCAGCCTCCAGCCGCCGCAGCTCGGTCAGATCTTCCACCGATACATTGACGCACGCGATCCGCCCCGCCGCATCGTGCAGCGGGACGTAGTTGCTGACCCAGCTGCCCGGTCCGGCCCGGGTGTCGCCGCGTACCTCCACGCCCAGCACCGCCTCGCCGGTCTCGAGCACGTGCCGCAGCGTCGGCTCGATCTGGTCGGCGAGCGCCGGCACCACCTCGCGCACGCTGCGGCCGATGTGATCGGCAGCGCTCAGGCCGTTGGCCTGCGCCAGGCGCTCGTTGATGCGCACGAATCGCAGCGTGCGGTCGATCACGCACAACCCGATCGGGGCGGTGCGATAGATCGCGTCGATCTCGGCGAGCATCGATATCGGGGAGTCGGGCATCTGCTGGAGGTCGCTGGCTGCGGGAGTGGCCCGCAAGCCAACTCGAATCCGTGTGCGGCTGGGGATTCTACGCGCTATCGGACGGCGACGCGGGCGACGGCGTGAAGGCTGCCGAGTTGGACGTTTTTACAGTACAGGACCAATCGCACAACACCCGCTGCCATCGTTCTTGTCGCGCTGCTGCTGCGCCGTGCACACTGCGGCTTTCGCCTCTCTCCGGATCGCCGCTCCCATGCAATCGACCTCACGCCTGTTGCGCGCGCTCGCCGCGTGTGCCGGTCTCGCCCTCTCCCTCCTGGGTGCGCCGGCGCACGCCGCCGGCGCGTCCTATCCAGCCCTCTTCGTCTTCGGCGACAGCCTGGTCGACGTCGGCAACGACCTGATCCTCTCGACGCGGCTTGGCTTCACGCCGGCAATCCCGCCCTCGGTCTCTCCCCATCGCACCTACATGCAGGGCCGCTTCAGCAACGGCCCGGTGGCGCCGGAGTACCTGTGGCAGCGGTTGAGCGGTCACGCGCCGGGCTCCGCGAATGCCCTCAAGCCCGCCCTCGCGCTCACCCGCGTCGGCGCCGGGCAATCGGTCGCTTTCGCCTTCGGCGGCGCGGGGACGGGCCTGGCAACCCGTATCCCGCTGGGGATCCGCGTACCGGGCCTGCTCGGGCAGGTCGCGGCCTTCCGGGCCTTCCGCATGGTGGCGAAGGTGGCGGGCCCCGCGCTCTACCTGGTCGTGGTGGGGAGCAACGACTATCTCTTCGCCGACGTGAACGGGGCGATCACGCCGGCCGAATCGGTCGGCAACATCGACAACGCGATCCGCCAGCTCCACGCCCTGGGCGCACGCAACTTCCTCGTCGTGAACCTGCCGGACCTCGGGAGCCTGCCGCTGGTCGCCCCTTCACCGGGACTGTCCAGCCTTGCAGCCGAGCACAACACCCTGCTCGCCTCGATGCTGCAGGGTCTGCGCGGGACGCTCAAGGGCGTACGCATCACGGCGTTCGACCTCCGCGCTGCGCAGGCTGCGGTACTGCCGACGATGGACCCGACGCCGGCTCTGGAGCGCGTGCAGCCCGGCGCCTCGGCCTGCCTGTTCGTGAACCCGGCGAGCTGTCCGGACGTGCCCGACTTCGGCGTGGGCAAAGGTCATTTCTACTGGGATCTCGAGCATCCGACCAGCGACACGCACCAGCGCCTGGGCGACCTGCTGTACGAGGCGCTGCGCTGAAGCGCGAGCGCTCGGGGAAGCGAGCCGCAGGCCGCGCCCCGCGGCCTGCCCGCTCAGGTCAGATGGGACGCGCGCATCGCCCTGCGCGCGAGGTAAGTCCCCGCGATCACCACGCCCGCCGCCATCAGCATCGTGCTCGCCGGGATCGCCTTCACCGTGTTGAGCGCCATCTCCCCCGCCCGCGGAGCCATCAGCTGGAGGCGCCGCTCGGTCATCTGGGCGCCCAATTCGCCGAGCCGCTCCTTGCCGAGCAGGCGCTCGGCTTGCGGCAGCAGCACGGTTTCCTCGTCCGCCACGTGGTGCATCACGTCCCGCATGAGCGCCATCAGGGTGTCGTCGAACTCCGGCTGGCTGGGCTGCATCCCGCGCAGCGTACCGATCAGCCGCTTCATCTCGTTGTGCTCGGGCACGCTCTTGTCCAGTACGTGGGTGTCGGTCACCACCCCGCGCAGCGCCGGATAGAAGATCTCCTCCTCGAGCTGCGCGTGGATCTCCAGCGCGAGACAGATCGCGTTGGCCAGCGCCTGGCGCAACTGCGGCCGCGAGTCCGGGGTGTACTGATGGAAGGAGGCGAGCACGTGGGTGTGATCCATGCGGATCATGCTGGTGGCGCTGGGGCTGATTCGGTTCATCATTGCGTTCATCTGAGCGTCTCCTCGGGTCCTGAATCGGGCACTACGTCGCCGGGCTGTACATGAGGCGTGCCGCCTCCTCGGGCTCGAGCACCCAGCGCTCCGCACCCGGAGCGAACTCGCGGCCCAGGACGCGTTCGAGCACCGCGGCGACGAAGCTCCTCGCCTCCCCGGCAGCGCTCACCCGGTAGGTGGGGAACGCGAGCGCGGGGACGAACCGGCACTCGACCTTGGCCGCCAGGTGATGCACGTCGCACTCGCGCAGCAGGCGCGCGAGCGACAGGTACACGTGACGGGGATGGGGGCGACGCAGCGGCATGGCTCACTCCTCTGATTCGTGTGGGCGATGCGGTGCGCCGTGCACCGCATTCGCGAAGGCTGTGGGAATCGGTGCAGGCATGCGGCATGACAAAACCTGCACCCGGAGCGCGTCCGGCAACGCGCGTGCCTGCCCGGCGTCCTATTGCACCGCGCGGTCGAAGCCCGCGGGCAGCCGCAGCACGGTCACACGGTTGTCTCCACGGTTGGGCGAGGTCGCGGACAATTCCGGCACGACCACCAGCCAAGAACGGTCGGACTGCTGATGGACCGCAATGTCCGCCGGACCGGCCAGTTCGAGGGCCTGGTCGAACGCCAGCAGGCAGGAGCGGTCGCCGGACATCGGCGACACCAGGATGCCGTTGCTGTTCTTGATCTCGGTGTCCAGCCGCAGCGGGCCGGCGAAGTCGAGGCCGTCGAGCGCACCCAGGCCGTGGCGGAATGGCTGGGGTGCCTGGCCGCGCTGGAAGTCCTCGCGGCGCAGGCGGTACATGCCACCCTCTGCCGGGTCCTTCAGGCCGGCACCCAGGCCGACGGTGTTGAACTGGATGGTGCCGTCGGGCGCCACTTCGATCCCGTCCGGCCCGCCCTGCGGCACGGGGATGTAGCGCACGCTTGCGTCCTGCCCGCCGGCCAGCGCGTCCAGCGAGCCCGCCGGAAACATATAGATGCCGCCGCCGCTGGTCTGGATCGGCGGCTGGAACTGCGCGCCCCCGATGCCGGTCTCCGCCAGGTACAGGTTGCCCTGGGCGTCGAATGCGAGCGCGTTGCCCAGCGTCGCGACGACGCCCGCAGCCTTGGCCGCCGCCGAGCCCCGGCCCAGCGGGATGCTGCCCAGCACCTTGCCGCGTTCGTCGAAGGCGAGGATCTTCGGATCGATCGCATTCGGATCCTTCACCTCGGTGCCGTCGGGCTCCGCCAGCGGAGCCGTGGCTTCGACCACGAAGATCGTGCCGCGCGGGAACCGGCCCGCGTCGACCGGCAGCACCGCCATGCCGAGCGGCGCAGTCAGGCCGGTGATGAGCTTCTCCTCGACCATGCTCAGCCTGCCGTCCGCACCCACCGCGAGCTTGCTGATGTAACCCTGGCCGCGGGTCCAGTGAAAGCCCTTCCCGGGATCGCCCAGTTCCGCGGCGTTGGAGATGAACACGCTCTTGCCGTCTGCGCTGAAGATCGCACCCTCGGGGTTGTCGAAGGCGGACAGGCGCTGGACCACCTGCGCCTTCGCCGCACATGGCGGCGGTGTCTGCGATAGGGCGCTCGCCGCTGCGAGCGCAAGGGGCACGGCCAGGGAGAATGTGAGGACGCTGCGCATCGTCTGCCTCCAGGTAACGGGACCGGGGCGGTCGCGCCGCCCCACTCCGCCATCGGCAGCAACGCCTGTTCCCCGCTACCCGCTTCGCGCCGCAGCCCGGGTACGCTTCTTGTAGCCGGTGCGGCGCGATGACGATCCACTTCGACCTCATGCCGCAGGCCGTGCGCACGCACGGCGGCTACCGGCCCAGCCGGCTCAAGCTGACACTGAGCAACGCGAACGCCGTGCGCATGCTGCAGATCCTCGGCGTCGAGGCTCCGGCAGACGAAGCCGGTTTCATCCCGCACGATCTGGTGGGCGAGCTGTTGCAGCGGACCATCGACGCGCGCACGGCGCGCCTGGCGCGCGCGGACCGGTCGGTGCGCTACGAGCTCCCGCGCCTGGAGCAGTTCCAGGTGCTGTTCGCCGAAGCGCTGAAGAAGGGTTATGGGGTGCTCATGGCGCGCACCTCCGACGATTGACCTGCCTCAGCGGTCCCGGCCGGTGAGCGGCGTGGCCACTGACTCGAGCGAGCGCCGCTCGGCATCCACGCCCAGGCGCCACGCCACCACGGCGGCCGCCAGCACCAGCACGGCACCAAGCGCGTAGCCCGCAGACACCGCCGCGCGGCTCTGCGTCTCGATCAGCGCGCCGAACAGCGCGGGCGCGAGGAATCCCCCCGCACCCGTGCCCACGGCATAGAACAGCGCGATGGACAGCGCCCGCATCTCCAGCGGGAAGACTTCGCTCACCGTGAGGTAGGCAGAGCTCGCCGCCGCGGAAGCGAGGAAGAACACCAGCGACCAGGCCAGCGTCTGCGTCAGCGCATCGAGCCAGCCTTGCAGGAAGGCATATGCGGTGAGCGCGAGAGCGACACCGGACAGCCCGTAGGTCGCCGCGATCATCACGCGGCGGCCGACCCGGTCGAACACCGGGCCGAGCAGGAGCGGTCCGAGGAAATTGCCGAGCGCGAACGGAATGATGAACAGGGCCACGGACTGGTCCGGAATGCCGTAGAAGCGGGTCAGGACCAGCGCGTAGGTGAAGAAGATCGCGTTGTAGAAGAACGCCTGCGCGACCATCAGCGAGAAGCCCAGCACCGCGCGCGAGCGGTGCCGCCTGACCAGCACGCCGAGGATCTCGGTGAGCCCCGGGGCCGGACGCAGCCCGACCGCCGTGGTCCCGGTCGCCGCCGGCAGCGGCCCGTGGGTGCGTCGAACCTCGGCCTCGATGCGCTTCATCACGCGCTCGGCCGCATCGGCGTGGCCATGCGTGATCAGCCAGCGCGGGCTCTCCGGCAGGTCGCGGCGCACCAGCAGGATCGCGACGCCCATCAGCGCACCCAGCGCGAACGCGGCGCGCCAGCCCAGCTCGGGTCCCAGCACACGCTCGTCGAGCAGCAGCAGTGCCACGCCCGCGCCCAGCGCCGCGCCGACCCAGAAGCTGCCGTTGATCGCCAGGCTGACTCGCCCGCGCAGGCGCGCCGGCACCAGCTCGTCGATCGCCGAGTTGATCGCAGCGTACTCGCCGCCGATCCCCACACCGGTGAAGAAGCGGCACACGACGAAGCTCGCGAAGCTCCAGGTGAACGCGGTAGCCAGCGTGGCGGCGAGGTAGACCACGAGTGTCACCAGGAAGAGCCGCCTGCGCCCATGCCGATCGGCAAGGCGGCCGAAGCCCAGGGCACCGAGCACGGCGCCGCCGATGTAGGCCGAGGCCGCCAGGCCGATCTCCGCGGCGCTCAGGGCCAAGGTCTCGGGTCGCTCCAGCACCGGGCCGATCGCCCCCACCAGGGTGACCTCGAGGCCGTCGAGGATCCAGGTGATGCCCAGCGCCACGACCACGCGCCAGTGCCAGCGCGACCAGGGCAGCGCGTCGAGGCGGTGCGGGATGTCCGTATGCGGCATGTGCGCGGGATCCGGATGGAAAGCTGCGCCGCTGCAGCGCAACTCGTGCCGGCGCCCGGGCTGGCCGGCTTGCGCATGGTTGACCTCCGTCAATACCGGCGCCCCGGACCGCAAGCAGGATATGCATGGAGACAATCACGGAGGAAATTCATGCTACGGATCACGCGTCGCCTGATCACGCTCGGTATCGGCTTGGCCGTGCTGCTCGCCGGCACCGCGCACGGTGCGGAGGTGCTCAACCTCGGTCTGGTCCCCAGCGAGGATCCGCGTGTGGTCATCAGCGACAACCGCGCCCTGCTCGACCAGCTCCAGGCCGCGCTGCAGATGGAGGTCAAACCCTTCGTCGCCACCGACTACAACGGCGTGATCGAAGCCTTGCGCTCCAAGAAGCTCGATGTGGCGCTGCTCGGGCCCTTCTCCTACGTCCTCGCCAACAAGGTGGCGGGCGTGGATGCCTTCGCCCTGATGGAGACCACCCGGCAAGGCGCGACCTACCACTCGGTCATCATCGCCCGCCGCGATCACGCAATCGGCAGCCTCAGGGACCTCAACGGCAAGACCTTCGCATTCGTCGACCCCAGTTCCACCTCGGGGCATCTGTTCCCCAAGGCGGGCCTCATCAAGGCAGGCCTCGATCCCGACAGGATGTTCTCCCGTGTCATCTTCTCCGGTGGTCACGACGCGAGCGCCATCGCGGTCCAGAACGGCAAGGTGGATGCGGCGGCGGTCGCCGATGCGCTGCTCGAGCCGGCGTTTGCCCGCGGCATGCTGAAGAAGGAGGACGTGGTCATCGTGTGGACCTCCGAGGCCATTCCCGGCGCACCGGTGGTGTATCGCCAGGACCTTCCGGCCGAGTTGAAAGCCAGGCTGCGCGCGGCCTTCGCCGGGATGCATGACCTGCCGTGGGGACCCAACCTCAGCATCAAGCGCTGGGTGCCGGTGGAGGATTCCTCCTACGATGTCGTCCGCGACACCGCCAAGGTGCTCAACCTGGACCTCAGCAAGCTGAAGTAGCCTCGACTGCATCGCCGCAGGGCACGATGCGGCCCGCGACGGCGCAACCATGCGTGCTGCCGGCCCGCGGCACGGTGCATCGACCATATCCGGAGCACACGCATGACGGAGAAGATCTGGGTCTGCGACGACGCCCCGAGCCAACGCTTCCCGGCGTGGACCCGGGGCAACGTGGGCGAGGTGTTCGGCGAGGCCGTCTCGCCCCTCACCTGGACGGTGTACGGCCGCCTCCTGCTCGAGGCGGGCTGGCGCGACGCGTTCTGCTCGATCGGCGTGTTCACACCGGAGGAGTTCCGGCCCGAGGGCGAACCCGAGATCCTCGCCTGCTTCGGCGGGTACTGCTACATCAACATGACCGTCACGCGGGTGATGGCGGTTCGTGTCCCCGGGCTGACCGTCGAGGCGATGGACCGATCGCTGTTCGGCGACTATCCCGATGCGCCGCCTTACCGGCCGGATCCACGCGACGTCAACCCGGAGCGCAAGGCGGCAGCAGGCCGGTGGCTGGAGTCGCTCTTCACGGTTGACCCCAAGCCTCTCGTCGACGCACTGGAACAGCAGATCGACGAGATGTGTGCGAACCGCCCCGCCCTCGAGGCGCTGTCGGAGGCAGCGTTGCTCGCCTACTTTCGCAGCCGGACGAGGCTGGGCCGGCCCCTGTTCGGCCAGCACGTCCTCGACTCGTACGGCTCGAACGTGCTGGTGAGCTTCATCGCCCAGATCTGCGCGGCTGCCGGCGCCCCCGAACTGGCCGGAAAGGTGACCGCGGGGATCGGGGACATCGACTCCGCCGAGCAGCCACTCCAACTCTGGGACCTCTCGCGGGAGATCCGCGCGTCGGCCATAGTGTCCGCGGCATTCGACGCGGGCGCCGAGGCGGCGCTGGAGCGCCTGCGCACATCCAGCGACCCGCAGGCGCAACGCTTCCTGCTGCATTGGCAGGACTTCGTGCGCCGGTGGGGCTTCAGCGGCCCCAGCGTGTGGGAGATACGCTCGCCGACGTGGCGCACGCATCCCGAGATCCCGCTGCGCATGCTGGACCGCGCGCGACAGGTGCCGGACGATGCAGCGCCCGGGACCCGCGCTGCGGCGCGGGCCGCGGAGCGCGAGACTGCGATCGCCGACATCTCGGCGCGCTTGGCTGGAGACGCGCAGGGGCAGGGCCAGTTCCTGGCCGGTGCACGCGCGGCGGCGAAGTACCTGACCGCGCGCGAACGCAGCAAGGCGCTGTGTGCGCGCCTCTTCGACGAGGGCCGCAGGGCCATGCTCGAGCTCGGCCAGCGCCTGGTCAGCCGGGGTCACCTCGCGCGCTGGGAGCATGTGCTGATGGTGACGGATGCGGAGGCAGATGGATTCGTCGCCGACCCTGCACCATGGAAGGACACGATCCTGGCGCGCGCAAGCCGGCTCGAGATGCTGCGGGCCAAGGAGCCGCCGTTCGTGTTCGAGGGCGAGGCCCCGGCCCTGTCGATGTTCAAGGACCGTTCGACTGCGCGCGCCGACAGCGCACCGACCGGCATGCGCCTCACCGGTCTGGGCGTGTCCCCGGGATGCCATACGGGGCGTGCCCGCGTGATCACGTCGCTCGACGAGGATACGGGGCTGGAACCGGGCGAGATCATCGTCGCGCTGACCACCGATGCTGCGTGGGGCCCGCTGTTCCTCGCGGCCGGCGCGGTGGTGGTCGAAACCGGCGCGATGATCTCGCACGCGGCGATCGTCGCGCGCGAGCTCGGCATCCCGGCCGCGGTGTCGGTGGCCGGGGCGACGCGCCGCATCCCCGACGGCGCCGTAGTCACGGTCGATGGCAACACCGGGACGGTGACCGTCCACTGAGCAGCGTGGAACAACTGCGATCAAGCCAGGACGCCGGCGCCTCCGCCCCACTCGTGGCCGTGGTGGACGGCACCTGCACCCTGCCGCCTGCGCACATCGGCGGCAAGGCATGGAGCATCAACCGGATGCGCGCACTGGGTCTGCGGGTGCCGCCAGCCATCGTGGTGACCACCGATGCATGCCGCGAGTACTTCGACGGCGGCAAGGTTCTGCCCGATGCGCTGTGGGCGCAGGTCGTGGCGCGCATCGCCGTCCTCGAGGAGGGGACCGGGCGGCGCTTCGGCGCGACCCGATGCCCCTTGCTGGTGTCCGTGCGCTCGGGCGCTCCGATGAGCATGCCCGGGATGATGGACACCATCCTCAACCTGGGCATCAATGCCGAGGTGGAGGCCGCGCTTGCAGCGCAGAGCGGCAGTGCCTCGTTCGCACAGGACACCCGGCAGCGCTTCATCGAGCAATACGCCAGCGTCGTGCCCGGGGCGAGCAAGGAGAGCGTGCCGGAGGACCCCTGGGTGCAGCTGCGCGCTGCCATCGCCGCGGTGTTCGACTCCTGGTACTCGCCGAGGGCCCGGGTCTACCGGCGCAACCGCGGGCTCCCGGACGATGGCGGCACGGCAGTCATGGTCCAGGCCATGGTGTTCGGCAACCTCGATGCCCGCTCCGGCACCGGGGTGCTGTTCAGCCGCAATCCCATCACGGGTGATCCACCGGCCTGGGGCGAGTGGCTCAGCGGTGCGCAGGGCGAGGACGTCGTATCCGGCCACTACACGCCGCGCCCGCTCGACGGGCTGCGCGAGCAGATGCCCGACGTGCACGACGAACTGATCCGCGGCGCAGCGGTCCTGGAGGCCGACGCGCGCGACATCGAGGACATCGAGTTCACCGTCGAATCGGGCCGGTTGTGGTTCCTGCAGTCGCGCGTGGCCAAGCGCGCACCGCAGGCCGCAGTGCGAGCGGCCGTCGCCTTCGCCGAGCAGGGGCTGATTTCGAGGGAGGAAGCGCTGCACCGGCTCGACCCGGGCCAGGTGCGGCAACTGCCCGCGCTGGAACTGGCCGCTCGGGCTGCGGGACAGCAGCCGCTCGCGATCGGCGAGCCCGCCTGCCCCGGCGTGGCGCGTGGCGTGGTGGTGACCGACCCGGAGGATGCCGAACGCCGGGCGCACCGTGGCGAGGACGTGATCCTCGCGCGCCCGACCACCGCGCCGGAGGATCTGCAGGGCATCATCGCCGCTGCCGGGCTGGTGACCGAGCAAGGGGGTTCCACATCGCACGCCGCAGTCGTCAGCCGCGAGCTCGGCCGTCCCTGCGTCGTGGGCTGCGGGCCCGGCACCGTCACCGTGCTCGCCGGGCAGTGCATCACGCTCGACGGCGCGAGCGGCCGCATCTGGCGCGGCGACCTCGCCGTGGACCGTGCCGATGAAGCCGCCACGGGCGACCGGCGCACCTTGATCGAATGGGCGCTGCCGCTGGTGCCGCTGCAGCTGCTGCGACCAGCCGAGGCACCCGCAGACACGCTCGACCTGGACGCGCAAGGGGAAGCGTGGCGTGAGGCGCTGGTGCCCGGGCTGGTGGTGCGCGGCGACATCCTCGAGACCGACGCCGGCATCCAGGCGGCGATGACCGCGGGGGTGCGCGGCGCCGTCGTGCGGCACCGCCTCCCGGCACTGCTGGCGTGCCTGCACGCGCTGGCTGCGCCGGCCCAGCGAGCGCCGCCGGCAGCGGCGCCGAGTGCGCTGCCCAGCCATTCCGAGCTTGCGCTGCTGCGACTGGCGGGACTCAAGGGCCGGGCCAGCGCCGAGGTCCTGGCCGATTCACTCGCGCTGTCCGTGGACAGCGCCGTCGCGCTCTACCTGCCGCTGTGCGAGCTGGGCTGGTGTGCCCGGTCCGGCCGCGCGTTCACGCTGACGCCGGCGGGGCGCTCCCGGCTCGCGGCATTGCTGGCCGCCGAGCGCGCACTCGTGGATCCGAGCGCGGTCGTCGCACTGTACGAGGACTTCTGCGTCTTCGACGCCGAGTTGAAGCAGATCATGACGGCATGGCAGCTCAAGCGTCCAGGCGTGTCCAACGACCACCTGGATGCCGCTTACGATCGCGAGGTGCTGCAGCGGCTGGCGGATCTGCATGGCAAGGCCGCACCGGTCCTGGCCCGGCTGGCCGCGCTGTCGACCCGGCTGGGGGGATATGCCGAGCGGCTGGGCCGCGCCGCCGCGCGCGTCGCAGGCGGGGATCGCGCCTACGTCGCGCGGATCATCAGCGACAGCTATCACACCGTGTGGTTCGAGCTGCACGAAGAGCTGATCGCGCTGGCAGGTCTGACCCGTGATGCGCTGGCGCGGGAAGGGCGGAAGTCCTGCTAGCTTCCATGCAGGAACCACCGCATCCGGATCGCAACCGGAGCTCATGATCGCCATCTCAGCATGCGGGTTGACCGGCATCAATACGGCTGTGCGCCGGAGCGATCATGCTGGTCGGATTCATCGGGGGAGGGCCACTTTCATGGCAACGGTCCAGGGCAAGCGCGCGATGTTGCACCGCGGACGCAAGGGTCAGGAACTGCTCGCCGCGCAGACGGCGGAGATGCTGGACGAGCTCGACGGCGGCAAGCTCACGCCCGAGCGCCGCCAACGGATGGTTGCGGAGGGCGCCTACTACCGCGCCGAGAAGCGCGGCTTCGCGCCCGGCAACGAGCTGCAGGACTGGCTCGACGCCGAGGACGAGCTGCGGCGACTGTTCGCCTGGGACTAGCAGTCAGCGGGAAGTCGTTCGTTTCCGCCACCGGGATGCCGCGCGCGGTGCGTGATACGCTTGCCGCATGAACGATCTCCTCATTCGCGGCGCCCGGGTCGTCGACGGGACCGGGGCACCCTCGACCACCGCCGACGTGGCGGTCCGTGACGGCCGCATCGTCGATGTGGGCCGTAGCACCACACCTGCCCGGCAGACCATCGATGCGGCCGGCCTGGCGCTGATGCCCGGCATCGTCGACGTCCACACCCACTACGACGCCCAGATCACCTGGGACCGCACGCTCTCGCCTTCGCCGTCGCTCGGCGTGACCACTGCCGTGATCGGCAACTGCGGCTTCGGCATCGCGCCCTGCCCGCAGCCGCAGCGCGAGACCATGCTCAAGAACCTCTCGGTGGTCGAGGGCATGGACCTCGATGCGCTGCTCACCGGCACGCGCTGGTCCTTCGAGACCTTCCCGGAGTACCTGGGGCAGTTGCGCCGGGTGCGGCCCTATGCCAACGTCGCAGCGCTGGCCGGGCACTCCACCATCCGCACCGCCGTGATGGGCGAAGAGGCTTCCACGCGGGCGCAGGCGACGCCGGAAGAGCTGGCACGGATGCAGGCGATGGTGCGCGAGGCGATGCAGGCCGGCGCCATCGGGTTCGCCTCCTCGTTCTCGCCCAACCACGCCGGTTACGGCGGCCGCCCGATGCCCTCCACCATCGCGCCGGACGCCGAGCTGCACGCGCTGGCACAGCCGCTGCGCGAGGCCGGTCGCGGCATCTTCGTGATGGCCACCGGCGCACGCGCCACCACCGAGTTCATGGAAGCACTGGCGGCCGAAACCGGTCGCCCGGCGTTCATGGTCACGGTGCTCACGATGTACAACGATGCCGCCCCGGATGTCGCGATGGGGTACTACGAGCGCTGCGCGGCCGCGCGCAGGCGGGGTCACGAGGTGTACATCCACACCAGTTGCCAGCCGCTGTCCTTCGACTTCACCCTGCGCAACCCCTACCTGCTCTACTCGCATGACGCGTTCGAGCGGGTGAAGGCAGGCCGGCCCGAGGACCTGCCGCGCATCTATGCTGATCCGGCGTTCCGCGCGCGCTTCCGCGAGAACCTGGCCAACCCCGGCAAGGGCATCCTCTTCTACGGCGACTGGTCGAAGGTCGAGGTGGACGAGCGCCCCGTGACCGAACTGGCGCGTGCCGCCGGCAAGGATCCGCTGGACTTCTTCTTCGACCTCCCGCTGGATACCCCGCTGATCGCGAAGCTGTTCCAGAACAACGACGCGGGGGTCGCGCCGCTGCTCCAGCACGAGGCCGGCGTGCTTGCGCTGTCGGATGCCGGCGCGCACCTGATCTTCCTGTGCGACGCGGGCTTCGGGCTGCACTTCCTCCGCCACTGGGTACGCGAGACCGGCACCTTCAGCCTCGAAGAGGGAGTGCAGCGCCTGACATCCCATCCGGCGGCGCGTTACCGCATTCCCGGACGCGGTCACATCCAGCCGGGTGCTTGGGCGGACCTGCTGCTGTTCGATCCGGCGACAGTGGGCATCTCAGCGCTGGAGCGCTGCCACGACCTGCCGGGCGGCGGCGCCCGCATGATCCGTCGGCCGCAAGGGGTGCACGGGGTGTGGGTCAACGGCGTCCAGGTGCACGACGGACGCGACTACCTTTCCCTCGAAGACGGCCCCGGCCAGGTCCTCACCCGGTTCGACGCGTAGCGTTACTCCAGCCCGCGCCGGCGCGCCCACTCGTGCGCACGCGCGATCGCGACGCGGATGCAGAAGCCCTCGTCGTGCCCTTCCTGCAGCAGTGCGTTGGCGATCTCGACCGCCTTCGCTCGCACGACGGGCGGCAGGTGCGCCATGGCAGGGGGATAGCGGTCTTCGCTCCAGGGCATAGCCAGCCTCGCGACCGCCGCGAGCGAAAACGCATTCACCGCGGAGGACGCCGAGGTACGCAGAGGAAAGCCCAATGCGCTTCGTTCCTCTGATTTTCCGCTGCGCCCTCTGCGTCCTCTGCGGTGGATCCGGTTTCCGGCGGCATGCGCCGCCTACCGCCGCCAGTGCACTCGCACGAGGTACTCGTCCGGCGCGTACTTCGTCTCCGACTCGCCGCGCCAGGCCCGGTGCAGGGCGTCGCCGATCCGGCGCGGCAGGTGCAGGTCGGTGGTCTTGATCACCACCTGCCCGTCCCGCTCCTCGATGCCCAGGATGCGCTCGAGCGGGTGCTCGGCGCGTGCCCGCGCAGCCTCGTTGTTCACCAGACCCGTGATCTCGTCGCGATGCGAGCGGAAGAACTCGCCCTCGAGGGTGAGGTATCCCGCCGGATAGTCATCAGCGATCCGCCGGCACGCCGGACAGACATGCTCCTGCGCACCCACCGGCCGCGGAATCCAGTGGAATGCGCCGTGCTGGTACACCACCCCGCAGGTCGGACACACGGCCGGCTCGGGCGGACGATGCCGCTCACGGTAGGCATCGTGCACCACCTCCTCGATCTGGCGGTCGTGGCGCTCGCGCGCGTGGCTGCGGATTGCGTCGTGCATGCTCATGGGCCTCCTCCTTCCTGCGCAAACACCGGCTCAGACGGTGCGTGACCGGGTCTCGCGACGTTGCTCGTTGGCGATGGTGCGCGCCAGCCCGTTCAGCTCCTCGGCCAGCAGCTCGATGAAGTCATCGGTGCTGACGATGCCGGTCAACTCGCCCCGGGCGTTCACCACCGGCATGCGGCGCACGCCCTTCTCGCGCATCTTCGCGATGCAGGCGGACACGCCGTCGGTCTCGCGGGCCGTGACCGGATTGGCGCTCATCACTTCGCCGACCCGCAGGGCGTCGGCGTCGAGGCCCTTGGCCACCACCGCCGTGACGATGTCGCGGTCGGTCAGCACGCCCACCGGCACCACCGCGCCGTTGCGATCCTCCACCACGGCCAGTGCACCGACGTGCTTCTCGCGCATCAACTGTGCCGCCGTGCGCAGCGTCTCGCCGGTGCGCGCGATCACCACTTCGCGGCTGCAGATTTCGCCCACTGCCATGGCCACTCTCCCATTCATGCTGTAGAAAATGCAGCTTAGACCCACGGCAAGGGCGACGCCTTGACCGTGGTCAACGCATGCCTACGGGAGTGCCTCCATCTGCCTGCGGTCTGCTTCCGCCGCCAGGGCGCGCAGCGCTTCCGAGACCGTTACCGGGTAAGGCGGCGCCGGAACCAGCGCCCGCAGCGCGACGGGCAGCTGTGCGAGCTGTGCCCGACAGTGTTCGCGTGCCTGCGGCAGGTCGGGCAGGCCGGGCAGGCGGCGGCCGCCCCGCATCACCGGACGCAGCAGCGGCTCGCCCTCGATGCGCTCGTGCTCCAGCGCGAGCGTGTCGCCGGCCAGATCGCCGGCCGCCGAGCGCCGCCGGAATACCTGCTTTCGGCCCGGCCAGGTCGCCTTCCCCTCGGAGCGCTTGCGCCGGGGAAGGCCGGCGTACTCCTGCAGCTTGTAGGCACAGTCCAGGGTGGGCAGATCCTGCGACGTGTCGAGCGCGCTGCCGATGCCGAAGCCGTCGATGGGCGCACCCCGCACCTCGAGCAGCTCTTGCAGCTTGAACTCGTCCAGGCCGCTGCTGGCGAAGATGCGCACCTCGCGCAGGCCGGCGTCGTCCAGGATGTGGCGAACCCGGATGGCGTGATCGGCCAGGTCGCCGCTGTCCAGGCGCACGGCCGCGATGCGGATACCGTCGGCCGCCAGCCCGGGGGCGAGCACGGCAAGCTTGCGCGCCGCCGCCTCGGTGTCGTAGGTGTCGATCAGCAGCGTGATCCCCCCGGGATGGCTGCGCGCGAACCGCTCGAAGGCCAGCGACTCACTGTCGTGCGCCTGGACGAACGAGTGCGCCATGGTGCCGAACACCGGCACGCCGTAGCGCTGCCCGGCCAGCGCCGTGGAGGTGCCCGAGAAGCCGGCGAGGTAGGCCGCGCGTGCCGCATACAGGGCGGCCTCCGCACCATGCGCGCGGCGCATGCCGAAGTCCACCAGTTGCCTGCCCGGCGCCTGCAGCACCGACCGCGCCGCCTTGCTGGCGATGAGGGTCTGGAAGTGCAGGATGTTCATGAGCCGGCTTTCCACCAGCTGCGCCTCCGGCAGGGGCGCGGTGATGCGGATCACGGGCTCGTCGGGGAAGACCAGGGTACCCTCCGGCAGCGCGTGGACCTCGCCGGTGAAGCGCAGGTCCCGCAGCCGGGAAATGAACTCACCGGAGAAGCGTCCCGTCGCGGCCATCCAGTCGAGGTCCGCCTCGTCGACGCGCAGGTCCTCGAGGTACTCCAGGGCCTGCTCGAGTCCGGCGGCCACCAGGAAGTTGCGGGCGTCGTGCGCCGGGCGCCGGAAGAACAGCTCGAACACCGCGAGCCCGGTCATGCCATGCTCGAAGTAGGTCTGGAGCATGGTCAGCTCGTACAGGTCGGTCAGCAGGACGCTCGACCCGGGATCGCGCTGACGCGCTAGAACACCAGCACCAGTGGACATGGCAATTCCTCCAGCAGCACCCGGACCTGCCGCTCCCCGTCGTGCAGGCTGTCCGGAGCGAGCACCAGCGCGCGCGCGGACTGCTGGCGCACGCTGCGGACCAACCCCGCAGCCTCGCGCGAAGGCAGCGTTGCGATGCGCAGCAGCTCCGGGGCCGCCTGCACCGCCTGGGCTGCCTGCCGGCGCAGCCCTTCGAGGTCCGCCGCGTCGGGGACGAGGATGGCCAGGCGCTCGACCCGCCCGCGCGCGAGGTTGAGCGCGGTTGTCAGCGTCCGCACGCCGGACTGGCCGGGCTCGAACACCACCGTCACCGTCTGCATGCTCTCGCCGCGCCCCCGCCGCACCTGCAGTCGGCACTCGCCCGCCACCACGATATCGGCTCGCCGCGCGCTCGACAGCATCGCTTCGGGCAGCTTGCCTCGTGCCACCCGGAACGACCACTTCACCTGCGAGCTCCGGGTCAGATCCGCGAGCGCGTGCCGCACCTGCTCCGCCTGCCGCCGCAGCGACGCCTCCACCTCTCCCGGGTCCAGCGGACGCAAGGCGCCGGTAACCCGCCCCACCTCGCGGGTGAATGGCAATGCCGCGACGCGCAGCAGATCGCTGTCCTCGATGAACACCCCGGCAAGTTCGGCTTCGAGGGCGACGGCGAGCTGCAGCGCCAGATCGATCGGTGCGTCAGAGCGGGCCGCCCCGCGGACGGCCAGCAGCACGCGCGCATCGGTCCCGCCGTCAGCGCGCACCCGCTGGTCCCTTGCCGCGGCCACGCGCGACCCCGGGCGTGGCCTTCTTCGGCGGCTTCTCGGGCTCGGCAGCCCTGACGTTGCGGACCTTCTTCACCCGGATCTCGACGTTCGAATACGCCTGGCGCACCAGCGACAGCTCGATGAGCCGCGCGGTCACGCGGAAGTTCAGCGTGCCCTCGGGGAAATCGCCGTCAGCATCTGCTTCCCCGGCTGGCGTGCCGCCCAGCAGCTCCAGCGCCTGGTCGATCTTCGACACGCTGAACACGGAAAAATCCCCGGCCGCCACCGCGGCCACGACGTCCGCGCGCAGCATCAGGTGCTTCACGTTGGCCGCGGGGATGATCACGCCCTGCCGACCGGTCAGGCCGCGTGCCTTGCAGAGGTCGAAGAAGCCCTCGATCTTCTCGTTGACCGCGCCGATCGGCTGGATCGCACCGTGCTGGTCCACCGCACCGGTGACGGCCAGCGACTGGCGCAACGGGAACTGTCCCAGCGAAGACAGCAGCGCGCACAGTTCCGCTGCCGAGGCGCTGTCGCCGTCCACGGGACCGTAGGTCTGCTCGAACACGATGCTGGCTCCGAGCGAGTGCGGGCGATCGGACGAGTAGCGAGCGGCCAGGAAGGCCGCGAGGATCATCACCCCCTTCGAGTGGATCGGACCGGACAGCTCCACTTCGCGCTGGATGTCGATCACCTCGCCATCGCCCAGCCGGGTGGTGGCGGTGATGCGGGTCGGAAAGGCGAAGGCGATGGCTCCCAGCCCGCTCACAGACAGGCCGTTGACCTGGCCGATGCACTCGCCGTCGGTCTGCACCAGGAGGTCGCCGCGCAGGATCGCCTCGTGCACCTTCTCGCGCACGCGGCCGGCACGCCGGACCTGCGCGTCGATCGCCGCCTGCACATCGGACGCACCGGTTACCGCCACGGCACGCGCGCGGGCCCGATGGTCGGCCTCGCGCAGCAGGTCGTTCAGCGCCTCGACGTTGGCCGACATGCGCTCGGCATCGCCGGCCTCGCGCGCGGCACGCTCGATCACGCGCGCCACGGCCGCGCGGTCCAGCGGGAGCAGGCCGTCACGCCGCGCCTGCGCCGCAATCATGCGGGCATACAGCCGCTCGTGCCCGGCATCGCGCACGTACTCGTCCTCGAAGTCCGCCTGCACCTTGAACAGCTGGGCGAACTCCGGGTCCCACGCCTGCAGGATGTAGTAGTACAGGCGCTCGCCGAGCAGCACCACCTTGAGGTCGATCGGGATCGGCTCCGGCTCCAGCGCGGCGGTGCTGACCAGTCCCATGCTCTGCCCGAGCGCCTCGGTGCGCAGCTCGCCCGCGGCGAGCGCGCGCTTGAGCCCGTCCCATGCGAAGGGCTGGGTGAGCAGCTTGTAGGCATCGAGCAGCAGGTAGCCCCCGTTCGCCCGGTGCAGCGCGCCGGCCTTGATCTGCGCGAAGTCGGTCACCAGCGCCCCGAAGCGCGCCTGGTACTCGACCCGGCCGAGCAGGTTGGGATAGGTCGGGTTGTCCTCCATGACCACCGGCGCTCCGGCAGGCGCGTCACCGTCGCCGACGAGCACGTTGACCTCGTAGCGCCGGTAGGAAAGGCGCTCGCCTGCAGGCATGCCGAGGATGTTGGTCTCGGTCTCCGGCGGACGGCGGAAGGCATCGATGTTCTCCAGCACGTCGGCCTGCACCGCATCGAGATACGCAGCCACGCGAGGAAGCTCGACGTAGTTCGACTTCAGCTCCTCGACCAGGTGGCCCACCGCGAGCATCGTCATCTCGCGGTTGAGCTGCTTGAGCCGCTCGCGCTTCTCGCGCTGCATCCCCTGCACCTGGCGGATGGCCTTCTGCAGCTTCTCCTGCAACCGCTCCATCTTCTGCTCGAAGCGCCGGCGCTCCTCCTCCGGGAGGTGCTCGAACTGCTCCGGGGTCACCACCTCGCCTGCCTGCATCGGCGCCAGCGAGAAGCCGGCCGGCGTATGCACCAGCGCGATGCTCTCCCCGGCCGCCTCCTGACCGAGGTCGACGAAGGCCTTCTCCTGCCGCTCGCTGATCTCGCCGTCGATCTGCTCGGCACGGGAGCGGTACTCCTCGCTCTCGAACATCGCCGGAATCGAGGCACGCAGCTCCTCGACCAGCTGCGCCATGTCGCGGCGCAGCCGGGTGCCGGCCCCGCGCGGCAGGCGCAGGGCATGCGGACGGTGGGGTTGTTCGAAGTTGTTGACGTAGCACCAGTCCGGGGGCGCCGGCTCGCCCCCGGCGCGGGCCTCGAGCAGCTGGCGCACCAGGGTGCGCTTGCCCACGCCCACGGGTCCGAGCACGAACAGGTTGTAACCGCGGCTGCGCATCGCCACCGCGAGCTCGATCGCATCGAGTGCGCGCTGCTGGCCCGGCAGTCCCGGCAGGTCCTCCAGCTGTGCAGTGGTGTCGAACTGCAACGCCTCCGGCCTGCAGGGGGTGTAGAGTTGCTCGACGGACAGGCGCTGGGCTTCGGGCATGGTGTTCGTTGTTGGTTCGATGACCCGGTCGGAAGACCGATGATGATGCGTCGCGGCGCACGCCGAGCCCTTGATCCATCGCAAGTGCCCGAGCCGGTTGATCCCGGTCAACGCCTGCAGCAGCCAGCAGTGGGATAGTGGCACTTCCGGGGATAACCTGCCGCGACGGAGGACGCCCGCGTGACCCTCAGATTCGACTCCCGGGCCGATGCCGCAGCGCAACTCGCCGCGGCGCTCGCCCATTACCGCGGCCGCCAGCCTCTCGTTCTCGCCATTCCGCGCGGGGCGGTCAGCATGGGCCGCGTCCTCGCCGACCGGCTGGGCGGAGAGCTGGACGTCGTGCTGGTGCGCAAGCTGCGCGCGCCGTTCAGCCCCGAGTTCGCGGTCGGCGCCATCGACGAGACCGGTTGGGCTTTCGTGTCCGAGCAAGCGGCATCGGCGGGCGCCGATGAGACCTACCTCGAGCGCGAGAAGGCGGCGCAGCTGGAAACCCTGCGCAAGCGGCGCGCGCAGTACACGCCGGCGCGGGCACCGGTCGACCCGCAGGGCAGGACTGTCATCGTCGTCGACGACGGACTCGCCACGGGTGCAACCATGATTGCGGCGCTGCATGCCGCCCGCGCCAAGAATCCTGCGCGGCTGGTTTGCGCGGTGCCGGTGGCCGCCGCCGACAGCTTGGAAAAGGTGCGCCCGTATGCCGACGAGGTCGTGTGCCTCGCAATCCCGAAGGACTTCTACGCAGTGGGCCAGTTCTATCGCGACTTCCGCCAGGTCGAGGACGAAGAGGTCGTAGCGCTGCTCTCGGCGCGGTAGCGTTACACGAGATGCCGGAGGAACCAGTCGCGCGCGAGGCGGGCCACTGCTTCCAGGGTGCCAGGCTCCTCGAACAGGTGCGTCGCACCGGGCACGATCACCAGTTCCTTCCTGCACTGCAGCCAGCGCTCGGCGGCGCGGTTGAGGCGGATGACCTCGTGATCCTCGCCGCCGACCACCAGCAGCGTGGGAGCCTGCACAAACGGCAGGAGCTGGTTGCCCGCCAGGTCGGGCCGACCGCCGCGTGAAACGACGGCAGCGATCACGCCGGGCATCTCCGCTGCCACCCGCAGTGCGGAGGCGGCACCGGTGCTTGCGCCGAACAAGCCGACCGGCAGCCCGTGCGTGGCGGAGGCACTGCGCACGTGCCGCACCGCATCAGCCAGGCGCTCGCTGAGCAGCGCGATGTCGAAGCGCACTTCGTAGTCGCGCTCCTCCTCGGGTGTCAGCAGATCCAGCAGCAGCGTGGCGAGGCTGGCCCGCGCCAGTTCGGCGGCGACGTACTGGTTGCGCGGCGAGTTGCGACCCGAGCCGCTGCCGTGTGAGAAGACCACCACCCCGCGCGCCGCGTCGGGCACCTGCAGCAGCCCCTCGAGCGTGACCGGGCCGGACGGGATCGAAACCTCGCTGCTGATGTTGCCCATGCTGCCCTCCGCTGCGCTGGGAAGCGGGGAGTATCACCTGTGGGCGGGGCGTGGTTTCTGCGCTGGGTCAAACAACGGCCCGGGACCAGAATGGCACAACAGGTCAAGGGAACGGCGCAGCCAAGAGAGAAACCATGCCTGTGGCATTAGATACTCCCCGGACCGGCTTGCAGGGAGGTTGCGGTGAGGAGCTTGTTCACTCGAATCACGATCATGGCTGCGGTAAGCGCGACGGGATGCGCCACAAACCCGGACCGCATCGCGCCGAAGTACGTCAGTCCTACGGTGTATCAGCACTTGACGTGCGATCAGATGGCGCAGGAGTACAAGCGTCTGGAGGCGCGACGGGCTCAGATCATAGCGGAGCAGAAGAAGAACTCTGACACCGATGCTGCGATGACCGGTATAGGTGCGATCATATTTTGGCCAGCGCTGTTCGCCCTCGCAGCGACTTCGGATCAGAAGGATGAAGTGAGCAGGATCAAGGGCGAATTCGATGCAGTCGGCGAGCAGATGCGCATGATGGGCTGCCCCATTCCCGTGCCTGCGCCTCAGGAACCAGCCAAGCAAATAGCCCGTTCAGACCCGCCCACCGCGGTGGTGAGAACAAGAGACTGGTCAAGGTCGTCAAGTTGTACGGACGGCGATCGCGCCGCAGGGCAGGCCGCTTGTGACGTAGTGCCTGCACGCTGAATCGCCTGCAGCGCCCTACTTCGCTGCCTCCCCCACCAGCTGAGCCGAAGCCACCATCCGGTCGAACTCCGGCAGGTAGCGATGGAAGTAGTGCAGCTTCGCCCCCTGGAACCACCCACCGTACAGCCTGCCGTTGCGGATGGTGCCGACGAACACCCCGTCGCGCTCGACCTCGTCGCGCCCCACCAGCCGGGTCTCGAAGCGGAAGCCGCCGTCGGGCCCCACCTTTGCCGGCCGGAGGTCATGCGTCTCCGCCAGCGTGGTCTGGAAGTACAACGCAACCGTGGCCTGCAGCAACTCCTGCACCTCGAGCGGATTCATGCTCGAGCGGAACACCGGCGCCTTCTGGGCGGTTCCGTCCCGCCGCATCACCGTGAACAGCGGCTCGCCGTCCGCGATGCCGTCCAGGAACAGCAGCGTGTTGAGCGCCGGCCCGTCCAGGGTCCACACCTCCACCCTGCCGCGATAGGCGTGCAGGTTCACCTTGTTCCACTTGATACCGGGCTCCACCGAGATGGCCCCGCCCACGGTCTGCCGCTCCGGCTTGACCAGGGTGTAGTTCTGCGCGCAGCCGGCCAGTGCAACTACCGCGGCTGCCAGCAGGATGCGGAGGCTTACCGTCATCCTCATCTCGGCATTAGCATGCGCAGGCCCTCGAGATCGTTGGCATCGGGCCGGCGCTTCACGTATTCCTCGAACGCGGCCTGCGCCTGCTGGTTGCCGCCCAGCTTCAGCTGCACCAGCATGATCGAGCGCCAGGTGTCTGGCGGTGCGCTGCCGGTGCGGGCGGCCCGGTCGTACGCGGCGAGCGCGCGCCCGTAGTCGCCGGGTCCCGCGCGCAGGCGGTACACCTCGCCCTTGGCATACCAGAGCGTGCCGTCGTCCGGAACCTGGGCCAGCAGGCGCTCGAACACCACCTCGCTGCGCGCGTACTGGCGCAGCGCCAGTTCGTCCGCCACCAGCCGGCTGCGCAATCCGCTCAGGCTCGAAAGGTAGCGCTCGCGGCCGCGCTCCTGCCCCTTGGACTCGAGCCGTTCCGCGGCGGCCCGCAGCGTTCGTATGCGCTCCTCGGTGTCGGGGTGGGTGGCGAAGAAGACCTGCTGGGTACGCTGCGGCCCGCTCGCGTTGAGTTCGGCCAGCAGCTGCTCCCATACCTGGGCCGCAGCGATCGGCTCGTAGCCCGCCCTGGTCATGAGCTGCAGCCCGACCGCATCGGCCTCGCGCTCCTGGTCCCGGCTGAACGAGAACATGCTCGCGGTCAGCGCCAGGTCACTCACCTGCCCGACCGGTCCCAGTCCGGCCACTGACAGGCCGATGTTGAGGAAGGTCGAGAGCGCGCTCTTGTTGCGCGCATCGCGCAGCATGCGCACCGAGTGCTGGCGCAGGTAGTGCCCCATCTCGTGCCCGACCACGGCGGCGAACTGCGCTTCGTCGGTGCAGCGCAGGAGCAGCCCGGTCCAGACCTGCATCATGCCGTTGGGCGCCATGCTGGCGTTGAACTGGGCCGTGCGCACGAGGTAGATGCGCAGGTCCGGGCAGTACGGCTGCGCGAGCCGGCAGGACACCTCGCGCAGGTAGGCGTTGGTCGCGGGGTCGCGGATGATGAAGCGGGACTGTTTCAGCTCCGCCTCGGCGCGGTCCATCATCGCCCAGAGCCCCTTCTCGTCCGTGGACGGCGCGGGACGGTAGCCAGGCGGCAGCAGCTCCGCGTCGCTGCCGTCGGCGGCGACACGCCCGGCGGCCACCAGCGCGGCCAGGGTGCATAGGGAGCAGCCGAAGCGCCGGCGCGTCAGGTTCATTTCATCGAGTCCGACACCAAGGCCTGCACGGTCTCCTGGGCCGCTTCGGCTGTGCGCAGGTCACCGGCGGGCCGCTGCAGCCACTTGAACCAGACGATGTCGCCGGTCTTCAGGTCCACCAGCGAGGCGAAGCCGATCTGCGAGCCGCCCGGCGCGACCAGCGCGCCCATCAGCGCGAGCACCGCCGATACGGCCACCCGGCCGGCGCTCGCGTAGCTGTCGCGCACGAACAGGAACAGGGCATAGTCGGCCTGCTGCGAGCGGGCGATCGCCGAGGCCGAGGGCCCGAGCGACCAGTCGAACCGGCCGTCCTTGCTGGGCAGCTGCTGGCCGGAGAGGAAGTAGTGCGTCAGCGCCGCCATGCCGACCGCGCGGTGCAGCGCGACCAGTTCGGTGCCCATCTCCTGCTCCTCCGCCGTGCCGCGATCGGAATCGAAGTTCACCAGCCTGACGTTGTGCGTGCGCGCCCGGCGCTCCAGCGCGGCGCGGATGTTCGCCTGCGCCGCCTCGGTCCACTCGGCATTGGGCTCCGGCATGCCGCCGACGGTCAGCTCGGCGAGCTCGACGTCGATCGGCATGATCACGATGACGGGCTGTGTGCCCGGGTCGCGGCGCAGCTGCTGCACCTGCCGGGTGGTACCCCCGGCGCAGCCGGCCAGCAGCGCCAGCAGCAGGGCGGCACGTGCGAGGCGGTGGACGCGCATCAGGGGACCGCGGGGCTCATGGATGTCCTTGTGCCGGGTGCATGCAGAATAGGATGCACTGCACGCGAATCCCGTGCAACGGCCGCCCGCTCGCGGTGCGGGTACACTTCCGGCCATCGCGGATCCGCCAGGAGCCCCTGCAGTGACCTCCCCCGCCACCTATTCCAATGCCCCGCTGCCGCAGGGCATTCGCGCCCGCATCATCCCGGGCATCAACGGCCTGGACATGCACGTGCTGGAGGCCGGCTTCGAGACGCCGGACCGGCCGTGCCTGCTGCTGCTGCACGGTTTCCCGGAGCTCGCATACAGCTGGCGCAAGGTGATGGTGCCGCTCGCCGAGGCCGGCTACCACGTCGTGGCGCCCGACCAGCGCGGGTACGGGCGCACTACGGGCTGGGACCCGGATTACGACGGCGACCTCGGCTCCTTCCGCATGCTCAACCTGATGCGCGACGCGATGGGACTCCTGGCTGCATTGGGGTACCGGTCGGTGGCCAGCGTGATCGGCCACGACTTCGGCTCGCCGGTGGCCGCCTGGTGCGCCACCATCCGGCCCGACGTGTTCCGCTCGGTCGCGCTGATGAGCGCACCGTGGGGCGGACCGCCCGCGCTGCCCGGAGCGCCCTCCACGACGGCCGCGTCCAGCCGGCCCGAACCCGACATCCATGCCCAGCTGGCGGCGCTTCCGCGTCCGCGCAAGCATTACCACTGGTACTACTCGACGCGCGAAGCGAACACGGACATGTGGCGCTGCCCGCAGGGGGTGCGCGACTTCATGCGCGCCTACTACCACCACAAGAGCGCGGACTGGACCCAGAACCGCCCCTACCGCCTCAAGGGCTGGATCGCCGACGAGCTGGCGAAGATGCCCACGTACTACATCATGGACCTGGACCGGAACATGGCGCAGACGGTGGCGCCGGAGATGCCCTCGCCTGCCCAGATCGCCGCATGCAAGTGGCTGCCGGACGACGAGCTCGCCGTCTACGCCGAGGAGTATTCGCGCAACGGCTTCCAGGGCGGCCTGCAGTGGTACCGCTGCCGCACCGACCCGCGCTACAGCACCGACCTGCAGATCTTCTCCGGCCGCACCATCGACGTGCCGTCCTGCTTCATCGCCGGCAAGAGCGACTGGGGCGTGTACCAGAAGCCCGGCGACTTCGAGACCATGCAGGAGAAGGCCTGCACGCGCATGGTCGCCTGCCACCTGGTGGAGGGTGCGGGGCACTGGGTGCAGCAGGAGCAGCCGGGACAGGTGAGCACCCTGCTGCTGCAGTTTCTCAAGGCGCACGCGCCCCGGGACTAGCGCGCCTTCCGCTCCGGTACGCGCCTTGCCGTCGATACGCAGGCAAGTCGTGACGGAGACGAGGATGACTCATGCTGCACTCTGGCTGTGGTTGCTGGGCGCACCGCTGGTGCTGGCAGTGATCGACCTGCTGCGTGCGCGCTCTGGACCGCGGCATCCGCCGCGCTACCACGAGCCGCGCAACTGAGGGCCCGGCGGGCAAGGTACGCGCCGACGCGCTAGCATGCTGCCCCGCGCGCGATGGTGCGCGCGGACTTCGCGGAGCGCGCGTGGACATCCTCGCCCATATCAGGCTGCAGTCGCAGTACGACCAGTGGATGAACCAGAAGGTCTACGAGGCGGCCTCCAGGCTCACGCCGCAGCAGGTCGCGGAGAACCGCGGTGCCTTCTTCGGCTCGATCCTCAACACCCTCAACCACCTGGTCGTCACCGACGTGCTCTGGGGGCACCGGATGGGCGCGCATCCTGCCGCGGCCGTGCCGCTGGCGCCGATCCTCGCGATGGAGTGCCCCACCGCACTCGACCAGATCCTGCACCACGACCTCCCCAGCCTGTGGGAGAGCCGGCAGAAGCTCGACGCCGTGCTGAGCGCGTGGACCGCGGCCCTCACGCTGCCGGACCTGGACCACGTACTCGCATTCAGGAACATGAAGGGCGTGCCGCAGCGCAAGCGCTACGGCTCGCTGGTGCTGAACCTGTTCAGCCATCACACCCACCACCGCGGGCAGGTGACCACGCTGCTGTCGCAGTTCGGGCAGGACGTAGGCGTCACCGACCTGCTGGCGCTGATTCCCAACGAAGCCTGACGCCATGACGGAGCGGCACGCCGCGTGCCGCGCGTTGAAGCGCAGCCCCGCGAGGACGCACTGCCATGCCAAGACCATCGCTGTTGCCGCTTGCCCTGACCCTGGCGCTGGCCGCCTGTTCGGGGAAGGAGGACGCGGCACCGGACGGCAAGACCTCCGGCCCGGCGCCGGGCGCACCGCCGGTCGTGCTTTCGATGGCGCCGCAGCCCGTCGCCACCGCCCCGCAGCCGGAGACGTCACCGCCCATGGCCGTGGCCGACGCCCGCCAGCGCGAGAAGCAGAAAGCGCCAGCCGTGCAGGGCAACACGGCGCGCGGACAGCCCTCCACGCTGCGGCGGTGGAGCGCGTTCAGCGCCACGATCAGGCGCTGCGTGAGCGTGAGCCTGCCCGAACGGAAGCCCTGCCTGGCCGAGGCGAGGGATGCCTTTCGTGCAGCCCGTGTCGATTGTGCCGCCCTGAGCGGCCGGGACCGCGGCGAGTGCCGCAAGTACGCCAAGCTGTGGGCCGACCCCGAGATGGACAACCCGGCGGCCGAGGCGACGCAGGACGAGGCGCCGGGCGTGAGCCCGGAGCCACAGGGAGACGCACCGCCCGCCGAGCGCGACCTGCATAGCAGCCGGCAGGCGCGCGACGTCACCGGAGCGACCGCGGAGGAAACCAGGCTGGAGTAAAGCCTCCCACTAGGCGGTGCTCGCGCTGAGCGTCGCACGGAAGCGCGCCAGCGCGAGGGCGAAGAACACCAGCCCGCTTGCAGCGACCGCGGCGAACTGCGGCCACACGTCCCGCATGTGCGCGCCGCGATAGAGGATCGCGGTGGCAAAGGTCACGAAGTGCGTCGTGGGCGACAGCTGCATGGTTTGCTGCAGCCACTGCGGCATGCTCTCCAGCGGCGTGGTCCCGCCCGACAGGATGTTCAGCAGCAGGAAGATCAGGAACGCCAGCAGCCCGAACTGCGGCATCGAGCGGGCGATGGTGGCGAGCAGGATCCCGAGCGACGTGACGGTGAACATGTAGATCGCCGTGCCCAGCATGAACAGCGGGACCGAGCCCTCGATCGGGACGCCGAGCAGGCGCCTGACCACCAGTTCGAGCGACAGGGTCGAGACCAGCACGATCAGCAGCCCGCTCGACCAGACCTTCGCGAGCATGATGTCGCTGGGGCGCAGCGGCATCACCAGCAGGTGCTCGATGGTGCCGTGCTCGCGCTCGCGCACCACCGCCGCGCCGGACAGGATGACCGCCAGCATGGTGATGTTGTTGACCAGCTGGGCCACCGCGAGGAACCAGGTCTCGTTCAGGTTGGAGTTGAACTTCGCCCGCGTGACCAGCCGCACCGGATCGGGCTCGCCGCGCCCGTCCTGCCCGAGGAAGCGCCGGACCTCCTGCTGCACGATGGTCTGGATGTAGGCCGATCCCCGCCCGGCCTGGCTCATCGCGGTGGCGTCCACGTTCACCTGCAGCGCCGGCCGGCGTCCCGCCTCCAGGTCGGCCTGGAAGCGCGGCGGGATGTCGAGCACGAAGGTGTAGCGGCCGGCATCCATCATCCGGTCGATCTGTCCGGCATCGATGATCACGGGCCGCTTGAAGTACGGCGGCAGCAACGCGTCGTGGATGCGGGCCGAGAGCGCGGAGCGGTCCTCGTCCACGATCGCCACGGTGGCGTCGCGCAGCTCCATGCGCGCGCCTTTCGCCGGTCCGAACACGGCGTAGGTGAAGGCATACGCGATGAGCAGCACCAGCGCCGTGTCGCGGCCGAGGCTGAAGAACTCCTTCACGCCCAGCCAGTAGATGCTCTCCACGCGGCGCAGCATCAGCGCTCCTGCGTGCGCAGGGCCAGCCGCGCCAGGCCGATCGTGGCGCAGGCGATGAACGCCAGCGCCAGCAGGTCGCCGGCCACCCCGGAGAACCCGAGCGCCTTGGTGAACGTGCCCACGCTGAGATGCTGGAAGTAGGTCGCCGCGAAGACGCCCCCGATCACCTGCGCGTCCGCCGACATGGACGACACCGGCATGAGCAGGCCGGAGAACTGGATCGCCGGCATCGTCGCGACGATCGCCGTGGCGAAGATCGCCGCGATCTGGCTGCGCACGAAGCTCGACACCAGCAGGCCGAAGGCGGTGTTCGCCACCACGTAGAGCAGTCCGCCCAGGCACAGTGCCGCCACGCTGCCCTTGATCGGCACCTGGAACAGCGTCAGCGCCAGGCCGACCAGGATCGCGAAGTTCATCAGCGCCACGCCGACGTAGGGCAGCTGCTTGCCGAGCAGGAACTCCAGCCCGCTGGTGGGCGTCACGTAGAAGTTGACGATCGAGCCCAGCTCCTTCTCCCGCACCACCGCCAGCGCCGTCATCACGGCGGGGATGAGGATGAGCTGCATCATCAGGATGCCGGGCACCATCGCGTACACGCTGCGGAAGTCCTGGTTGTAGCGGAAGCGCATCTCGACTTCCACCGGACTCGCCCGCGGCGCGGCGCCGTTCCGGCGCGCGATCTCGCGCAGGATCAGCTGGTGCACCGCCTCGATGTAGCCGCGGCTCGTCTCCGCACGGAACGGCTGTGCACCGTCCAGCCACACCGCGACCTCCGGCGAACGGCCCTGGCGCAGCGCTCGGCCGAACCCGGCCGGGATCTCCAGCGCGAACTTGATCCGGCCCTTGCGCAGCGCCTGGTCGATCCCCTCGTGCGTATGCAGCGCCGCGCGCTCGCGGAAGTAGCGCGAGCTGGAGAAGCTCTCCAGGTAGGCGCGGCTCTCCGGCGAGTTGTCTGCGTCGAGCACCGCGTACGCCAGGTTCTCCACGTCGAACGAGATGCCGTAGCCGAAAGCGATCATCAGCACGACCGGTCCCAGCAGCGCGAAGACCAGCCGGATCGGGTCGCGCCGGATCTCGGTCGCTTCGCGCCGCGCATAGGCCCACACGCGGCCAGGGCTGAAGCTGCGCGACAGCTGCCCTCGTGGCTGCGGTACCGGGTGCGGCGGTGCCGGGTCCACCCGCACCGCCTCGGCCTGCTCCGGATCCGCGGCCTGCTGGAGCAAGAGGATGAACGCTTCCTCGAGGCTGGCAGTGCCGGTGCGCGCGGCGATCTCGTCCGGCGCGCCCTGCATGAGCACCCGCCCCGCGTGCATCAGCGAGACGCGGTCGCAGCGTTGCGCCTCGTTCATGAAGTGGGTCGAGATGAAGATGGTCACGCCGCGGTTGCGCGACAGGTCCAGCAGCAGCGCCCAGAAGCGGTCGCGCGCGACCGGGTCGACGCCGGAGGTCGGCTCGTCCAGGATCAGCACGTCCGGCTCATGGATGACGGCCACGGCCAGGGACAGGCGCTGGCGCACGCCCAGCGGCAGCGACTCGGCGATCTCATCGAGGTACTCGGCCAGGCCGAACTGCTCGACCAGGGCGTCCCTGCGCGCGGCCCGTCGCGCGGGCGGCAGGTGGAACAGCCGTGCGTGCAGATCGAGGTTCTGCCGCACCGTCAGCTCGGTGTAGAGCGAGAACGACTGCGACATGAAGCCCACGCGCATGCGGGTGGCGAGATCGCGCGCTTGCAGCGGCTTGCCGAACAGCCAAGCCCGGCCCTCGGAGGGATCGAGCAGGCCGGTGAGCATCTTCATCGTCGTGGTCTTGCCCGAGCCGTTCGAGCCGAGGAAGCCGAAGATCTCGCCGCGGCCGATGCGGAAGCTCACGTGGTCGACGGCGATGAACTCGCCGAAGCGGCGGGTCAGGTCCTGCGCCTCGATCGCGGCCTCGTGGTCCTGGGCCCGCCGCGGCGCGATGGCCAGCCGGCGATGGCCGTCGCGCTGCGCTTCGGGCAGCAGCGCGATGAAGGCCTGCTCCAGGCTGTGCGTGCCGGTGCGCTCGCGCAGGCCGGCTGGCGTGGCGCGCGCCAGCACCTGCCCCTGGTTCATCGCGAGCAGTTCGTCGAAGCGCTCCGCTTCCTCGAAGTACGCGGTGGCGACCAGGACCGTAAGCCCCGGTCGCCGCGCCCGCAGGCCGTCGACCAGGTCCCAGAACTGCCGCCGGGAGAGCGGATCGACCCCGGTCGTGGGCTCGTCCAGGATGAGCAGATCCGGATCGTGCATCAGCGCGCAGCACAGACCGAGCTTCTGCTTCATGCCGCCCGAGAGCTTGCCTGCGGGCCGCGCCACGAACGGTGCGAGCCCAGTCGCACGCGTCAGTGCGTCGATGCGGCTCGACCGCTCCGCTGCCGGCTGGTCGAACAGGCGCCCGAAGAAGTCCAGGTTCTCCGCGACCGACAGGGTCGGGTAGAGGTTCTTGCCCAGCCCTTGCGGCATGTAGGCGATGTGCGGGCACACCATGCGGCGATGGCGTGCCAGCGCCATGTCGCCGCCCAGCACCTGCACCGTGCCCTGCTGGATGCGGCGCGCACCGGCGAGGATGGCGAGCAGCGTCGACTTGCCCACGCCGTCGGGTCCGATCAGGCCGAGCATGTTGCCTGGCGCAATGGTCAGGTCGATCCCGTCGAGGGCTGCGACCTTTCCGTAGTGGTGGGAGAGCTGCGTCACCCGCACCACGTCGCGCACCGTCCCGTTCATGTCGGCGGCAGCTTGACCTCGAGCTGGGGCGGCCACGGGGCGTTGGGGTCGAGCTGCACGTAGGCGACACCCGGCACGCCGGTCTTGACCCGGGTGAGGTACTTGCGCAGCAGGTCGGGATCGATCTGCGCCCGCACCCGGAAGGTGAGCTTCTGCCGCTCGGTCGCGGTCTCGACCGTCTTGGGCGTGAACTGCGCCTCCGCCGCCACGAAGCTGACCTTCGCCGGCACCACGAACTCCGGCGCAGCGTCGAACACGAGGCGCACCGGCGCACCGATCGCGAGCCGGCCCGCGACGGTCTCAGGCAGGAACACCGTCATATAGACGTCGGCCAGGTCGAGCATGCTCACCACCTTGCCACCCGCCCCCAGCACCTCGCCGGGCTCGGCCAGCCGGTACTGCACGCGCCCGGCGCGCGGCGCGGTCAGCGTAGCGTCGGTGAGGTCGGCCTGGATGCGCTCCGCCGAGGCTTTGGCCGCCTCGATGCTGCCCCTCGCCTGCACGACCTGGGCGCGCGCCGCGGCGAGCGCAGCGGTCGAGGTCAGCATCGCAGTGCGATCGGCGTCGAGCTTCTGCGGGCTCACGAAGCCTTGCCTGACCAGGTCTTCCGAACGGCGCAGGTTGTTGCGGGCAAGCTGCAACTCGCTTTCCCGCTGCGCGACCACTGCGCGGGCGGTCTCTTCCGCGTGCTGCGCCTCGTCCACCCGTGCCCGCGCCTGACGCAGGTCGGCGTCCAGCGCCGTGGTATCCATGTGCGCCACGACCTGGCCGGCCTCGACGAAATCGCCCTCATGGACCAGCACCTCCCTCACCCGCCCGGGCAGCTTGGTCGCGATGTCGATCTGGGTGGCCTCGATGCGGCCATTGCTGCTGATGAAGCCGGCCGGCAGCGGCTCGGGCCGCAGGCGCCACCATGCGAAGGCGCCCCCGGCCGCGACGGCGAGCAGCAGCAGTAGGACCAGCCAGCGGGTCAGGGTCTTGTTCTTGGGCATGGGGTGAGGCTGGGCTGTGCAGGACGCCACCGATCACGGCCGGGAGGCATTGTGGCCCACATCCGGCCGGTATGTCGGGCGACGCTGCAGATTCTGCCTGCTCGCCGGATGGGTCGTTTGACGTAACGCAAGGGGTCCGGCCCTGCATCCCGGAGCAGGTCAGCGGGCGGGTTCAGCCTCGCGAGTTGTGCTGTCCACCGGCCGTCGCGACGATGGGCGCCAGGCGCGCTACTGCGGCCGCTCCATCCTGCAGGTCGTCGGCAGCACGGTGTCAGCAGGCTCGACGCGCACGTCGGTACGCCAGCCGAAGCCGGTGCCCTCGGCGTCGTAGCGGACAGCGGAGCCGCCGGCCCGGGTGAAGGTGGCCAGGTAGATCGGCTGCATCAGCTGGTGGTCGTCGCGCCGCATCCAGACCTCGCCGGTGTCGCTCTGGTACTTCATTCCTTCCAGCGCACGCGCCACCTTGAGCGGATCGGCGGAGCCGGCCTGGTCCATCGCCTTGGCCAGCATCTCCAGCTCGGTCTTGGCGGTGTTGTAGAAGAAGTCCTCGCTGTAGCGCTTGCGGTAGTCGTTGGCGAACTTCTCGATGCGGTTGTCGGCCACGTTGGCGTGCCAGGTGAAGACCTGGCGCACGTGATCCGTGCCGGCCTCGCCGATCGTCACCGGGATGCCGGTGTTGTGCGCGTTCAGGGTGTAGTAGGTGACGTTCAGGCCGGCGTCCTTGCCCGCCTTGACCAGCAGGGACAGGTCCGGGCCCCAGTTGCCGGTGATGACGGCCTGCGCGCCCGCGGCCTTGATCTTGGAGACGTACGGCGCGAAGTCCTTGACCTTGCCCATCGGGTGCAGGTCGTCGCCGACGATCGCGATGTCGGGGCGCTTCTTCGCCAGCATCTCGCGCGCAGCCCGGCTGATCGCCTGTCCGAAGGCGTAGTCCTGGTTGAGCAGGTAGACCCGCTGCACGTCCTTCTGCCTCGCGATGTAGGCGGTGATGGCCTCCAGCTTCATGTCGACGTGGGCGTCGAAGCGGAAGTGCCAGAAGCTGCACTTCTCGTTGGTGAGCGCCGGATCCTGCGCCGCGAAGTTCATGTAGAGGATGGCTGCGTCCGGGTTGCGCGCGTTGTGCTTGGCGATCGCCTCGCTCAAGGCATGCGCGACGTTGGATCCGGCGCCCTGGGTCACATAACGGATGCCCTGGTCGATCGCCTGCTTGAGCGCGAGGGTCGCCTCCTGCGGATTGGCCTTGCTGTCGAACAGCACGATCTCGAGCCTGGTCCCGCCCAGCACCCCCCCGCGCGCGTTGATCTCGTCCACCGTTGCCCTGGTGTGGCGGCCCAGCGCGGTACCGGCAACCGCGAACGGCCCGCTCATGGGATCGATGTGTGCGATGCGGATGACCTCTGCCGCATGCACCGCCCAGGGCAGCGCGGCGACGACGGCGATGAGCAGGCGGGCGACGATGGAGTTCCGCTTCATGCTGCTGCCTCCCAGGCAGGTTGGCGACGGATGTCGGAGCACCTTACGCCCGCGGGCGACAGGGCGCAATCGGATCACCTCGTGCGCTGCAGCAGCCGCGCGGGTGTCACGCCGGGGTCATCCGGGCCGGCTAGAGTGATCGGTCCGGCGAGCCCGATCGCACTGCATCGATTGCGACACCGCCCGCCTCCCACCGAGACAGGAGACCGCCATGGGCTGGCTCTTCGACGACCTGTGCAACGGCCGGGTGCTGCGCATCGCCGCCACCGGCATGATCACGCTGACCGATCACGCGCAGCTGGTGCGCGACATTTGCGTGCAGGGGTGCCACCGCGATGCGCCGCAGGCGTTCCTGCTCGACCTGCGCGAGGCGATGCTCGCCATGAGCGTACGCGATCTGTACCGCCTTCCCGAGATCAACCGCCATCTGGGCCTGTCCGGAGACGCGCGCGTGGCGCTGTTGTTCTCCGACCAGTCCACGCTGGATGCCAGGTTGTACGAGGCTCGCGCGAAGGGCCTGGGTCTGGACCATCGCGTCTTCACCGATTCCGGCGCCGCGATCGGCTGGCTGTCAACGCAGGCCGGCGTCCGCTGGCGGTGCGAAGCCGCGGGCATCCGCCCGACCGGCCTGCCGCTGCATTGCTGAGCCGCGGCGCTACAGCCGCGCGATGAAGCGTGCGAGCGCCGCGCTGGTCGCTTGCGGCGCCTCGAACATCGGGAAGTGTCCCACCCCCGGCACGATTTCGAGCGTCGCCTCCTGCACGCGGCGCATGACCTCGTCGGACCACGGCGAGCCCTGCCCCGGGACGAGAGACACTCGCCGGAGCTGGGGGTCGAGCGCGGTGGACTGGATCACCAGCGCCGGCACGGCCACGGCATCGAGCACCGCACGCGAGCGCACGGCATCCCATCGCACCAGGTCGAGCCAGAGCCGGCGGGCGAACTCGAGGTCGATGTGCGGCAGCCGTTCCCGCACGCGGTCGCGCACCGCCGCCGGCGTGGTATCGACGAAGAACCCGTCGTACAAGCGCGCCGTCATTGCGGCCATGCCGATGCGGTCGATCTCGTCGCGGTTGCGGCGGACCGCCTCGTCGGCGTCACCCGGCGCGAGCAGGCTGCCATCCACGTACACCACCGCGCACGCGCGCTGCGGCGCCTGGCGATAGGTCTCGGAGACAATGCGGCAGCCCATGCTGTGGCCGACCAGCACCGCCGGCGGCAAGTCCAGCACGTCGAGCACGTCGACGACCGCGGCCGCGAGCGCGTGCACCGTGGCTTCCCGCGGCGCCGCCGAGGCGCCGTGTCCCGGCAGATCGACGGCAATGCAGCGGTGGCTGCCGGAGAGCGCGCGCAGTTGCTCGTCCCAGTCCGACAGGCCGCAGGTAAACCCGTGGATGAAGACGATCGGCGGCTGACCCGCACCGGTATCGACGAGGTTGATCACGACGCCCGCCGGCCCTTGAGCACCTCGCCCGCGAAGGTCCCGGTGGACTCCCCGTTCTCCAGCGTGACCGCACCGTTCACGATGGTCGCGCGGATGCCCTCGGCCTTCTGCACCAGGCGGCGCGCACCGCCCGGCAGGTCGGTCTCGACCGTCGGCAGGCACGGCCGGATGCGCTGCGCATCGAACAGCACCAGGTCGGCCTTGTACCCTTCGCGCACGAGGCCGCGGTCGTGCAGCTCCCACGCCGCCGCGTTGTCGTGCGTGAGCTTGCGGATCGCCTGCTCCAGCGTGAACGCGCCGCGCTTGCGCACCCAGTAGCTCAGCATGTGGGTCTGCAGCGACGAGCCCATCTCCTGGCACACGTGCGCGCCGGAATCCGAGAACGTGGCCAGCGTGCTGTCATGGCCGAGCATGCCCAGGATGTCCTCGGGCGATTCGTTCACCAGCGGCTGCACGTAGACCTGGTTGTCGTTGTCGAGGCAGAGGTCGATCATCACCTCGACCGGGTGCTGGCCGCGCGCCTGCGCCAGTTGCTCCACGGTGGGGTCGTCCCAGTCGACGCCCTTCAGGGCGAACAGGTTGGCGTAGTCGGGCTTGCGCGGATCGGTGGTCGCCGCGCCGCCGCCCTGGAAGCGCTTGTCCTTCGGCTTCATGGTGCCCTCGGCCGCCACCAGTTCGCGGCGCACGCCCGGGTCGCTCAGGCGCCGCTTCTGCTCGTCCAGCGGGAGCGAGCGCACCGCCTTCCACGCCGGCAGCACATCGAACGGCAGGTACGACCTGAGCGAGAAGATCGCGTTGATGGAGCGCGTGGTGCCCTGCGAGAACATGCGCCCGCCCAGCGCGTTGGTCTCGTCGATGTAGCGGGCCTGCTCCTGCCAGGACACCGGATCCTCGCCCTGACGGGTGGTGATCAGGCCGAACATGATCGGCCGTTTGTAGGTGAGCGCGAAACGCCGCATGCGCTCGAGGAACATGCGGTTCTCGGCCTTGGTGGTGACCTCCGGCCCGGTCTGGAAGATGCCGGCATCGAGCTGCGCCATGGCGGCGACGATGCGCTCGATCTCGTCCCAGTCGGCGATGCGGCTGGCGACCGGCGTGCCGTCCGGGGTCATGTGCGTGTGGGTGCGCGAAGTCGAGAAGCCGAGCGCGCCGGCCTTGATGCCCTCCTGCACCAGGCGCGCCATCTGTTCGACCTCATCCGGCGTAGCCTTGTCACGCAGGGCGCGCTTGCCCATCACGTACATGCGCACGCCGGAGTGGCCGATGTACATGCCGTAGTTCAGCGCCTTCGGCCGCCGCTCCACGGCGGCCAGGTACTCCGGGAAGGTCTCCCAGGTCCATTCGATGCCGGCCGCCATCGCGTCGGTGGAGATGTCCTCGACGTACGAGAGGCAGCTCGCATACCAGTTGCGGTCGTCCGGGCGGCAGGGTGCGAGCGTGAAGCCGCAGTTGCTCATCACGACGCTGGTGACGCCGTGCCAGCACGAGCAGCTGCCCAGCGGGTCCCACATGACCTGCGCATCCATGTGGGTGTGGCCGTCGATGAAGCCGGGCGCCACGATGAGGCCGTCGGCATCGATGGTGCGGCGCGCCGGCTCGTCGATGCGGCCGACCTGCACGACGCGATCCCCGGCGATGCCCACGTCGGCCACGAAGCGCTTGGCCCCGGAGCCGTCCACCACGGTGCCGCCGCGCAGGAGCAGGTCAAGTGTCATGGGAAGCTCCGTTGATGCGTTGAAATGACCGCGCCGGCCCGGGGGCCGGCGCGACTCGATCGCCTCGCGAACAGCGCTGGCGCTAGCCCATGTGCAGGCCGCCGTTGCAGGAGAAGTCCGCACCGGTGGTGAACCCGGCGTCGTCGGTGGTCAGCCAGCCGACGATCGAGCCGATCTCCTCCGCCTTGCCCAGCCGCCTGACCGGGATGGTCTGGATGATCTTCTCGCGCACGTCCTCGCGCACGGCCATCACCATGTCGGTGGCGATGTAGCCCGGCGACACCGTGTTCACGGTCACGCCCTTGTTCGCCACTTCCTGCGCGAGCGCCATGGTGAAGCCGTGCATGCCGGCCTTGGCGGCAGAGTAGTTGGACTGCCCGAACTGGCCCTTCTCGCCGTTGACCGAAGAGATGTTGATGATGCGGCCCCAACCCTGGTCGAGCATGCCGTCGATCACCTGCTTGGTGACGTTGAACAGGCTGTTGAGGTTGGTGTCGATCACCGCCTGCCAGTCGGCCAGCGACATCTTGCGGAACACGCCATCGCGGGTGATGCCGGCGTTGTTGACCAGGATGTCGATGGTGCCGTGCTCGGCCTTGACCTTGTCGAACGCGCCCTTGGTCGATTCCCAGTCGGCGACGTTGCCCACCGAGGCGTAGAAGGTGTAGCCGCCCGCCTTCTGCTCGCCCAGCCACTTGTTGAAGTCGCGCGTGGGGCCGCAGCCGGCGATCACCTTGTAGCCCATGTCATGGAACTTGCGGCAGATGGCGGTTCCGATCCCGCCCATGCCGCCGGTCACGTAGGCGACCTTGCTCATGTTGTTCTCCTCCTCTGGAACGATGCGGCCATTGTCGTCCGGCCTCCCACGGAACGCAACGTCCGCGCGCGTCAGAAGCCGTACAGGTGCGCAGGGTTGTCCACGAGGATGCGCTGGCGGATCGCCGGATCGGGCGCCCACACCGGCAACTGGTTCAGCAGCCGGCCGTCGTCGATCTGGATCATCGGCGTGACCTCGGTGGGCTGGCGCCCGGCCGGAGTGAACCCGCTCGGATGCGGCCAGTCCGTGCCCCACACCACCCGCTCGGGGTTCGCCTCGATCAGGGTCCGGGCCAGCGGGATGACGTCGGCAAAGTCCGGCCCGAGCTTCGACGCGCGATAGGCCCCGGAGATCTTGACGTAGGCCTTGCCGGAGCGCACCAGCTCGACCAGTTCCGGGAAGCCCGGCTGCTGCAGGCCGAGCGCCGCCTGTGCACCGCCAAAATGATCGAACACCACCGGCACCGGCGCGACTGCGACCAGGTCCTGCAGGGCGGCGATCAGCGGCGTATGGGTGTAGATCTGCACGTGCCAGTTGCGGCGCTGCACGCGCTCCGCCGCGCGCTGGAAGCGCTGGCGCGCGATCGACGCGTCGTCCACGCCCGCGGTCGCGAGGTTGATCCGGATCCCGCGCACCCCGGCGGCGGCGAGCGCATCGAGCTCGCTCTCCGGGGTGTCGTCACCGATCACCGCAACGCCGCGCGCATCGCGACCGCGTGCCTGCATGCCGTACAGGGTCGCCGAGTTGTCCGTGCCGTAGACGCTGGGCGTCACGATCACCACGCGCTGGATGTGCAGCGCCTGGTGCAGCGCAGCCATCTCCGCGGGCAGGGCCGTCTCCGGGGTATAGACCCGTCCCGGGAAGTACGGAAAGTCGGCCGGGTCGCCGTGGATGTGAGTGTGGCAGTCGCAGGCGCCTGGCGGCACCTCGAAGTCGACGGGCGTGGACGGCTGTGACGCCTTGGAGAGTGCGATACGGCTGTGCATCAGGATTCCTGCGGTGAATGCTCCACCAAGCAGCTTGCGGCGGGTGAGCATGGCTGGTCGCCTCCGTGGTCGACGCGTCCCTGCCACGGGGGCAGATCCCCGGGCGGCGCTAAGTCAGTGTAGCGCCATTCGGACCTTGCCCGCGGGTCGGTGCGCGGCCCCGGGCACAGCCGGTCGGACGACAGCCCAGCGCAGCGGGGCCTGCGCCGCCCCGCGGCCGCCGGGCAGGCCGCTCAAGTGTTGCGCCGCACCTCCGATAACCATCTGTGCCGAAACGGCCAATCTCGAGACCGCCCCTCCCCGCCTCGAACCTTGCAGAACGCGCAATTTCCCTCCAGCCCGGACAATGCATCCGGGCCGAGCGTCCCGGAACCACCGGCCCCCGCGACAGGGCGCACCGCCCTTCGGGTGCGTAGGGTCCGCAACCTCGCCCTGCTCACCATGGTCGCGGTGGCGCTGAGCCTGGCCGTCAACGTCGGCAGCGCCCCCTGGTACGTCAACGCCTTCCTGGTCGCGACCATCGCCTGCCTGGGCGTCGGCTGCCTGGCCCTGCACTTGCGCCACCTCGAGGCTGCCGTGCAGATCGTGCTGTGGACCATGACCGCGGGGTTGTCCGCCCTGATGTGGGCCGCCGATGGCCTCCACGACCCGGCGCTCGCGGCCTATCCCGGCGTCCTGTTGATGGGGGCCATGCTCGGGCATTCGAGGACGGTGATCGCGATCCTGGTCGCCATGGTGGCCAACGTGGTCACGCTCGCCGCGGCGAACCTGACCGGCTGGTACGTCAATCCGGTCCCGACGCTCACCTGGAGCGACGCGATGGATCACCTCTCCATCCTGGTCGTGATCGCCCTGGTGGTGCTCTGGCTCGCCGGCGACCTGCGCCGCGCGCTGGAGCGAGCGGATCGTGAGAACCAGCAGGTGCGCGCGGGCATGGAGCGGATCCGCTACCTTTCCTACCACGACGCCCTCACCGGGCTTCCCAACCGGGCCATCGCGGAAGACCGCTTCGCCGTGGCCAGCGCTGCGGCCCGGCGCAACGGGGAGTACGTGGCGCTGCTGTATCTGGATCTGGACGACTTCAAGGTCGTGAACGACACCCTCGGGCATCCGATGGGCGACCGCCTGCTCCAGGCGGTCGCGCAACGCCTGGCAGCCCTGCTGCGGGAGACGGACACGCTGTGCCGGTTCGGCGGCGACGAGTTCCTCGTGCTGCTCGCCGGCCTGGCCACCCGCGAGGGCGCATCGCGGGTGGCGACCAAGATCGTCGACGCGCTCGCGCAGCCGTTCGAGCTGGACGGTCATCAGGTGCCGACCGGGGCCAGCATCGGGGTGGTCATCTTCCCGGACGATGCGGTCGGATTCGACGAGCTGGTGAAGCATGCCGACCTCGCCATGTACCAGGCCAAGCAGGCCGGCCGGCACGGCTTCCGGTTCTACGATGTGCAGCTGCAGACGGCGATCGAGGACCAGCTGCGCATGGACATGGCGATGCGTGCGAGCCTCGCCGCGGGCACCGATTTCCACCTCGCATACCAGCCGCAGTACGACCTGCGCTCCGGCCGCGTGGTCGGCTTCGAGGCGCTCCTGCGCTGGCATCACCCGGAGCTGGGGGACGTGTCGCCCGGGCGCTTCATCCCCCTGGCGGAGCGCTCGGGACTCATCGTCCCGCTCGGGGCCTGGGTGCTGGAATCGGCGTGCCGGCAGGCGCGCGCCTGGCGCGATGCAGGCATGGCCGAGCTCAGCGTCTCGGTGAACGTGTCGTCGGTGCAGATGCGCCGCAGCCGGTTCGCCGAGACCTTGCGCGACGTGCTGAAACGCACCGGGTTGCCGGCCGGCGCGCTGGAGCTGGAGATCACCGAGTCGCTGCTGGTCGACGACGGCTCCGACGCCGCCCGCGCGCTGCACGATTTCGCGGCGCAGGGCGTGCTGCTCGCCATCGACGACTTCGGCACCGGCTACTCCAACCTCGGCTACCTGCGCCAGTTCCAGATCGAGCGCCTGAAGATCGATCGCTCGTTCATCCTGGGGATCGGCCGCAGCAGCCACGACGATGCAATCGTGCGTGCCATCGTGCAGATGGCGGCGACGCTCGGGATCGTGACCGTGGCCGAGGGCATCGAGACCGAGGCCGTGCGGGCCCAGCTGCTCGCCCTCGGCTGCGACCAGGGCCAGGGCTTCCTGTGGCACCCCGCCCTGCCGCCTGCGGCCGCAGAAGCCCTGTGGCGCGCGCAGATCGAGGATCCTGCCCGCCATCCGCCGGGCAGCGATCACTCGTCCGCGCAACGCCCCGATCCGATCGTGCAGTGACCTGGCCCGGCGCGGGCCGGCCAGCAAAGTGCCGATGCGAGGGTGCTACCGGTGCTCCTGCGCCTCGCGCGCGGGCACCCCGAACTCGCGGTGGCAGATCTCCGCCAGCCGTGCCGTGCCTTCGCGCAGGACCTCCTCGGTCGGATGCGCAAAGCAGATGCGCAGCCGCTTGCGGCCGGCTTCTGCGTCGGTCATCCACTCCGCGCCGGGATTGATCGCAACGCCCGCCTGCAAGGCGACCTGCGCGAGCTTCGTCGTGTCGACGCGGTCCGGCAGGGTCACCCAGAGGAAGATGCCGCCGGCCGGGTACTCGAACCGGGCCTCGGCGCCGAAGCGATCGCGCAGGGCGCCGATCAATGCATCGACCTTGCGCCGCAGCGTCACGCGCAGCGCGCGTACGTGCGGCTCGAAGTGGGTCTCGCAGTACTCGCCCAGCACCATCTGCTCCAGGGCACCGGAGCCGGCGTCCGACTTCACGCTGAGGACGCGGCTCATCAGCGGCCACGGCGCGATCAGGTAGCCCAGCCGCAGCGCCGGCGCAACGGTCTTGGAGAACGAGCCGATGTGCACCACCCGCCCGGTCCTGTCCATGGAATAGATCGCGGGCGGGCGGCGGCCCTCCCAGGTGAGGTCGGCGTAGCACTCGTCCTCGAAGATCGGCACGCCGTAGGTGCGCGACAGCTCGAGGATCCGCGCGCGGCGCCCTTCGCTCATCACGGTCGCGGTCGGGTTCTGCACCGTGGGGATGGTGTAGATGTACTTCGGCACGATGCCTTTGCCGCGGAGTTGCTCCAGCGCCTGCTGCAGCGCGTCGGGGCTCAGCCCGTCGCCATCGACCGGCACGCCGACGATCTTCGCCCCGGCCCGGTTCAGGCGTGTGATCGCGCCGCCGTAGGTCGCCTGCTCGACGATCACCGTATCGCCGGGCGCCACGAACACTGCGTTCACCAGGTCCAGCCCCTGCAGCGAGCCCGAGGTCAGCAGGATTTCGTCGGGAGAGCAGGTGATGCCGGCATCGCGGGCGACCTTGCTGGCCACGAACTCGCGCAGCTTGCGATAGCCCAGCGGGCCGCTGTGCAGCCCGTACATCGCGAGCGTGCTGCCTTCGCGCTTCAGGACACTCGCGGCAGCGGCGATCAGGTCATCCACCGGCACGCTGGCCTCGTCGTTGTGTCCCCCGACGAAGTTGTACTTCGGATAGCCGGTCCAGCGCACCGCGGCGGCCGGCAGGTCCGGGCGCAGCACCCGGGCATAGTCGAAAACGGAATCGCTCATGGCTGTCCTTGTCGAACGAGCCGCGAGGGTATCACTAATGCGCGGTACGGCAGGATGAAGGCCTTCCTGCACCGGGAATGGCACAATGCCCGCCGGAGAGGAGACGACGTGGCGACCTTCAGGGAGTACGAGGACTACGACGCGCTGGGCCTGGCACGGCTGGTGCGCAAGGGCGAGGTGTCCCCCGCCGAGCTGCTCGACTGTGCAATCGAGCGGGTGGAGGCGCGCAACCCGGCGGTGAACGCGGTGGTGATGAAGCTCTACGACTACGCACGCCAGGCCATCGCGGCGGGGCTGCCCGAGGGGTCCTTCCGCGGCGTTCCGTTCCTGATGAAGGACCTCACCTCCCCGGTGGAAGGCGTGCGCATGACGCGCGGCTCGAAGTTCTTCGCCGACACGCCGCCCGCCGGCGCAGACAGCGAGCAGGTCAAGCGGCTGAAGCGGGCGGGCCTGGTGATCTTCGGCCGGACCAACACCTGCGAGCTGGGTCTCTCGCTCACCTGCGAGCCGCAGCTCTACGGGCCCACGCGCAATCCCTGGGACCCCACCCGCATCTCGGGCGGATCGAGCGGCGGCGCGGCGGCCGCCGTCGGCGCACGCATGCTGCCGCTCGCACACGCCTCCGACGGCTTCGGCTCCATCCGCGCTCCCGCCGCGTGCTGCGGCCTGGTAGGACTCAAACCCACGCGCAGCCGCAACACCTTCGCGCCGTTCGCCGGCGAGGGCCTCGGCGGCGTGTCCACCGAGCACGCCGTCAGCCTGACCGTGCGCGACAGCGCGGCCCTGCTCGATGCCACCCGCGGCGCCGGGCCGGGCGATCCCTATGTCGCGCCTGCGCCTGCCCGCCCCTACGCCGAGGAGGTGCAGTCGCATCCGGGCTCGCTGCGGATCGCATGGACCGCGGCGGCGCCAAACGGCGCGAAGATCGACATGGAGTGCCTGCGCGTGCTGGCCGACACGGTGAAGCTGTGCTCGGAGCTCGGCCACCGCGTCGAGGAGCGAAATCCGCAGGTCGATGGGGCAGCCGTGGTGCCGACGTTCCTCACGCTCGCCTCCGCCAACACCATCGTGAACCTGGGCAGCCATCCGACCGCCGGCCGCTCCGCGCGCGAGGGCGAGGTCGAGCGCATCACGTGGCTCACCGCGAAGCTGGGCGAGAAGGTGACCGGCGCGGAATACGCCCGCGCAACGCAGACCATGCACCGCCTCGGACGGCAAATGGCGGCCTTCCACGCCGACTGGGACGTGCTGCTCACGCCCGGGCTGGCCGTTCCCCCGGTGAAGCTCGGCTGGCTCGACATGATGATGGACGACGTCGACGAGTACTGGCAGCGCGTGTTTGCGTTCTCGCCGTTCACCGTCTGGTTCAACCTCACCGGCCAGCCCGGGCTGATGCTGCCGCTGGGCCACACCGCGGACGGTCTGCCGCTGGCCGTGCAGCTGGTGGCACGCTACGGCGACGAAGCCACCCTGTTCCGCCTCGGTGCGCAGCTGGAGGCTGCGCGTCCGTGGTTCGCGCGCAAGCCGGCGCTGGTCAAGGCATGAGGAGGGGTGCCGCTGCATGAAACGCCCGAGTGCAATCGTCGTCGGGGTTGGTGCCGAACAGGGTCTGGGCGCCGCGGTGGCCCGGCGTTTCGCCGCCGGGGGACATCACGTCTTCGTGGCCGGGCGGACGCCCGACAGGATCGAGCAGGTGGTGCAGACGATCCGCGGGGCCGGCGGCAGCGCCGAGCCCGTGATCACGGACACCACCAGCGAGGAGGACGTGCTGCGGCTGTTCGAGCTCGCCTTCGAGGCGCGCACCGACCTCGATCTGCCGGACGTGGTGATCTACAACGCCGGGAACAACCGCCGGCTCGATTTCCGCGAGCTCTCCGCGGCGCAGTTCGAGGAGTACTGGCGGGTATGCTGCTTCGGCGGCTTCCTCGTTGGCCGTGAAGCCGCGCGACGCCTGGTGCCGCTGGGGCGCGGGACGGTGCTGTTCACCGGGGCATCGGCCAGCCTGCGCGGCAGGCCGGGCTTCGCCCACTTCGCCGCGGCCAAGGCCGGCCTGCGCATGATCTCGCAGAGCATGGCGCGCGAGTACGGACCGCTCGGCATCCACGTCGCGCACGTCGTGATCGACGGCGGCATCCTGGGCGAGCGCCTGGTGAGCCGCAATCCGCAGATCCTCGAGCAGCGCGGCGAGGATGGCCTGCTGGAGATCGACGCGATCGCCGAAACCTATTGGCACCTGCATTGCCAGCCGCGCAGCGCGTGGGCACAGGAGATCGACCTGCGGCCGTACAAGGAGCCGTTCTGACTACTGCCTGCTGCCTGCTGCGCAGCCACAAAGGCGCAAAGCGAACCGCAAAGGAGAGCACGACGGAGCTCCTTGCGGCTGTTCCCTGCGCCTTTGCGTCCTTGCGGCCAATCGCCTTTGAAACCCTCTCCTGAGCAGAGGGAACCAGAACCACGGGAGGAGACCATGAAAGTCGAGCGCATCGAGCGCCTGTCCTGCGACGCGGGCTGGCGCAACTACCACTTCGTCAAGCTCACCACCGACACCGGCATCGTCGGCTGGAGCGAGTTCGACGAAGGCTTCGGCGCACCGGGCGTGGGCGCCGTGATCGACCGCATGGCCGCCCGCATCGTCGGCCAGCCGGTCAGCGCGCACGAGCGCATCTACGCCGAGCTCTACTGCGCGACCCGGCCTGCAGCCGGCGGTGTCGTCGCGCTCGCCATGGGTGCGATCGAGAATGCCCTGCTCGATGCCAAGGCCAAGGGCCTGGGCGTGCCGGTCTACGAGCTCCTGGGCGGGAAGATCCGCGACCGCATCCGCGTCTACTGGTCGCATTGCGCGACCTGGCGCATCAACCACCCGAAGTACTACAAGCCCGAGATCACCGACCTCGACGGCGTGAAGGCGCTCGGGCAGGAAGTGCGCGAGAAGGGCTTCACCGCGCTCAAGACCAACATCTTCCTGTACGACGAGAACGGCCACAACGCCACCGGCTGGCGGCCGGGTTTCGGCGTCCCGTTCGCACCGGAGATCAACGTCGAGCGCGACGTGCTGCGCAATCTGGTGATGCACCTGGAGGCGCTGCGCGACGGCGCGGGGTCGAACATGGACATCCTGCTCGACCTCAACTTCAACGCCAAGACCGAGGGCTACGTCAAGATCCTGCGCGAGATTGCCCACCTCGACATGTTCTGGGTCGAGATCGACAGCTACAGCCCGGAGGCGCTGGGCTACATCCGTCGCCAGAGCCCGCACCCGGTGAGCTCGTGCGAGACGCTGCTGGGCCTGCGCGAGTTCCTTCCCTACTTCCGCGAGCAGGCGATGGACGTCGCGATCATCGACACACCCTGGAACGGGGTGTGGCAGTCGATGAAGATCGCCGCGGCGGCCGAGGCGCACGAGGTGAACGTCGCCCCGCACAACTTCTACGGCCACCTCTGCACGATGATGAACGCGCACTTCTCGGCGGCGGTGCCGAACCTGCGCATCATGGAGACCGACATCGACCGGCTGCCGTGGGACCACGAGCTGTTCACTCACGTCCCGCAGTTCGTGGACGGCTGCCTGGTGATGCCGGACCGGCCGGGCTGGGGCACCGAGCCGAACGAGGAGGGCATCCGCGCCCACCCGCCCAAGGGCGACGCGGGGCTGCTGAACTACCGGATGAAGAACAAGTAGGGGCGATCAGGCGAGCAGCGCATCACGGAAGCGGCGCCGGATCGCGTGCCCGTCGCGCTCCGGCAGCACGCGTGCCATCTCGCCGGCCGCGACCTTGACCACGCCCAGCACCGGCCCGGGCGCGCCCAGCAGCAATTCGCGGAGCCCTCCGACCTCCTGCATCGTGCGCACGGTACGGGCCTCGCGGAAGCGGCATGCGAGCGCGACCGCCGGGAGGTCGATGCCGAACGCGGTGTGGCTGCGCTGCCCACCGGTCTCGCCGAACGCCTCGTTGTCGAGGACGGCGACGGCGAGGTTCTGCACCGCCTTCGCGCCGACTGTGGCCAGACTGCCCAGCCCCATGAGCATCTCTCCGTCGCCGGTGATCACCAGCACGCGCTTGCCGGGCTGCGCGAGCGCCAGCCCCAGGCCGATGCTCAGCGCACCGCCCATCGCGCCCCAGGTGTAGACGTTCAGCGCATGATCGCCCGCCGCGGCGACGTCGTAGGTGGATGAACCCAGCCCGCACACCACGAGCAGGTCGTTGGAACGGTTCGCGAGCAGGGCCGCGACGGTCTGGCGCCGATCGAGCATGGCGGCCTCCTCAGAAAACTTTCGCGCCGATCAGGCGCTGGGAGAGCAGCACGGCCACCGGCTGGCTGCTGTCGTAGGCGATGCGCACCGCGGCTTCGGTGACCGGACCGGCATCCGCCGGATCGGTCACGCGATAGACCAGGAAGCCGGCGCGCGTGAACGTATCAGGGGTGGCTTGCCCCATCTGCACCTGCCACGGATTGAACTCCGCCCACTCCCCGCGCATCGTCACGATGGTGACGAAGGGAAAGCCGCAGCTCTTCAGCAGCGAGAACATGTTAACGCAGTTGCCCACGCCGGAGGACTGCATGAGCAGCACCCCACGCTCGCCACCGAGGTCCGCGCCGGCCAGCAGCGCCACGCCCTCCTCCTCGGTGGTCAGCACGGTGACCTTCACCTCCGGATCAGCGTGAAGCGCCTTGATGAGAGACGCGTGGCCCGCATCGGGCACGTAGCACATCTGGGCGACCGTCTGGCGCTTGAGCGCCGCGTAGATGTCGGCGCGCCAGTCGTTGGCGGCGAACTGGAATGTCGTGCTCACCGATGCACTCCCTTCAGGCGAACCTGGCCGACCCCGGCACGCTCGCACCAGTGGTCCAGCAGGGCCGAGAAGTCCTTCTCGTCGTAGCCGCTCGCCCGCGCCATCGAGAGCGACTCGCGCGCCGCCGCCGCGAGCGGCATCGGCACTTTCGCAGCATTGGCGGCATTCACGATCAGCGACATGTCCTTGTGCGCCAACGCGATCTTGAAGCCGGGCTCGGTGTCGCCCTTGAGCACCTTGTTCGCGTAGTTGAGCTTGAGCTGGCCGTTCGTGGCCGTGGTGCCGTGGAGCACCTCCAGCGTGGTGGCCAGGTCGAGCCCGAAGCGTTGCGCCAGGGTGAGCGCCTCCGCGTTCATCTGGCACAGGCCGATGGCGAGGAAGTTGTTGACCAGCTTGGTGCGGATGCCGGTGCCGGCGGCGCCGCAGTGATGGATGGTGGTCCCCATCGCCTGCAGCAGCGGCTTGACCTGGGTGAAGTCCTCCGGCGCGGCGCCCACCATGAACAGGCTCTCACCCGCCCAGGCATGGCTCGCCAGCCGCCCGACGGGCGCATCGACGAAGCGCATGCCCGCCTCGGCGAGCTGGCGCGCGAGCTTGTCGGTGGTCTCGGGATCAACCGTGCTCATGTCCATCACGAGCTGTCCCGGCCGGCCGTTCTCGCGAATCCCGTCGGGACCGAGGACGGCCGCCTCGACCTCCGGCGATCCGGGCAGCATCGTGATCACGACGTCGGCCGCGTGTGCCACGCTGGCGACGGATCCGCCGTCCTGTGCGCCTGCCGCAACGAGCGCGTCGACCGGCTCACGCCGCACGTCGTGCGCCACCAGGGGAAACCCCTTGCGCTGCAGGTTGAGCGCCATGCCCTGGCCCATGTTGCCCAGGCCGATGAAGCCGGTGAGCTTGGCCATTCTTCCTCCCCCTTGTCGTTTTCCGTGAAGGCGCAATTATGCCAGCAGGACCTGCCGGCCCTTCGCCGTTCCGGATGGCATGAACGCTCAACCCCTCGCGCGCGAGGCGCGGACTGATCCAGCTGTCAAGACCGGCGTTCGGCCGCTTCGCGGCATCGGGCAGTTGTCCCGGGTCAGGACCGCTTGGCGTTCACCGCGAGCATCGCGGTTGCGCTTTCGTGCCGGCCTCGCTTCGCGAGCTCCTGCGCCGCCCCGGTGCGATCGCGTTCCTCGCGGTTCTGGCTCAGCTTCGACTTGCCGACCATCCTGTCGATGCTGATCTCGATGCCGACCACCGCCGCGAGCATCTGGGCGATGTAGTCCTCGGAGGAGTCGGTCATCTTCCACGGCCTCTCGTCGCCGGTCTGGCTCTCGTGCGTCCGTGTCAGGCGCGCCACGACGCCCCGGACGAAGCGCTCGTCGTCCCGGATGTGCAGCCGGCCGTGCACGTGCACGACGCGGTAGTTCCAGGTCGGCACCTGCCGATGCGTCTCGTGCTTGCTCGGATACCAGTTCGGGGAGACGTACGCGTCCTCGGACCGGAAGATCACCAGCACCTCCCCGCCGTCCTTGGCTTCCTGCCACAGGGGATTCGCACGCGCGATGTGGGCCAGCAGCGCACCCTGCCCGCCGGCGTCCGGGTCGAGATGGAAGGGAATGTGGTTGGCGTCCAGCCCCTGCGGACCGTTGACCACCAGCGCTCCCAGCGGGTGGGAGCGGATGAGCTCGTGCAGCGCTTCCGGGCGCTGCTCGTCGAAGTGCTGCGGGATGTACATGGGTGCTTCCGCGCCGAAGGCCTGCGCGAGATACTACGGCAATCGCCCGGGACGGGCGCAGCGGCTGTGGCTGCCCCTGCGGCGCCATGAGCGGTGCGCCCGCCGCTGTTGGCACACTGAAACTGTCCCGCATTCTCGTTGTCAGATCAGATCATTGCTGCCGCCCGCCGCATGCTGCGGATGGATTGCCCCTCAACCCGGAACCTCAACGCTGCCTCGATAGCCATGCACGACCTGTGCTTCGACAACACCTTCGTCCGCCACCTTCCCGGCGATGCCGAGACTGGACCGCGGCGCCGCCAGGTGCACGGGGCGCTCTACTCCCGCGTGCAGCCCACGCCGGTCGCGCAACCCCGCCTCGTCGCATGGTCCCCGGAAGTCGCCGCCCTGCTCGGGATCGACGCGCGCGAGATCGGGTCCACGCGGTTCGCCGAGGTGTTCGGCGGCAATGCCCTGGTCGAGGGCATGGAGCCCTACGCCGCGAACTATGGGGGGCACCAGTTCGGACAGTGGGCGGGCCAGCTCGGCGACGGGCGGGCGATCACCCTGGGTGAAATCCTCAACGCGAGCGGGCAACGCTGGGAGCTCCAGCTCAAGGGCGCCGGCCTCACTCCCTACTCGCGCACGGCCGACGGCCGCGCCGTGCTGCGCTCCTCGATCCGCGAGTTCCTGTGCAGCGAGGCGATGCACCACCTGGGCGTCCCGACCACGCGCGCGCTCAGCCTCGTGGCCACCGGCGAACAGGTGATCCGCGACATGTTCTACGACGGCCGGCCGCGCGCGGAGCCCGGCGCCGTGGTGTGCCGGGTGGCGCCCTCGTTCATCCGCTTCGGCAACTTCGAGCTGCCCGCCTCGCGCGGCGACGTGCCGCTGCTGGAGCAGCTGATCGAATTCACCATCCGCCGCGACTATCCCGAGCTGGTCGAAGGGCGTCCGGGCCCCCTCGACGAGTCCGTGCGCGCGGAGTGGTTCGGCCAGGTCTGCGAGCGCACGGCCCGCATGGTCGCGCACTGGATGCGCGTAGGCTTCGTCCACGGCGTGATGAACACCGACAACATGTCGATCCTCGGGCTCACCATCGACTACGGTCCCTACGGATGGATCGACGACTTCGACCCGGACTGGACGCCCAACACCACCGACGCCGGCACGCGCCGCTACCGCTTCGGCCAGCAGCCGCAGATCGCCTACTGGAATGTCGCGCAGCTGGGCAACGCGCTGGTACCCGCCTTTGCATCCACCGAGCCGCTGCAGGCAGGGCTGCAGCGCTACGTCGACGCATTCAACGCTGCCGACCGCGAATTCTCGGCCGCCAAGCTCGGTCTGCGCGCATTCCAGGACGGCGACGGCGAGCGCATGGACGCGCTCTACGGTCTTCTGCAAGCCGCGGAGGTGGACATGACCCTGTTCTTCCGCGGGCTCGCGGACGTCGATCCCGAGGCGCCCTCGCCCGCCCCGCTGCAGGCAGCCTTCTACGACGCATCGAAGCGCGAGCGCTTCGCGCCCCAGCTCGACGCCTGGCTGGCGCAGTACGCCGCCCGCGTGCAGCAGGACGCCTGGCATCCGGCCGAGCGACGTGCGCGCATGAACGCGGCCAACCCGCGCTACGTGCTGCGCAACTACCTCGCCCAGCAGACCATCGATCGCGCCGAGCAGGGCGACACTGCCGGCGTGCAGGAACTGCTCGACGTGATGCGCCGGCCCTACGACGAGCAGCCGGGGCGCGAGCAGTTCGCGCAGCGGCGTCCGGACTGGGCGCGCACGCGCGCCGGCTGCTCGATGCTCTCGTGCAGTTCCTAGGAACGTCCTGACCGGTCGCGGGACCCCAACCCGGCATGCCCCGTGCCGCACTCCGTGATCCATCCACTACGGAGAGAGGCACGCGATGCAAGCGACTGAGCTGCAGAACCGGTTCGGGATGGGGCGGCGCGGGCCGGCTTCCCGGCTGGACCAGGAAACCGGACGACGCTCCGGACCGATGCCCTCGGCAGTGCGCAATGCCGACCCGCACCAGCTGGCCCGCGGCCTCGGCTGGTTCAGCATCGGACTGGGTCTGGCCGAAGTGCTCATGCCCTACGCCGTCGCCCGGCTGTGTGGCGGCACCGGCCGGCACACGGGCGTGATCCGCCTGTTCGGCCTGCGCGAGCTGGCGGCAGGCGTCTCCATTCTCGGCGGCGGCAAGCGGCCGGCCGCCGGGGTGTGGTCGCGCGTGGCGGGCGACGCGATGGACATCGCGGCGCTGGGGCTGATGGCGGCCTCGCCGCGCACCAACAAGGCCGGCGTCGCGTTCGCGATGGCCAATGTGGTGGCGGTCACCGCGCTCGACGTGCACTGCGCGCAGGCGCTAAGCAGGGAGACCGGCGCACTCACGCCGGATGGCGCAATCAGGCTCACGCACAGCATCGCCGTGAACCGCTCACCGGAGGAACTCTACCGCTTCTGGCGCGATCTCGAGAACCTCCCGCGCTTCATGCTGCACCTGCAGTCCGTGCGTCAGACCTCGGAGCGCCAATCCCATTGGGTGACCAGGGGTCCTGCGGGAACACGGATCGAATGGGACGCCGAGATCACCGAGGACCGTCCCAACGAGCACCTCGCCTGGCGCTCGCTGGAGGGCGCCGACGTCGGCAACTCGGGGGTGGTGCGGTTCCGCGCGCGCCCCGGCGGCCGCGGCAGCGAGGTGCGGGTCGAGATGCAGTACGGTCCGCCGGGAGGCATGGCAGGCAAGGCGGTGGCGGCGCTGTTCAACCAGGCGCCCGAGCAGCAGATCTACGACGACCTGCGCCGCTTCAAGCAGATCATCGAGACCGGCGAGATCGTGCGCTCGGATGCCGCACTCGAAGGCGCAGGCCAGATGTGGCAGCGCGCCGCGCGGCCACCGGAGAGCGCGCCGGTCGCGCAGTAGAGCCCTGCCCTTCACCTTCCTGCGGAGCATTCCCATGCGAGCGAACTGTTGGTACGGCAAGCACGACCTGCGCGTCGAGCAGGTTCCGGAGCCCAGGATCCTCAACCAGCGCGATGCGATCGTGCGCATCACCTCCACCGCCATCTGCGGCTCGGACCTGCATCTCTACGACGGCATGATCCCCACCATGCACAAGGGCGACGTGCTGGGCCACGAATTCATGGGCGAGGTCGTGGAGGTCGGGCGCGAGGTGAAGAGCCTGCGCGTGGGCGACCGGGTGGTGGTGCCGTTCCCGATTGCCTGCGGCGCCTGCCTGCCCTGCAAGGCCGGCGCGTACTCGCTGTGCGAGAACTCGAACCCGAACGCCTGGATGGCCGAGAAGCTGATGGGTCACTCGCCGGCCGGCATCTACGGCTACTCCCACATGATGGGCGGCTACGCCGGCGGGCAGGCCGAGTACGCGCGCGTGCCGTTCGCCGACGTCGGCCCGTTGAAGATCCCCGAGGGCATGCCCGACGACAAGGTGCTGTTCCTGTCCGACATCTTCCCGACCGGCTACATGGGCGCGGAGATGTGCAACATCCAGCCGGGCGACACCATCGCCGTGTGGGGCTGCGGGCCGGTCGGCCAGTTCGCCATCGCCAGCGCGAAACTGCTCGGCGCGGAGCGCGTGATCGGCATCGACCGCTTCGGGGACCGCCTGGCCATGGCGCGCGACAAGGCCGGCGCCACCGACACCATCGATTACGAGGAGCATGACGTCTACGACACGTTGATGGACCTCACCGCAGGCATCGGCCCGGACGCCTGCATCGACGCGGTCGGCAGCGAGGCCCACTTCCCCGGTCCGCTCTACGCCTACGACCGCTTCAAGCAGATGCTGATGCTGGAGACTGACCGACCATTCGCGCTGCGGCAGGCGATCATGGCCTGCCGCAACGGCGGCACGGTTTCGGTGATCGGCGTGTACGGGGGCTTCATCGACAAGTTTCCGATGGGCTCGTTCATGAATCGCTCGCTCACGATGAAGACCGGCCAGTGCCACGTGCAGCGCTACATGAAGCCGCTGCTGGAGCGCATCGAGCGCGGCGAGATCGACCCCAGCTTCGTGATTTCGCACCACATGCGACTGGACGAGGCGCCCGAGGGCTACCGCAAGTTCCTGCACAAGGAGGACCACTGCACCAAGGTGGTGCTGCAGCCGTAGGGGTGCCGCGCCGAGCGGTCAACGCAGTTCTGGGCGGAGATTCAGAAGACGCCCGCCTTCTGCGCCGCCTCCAGTCCGCTCTTCGCCAGCTCGGCGACCTGTGCATTCACGTCCCGCGACGCCGGCGTCTGGACGTTGGCGGTCCACATCACCTTCCCGCTCGCGACATCGGTGAGCACCATATCCGCGGTATAGGCCGTGTTCACGCGCTCCTGCCCGACCGGGACGGACACGCCGACGCTGGTGCCGACGTTGCCGCCCCAGTTGCCCATCCCGAAGCCGATCTGCGGGCGGGATGCGGCGACCGCGGGCCCGGGTGCGAGTTTCGCCGTCAGCAGTGCCTGCGCGCCTGCCTGGCGGGCGGCTTCCCGCTCGGAGGCAGCATCGGCTTCTGCCGGCGACCCCTGACCCGCCCCCTGGTCCGGCACGACAGGCACCGCCCCGACCGTGCGCAACTGCTCGCTCATCTGCTCTACGCAGATGCGCTGCACGGCGGTCTCGCGTGCCTCGCACTGCACGAACACGCTCGCACCCCGCAACGGACGGTGGGCGAACTGGGGATCGGTCCACTGCGCCTTGATGTTGCTCGCGCAACCGGCCGACAGGACGGCCGCGCCGACGAGCACGGATAGTACGGACAGTACGGGCAGCCGGATCCGGCCGCGGGACATTACGAACATTCGGCAGCTCCTGGAGCAGCAGCGGCGCACATCCGCGCTCCGCCGGCACGCTGCTCGCTGGACTTGCAGCAATGGCAGCCAACCCAAGGAGACTAGCATGCGAACCGGCAGCGGTGCGCAACGCGCACTCTATTGGAGGATCGACCCGGAGCACGAGGCGTTCCGCGGACTGGCACTGCGCAGCGCTCTGCGGCTCGCACTGGTGCTTGCCGCGATCATCGCAGCATTCTGGCTCACGACCTGGAGCAGCGCGTCGGCCATGCAGGATGGCGCGCTGACGTCGCGGCCGGCAGCCGTGCCGGAAGAAGCCTATCCGCCGCAGTGCGTCAGCGGGTAGATGGACGTGGCCTGCAGGACGTCGCCGTCGGCGGTCCGCTCGACATAGACCGCGAGCCCGAGGCGCTGCGCGTCCGCATCCTCCGGCACGGCGATGCGCAGGTCCAGCTCGGCCACACCACGCGTGTCCAGCGCGATTGGTCCCGCGAGCTCGCGCACGACGAAATCGTGTTCCAGCCGCCGCCCAGCGTTCTCGCCGGAGCGCACCTGCGACCACAACCCGTTCTCGAACAATGCGACGAACGCGCGCGCGGGTCCCTGCTCGCTGGCCCGGACCGCACCGCCCAGGTGCACGGCGTCCCGGACGCGTTCGATCCGCCCCGTGATCGTCGCGCCCGGCGGACGGGCATTGACGCTGCGCAACAGTTCGCGCAGCGCGGCCGGGTCGCCCCTGCGGCGATAGTCGACGCCGTCGAGCAGCACTTGCGGCGTGTAGACGATGCCACGGCTGGCTCGCGCGGCCACCGCACGCTGACGCTCCGAGAAGCCCGGCTTGGCGAACCGGTCGGGCCACCCCAGGCGGTTCCAGTAGTCGACGTGGAACGCCAGCAGTACCGCCTGATCGGCGGCGACACCCCCGCTGCGGAGGCTGGCGAGCCAGCGATCGGCAGGAGGACAGCTGCTGCAGCCCTCCGAGGTATACAACTCCAGCACCGCCGTTCGGTGCTGCGCGCTGGCCAGGGTGCACTCCCCGGCATGCGCCACAGCTACAGCCAGCAGCCCGAACGAACAGATCAGTGAGCGGATCATTCGCCTCCTCCCCGGAAGCGCGCATGCCGCGCGCCTGTGCAGATACGGGACCGGGGCGTGGCTGGATGCGGCAGCCGGGACGGTTGCGCAGGAGAACTGGTGTCGACGGGCACCCATTGCGAGTGCCCGGCCACGCTGTGCCGCTACTTCAGCGGAAAGAACGACACCGGCGTCATCAGCTGGTTCTGCTGACTTTCCAGGGCGCCCAGCTTCGCGCTCTCTTCCATGAACGCCTGCCACTCCGGATCGGCCTGCATGGCGGCGCGCCGCTTCGCGCGGTCGGCGGCATCCGCGTACTTCCAGATGTGGATGTACTGGTTGACGTTGCCGGTCTCGGTGACCAGGTAGGCGAACGGCTCGCCCAGGTGGCGGGTCTGCGGGCCCTTGCCCATGCGCTCGTAGAGCGCGAGATGCTTCTTGATCGTGCCCGGGCGGCAGGTGTAGATGCGGACGTCCAGCAGCATGTGCTCCTCCTCGGTTCGGATGCCGGCATTGGCGAGGGCGCAGTGTAGCGCAGTCGACGCGCCTGCCTGCGCCAGCGTGTGTGAACCGGAATCGGTCGCGCAGCGCACGCAGCGCTTGACAGGCACGACCGGGTTGCGCGTGTCCGGCGGATCGCGACGCGAACCTGCGGACTTGCAAGGTTTTCAGCAGCGCTGTCACCATCAGACGTCATCACAGCAATCCACAGAAGCTGTGCATAAGTCTGTGTGTAACGCGCGCGCACCTCCCCCGAGGGCCCGATTCACTAGGCCAGTTTGTTCGGCTGCTCAAACTTTGCGCACTCGTTTCCAGAGGGGGATTGACGTTTCTTGCGCGATCTGTCCCATCCGGATGTTCGGATTCGATGCGATGGACAAACCGCAGGAAGTGTGCATAACGTTGCCGGGCAGTCTGCATCATGTGGTGCCTGCGCCTTTCCCGGGACGCGCAGGCGTGCCGTCGAGTCCGCGCAAGAACACACTTAAGCCACGGTAAGAATTGCGGATGTCGCCGCACCTTACACGGGCACGAACGAGGGAGGAGCACATGGTCAGGATCGGCCGGCGGGGTTTCATCCGAGGTGTCGGCGCACTCGCCGCATGCAACTTGCTGCCGCGTGCATTCGCGGACGAGCGCGTCGATCTGCTCATCCGCGGGGGCGAGGTGATCGACCCCGCGCAGAACCTGCGCGGCCGGCGCGATGTCGCGATCCGCTGGGGACGCATCGCGGCCATCGAGCCCGGCATCGATCCGCAGCGCGCAGCGCAGGCCATCGACGCGACCGGCAAGCTGGTCGTGCCCGGGCTGGTCGACCTGCATGCGCACGTCTATCCGCAGGGCTCGGCGCTCGGGCTGCCGGCCGATGAGCTCGTCCCCTACACCTGCACCACCACCTGCGTCTCGGCCGGGGATGCGGGGGGCAACAACTTCTCCGCGCTGCGCCACTTCATCATGGCGCAGTCCCGCACGCGCATCTTCGCGTTCGTCCACATCTCCAGCATCGGGCTGGCCGGCTTCCCGGTCGGCGAGGGGCTCAACCTCGACTACGAGGAAGTCGACCTGGCCGCGAAGACAGTCGCGGAGAACCGCGATGTCGTGCTGGGACTGAAGGTGCGCATCTCGCGCAACGTCGTCGGCAACAACGGGCTGGAGCCGCTGCGGCGGGCCCTCGCGGCGGCCGGGCGCGCCGGCCCGGGCACGCGGGTGATGTGCCACATCGGCGATGCACCGGGAGATCTGTCGGTGCTGCTCGACCTGCTGCGGCCCGGCGACATCCTCACGCACACCTACAGCGGTGCGGGCAACAACATCGTGCAGAACGGCAAGGTCCTGCCGGCTGCGCTGGAGGCCAAGCGCCGCGGCGTGATCATCGACGTGGGGCACGGCGGCGGCAGCTTCGACTACACCGTCGCCGAGCCCGCGATCCAGCAGGGCCTGGTGCCGGACACGATCAGCAGCGACATCCACGCGGTGAGCGGGAATACGCCGGGGATGCCCTACCTGCCGTGGGTGATGAGCAAGTTCCTCAACCTCGGGTTCAGCCTCGAGCAAGTCATCGGCCTCGCGAGCGCAGCCCCTGCGCAGGTCATCGGGAGGGTGGAGGGCCTGGGCACGCTGCGACCCGGCGCGCCGGCCGACATTGCAGTGCTGGAACTGGTGGAAGAGCCGGTAAGCTTCGTGGACACGCGCGGCAACCAGCGGACAGGGGCCCGGTGGCTCAAGCCGGTGCACACCGTGCGTGCCGGACGCGCGTTCGGGCGGCCCTATCCGATGCCGTTCGCCTACCCCTGACGAGTGCAGCGTATCGATCAGGATCGCCGGCCTTGTCCGCGCCGGTCGCGAACAGTATCATGCGGCGCCTGCGGCAACCGTCCCCCTGCTTGATCCCTCGAGGGGTTTCCAACGCGGGTTCAGCACATGGATCGCCTGGCACTCGACCCCATCGGATTCGTGCACAGCCCGCTGGCCACGAAAGTGCAGGCCGCACGGCAGCCACGGGCAGCGGAGGGCACACCGGCGCGGATCGAGCTGCTGCCGGGCCGCAACTACGAGCACGCCCTCGAGGATCTCGCGCACTGGGAGTTGATCTGGGTCCTGTTCTGGTTCCACCAGAACGCCGGCTGGCGGCCCAAGGTGCTGCCGCCACGAAGCACGACGGGTCGCAAGGGCGTCTTCGCGACCCGCTCGCCGCACCGACCCAACCCGATCGGAATGTCGGTGGTGCGCCTGGAACGCGTCGAAGCCTTGACGCTGCATATTCGCGACGCGGACATGCTGGACGGCACGCCGGTGCTCGACCTCAAGCCCTACATTGCCTACACCGATGCGCACCCGCACGCGGGCAACGGCTGGCTGGAGGACGAAGGGCGCACGCTCACCGGTGACGGTCGACCGTCAGATCCGCTGCGGGCTTATGCGGTGGACTTCGATCCGCTCGCCGCGGAGCAGGCCGCGTGGATCGAGACGCACGCCGGGCTCGCGATCGGCGAGCGCATCCGGACCACGCTCGCGCTCGGTCCGGCGCCCCATCCGTATCGCCGCATCCGCCAGCTGGAAGATTGTCTGCAGCTCTCGGTGAAGGAGTGGCGCGTGCGCTTCAGCGTGACTGCGCGGCAGGTGCGGGTGCTGGAGGTGCGCTCCGGCTTCCGCCCTTCACAGCTGGCCCGGGATGATGGCGCCGACGACCTGCTGCGGCACCATCGCGCCTTCCTCGCCCGGTGGCCGCGCGACTTGGCCGGGTGGCCGCCCGGGGCGGAGGGATGACTCAACGCCCCCCCGTCGAGCGCGGGGTCGCGGCGGTGACTACCCGCCCGCGGGGAGCGACAACCGGCCGGTGACCGGATCGGGGCTGCCGTCCGCCAGTTCGCCGTCGACCACGGCGATGAAGCTCGCCTCGTCGAGCGGACGATGGAAATAGTAGCCCTGGAACAGGTCGCATCCGAACGCGCGCAGTTCGAGCAGCTGGCCTGCGGTTTCCACGCCCTCGGCCACCAGCTGCAGGCCCAGCGCCCGGCCCAGACCGATGATGGCGCTGACCACGGTCCGGCCTTCGCGGCCCTGTTCCATGCCGGCGACGAACGTGGTATCGATCTTCAGGATGCTGACCGGCAACCGGGTCAGCTGGGCCAGGGAGGAGTATCCCGTGCCGAAGTCGTCGATTGCGATGCGCAACCCGAGGCGCGAGAGGTCGTCCAGGGCCCGGGCACCGGCTTCGACATCTCCCATGAGCGCCGTTTCGGTCACTTCGACCTGGATCCGGTGCGGGTCCGCCCCGGTCGCCTGGAGGATCTCCGTGAAATCGCGAACGAGCGTCTCTTCGCTCAACTGCCGGGCCGACACGTTGACGGATACATACGGCGCCTGATCCCCCCAACGCTGCCGCCATGCGGTCTGCGCCCGGCAACCTTCGCGGAACACCCAGCGCCCGATCGGCAGGATCGAACGCGTCATCTCGGCGATCGGAATGAAGATCGCAGGTGATATATCGCCATCCGCTGAACGCCAGCGCAGCAGCAGCTCTGCCCCCACCACCGTCCCGTTCTGCGCCGAAACGATGGGCTGGAAGCGCGGATAGAGCTCGTTGCGCTCGATGGCGAAGCGCAGGCCATGGGTGATGGCGATGCGCTGCTGGGCCTGGGTCTGCAGCGCGTCCGAGAAGAACTGCCAGCCGTCGCCGCCCTTGCCCTTGACCCCGTACATGGCCGTATCGGCTGCCGCGAGCAGCCCATCCACCGACTGACTGCTGCCGTGACCGATGGCGATGCCGATGCTCGCCGTCACGACCAGCTGCGTGTCACGAAAGGCGACGGGCTGCCGCAGCGCATCCTTGATGCGCTGGGCGAGCCCCGAGATCCCCGCCTCATCCTCGAGATCTTCGCAGATCACGACGAACTCGTCGCCGGCCAGCCGTCCCGCCAGATCGCCCTGGCGCAGCTGCGCCCGCATGCGGCTCGCGACGGTCTGGAGCAGCAGGTCTCCCGCTTCATGGCCGTAGGTATCGTTGGCGAGCTTGAAGCCATCGAGGTCGACGAACAGCACCGCGAGACCCCGGTCGTTGCGTGCCGAGCGCGCCAGCGCGGCGGTCAGATGCTCGCGGATCAGGGTCCGGTTCGGCAGGTCTGTCAGCGCATCGTGGTGCGCCACGTACTTGAGCTTCGACTCCGCCTCCTTCCGCGCCGAGATGTCCTCGATCACGCGGATGAAGTACCTGGGCCGGCCCTGCTCGTCCCTCGCCATGGACACCCGGCGATTCGCCCAGAATACGCTGCCGTCCTTGCGCACGTAGCGCTTCTCGAACGAGAAGCTGTCGATCTCTCCGGCGACCAGCTGCTTCTCGAAGGCCTGGTCGGCATCGGAATCTTCGGGGTGGTGCAGGCGCTTCACCGACCCGAGCTGAAGCTCTTCCGCGGAGTAGCCGACCATCTCGCAGAACTTCCGGTTCACGGCGAGGATGCGACGGTCGAGCGAGCTGTGCATGATCCCCACGGACGCATGATCGAACGTCGCGCGGAACCGCTCTTCCAGCTCGCGGCGCTCGGCAGTCTGCTCGAATACCTGGACCAGGCGGGGCTCGCTGTGTTGGAGCCCGACCAGCAGGGTCGCCGTCCGGCGGATCCACAGGAACTCGCCGTCCCGCCTGCAGTAGCGGGTCTCGCTGCTGATGGATGTGTGGTTGCTCTCCAGCAGGTTACGGGTGAGCCGTTCCTGCTCCGCGCGCTCATCGGGGTGGGTCAACTCGGATGTGGTGAGGCCGCGCAACTCCTCCGCCGTGTAACCAAGCAGCTCGCACAGCTTCCGGTTCGCTTCGATGAAGCGGCCTTCGAGGTCCGTGTACGCGAGGGCGACCATGGCCTGGGCGAACATCGCCTCGAAGCGGGACTCATCACGCTCTTGAGCAGACCGGATGCTGACGGGATGTATGCTGAGTTGCATGGCGTTCCGAAGCCGGGCGCCCGGCGCGCAGGCTGGCCATCGCCCGCCGGGTCAGACCGGCGTTGAGGGCCTGTCCCACCCTCCAGGTTGTCCGGCTGATGGCGGCCGAACGATCGTGCCCGGGGTTGCCCCGAGCAAGACCCGGGCCGGCGGGAGCGCCACGGCGTGCCCGAAAGATCGTGACCTCGGCGCGGCGCGGCCGCGACGATTGCAGGATGGGGAGTCGATCTCCCGGGTGGGGCCACGCGCCCCGCCGGGGTAAGCCGAGGCCAGCCGGTGGCGCCGCGCCGGGCAATCCTAACGCGTTGACCGTGAAAGTGTTCTGCGGATCCCGATGGCGTGCGGCCCGCCGCCGGCACTGCGCACCCGTCGGCCCCGCCACACCCGCCCGGCATCCCAGGCAACATGCCGGTCGACCTTGAACCCCTCGAGCGGAATTCTGACCGGGCCCGTCGGTTCGGACCGGGCTGCGGTGACGTGAAGCCCTTGGCGACCGTCCCGTTCCGGGCGCGTCCCGGGGCACCGACGGCGGCAGCTTCGACTCACGCTCTTCCAGCTGCCGACGATGGCGCCACCTGCAGGTTCTACCTCGACGCCTGCCCCGCCTTCTGCAGCTCCTCGAACCCGGCCGCCGCCTCCTGCACGTCGGCCGGAAAATCCTCCATCTCGAACACCTGGCGCAGTTCGATGACCTCGTTATCGGAGGCGGGGCACCGCCTGGCCCACTCGATGGCCTCCTCCTTCGACTTCACCCGGATCATCCAGTAGCCGCCGATCACCTCCTTCGCCTCGACGAAGGGACCGTCGGTCACGGTCGGCTTGCGGTTGGAGAACGACACGCGCGCACCGGCGGAGAGCGGGTGCAGCCCGTCGAGCGACAGCAGCACCCCCGCCTTCTGCAGCGCCTCGTTGTACTTCATCATCTCGACCACCCGCTCGGGGTCCGGCGTCGTGCCCGGTTGCGCCTTCTCGTAGCCGCCGGGGATCATCAGCATCATGAATCGCATCCTGTCCGCTCCGCTCACGCCAGCACGTTGATCATCCAGCCCACCCCGAAACGATCCTCGAGCATGCCGAAGCACGGCGACCAGAAGGTCTTCCCGAGCGGCATCCGGACCTTGCCGCCGTCGGAGAGCGCATCGAAGAAGCGGCGGGCGTCGGCTTCGCTCGCGAGTCCCAGCGAGATCGAGAAGCCCTGGAAGCCCGGCTTGCCGCCGCACGAACCGTCCGACGCCATCACGGTCGCCCCGCCGATGTTCAGGCTCGCATGCATGATCTTGTGCTCCGAGCCCGGCGGCAGCATTCCCGGCGGCGGCGGTTCGGGACTCTCCCGGTAGCGCATCAGCATCGTGACTTCCGCGTCCAGGGCCTGCTTGTAGAACTCGAGCGCTTCCTCGCAGCGCCCCTCGAAGAACAGGTACGGCTCCACGTTCATGGGTTTCTCCTCGATCGAGTCATCGCCAACGCTTGTCGTTTGGCAGGCCGCCAGATCGACACCGCCTGCGCAGCTCGGTTACCCGGGCAGCTGCGCCAGGCGGCGCTCGATGAAGCGGCGCTCGGGCTCCTGCCGCACCAGCTCCAGCACGCGCTGGTAGGCAGCCCGGGCTTGTGCAGGCCGGTCCAGCCGCCGCAGCATCTCGGCGCGAGTCGCGTGCGCCAGGTGATAGTTGGTCAGCTCGCCCCGCGCCAGAATCCCGTCCACGAGCGCGAGTGCCTCTTCCGGACCGTCGCGCATTGCCACCGCCACCGCACGGTTCAGCTCGACGACGGGCGAAGGCTCGGCGCGCAGCAGCAGGTCATAGAGCATCACGATGCGTGCCCAGTCGGTCGCCGCGGCGCTTGCCGCGTCTGCGTGCACCGCAGCGATCGCAGCCTGCAGCGCATAGGGACCGACCTGCGGTGCGGACAGCGCCCGGCGCGCCAGTGCAAGACCCTCGAGGATCTGCTCGCGATTCCACCGGCCGCGGTCCTGCTCTTCCAGCAGGACGATATCGCCTTGCGGCGAGGTGCGCGCGGCCCGCCGCGACTCGTGCAGGAGCATCAAGCCCAGCAGCGCGACGGCCTCCGGCTCGGCCAGCAGGTCCACGAGCAGCCGTCCGAGCCGGATCGCCTCGGTGGACAGGTCGTGCCGGGTGAGCGTGCTGCCGGCCGAGGCCGAGTAGCCCTCGTTGAACACCAGGTAGATCACGCGCAGCACGCTGTCCAGCCGCTCGGGCAGTTCGTCACGCTCGGGGACGCGATAGGGAATGCGCGCGTCGCGGATCTTCGCCTTGGCGCGCACGATGCGCTGCGCGAGCGTCGCGGGTGCGGCGAGGAAGGCTCGCGCGATCTCCTCGGTCGCCAGGCCGCACACCTCCCGCAGCGTCAGCGCGATCTGCGCTTCGGGCGCGAGCGCCGGGTGACAGCAGGTGAAGATCAGCCGCAGCTGGTCGTCCTCGACGCTGTCGCGCTCGTGCAGTTCGGCGCGCTCGTCGGGAATCGCCTCGACCCGCTCGGCCACATCGTCCCAGGTGTCGAAGCGTGCACGGCGACGGATGCCGTCGATCGCCTTGAACCGGCCGGCCGAAACGAGCCATGCGCGCGGATTGCCGGGAACGCCTTCATGCGGCCACTGCTCGAGCGCGGCGCGGAAGGCATCCTGCAGGGCCTCCTCGGCGAGATCGAAGTCTCCGAGCAATCGGATCAGCGTGGCGAGCACGCGCCGGGACTCGACCCGCCAGACCTCCTCGACCACCGCCTCGGCGCCGGCCTCCGACATAAGAATTCTCCAACTCAGCGCAGCAGCCAGACGCCTACGCTCGCGACCACGCACCACAGCACGACCAGCAGCGCCGACACCCGCCACGCGACGAGCAGCGTGAAGCCGGCGAGCGCGATGGCGAGATCCACGGGCGCTCGCACGGCGCTCACCCAGACGGGATCGTAGAGCGCCGCGCCCAACAGACCCACCACGGCGGCGTTCACCCCCGCGATCGCACGCGCGGCAACCGGCCGGCCCGCGATCTGCCGCCACAGGGGCAATACGCCGGTGACCAGCAGGAACCCCGGCAGGAAGATCGCCACCAGCGCCACCGTCGCGCCAACGATTCCCCCTTCGGCTCCCGGGAGCCGTGCCCCGAGATAAGCCGAGATGGTGAACATCGGTCCCGGCACCGCTTGCGCGGCGCCATAGCCGGCGAGGAACTCGTCGCGCGAGATCCAACCCGGTGCGACCACGCTCTCCTCGAGCAACGGCAGCACGACGTGGCCCCCGCCGAACACCAGCGCTCCCGCGCGATAGAACGCCTGCGCCACCGCAGCCAGCCCCTGGCCGTGCCCGATCGCCGGCAGGCCGAGCAGCAGCAGCGCGAACACGGCGAGCAGCGTCCAGCCGAGACGAGGGCCGTAGCGCAGCGCCAGACCACCGCCGGCGATTGGTTGCACGTTACGGCAGAAAACGAGCCCGGCCGCGGCGCCCGCGGCGACGACGAGCAGTTGCACCCACGCGTGGCCCGCGACCAGGATGATTCCCGCCCCGAGCGCAGCGATGGTGGCGCGCGGCGCATCCGGGCACAGCGTCCTCGCCATCCCGAGCACCCCTTGCGCGACCACGCAGAGCGCCACCAGTTTCAGGCCGTGCAGGGCGGCCTCGCCCGCGCCGTGCGAAATCGCAGGCAGCAGTGCCGCGAAGGCAAACAACAGCATGGCCGAGGGCAGCGTGAAGGCGAGGAAGGCCGCGAATGCACCCGGCCAACCGGCGCGCAGCAGCCCCAGGCTGAAGCCCATCTGGCTGCTCGCGGGACCGGGCAGGAACTGGCAGAGCGCGAGCAGCTGGGCGAACTCGCTCTCGTCCAGCCACTTGCGCCGCTCCACCAGCTCACGCCGGAAGTAGCCGATGTGGGCGATGGGGCCGCCGAACGAGGTCAGGCCCAGCCTGAGGAAGGTGGTGAAGGTCTCGGCGGCCCTGCCGGATGACCAGCTGCGCCGGTCTGGCGAAGCGGATTCAGCGGGCATCGAGAAGGCTCAGCGCACGCGCAACGGCCTCCGGGTCGGCGGGCCGCACCAACCGGTCGATCTCCACCCCGTCCTTCAGGAACACCAGCGTCGGCCACAGCTTGACCTGGAACGATCGGCCGAGGCGGCGCCCCGGGCCATCCTCGACCTTGAGGTGCCGGAGTCGCGGATGCAGCGCCACGGCCTGCGCGATGTGCGGTCGCGCCCGACGGCAATGCCCGCACCAGTTGGTGCCGAAGTCCAGCAGGGTCGCGCCGGGGAGCGCATCGACCTCCGCCCGCGACAGCTGCGTGTTCTCGTAGTCGCCGTCCATTCCCTCTCCCTTCCCCACAGCTCGCATGCCACCGCAGTACGCACACGAGTCTGGCATGCTACGGCAAACGCGGCCGAGGGAGGAGCGATGGACGGGAGCGAGATCGGGTACGAGAGCATTGCCGGCGTGGCTGGCCGGCTACAGGCGGGCGGCCTGAGCGTGGCGCAATACGTGGAAGCCCTGCTCGCGCGCATCGACGCACTCGATCCGGCACTGCGCGCGTTCATCCGCGTGCTGCCCGAGCGCGCACTGGCCCAGGCCCGCGCGGCCGATCAGCTGCTCCGCAGCGGCGCCGACGTCGGCCCGATGCACGGCATCCCGTACGCCGCCAAGGACCTCTTCGACGTGCGCGGCGTGCCGACCACCGCCGGGACCCGGCTGCTGGCGGAGAACATCGCACCGCGCGACAGCAGCGTCGTGCGCAGGCTCGCCAGCGCGGGGACGGTGCTGATGGGCAAGACCTACACCGTGCAGTTCGCCTACGGTGCGGCGGGACTCAACCAGGACCAGGGCACGCCGCACAATCCGTGGCATGCCGTGCCGCACGCACCCGGCGGCTCGTCGAGCGGCAGCGCGGTGGCCGTGGCCGCCGGCCTGGTGCCCATGGCCCTGGGCACGGATACCGGCGGCTCGGTGCGCGTGCCCGCCGCGCTGTGCGGGATCGTTGGACTGAAGACGACCATCGGGCGCATCAGCCGGGCCGGGGTATACCCGCTGAGCTGGACGCTGGACAGCGTGGGACCGATCACCCGCACGGTCGAGGACGCGGCACTGGCCTTCGAAGCCATGCAGGGCAGCGACCCGCAGGACGATTCCACCCTGGGCCTCACAGCAGTGGACGCACTGCACGGGTTGAAGGACGGCGTGAAGGGCCTGCGCATCGCGTTCTGCGAGACCACATTCTTCGACGGCATCGATGCCGAGGTGGAGCGCGCCGTGCGCGAAACCGGGGCCGTTTTCCGCGAGCTCGGCGCGCGCGTGGACAGCATGGCCGTTCCCGAGGTCGCCGCGGCCTGGGCCGAGGAGAAGCGCCCGCTGCTGATCCCCGCGGAAGGGTGCGTGGCCAACCAGCGCTTCCTCGACCACCACCTCGATGCGCTCGATCCGTTCATCGGCCCGCGCATGCTCACCGGCCGCACGCTGTCTGCACCGGACTATCACGCCCTGCTGCGCCGCTGCGCGCAATGGCAGGCGGACGTGCAGTGGACGCTGCGCGACGTCGACGCGCTGCTGGTGCCGACGACGATGGCCGCGGCCGCGCCGGTGGCCGAGATCGCTACCGACAACCAGCGCTACATGGATTACAACTGGAAGGTGCATCGGAACACCGGCATCGGCAACCTGCTCGGCCTGTGCGCCGTGTCGCTCCCCTGCGGGTTCACCGCGAACGGCCTGCCCATCGGGCTGCAGGTGTACGCCAAGCCCTTCCAGGAGCCGATGGCGTTGCGCGTCGCCTACGCGTTCGAGCAGGCCACGCAGTGGCACCTGCGCCGGCCGGACCTTTCGTGGATCCGGAAGAGCTGAGCGTCGTCGTCTGTCCGCGCTGCGCGCGTCCCCCACACCCCCGCCCACTCCCCACGCGGGGGAGGGGGAACACCCCGGGCACCACGGCGCGCACAACGGAGCCACATCC
>CAZFYX010000019.1:0-3274 GCA_964523885.1 uncultured Burkholderiales bacterium | reverse complement strand
GGTAAGCGTTGCGGGGTCCCCACCTTGCGGCTGACGCTGCGCGGGTGGTGGAAGTCTGGCGATGGAGCCATTGCCGATCCTGACTGTCGAAGCTGAGGACGCTCTTACGACTGATCGTAAGGGCGTGCGCATTCCGCGGGTCGAAGTGATCACCCGCAACGAACGCCGCCGCGTCTGGAGCCTTGAGCAGAAGCGCGAGGTGGTGGCCGAGAGCCTGGGACCGGAGCTGACGCCCACGGAGGTCGCGCGCAAGCACGGGATCAGCAGTGGCCTGCTGTACACATGGCGCCGGCGTATCCTGGGCGAGCAGATGGCGCTTGTTGCCCGTGCCAGGCCGTCGTTCACCCAGGTGGAGATGGTGGCCCCGGCGGTGCCTTCGACTTTGCCCGCCTCTGAGCCGTCGTCCCGCCAGCCGGGCCTGATCGAGATCGCTCTGCCCAGCGGCATCACCCTGCTCGTGGACGCAGCTGTCGACGAGCCCGCCCTGCGCCGCGTCCTGGCGGCGCTGTCTGCACCATGATCGCCCTGCCGGCTGGCGCGCGCATCTTCCTGGCCTGCGGCCCGACCGACATGCGCAAGGGCATGGTCGGCCTGGCGATGCTGGTCCAGCAGGGCCTGGGCGAGGACCCGTTCAGTGGTGCGCTTTACGCCTTTCGCGGACGCAGGGCGGGACTGATCAAGCTGCTCTGGCACGACGGTGTCGGTCTGTGCCTGCTGACCAAGCGACTGGAACAGGGCCAGTTCCCCTGGCCATCCGCCACGACCACGGGGCGGATGGCGTTGACCGCCCCGCAACTCGCCGCCCTGCTGGACGGGTGCGAGTGGCGCGCGCCGGCACCGCCCCGGCGTCCGCGCCTGATGGGCTGATCACGCAGGAGTCATTGGCGGCGACACGGGGACGGCAATCATGATGATGCCGTGCCGATCGACCTCGCCACCCTGCCGGACGACGCCGCGACCCTGAAGCGGATGCTGCACGAGCTGATGGCCGCGGCGGAACAGCGCCAGGCCAGTCTGGAGGGCGCGGTCAGCGAGCGGGACGCCGAGATCGAGAAGCTCCGCGGGCTGATCCAGCGCCTGATGCGTCATCAGTTCGGCCGCCGGTCCGAGCAACTCAGCCCCGACCAGTTGCAGCTGGGCCTTGAGGACCTGGAACAGGATATCGCCGCCTCCGAGGCCAAGCGCGATGCCAGCCCTGGCGGCGAGCCGCGTCCCCGGCGCGCGCCGGCCGGACGGAACCACGGTGCGCTGCCGTCGCACCTGCCGCGCTACGAAGTGCTGATCGACGTGGCAAGCCGCGATTGCCCCTGCTGCGGCGGGGACCTGCACCCGATCGGCGAACTGCGCAGCGAGCAGCTGGACATCGTGCCGGCGCAACTACGGGTCCGCGTGATCCGCCGTCCCCGCTATGCCTGCCGACGCTGCGAGGGCGCGGTCGTGGTCGCCCCCGCGCCGGAGCGGCCGATCGACGCGGGGATGGCGACCGAGGCGCTGGTGGTGCACGTCCTGGTCAGCAAGTTCGCCGATGCCTTGCCGCTGTACCGGCAGTCGAAGATCCTCGCGCGGCAGGGGATCGACCTCGATCGCTCGACGCTGGCCAACTGGGTGGGCCGCGCGTGCTGGTGGCTGACGCCGCTGTATGAGTTGCTGCTGGGCACGGCGATGTCGTCGGACAAGCTGTTCGCCGACGACACGGCATTGCCGGTGCTCGATCCCGGCCGCGGACGCACCCGGACCGGGCGGCTGTGGTGCTATGCGGTGGATGACCGGCCGTGGGCGGGTCCTGGGCATCCCATCGCCGCCTATGTCTACAGCGAGGACCGCCGCAACGCCCGCCCGGCCGGGCATCTGGCGGCCTTCCGGGGTGTGCTGCAGGTGGATGGCTATGACGGGTTCAAGCGCCTGGCCGGCGATCGCACGGACGCCTCGGTACGGCTGGCGTTCTGCTGGACGCACATGCGTCGGCCGTTCTTCGAGTTCCATGCCAACACGCAGTCGCCGCTGGCCGCGGCGGTGCTGGGCGAGATCGCCCGGCTCTATGCCATCGAGGCGGAGATCCGCGGACAGCCGGCGGAACGAAGATGGCAGGTCCGGCAGGAGCGAAGTCGACCCATCGTCGAGGCGCTGCATGCATGGCTGGAGGATCATGCCGGGCGTGTCTCGGCCGTCTCCGACCTGCTCAAGGCGATCCGCTACGCCCTGCGGCACTGGTCCGGACTGAGGGCGTTTTTGGACGACGGGCGGATCGAGATGGACACCAACGTGGTCGAGCGGGCGATCCGGCCGCATACCCTGACGCGCAAGAACGCACTCTTCGCCGGCAGCGACGGCGGCGCCCAACGTTGGGCGATCGCGATGACGCTGATCCAGACCGCGAAGCTGAGCGGCGTCAATCCGCAGGCCTGGCTGACTGACGTGCTGGAACGCATCGTCTCAAGGCAGGTCACGGTCAATGCCCTGCAGGCCCTGTTGCCGTGGAACTGGCAGGCAGAGCAGTCGATACGCCTGCACAGCCAGGTCGCCTGATCCGCACACCGCGGATGTGGACGTCGGCGTCAAGTCACATCCGCCCCTGTTAGCGCCGCTACGCTTACCTTTCTAGCAGGCCTGAAGAAGAAGGGCATCAGCATCGACGTGCTGGAGCGTGTCCGCCAGGTCGGGCCCAACAAGGAAGGGGCACGCGGCAGCTACAGCATCTACCGCATCGCGTCCTGACAACCGATCATCAGCAGGACCAACGAGGCGGGATGAGCGAACCCATCCCGCCTCGACCTATCCGTGGGCGAGACCACAGCCGACGCGGTCATCGGCGTTGCTCAAACCGGGCTAAGTCTTGTTCGACGCCGATGGCGAGATGGTGGCAGGCAGATCAACATCGGGCGATACATTCTCATTTGCCAACATACCCCCTTTCTCCCAAAGGACAAGGAGGATACGTTTCGATATCGATGTTACTCCGATCACGGGAGATACAAATGCCGCAGAGGCCTAGTAGCAGCGCGTTCCTCGCCCTCGCCAACCGAATTGAGATCGAGGCTCCATGCCCGACCCTGGAGCAGGCAATTTCCCAAACCACTGGGAGGCAGCATGCCCCTTGGCTACATCTCCTCGACGCCGCGGTTGATCTGACACCGCCCGGATGGATTCTTGTCCGTATGACCACAGCAAGGGACGAGAACCATTGGGTGGTGGAACTCGCCCGGCAAGACGATGCGTCCGCAAATGTCACCGGGATCAGCTCGACCGAGATCCAGGCGCGGGCCGCTGCTGCTCT
>CAZFYX010000018.1:0-126761 GCA_964523885.1 uncultured Burkholderiales bacterium | reverse complement strand
CGTAGGGCACGCTGCGCGCGGGAATCACGTCACGGCCGATGTCGTCCACGGTGGGCGCGAGGTGGATGAGCTTCTTCTCGCGGTCGAGGCCTTCCATCCGCCCGAGGTGGAAGCGGAAGTGGTGCCAGCGCGCCTGGTAGAGGTAGTCCAGCTCGTGGTCGTTGAGGTCCATGCTGCCGGCCGCGACCTGGTGCAGCAGGGGCTTCCAGAGATGGGTGCGCGACTTGTCCACCAGGGTCACCAGGGCCTGCTTGCGTCGCCCCAGGCTGTTGCCCAGCCGCGTGGCCAGCTCGAGGCCGCCGGCCCCACCACCTACGATGACAATGCGATGCATCCCTGATCCCGATCCGGTTTGGATTCCTGCCACGGTTCTGTTCTTTGTGCAGGCGCAAGCATAGAGTAATTGCTGCGCCACGGAAACGCGGCAACGCCCATTCCGGCCCGCCGGGGCCGGGCGTAGAATCGCGCCAGCGCGAAGGGGGCACCCGCGTACCCAATGCACAACCGCATCGGCAAGTACCAGATCAAGCAGGAGCTCGGCCGGGGCGGGGCCAGCGTCGTCTATCTCGCCTACGACGAGTTCTACAACGCCGACCTCGCGGTCAAGATCTACAACACCCGCGAGTCGGGCGAGATCAGCAGCCAGTTCGTGAGCGAGGCCGCACTCGCGGGCCGGCTGGTCCACCCCCATATCGTCACCATCCTCGACGCCGTGGCCGACGAGGACCATCGCTACGTCGCGATGGAGTACGTCCCCGGCGGCAACCTGCACCGCTACACCAGGCCGCAGGCGCTGCTGCCGGTGTCCGACGTGATCCAGATCGGCTTCAAATGCTGCGGGGCCCTGGACTACGCCTTCCGCGAAGGGGTGATCCACCGCGACATCAAGCCGGCGAACATCCTGGTCTCGGAAGGCACCGAGATCAAGGTCGCGGACTTCGGCGCGGCGCTCGTCCACGGCGAGGCCACCACCCAGGGCAGCCGCATGGGCTCCCCGTCCTACATCGCGCCGGAGCAGATCCGCGACGAGGTGCTCACCCACCAGAGCGACATGTTCTCGCTCGGCGTGGTGCTCTACGAGCTGCTCTCGGGGCGGCGGCCATTCAAGGGCGACACGGCGATCGAGACGATGCAGCAGGTGCTGAGCGCCACGCCGCTGCCGCTGACCGCGGTCTGCCCGGAGCTCCCGGCGGGGATGAACGCGATCGTCATGCGCATGCTGCACAAGCAGCCGCAGGAGCGCTACGAGAGCTGGGCCGAGCTGGCGCTCGACCTGGCGAAGGTGGGCCAGCTCAGCCTCTACGACCAGTCGGTCACCGACAGCGAGAAGTTCACGGCCCTGCGCCGTGCCTCCCTCCTCGACCAGCTCAACGACGCCGAGCTGTGGGAGATTGCACGCATCGGCACCTGGCGCCGCGTGCCTTCGGGCACGGCGCTGGTGCAGGAAGGAGAAGCGGGCGACAGCCTCTACCTGCTGGGCGCGGGCGAAGCCAGGATCACCTACCAGGGCCGCCTGCTCGACGTCGTGCGGGCCGGGGAGGTGTTCGGGGAGATGGCCTTCATCCGCGGCGATGCGGGCCGGCGCAACGCAACCGTGCAGACCACGTCCGAGTCGCTGGTGGCAGAGCTTCCGCGCGAGGGACTCGAGCGAATGACCCTGGCCTGCCAGCTGCACCTCTCGCGCGCCCTGCTGGCCACGATGGCCGACCGGCTGGCGATGTCGAATGCCCGGTTGTCGCGGGCGTCCGGCTGACGAAGTCTGCTGCCTACCCCCTGCGCTGCATTGCGCAGTACGCCCTACAACTGCGGATTCAGCCGCTCCAGCTTGGAGTGCAGCTTGTTCAGCGCGTTGATGTAGGCCTTGGCCGAGGCCACCACGATGTCGGTGTCCGCGCCCGCGCCGTTCACGATCCGGCCGTCCTTCTTCAGCCGCACCGTCACTTCGCCCTGCGCGTCGGTGCCGCGGGTGATGTTGTTCACCGAATAGAGCTGCATCTCGGCGCCGCTGCTCACCAGGCTCTCGATGGCCTTGAAGGTCGCATCCACCGGTCCGTCGCCCTGCGCCTCGGCGCCGCGCTCGCGGCCCTCCTCGGCCATCACCACCCTGGCGCGCGATACCTCGCCGGTCTCGGAGTGCGCCATCATCGACAGGAGCTTGAAGTGCTCCTGCTCCTGGGTGGCAGCCTCGTCGCCGACGAGCATCTGCAGGTCCTCGTCGAAGATCTCCGACTTCTTGTCGGCCAGGTCCTTGAAGCGGGCGAAGGCCTGGTTGAGCGCCTCTTCGCTCTCGAGCTCGATGCCCAGCTCCTTGAGCCGCTGCTTGAACGCGTTGCGGCCCGAGAGCTTGCCGAGCACCAGCTTGTTGGTGCTCCAGCCCACGTCCTCGGCCCGCATGATCTCGTAGGTCTCGCGGCTCTTGATGACGCCATCCTGGTGGATGCCCGATTCGTGCGCGAAGGCGTTGGCGCCCACGATCGCCTTGTTGGGCTGCACCGGGAAGCCGGTGATGCCCGACACCAGCTTGCTGGCGGGCACGATCTGCGTGGTGTCGATGCGCGTGTCGCAGGGGAAGAAGTCGCGGCGCGTGCGCACCGCCATGACGATCTCCTCGAGCGAGGCGTTGCCGGCCCGCTCGCCGAGACCGTTGATGGTGCACTCCACCTGTCGCGCGCCGTTCATGACTGCGGCGAGCGAGTTGGCGACGGCGAGCCCGAGGTCGTTGTGGCAGTGCACCGACCACACCACCTTGTCCGAGTTGGGGATGCGCTCGCGCAGCGTGCGGATCAGCGCGCCGAACTGCTCGGGCATGGTGTAGCCGACGGTGTCGGGAATGTTGACGGTGCCGGCCCCTGCCTTGATCACCTGCTCCAGGATGCGGCAGAGGAAATCCGGCTCGGAACGGCCGGCGTCCTCGGGCGAGAACTCGACGTCGTCGCGGCAGGAGCGGGCCAGCTTCACCGCCCTGACCGCCTGCTCGATCACCTGCTCGGGCGCCATGCGCAGCTTGCGCTCCATGTGGATCGGGGAGGTGGCGATGAACGTGTGGATGCGCCCGTTCCTCGCATTCCGGAGCGCATCGCCCGCACGGCGCACGTCGTGGTCGTTGGCGCGCGCCAGGCCGCAGACGATGCTCTCCTTGATCGAGTCCGCGATGGCCTTGACCGCCTCGAAGTCGCCGTTGCTGGCGGCCGGGAACCCGGCCTCGATCACGTCTACGCGCAGGCGCTCGAGCTGACGCGCGATGCGCAGCTTCTCGTCCCGCGTCATCGAGGCGCCGGGGCTCTGCTCGCCGTCACGAAGGGTGGTATCGAAGATGATCAAGCGGTCTGTCATGGTGCTCTCCTGTCTTTCTCCCGGCCCGCCGGGGCTCGGGTCGAGGCGGCGGGACGCACGGGTGCTCTGCCGGATCCTTCCGGATCCGCCGGATACTGCCAGATTGTCGAGGTGGGTTTAGCGCGCGCGAACGCGCAGCAGCAGGCCCGCCAGCGGTAGGCTGGGCAGGAGGGTGAAGCCGGTGTGGCCTGCGCTGGTCATGGTCAGGGGACTATAGGGGCATTCCGGCATGCATGCAAGGCGGCCTGAACCCCGCTCACAGACCGTCCGGCGGCATCTGCACCGGCGGTGGCCTGGGCGGCCGGCGCTTGCCGAAGGAGGTCAGCAACCAGAGGACGTAGCCGGACGCCGCATACAGCATGAAGATGCTGAACAGCAGCTCGGGCAGGTTGTCGACCACCTGGGACAGCACCACGACGAGGAGCACGATCAGCACCACCGCGCTGAACGGCACCGCCCGGCGCAGGTTGATGTCCTTGCCGCTGTAGAAGCGGACGTTGCTCACCATGGTGAGGCCGGCGAACACCGCCAGCGCCCAGGCCACCCAGCGCATCTCGTAGATGCGGTGCGGCTCCCAGTCGAAGGACTCCATGCTCCAGACGAAGCCGGCCAGCAGGCCCGCCGCAGCCGGGCTGGGCAGGCCCTGGAAGAAGCGCTTGTCGATGACGCCGATGTTGGTGTTGAAGCGCGCGAGCCGCAGGGCGGCGCAGGCGCAGTACAGGAAGGCGGCCACCCAGCCCATGCGGCCCATGCCCTTCAGCGCCCATTCGTAGACCACCAGCGCCGGGGCGGCACCGAAGGAGACCATGTCCGACAGGCTGTCGAACTCGGCCCCGAACGGGCTCTGGGTGCGGGTGAGCCGGGCCACGCGACCGTCCATGCCGTCGAGCACCATCGCCACGAAGATGGCCATCGCGGCGAGCTCGAACCGGTTGTTCATCGCCTGGACGATGGCATAGAAGCCGGCGAACAGCGCCAGCGTGGTGATGGCGTTGGGCAGCCAGTAGATGCCCTGGCGGCGGAAGCCGCCGGCCGCGAGCCACTTCGGCTTCAAAGGCGGTCGTTCAGGGACGTTCATGGGTGGATTCTAATGAGCAGCCGGCATGCCGTGGGTGCCGGCACCTGATTATCGGCCGCCGGGCACGAGACCTGAGCCGTCCGGCCGGGGCCCCGCATCAGCCGCGGGCAGCCAGTTCCGCCACCACGCTGAGCCCGGCCGTGGTGCGGTCGCCGACGGCGACCCTCGGGACGGCATCGGTCGGCAGGTAGACGTCCACGCGCGAGCCGAAGCGGATGTACCCGTAGCGCTGGCCGGCCGCCACATCCTCGCCTTCCTTCACGTAGCAGAAGATGCGGCGCGCGACGAGGCCGGCGATCTGCACGCTGGTGACGTCCACGGCATCGCCCGTCCGGAAGTGCACCGCCAGGCGCTCGTTCTCGGCGGAGGCCTTGTCCAGCGCGGCGTTGAGGAAGCTGCCCGGGTGATACCACGTCTTCACCACCTTGCCGGTCACCGGCGCGCGGTTGGAGTGCACGTTGAAGACGTTCATGAAGACGCTGATCTTGAGCGCCTCGCGTTCGAGATAGGGGTCGCGGGCCTTGCCTACCATCACCACCCGGCCGTCTGCGGGCGCGAGCACGGCGTGGGTATGACCGGTGATGGTCCGGGTCGGGTCGCGGAAGAACTGCAGCACGAAGACCAGCAGGAGCCAGAACGGAATCGACCACCAGCCGAGCAGCCAGGTGGCGAGCAGCGCGAGCCCCAGCGTCAGCAGGACGTGGGGCCAGCCTTCGCGGGCGATGATGGGGTGGGAATCCACTTGTTCAGGTGAAGAGGTGAAAAGGTGAAGAGGTGAAGTGGTGCGCGCCTGATCTCGGCTGCGACGCCGGCAAGCGGAGAGGCTCCCTCTCCCCGGTCGGGGAGAGGGCCGGGGTGAGGGGATTCACCTCTTCACCTCATTCACTTCTTCACTTGAAGGGTCAGTTCTTCGAGCGATCCACCAGCCGGTCCTTCTTCAGCCACGGCATCATCGCGCGCAGCTTCTCGCCGACCACCTCGATCTGGTGCTCGCGGCCGATGCGGCGCATGGCGCCCAGCTTGGTCGCGCCGGTCTGGTTCTCGAGCAGGAATTCCTGCGCGTACTGGCCGGTCTGGATCTCCTTGAGGATCCTGCGCATCTCGTTCTTGCTCTCCTCGGTGATGATGCGCGGGCCGCGGGTGAAGTCGCCGTACTCCGCGTTGTTGGAGATCGAGTAGCGCATGTTGGCGATGCCGCCCTCGTACATGAGGTCGACGATCAGCTTGAGCTCGTGCAGGCACTCGAAGTAGGCCATCTCGGGCGCATAGCCGGCCTCGACCAGCACCTCGAACCCGGCCTGGACCAGGGCCGTCGTGCCGCCGCACAGCACCACCTGCTCGCCGAACAGGTCGGTCTCGGTCTCTTCGCGGAAGTTGGTCTCGATCACGCCGGCGCGGGCGCCGCCGATGGCGGCCGCATAGGACAGCGCGAGGTCACGCGCCTTGCCGCTCTTGTCCTGCGCGACCGCGATCAGGCACGGCGTGCCGCCGCCGTCCACGTAGGTGCGGCGCACGGTGTGGCCCGGTGCCTTCGGGGCGATCATGACGCAGTCGATGTCCTCGCGCGGGATGACCTGGCCGAAGTGCACGTTGAAGCCGTGCGCGAAGGCGAGCGTGGCGCCCTTCTTCATGTTCGGCTCGACGTCCTTGCGGTAGGTCGCCGCGATGTGCTCGTCGGGCATGAGCATCATGACGAAGTCGGCTTCCTTCACTGCCTCGCCGGTCTCCTTGACCGTGAGGCCGGCATTGGCGGCCTTCGGCCATGACGGGCCGTTCTTGCGCAGGCCGACGATGACCTTCACGCCGGACTCGTGCAGGTTGAGCGCATGGGCATGGCCCTGCGAGCCGTAACCGATGATGGCGACCGTCTTGCCCTTGATCAGGGAGAGGTCGGCGTCCTTGTCGTAATAGACCTTCATTCTCGTTTCCCTCGCTTTGAAAGGCCCTAGGCCCTAGGCTCTAGACGCCAGGTGGTACTGATGCGGCGCCTTGCGCCGCGCCTTGCTTCTGGCGTCTAGGGCCTAGAGCCTAGAGCCTGAATCCCTCTATACCTTCAGGACGCGCTCGCCCCGGCCGATGCCGGAAGCGCCGGTTCTCACCGTTTCCAGGATGCTGCCGCGCTCCAGCCCGTTCAGGAACGCGTCGAGCTTGGTGCCGGTGCCGGTGAGCTCGATGGTGTAGGACTTGTCGGTCACGTCGATGATGCGCCCGCGGAAGATGTCCGCCATGCGCTTCATCTCCTCGCGGTCCTTGCCCGCGGCACGCACCTTCACGAGCATCATCTCGCGCTCGATGTGCTCGCCGTCGGACAGGTCCACGACCTTCACGACGTCCACCAGCTTGTTGAGCTGCTTGGTGATCTGTTCGATGACGTCGTCCGAGCCGCTGGTGACGATGGTCATGCGGGAAAGCGTGGGGTCTTCAGTGGGCGCGACGGTGAGCGACTCGATGTTGTAGCCGCGCGCCGAGAACAGGCCGGACACGCGCGAAAGCGCGCCCGCTTCGTTCTCCAACAGCAGAGAGATGATGTGTCGCATGTTGCATGCTCGTTCTTCTGGGTGGATCGATGACGGTTGACGATGCCCGGCCCCGGGAAGGACCGGCACGCCGCAGTGCCCTTGTGGGGCATTGCAGCCGAAGCGCGCGCCGCCGCGTAAGCGCCCTCCCCCTCGAGGGGGAGGGTCGGGGTGGGGGGCAGGCGATGCCGCCGTACCCCTCACCCCCGCCCCTCTTCCGCAAAGGGGAGAGGGGAGATTCTGTAGCTACACCAGGATCATCTCCGACAGGCCCTTGCCGCCGGGCACCATCGGGAACACGTTCTCGGTCTGGTCGGTGATGAAGTCCAGGAACACGAGGTCGTTCTTGCGCTTGAAGGCTTCGCGCAGCGCGGGCTCGACGTCCGCCGGCTTCTCGATGCGCATGCCGACGTGGCCGTAGGCTTCCGCCAGCCTGGTGAAGTCGGGCAGCGCGTCCATGTAGGACTCGGAGTAGCGGTTGCCGTGGAAGAACTCCTGCCACTGCCGCACCATGCCCATGTACCGGTTGTTCAGGTTGACGATCTTGATCGGCAGCCGGTACTGCTTGGCGGTGGAGAGCTCCTGGATGTTCATCTGGATGCTCGCCTCGCCGGTGATGCAGGCCACCTCGGCCTCGGGCAGCGCGAGCTTGGCACCCATCGCATAGGGCAGGCCGACGCCCATCGTTCCCAGGCCGCCCGAGTTGAGCCAGCGGCGCGGCTGATCGAACTTGTAGAACTGCGCGGCCCACATCTGGTGCTGGCCGACGTCGGAGGTCAGGATCAGGTTGCCGCCGGTGACCTCGTAGAGCTTCTCGACCACGAACTGCGGCTTGATGATCGAGGCGTTGCGGTCATAGCGCAGGCAGTCGCGGCCCTTCCACTCCGTGATCTGGTTCCACCAGGCCTTGATCGCCTCGGCATCGGGCCGCTCCTTCGCGGCCGCGAGCTGGCGGTTCATCTCCTGCAGCACCTCGCGCACGTCGCCCACGATCGGCACGTCGACCTTCACCCGCTTCGAGATCGACGACGGGTCGATGTCGATGTGGATGATCTGGCGCTGCTCCTGGTTGAAGTGCTTGGGGTTGCCGATGACGCGGTCGTCGAAGCGCGCGCCCACGGCCAGCAGCACGTCGCAGTACTGCATCGCCATGTTGGCTTCGTACGTGCCGTGCATCCCCAGCATGCCGACGAACTGCTTGTCGGTGCCCGGATAGGCGCCCAGGCCCATCAGCGTATTGGTACAGGGATAGCCCAGGTTGTGCACCAGGGCGGTCAGGTCGGCGCTGGCATCGGCCAGGATCACGCCGCCGCCGGTGTAGATCATCGGCCGCTTGGCCTGCAGCAGCAGCTGGATGGCCTTCTTGATCTGCCCGGCGTGGCCCTTGACCACCGGGTTGTAGGAGCGCATCGACACGCTGTCCGGGTAATGGAACAGCGTCTTGGCGTTCTGCACGTCCTTCGGGATGTCGACCAGCACCGGGCCGGGGCGGCCGGTCCGGGCGATGTAGAACGCCTTCTTGATGGTCACCGCGAGGTCGGCGACGTCCTTGACCAGGAAGTTGTGCTTCACGCAGGGCCGGGTGACGCCCACGGTGTCGACTTCCTGGAAGGCGTCCTGGCCGATGGCCTGGGTGGGCACCTGACCGCTGATGATCACCAGCGGGATCGAATCCATGTAGGCGGTGGCGATGCCGGTGACCGCGTTGGTCAGCCCGGGGCCCGACGTGACCATGACCACGCCAACCGCCCCCGTCGCGCGGGAGTAGCCTTCCGCGCCGTGTACCGCCGCCTGTTCGTGCCGGACGAGGATGTGCTTGACCTTGTCCTGCTTGAACATCTCGTCGTAGATGGGGAGGATCGCCCCGCCTGGATACCCGAATACGAAGGGAATCTTCTCTTCCTGCAGGCAGCGGACCGTGATTTCAGCGCCAGTGAGCTCCACCTGCGCCGTCACGCCAGGGACGACCATTTCCATAGCTTTCATCCTTCCCAAATACGATGCGGGCCCCTCGTGGGGTCTCGGTACCCGGTGCTTTCCCGCCGCTGGCAAGCCTGCGGGTTGCAAGGGGAACCTCGCACGATACCTGCTGCCCGGCAGGCGGTCAAGAAAGGCTGGATAAAGAGGGGGTTGCCGCACCGCATCGGGGCGGAAGGTCAAATCCCCCGCCGGATCAGAGGTGTGCGCGGATCCAGTCGCGCCAGTGCCCGAACAGCACCGGGTTGCAGGAGGCGATCACGGAGCGGTTCCACAGGTCGGCCGCCCAGAAGTCGTCGTTGCGCAGGGTGCAGGCGCGCCCGCCGGCCTCCTCCAGGATGACCGAGCCGGCCGCGTAGTCCCACAGCTTCTGGCCGCCGTGCAGGTAGACGTCGAAGCGCCCGGAGGCGGCGTAGCACCAGTCGAGCGTCCCGGCGCCGAAGTTGCGCTGCGACGAGTACGGCGCACTGGCGACCAGGGCGGAGGCCAGCTGCGGCGACAGGCGCTTGAAGTCGATCCCGGCGATCGCGCCGCGCAACTGGGTACGTCCCGGGCGCAGCGGGAGGCGCTCGCCGTTGAGGAACGCGCCCTGGCCGCGCCCGGCGTAGAACATCTCGTCGGACACCGGGTCGTAGACCACGCCCAGCACGCTGCGCCCGGCCTGCATCAGCGCCACGGATACGGCGAAATACGGCACGCCGTTGACGAAGTTGGAGGTGCCGTCGATGGGGTCGACGCACCACAGCCCGGCGTCACCGGCGAGCCACTGCTCGCTCTGCTGGGCCTCGCTCATCTCCTCGCCCATCACCGGCACCGCCCGGATCTGCCGCAGGCCGTGCACCAGCGCTTCCTGTGCCGCCAGGTCGGCCTCGGTGAAGACGCTGCCATCGGCCTTGCGCTGGTGGGCCACGTTGAGGAAGCGCGGCATGATCTGTTCGGCAGCGACCTGGCGCACCGTGTGCGTCACGCGCTCGAGGACGTCGCTGTCCACTTCCAACAAGGCTTCCAAGTCGTTCGTCATCCAGTCGTTGATCAGGGCCGGCGCCACTTGATCGAGCAGCCCATGCTCGCCACCTGCTGCCTGGGTCCCTCGCCGGTCCGCGCCACCTGCACCATGGCCTCGAACAGCTCGCGACGGGCGCCAGGCTCCGGCGCCTTGCGCGAGGCGTCCAGCCGGCCCCGGTACTGCAGCGCCAGGCCGGCGTTGTAGCCGAAGAAATCGGGCGTGCAGACCGCGCCGTAGGCGCGGGCGACGTCCTGCGATTCGTCGTAGAGGTACGGGAACGGGAAGTGCAATTGCTGTGCCACGCGCGCCATGTTCTCGAACGAGTCCTCAGGGTATTCATGGGGGTCGTTGGCACTGATTGCAACCGAGCCGATGCCATGCGCCTGCAGCTCCGTCGCGTCGCGGACGATACGGTCGATGACCGCCTGCACGTACGGGCAGTGGTTGCAGATGAACATGACCAGCAGTCCATTCGGGCCGCGCACGTCGTCCAGGCGGTAGCGCCGGCCATCGGTGGCGGGCAGGTCGAAGGCGACGGCGGGGAGTCCGAACTCGCAGACGGGAGGTATCGCAGCCATGGATTAGTGCCTCGCGACAGTGGCGCTCACGCCCGGCGGTGCGCGGCGCAGCGTCTTCAACGCATCTGTGGCGTCAACGCCGGACCGCGACGGTGAGCGGGTCGACGCTGCATGACGCAGCGATGGGCGGGTGGCAGAATCGTACCATGGAACCGCCCTCCCTCCCGCGCGCACCGCGCCTGTTCTGCCCCGGCAACATCTCCCCCGGCGCCCTGCTCTCCCTGCCCGACCAGGCGGCGCACCACGCGGCCCGCGTGCTGCGGCTGGGCCCCGGTGATGCCGTCTGTGTCTTCAACGGCGATGGCGGCGAGTGGGAGGCGCAGATCGCCTCCGTGCACAAGGCCGACGTGACCGTGCGGGTCGGGGGACGTCACGTGCGCGACGTGGAGGCCCCGCTGCGCGTGCTGCTCGCGCAGGGGATCAGCAGCCGCGAGCGCATGGAGCTCACCGTGCAGAAGGCGGTCGAGCTGGGCGTCGCGGCGATCCAGCCGCTGGAGACCCGCCGCAGTGTGGTGAAGCTGCGCGAGGAGCGTGCCAGCCGCCGGGTGGAGCACTGGCAGAACCTCGTCGCCGCGGCATGCGAGCAGTGCGGCCGCAACCGGGTGCCCGAGGTGCTGCCGATCGAGTCGCTGCCCGACTGGCTGGGCGGCATCGGCCGCAGGGGCGAGGACACCCGCATCCTGCTGACCCCGGGCGCATCGGACCGGTTGCGCGATCTGCCGCCGCCCCGGCAGGTCACCCTGCTCATCGGACCCGAGGGCGGCCTGGCGCCCGAGGAGCAGGAACTCGCGCAGGCGTGCGGGTTCCAGCCCGTGCAGCTCGGCCCGCGCATCCTGCGCACGGAGACGGCGGCGATGGCCGCCATGGCGGCCATGCATGCGCTGTGGGGCGACTTTTGAATCAAGTGAAGGCGTGAATGCGTGAAAGGTGAAGGGTGAGGCGCGCTACGCACGCGCCTCCGTGCAGTTCACCCTTCAGCCTTCACCCTTCCCGCATTCACTGAACTCCGGCTCCCCTTATAATCCACCGATTCAAGCCGATAGAGGACACATCATGGACATCCGCAACAGCACCTTCATCGTCACCGGCGGCGCCTCGGGCCTTGGCGGGGCCACCGTCGAGATGATCGTCGCCAACGGTGGCAACGCCGTCATCGCCGACATCAAGGGCGGCGAGGCGCTCGCGGCAAAGCTCGGCAAGCAGGCCGTGTGGCAGCCCACCGACGTGACCAACGAGGACCAGGCCAAGGCCTGCGTCGAGCGGGCACTGAAGGAGTTCGGCGGTCTGCAGGGCCTGGTCAACTGCGCCGGCATCGCCATCGGCGAGAAGACCATCGGCAAGGACGGTCCGCACGCGCTGGCCTCGTTCGCCCGGGTGATCAACATCAACCTGATCGGCACCTTCAACATGATCCGGCTGGCTGCCGATGCCATGGCGAAGCAGCAGCCCAATGCCGCCGGCGAGCGCGGCGTGATCGTGAACACGGCATCGGTGGCGGCATACGACGGGCAGATCGGCCAGGCCGCCTACTCCGCCTCGAAGGGCGGCGTAGTGGGCATGACGCTGCCGATCGCTCGCGACCTGTCCCGCAGCGGCATCCGCGTGCTGACGATCGCGCCGGGCATCTTCGAGACGCCCATGCTGCTGGGCATGCCGCAGGAAGTGCAGGATTCGCTCGGCAAGCAGGTGCCGTTCCCCTCGCGTCTGGGCAAGCCGGCGGAGTACGCGATGCTGGTCAAGTCCATCGCGGAGAACGTCATGCTCAACGGCGAGACCATCCGGCTGGATGGCGCGATCCGGATGGGACCGAAATAAACTCCAGGCCCTAGGCGCCAGGGACTAGACGCCAGAGAATGCGCTGCGCCGCAACCGCGGCGCACTTCTTCGGCCTGGCGTCTGGCGCCTAGAGCCTAGAGCCTTCATCTTATGCACTTGCCGCCTGATCAGTTCGTCCATTGGTTCCGCTCCGCGGCACCCTACATCCACGCATTCCGCGGGCGCACGTTCGTCATCGCGTTCGGTGGCGAGGTGGTGGCGGACGGCAAGTTCGTCGGGCTCACGCACGACCTCAACCTGCTCGCCAGCCTGGGCGTGCGTCTGGTGCTGGTACATGGCGCGAGGCCGCAGATCGAGGCCCAGCTGGCGCAGCGCGGCACCCGGCCGCGCTTCGTCGGCGGCGTGCGGGTGACGGACGAAGCGGCCATGGACAGTGTCAAGCAGGCCAACGGCCAGCTCCGGGTCGAGATCGAGGCGCTGCTGTCGATGGGGCTGCCCAACTCGCCCATGGCCAACGCCGAGATCCGGGTGGCGGGCGGCAACTTCGTGACCGCGCAGCCGCGCGGCATCATGGACGGCGTGGACATGCAGTACACCGGCGAGGTGCGCCGGGTCCACGCGGATGCCATCCGCAAGCGCCTGGACGGCGGCGAGCTGGTGCTGCTCTCCCCGCTCGGCTACTCCCCCACCGGCGAGATCTTCAACCTGACCATGGAAGACGTGGCCGCCGAGGCGGCCATCGCGCTGGGCGCGGACAAGCTGGTGTTCCTCACCGAGCAGGCCGGCATCCAGGATGCCGGCGGCGCGCTGCTGCGCGAGCTGACGGTGTCCGAAGCGGAAGCCGCGCTGCGCGGCGGCGCCGAACTGCCCGAGGACGCGCGCCTGTACCTGCCCGCAGCGGCCAAGGCCTGCCGCGCGGCGGTGTCGCGCGTCCACCTGCTGTCGCGCCATGTCGACGGCGCACTGCTGCTCGAACTGTTCACCCACGATGGCGTGGGCACCATGGTCGCGCGCGATCCGCTGGAGCGGCTGCGCGAAGCGAAGATCGAGGACGTGGGCGGCCTGCTCGGGCTGATCGAGCCGCTCGAGGCCGACGGCACGCTGGTCAAGCGCTCGCGCGAGCTGCTGGAGATGGAGATCGGCCGCTTCACGCTGCTCGAGCACGACAATCTGATCGTAGGCTGCGCCGCGATCTACCCGTTCGCCTCCGAGCGTGCAGCCGAGCTGGCCTGCCTCGCCGTGCATCCGGAATACCGCAACGCCGGGGCGGGCGACCGCCTCCTGCGCCACATCGAGGGCAAGGCACGCCAGGCCGGCCTGGAGCGGCTGTTCGTGCTGACCACGCGGGCCGGCCACTGGTTCATCGAGCGCGGGTTCGAGCAGCGCGACGTCTCGACCCTGCCGCAGCAGAAGCAGGCGCTCTACAACTACCAGCGCCGCTCGCAGGTGCTTGTCAAGGCACTGTAACAGTCGCTGCACCGACACGCGGTAAGATGGCGGCGTCACAGCCGCGTTTACCCGCTGCAGCCGATTGCCCATAATCCGGACCAGCACCCATCATCTGGTCGGCGGGCCATGCACCCGCCCCGATCCCTGGAGGAACCGGCAATGGCACGTACCGTCCAATGCGTGAAACTCGGCCGCGAGGCCGAGGGACTGGACTTTCCACCCTATCCGGGCGAACTGGGCAAGCGGATCTACGAGCGCGTCTCCCGGCCCGCGTGGCAGGACTGGCTCGAGCACCAGAAGCGCCTGATCAACGAGATGCGACTCAATCTCGCCGATCCCAAGGCGCGGCAGTACCTGGCGCAGCAGATGGAGCAACACGTCTTCGGCGGCGGCGCCGACGAGGCGCAGGGCTACGTGCCGCCCTCATGACCCCCGACCACAAGAATCCGGATGGCCAGTGACAAGGAAGTGAGCCGCAAGGCGGCAGCGCCGCACCAGTACCTCAACCGGGAGCTCGCCCTGCTCGAGTTCAACCGGCGCGTTCTCGCGCAGGCGGCCGACCCGGGCGTACCGCTGCTCGAACGGCTGCGCTTCCTGTGCATCGTGAGCAGCAACCTGGATGAGTTCTTCGAGATCCGGGTGGCCGGGCTCAAGGCGCAGATCGACGTCGGCGCCGACTCGCCGGGGCCGGACGGCCAGCCGCCCTCGAAGGTGTACGCGCAGGTGGCGCGCGGTGCGCACGAGCTGGTGGCTTCGCAGTACCGGCTGTGGAACGAGGAAGTGCTGCCGTCGCTGGCCCGTGAAGGCGTGCGCTTCTTCCGCCGCCGGGAGTGGACCGGCGAGCAGCGCGAGTGGATCAGGGCGTACTTCTTCCGCGAGATCATGCCGGTGCTCACCCCCATCGGTCTCGATCCGGCGCACCCGTTCCCGCGCATCCTGAACAAGAGCCTGAACTTCGCCGTGCAGCTGTCGGGCAAGGACGCGTTCGGCCGCAGCTCGGGCATCGCACTGGTGCAGGCGCCACGGGTGCTGCCGCGCGTGATCAAGATCCCGCCGGAGCTGGCCGGCTGCGACTACGGCTTCGTGTTCCTGTCCTCGATCATCCACGCGCACGTGGGCGAGCTGTTCGCCGGCATGGAGGTGCTGGGCTGCTACCAGTTCCGGGTCACCCGCAACAGCGACCTGTTCGTCGACGAGGAAGAGGTCAAGAACCTGCGCACCGCGCTGCAGGGCGAATTGCCGCAGCGCCACTTCGGCGACGCGGTGCGCCTGGAAGTGGCGGACCTGTGCCCGGCGGAGATGTGCGACTTCCTGCTGCAGCAGTTCGGCCTCGGGCAGGAGGACCTGTACCAGGTCAAGGGACCGGTCAATCTCGTGCGGCTCATGCAGGTGCCCGACTGGGTCAACCGGCCGGACCTGAAGTACGCGCCGTTCTCGCCCGGCGTGGCGCCGATCCTGATGAAGAAGCCGGACCTGTTCACGGCCATCGTCAAGGGCGACATCCTGCTGCACCACCCGTTCCAGTCGTTCAAGCCGGTGATCTCGTTCATCGCGCAGGCGGCCAAGGATCCCGATGTCGTCGCGATCAAGCAGACGGTGTACCGCACCGGCGCCGACTCCGAGCTGATGCGCATCCTGATCGACGCGGCCCGCCGCGGCAAGGAGATCACCGTGGTGGTCGAGCTGATGGCGCGCTTCGACGAGGAGGCCAACCTCAGCTGGGCCGCGCAGCTGGAGGAAGTGGGCGCGCACGTGGTCTACGGCGTGGTGGGCCACAAGACGCACGCCAAGCTCGCCATGGTGGTGCGGCGCGAGGGCGACGGCCTGCGCCGCTACTGCCACATCGGCACCGGCAACTACCACTCGCGCACCTCGAACCTCTACACCGACTTCGGCATCTTCACCTGCAACGAGGAGGTCTGTGCCGACGTCAACGACGTCTTCATGCAGCTCACCGGGCTGGGCAAGGCGAGCAAGCTGCGCCACCTCTGGCAGTCGCCGTTCACGCTGCACTCGCAGCTCATCGTCGCGATCCAGCGCGAGATCGAGCAGGCCAAGGCGGGGAAGAAGGCCGGCATCATCGCCAAGATGAACGCGCTGCTGGAGCCGGAGCTGATCGACCAGCTCTACGATGCGTCGATGGCCGGGGTGAGCATCGATCTGATCGTGCGCGGCGTCTGCGGGCTGCGCCCCGGACTGCCCGGCCGCTCGGAGAACATCCGGGTGCGCTCGATCATCGGCCGCTTCCTCGAGCACCACCGCGTGTTCCACTTCGTGAGCACCGGCAACACCTACATCGCCAGCGCCGACTGGATGGACCGCAATTTCTTCCGGCGCATCGAAGTGTGCCTGCCGGTCCTCGACCCCAAGCTGAAGAAGCGCGTGGTGGAGGAAGGGCTGCGCAAGTACCTCGACGACAACACCCAGGCCTGGGTGATGGACGCCGACGGGCGCTACAGCCTGGCGCGCCCCGGCAAGGGCGAGACGGCGCGCTGCGCGCAGCTCGAGCTGCTGCAGGAGCTGGCGGCCGCCGTGCAGGTCGAGCCCGAACCCGAGCCCGAGCAGCTGCGCCCGCGCCGCAAGGCCAAGGCAGCCGCTTAGCCGGGGGGCGGGAGCATGCGCTCAGCGTCCGCGGATCTGCCGGTTGGCCCGATGCCGCGTTTCGCACTTTCCATCACTCGTCTCGCGGTCGTGCCACCGACCAAGCCCGGAAGCGCGCTGCGAGGCAGGTCTTCAACAGGCTGACAGGAACCTGTGGCTGCGATCCCGCGTGCCCGCAAGACCACGGCCGCCACGCCTGTGGACTCGCCGCCGGCTGCACCGGTGCGCGTCGACGCCAGCCCGGTGCAGGCCGATCCGCCTGCCCCAGCCGCGGCGGTCGAGGAGATCGAGCTCAAGCTCGCCATCGACCCGGTGCAGGCCGCCCGTCTCGGGCGCCTGCCCCTGGTCCGCAACAGCACCGCCGGGCGGCCGGTGCGGCGCAAGCTGCACAGCGTGTACTACGACACCCCCGAGCGTGACCTCCTGCGCAGCGGTGCCGCGCTGCGCCTGCGCCGCGACGGCCCGCGCTGGGTCCAGACGCTGAAGAGCGGCGGCGGCGTGGAGGCGGGTCTGCACCGGCGCAACGAGATCGAGAGCAGGGTGCCCGCCCAGCTGCTCGACTACCGCGCCCTGGCCGAGTCGGGACACGGCGAGGTATTCGCCGACCCTGCCCGCCGCGCCCGGCTGGTGCCGGTGTTCGTCACCGATTTCGTGCGCACGATCCGGCACGTCGAACCGACTCCCGGCACCCGCATCGAGATCGCGTTCGATCAGGGCAGCATCACCTCGGGCGACGCGACTGCGCCCATCAGCGAGTTGGAGCTCGAGCTCAAGTCGGGCCTGGCCGAGGGCATCCTCGACTTCGCCGCCGCGCTCGTGCAGCAAGCGCCCGCGCTGCGGCTGGAAGCGCGCACCAAGGCCGAGCGCGGGTATGCGCTCGCCGAGCACAAGCCGGATGCACCGGTGAAGGCCATCCCGCCCGCCCTGACACCCGCGCTGACGCCCGCCCAGGCGCTGCGCGCCATCGTGTTCGGCTGCGTGGCGCAGATCCAGGCGAACGAGGCGGGCGTGATCGCCGGGCAGGACGTCGAATACCTGCACCAGGCGCGCGTGGGCATGCGCAGGCTGCGCTCGGCGCTGACCGTGTTCCGGCCCGGCTTCCCGCGCGCGGCATTCGCCGAGGTGGTCGGGGAGCTGCGCTGGCTGGACGGCACGCTGGGTCCGGCGCGCGACTGGGACGTCTTCGACACCGAGACGCTTCCGCGTATCGCGCTCGCGTTTGCGCATCACCCGGGGCTGCAGGCGCTGGCCGCCCACGCCAGGCAGCTGCGCGTGCAGGCGAACCGGTCGGCGGCGGAAGCACTCGGATCGGCACGCTATACGCTGCTGCTGTTGCGCATGCTCGGCGTGTTCCACCGGCAACCGTGGGCAAGGGTGGCGGACGAAGCGGCATCGGCGGCGCGCGCCCAGTCGCTCGAGGCGTTCGCCCGCGACGTCCTGTCACGCCGGCATCGCAAGGTGACCCGGACGGGGCGGCGCCTGGTCAACGCCGATTCGCAGCACGAGTCCGACCACGCCGAGCTGCATCGGCTGCGCATCGAGATCAAGAAGCTGCGCTACGCGGCGGAGTTCTTCTCCAGCCTGTACGAGCGCAAGGTGAAGGCCTACACCTCCGCGCTCGCCGGCCTGCAGGAGCTGCTCGGCGGGCTCAACGATGCGGCGACGGTGGAGCGTCTGTGCGCAGCCCTGCGCACGGCCGTCGACACCGGCGCCGGCGAGGAGGCCATCGGCATCATCCGCGGTTGGGCGGCCGCCAGCGCGCGGACGCACCTGGAGCAGCTGCCGCAGGCGTGGAAGCGGTTCCGCGACGTCGATGTGTTCTGGTGAAGGCGTGAAGGGTGGACCCGTTCACCCTGTACTCTCCCCGCCCTTCACGCGTTCACGCCTTCACCCTTCACTGAATCGACCCTGACCCGTCACATCCATGGACCTCATTCTCTGGCGCCACGCCGAAGCCGAAGACGGCTCGCCCGACATGGCGAGGGCCCTCACCTCCAAGGGTGAGAAGCAGGCCGCGCAGATGGCACGCTGGCTGCGCGAGCACCTGCCCAGGGACACGCGCATCCTGGTGAGCCCGGCCACGCGCACGCTGCAGACCGCGGAGGCCCTCACACACGACTTCGAGACCGAGCCCGCGATCGCGCCGGGCGCCTCGTTCGCGACGGTCCTGGCCAAGGTGCGCTGGCCGGAAGCCCGCGGCGCGGTCCTCGTGGTGGGGCATCAGCCCACGCTCGGACAGGTGGCCGCAATGCTGATTTCGGGGCATCCGTCGGAATGGGTGCTCAAGAAGGGCGCGATCATGTGGCTTACGCACCGTGTGCGCGGGGAAGCCCCGCAGGTCGTGCTGCGCGCCACGCTGTCGCCCGACCTGGTCTAGGGCTATACTCAATCGATGTTGCGCAGGTTAGTGATCTGCATCCTGCTGGCCTGGCTGCCCCTGCAGGGCGTGGCCGCCTTGGCCATGCCGTTCTGCCGTCACGGCGTGCACGACGCAGCAGCGGCAACGCAATCGGATGGGCACGCCGGGCACCACGCGCAACATGCGCACGGACATGGCGGCACCCAGCAACCCGCCGCGCCCGATTCCCGGCACGGGCCGCTGACCTGCAACGACTGTGGCAGCTGTCACCTCGCCTGCGCGCCGGCACTGCTTCCGCAAGCCGGCGATGCCGTATTCGTCGCCAATCCGGGCAGGCCACCGGCGCCATCCATAGTGGCACCATCCGCGGTGGTGCTCGACCAGCCCCACCCTCCGCCTCTCCCCCGCGGCTGACGCCGCGGCCGTCCTGACCTGCCACGCGCCCCTCGCGCGCGGCGAGCCGTGGCTTTCCGCAGGTCGATGCCCGCTCGTCTCGTGGCGGGCTCCCGTCGTTCGCCTGGAGAGGCTACGCACCATGTCTGTCGCCATGCACTGGCAGGCCGCACTTGCGCTGCTGCCGTTGACACTCGCCGCCTGCGTGAGTCCGCCGCCGCCCCCCGTCGAGGCCGGCCACCCTGCCCACCCCGACACGCCCGCAGCAACCGCTGCCAGCGTCACCACGCTTCAGACGTACCGCGACTTCGGCAAGCCCCGCGCGGACGCGTCCCCCGCACCGGAGAACAACCATGCGCAGCCACACTGACGCCAGCGCACGCGCGCGAGCGCCGGCGCTGCTGCTCGCCGCCGCTTGCGCAGCGCTGCTGGCAGCGTGCGCTTCCGTCCAACCCACGCAGCAGCTGCCAGCGGTCGAGCAGGCAGTCGGCCAGCGTCTCGACCAGAAGGTGCAGTGGAACCAGGGCAAGGATGCAGACCGGCAGGCCGAGGCGATGGTCCGCTCGCTGCTCGCTGACGAGCTCTCCGCGGACGAGGCGGTGCAGATCGCCCTGATCAACAACCGCGGCCTGCAGGCGACCTACGAGCGACTCGGTATCGCGCAGGCGGACCTGGTCCAGGCCGGCCTGCTGGAGAACCCGCAGTTGTCCGTGCAGTACCTGTTCGGCGACAGCGGCAACCTGTTCGAGGCGTCGATCGTCCAGAACTTCGTCGACCTGTTCACGCTCTCCGCCCGAAGGAAGGTCGGCGAGGTCGCCGCACGCCAGGCCTACCTCGAGGTGGCGCAGCAGGTCACGGATACGGCCGCGCGCGTGCGCCAGGCCTGGTTCGCCCTGCTCGCCGATGCGCAGTCGCTGGAATTGTTCCGGCAGGTCACCCTCGCTTCCGAGGCGGCGGCCGACCTCGCCTCGCGGCAACACGATGCAGGAACGCTGGCGAAGCGCGAGCAGGCGACCCAGCAGGTGTTCTACGCCCAGGCCATCGTCGAGGCAGCACGCGCGGAGGCGCAGCTCGAGGCCGATCGCGAGCGGCTGAACCGCCTGCTCGGCCTGCACGGCACGCTGACCCGATGGCGGATGCCGCAGCGATTGCCGGAGCTGCCGCCGAGGGTGCCCACGCTGGAGAACATCGAAGCCGCTGCCGTCGCACAGCGGCTGGATCTCGCGGCCGCGAACGCCGAGGTCGAAGGGCTGGCCCGCGCCGCCGATCTCACGCGCAGCACGCGCTGGCTCAGCCTGCTCGGTCTCGGCGTTTCGTTCAAGCGCGAGCCCGACGGCGAGCATCTGCTGGGGCCGCAGGTCGAGCTCACCGTGCCGCTGTTCGACCAGGGCCAGGCTCGGGTCGCACGTGCCGAGGCGCAGTGGCGCGAAGCCGAGCGGCGCCTGCAGCAGCTGGCAATCGACATCCGCTCGGAGGCGCGCGAAGCCCTGCTGCGGATGCAGGCCGCGCACGCCGTCGCGTTGCATTACCGCGACGCCCTGCTGCCGCTGCAACAGAGCGTCGTCGAGGAAACGCTCAAGTTCTACAACGGCATGCTCGTCGGCCCCTACGAGCTGCTGCTCGCGCGGCAGGCGCAGGTCCAGACCGCCCGCGACTACATCGCCGCGAGCCGTGAGTTCTGGGTGGCCTGGGCCGATCTCGAGCGTGCACTCGGCGGCCGCGTGCCGCTGCCCGCAGTCGCGGTCTCCTCCGCGGCGCCGGGGCAGCAACTCCCCCCGCAATCCGATCACGGAGCCAACTGAATGATCTCGCGACGTCAACTGCTCAAGGGCGGCGCAGCCCTGCTTGGCGGCAGCGCGGCCGCCGCCTTCGGCCCCGCTTCCGCGCAGGAGCGCGCATCGGCCGCCACGCGGCCGCCCCTGCTCCCGCGCAACGGCGAGCGGCATACCGCGGTCGTCACCCTGAACGGCGGTTCGCTGCCGTACCGCATGGACGGCAACGTCAAGGTGTTCCACCTCGTTGCGGAGCCGTGCCGGCGCGAGTTCGCGCCGGGCATGGTGGTGAACTGCTGGGGCTACAACGGCAGCACGCCGGGTCCGACCATCGAGTGCGTCGAGGGGGACCGCGTGCGCATCGTGGTGAGCAACAGGCTGCCCGAGCACACCGCCGTCCACTGGCACGGGATCTTCCTGCCCAACGGCATGGACGGGGTGGGCGGTCTCACCCAGCCGCCCATCGAGCCCGGTGAGACCTACGTGTACGAGTTCACCCTCGAGCAGAACGGCACGTTCATGTACCACCCGCACGCGGACGAAATGGTCCAGCTCGCGATGGGGATGTACGGGTTGTTCATCGTCCATGCCCGCGAGCCACAGTCCCCGCGGGTGGATCGCGACTACGCCTTCATCCTGCACAACTTCGCAGTGCATGCGGGCACGTACACGCCCGATCCTTCCGTGATGACAGACTTCAACCTGTGGACGTTCAACAGCCGCGTGTTCCCTGGCATCGATCCGATGGTCGCGCGCACCGGCGAGCGCGTGCGCATCCGCATCGCCAACCTTTCCATGCACGAGCATCCGATCCACGTGCACGGGACTGCGTTCGAGCTGACCGGCACCGATGCCGGCTGGATCCCGCCGTCGGCGCGCTACCACGACACCTCGCTGTTCGTGCCGGTCGGTGGCATCCGGGTCGGCGAGTGCGTGTTCGAGCGCGCCGGCGACTGGTCGATCCACTGCCACAAGTCGCATCACACCATGAACGCGATGGGGCACGGCGTGCCGAACATGCTCGGCGTGAACCAGGACGGCGTGGAAGAGAAGATCCAGCAGCTGGTGCCGGACTACATGGCGATGGGCCGGGACGGCATGGCGGAACACGCCGCGCACAGCGCGATGGGCCACATGCCGCTGCCGCGCAACACGCTGCCCATGATGATGGGCCAGGGTCCGTTCGGGCTGCTGGAGATGGGCGGCATGTTCACCACCGTGAAAGTGCGTGACGATCTCGCCGCCGGTGATTACCGCGATCCGGGCTGGTACAAGCACCCGCCGGGCACCGTCGCCTGGAAGGCCAGCCCCGAGGAGCTCGCGCGGCTGCTCGGCTAGGTCCGGTTGTACATCACCCCTGTTCCATCTCAATGAGGAGCGATTCATGAAACACACCACCATCGCGGCGGCAATCGTGCTGGCTCTATCCAGCGCACTGACCGCCCATGCAGCGGACCACCAGGCAGGCGTCGCACAACCCGCCCAGGCAGGGGACACCTACAAGGGCCATGGCGTGGTGAACAGCGTCAACGCGGCGGCAGGTCGGGTCAACATCACACACGACCCGATCGAAAGCCTCAAGTGGCCGAAGATGAAGATGAATTTCAAGGTGCAGGACCCGGCGATCCTGGAAGGGCTGAAGGCCGGCACCGAAGTCGACTTCGACCTGGTGAAGGTCGGCGACGACTACCGCATCGCCCGGATCACGCCGGCGAAGTGATGGGAGCGCGTCCGCGCCGGCAGTAAGCGGACGCGTCCGGGGATAAGGGAAACCCGGCCCAGGCGAAACCAACTCGCTTCCCCCGGACGCGCCCATTGACGGACCTCAACGCGGCGGGGACCCGTCGGCTGCTTGCCGGCCCTCGAGGTCGTAAACTCGATCCTCAAGGAGTCGGACCGTGCCGGGCTGCTGCGAACACCACTGCCAGATCGAAGCGCTGCGCGCACGCCAAGGCGCAACCTTGAAGGCTGTCCTCGCGATCAATGCGAGCATGTTCGTCGTCCTCGTCGGCATCGCGGTTCTGGCGAACTCCACGGCACTCCTGTCGGACAGTCTCGACAACCTCGGTGATGCCCTCACCTACGCGCTCAGCCTCTATGCCGTCACTCGCGACACGAGCACGAAAGCACGCATCGCCCTGTTCAAGGGCGTGCTTATCCTCGTCGCCGCACTAGTCGTGCTGGCACAGGTGGGCTACCGGCTAGCGGTGCCGACCGTGCCGCTGTTCGATGCGATGGGCTGGGGCAGCCTCCTGGGCCTCGCCGCCAATGGCGCCTGCCTTGCATTGCTCACGCGCCATCGCGACGACGACGTGAACATGAGCTCGGTGTGGGAATGTTCCCGCAACGACATCGCCTCGAACCTCGCGGTGCTGCTGGCGGCCGGCGCAGTCTGGCTGACCGGCTCCGGATGGCCTGACCTGCTCGTCGCACTGGGTCTGGCCGTCCTGTTCCTGCGTTCCGCGCTGCGCGTACTGACACGCGCGATGCGCGAGCTGCGGCCCTTGCATCGCCCTGTCTAGCGGGCGCGGCCCGACGTTCAGGGCCGGGCAGGCAGTGACTGGCCCGACATCATCCAGCCTGATGCTCGACCAGCACGAGATGGAACACGGACGAGTCCACCGGCACCAACTCGCGCAGCCGAGCGTTCATCACGATCGACACCCGGTCGCCGAAGCGACGCAGCCGGCGCAGGAGGCGCTGGAACGACTCCACCTGGGGTGGATGAAGGGACTCGATCCGCAGTGTGAGCCGCGCGCGGGTGTGTTTCAGCAGCCGTTCCAGCTTCGGTGCGGCGCGTCGGAAGAACCGGCGGTCGAGCACATCCGTGAGGGACAGCGCCAGGTCGGGCTGCTCCTGGCGCTTGAGGCTCAGGGCGGCCTTGCCCTGCTGGAGGTAGCCGGTGATCGCCACCCTGAGCGCGGTGAAGCGCTGCTCCAGCGCGCGGGCATCGCCGGCATGGGCCGTGAAGCGGCGCTGCACGTATTCGCGCAGCGCCAGCGCGAAGATCCACTCCGACACCAGCAGCGGCATGCGCGAAGGCGCGAGCACCGGCAGGGTCGACACGAAGTGGCGGATGCGCTGCCAGCCGCCGGGCACGATTCCGCGCACCACCAGTCGGAAGAGGATACCCAGGCCCTCGCCGGTGCTGTAGCCGCCGTCGTAGACGGGCCGGCCCATGTAGCGCATCTTGTTGCGCACGCGCAAGGCGATGTTGTGGTCGGTCACCAGGCGCAGGTAGAGCTTCTGGTAGCCCTCCACCATTGCGTCGTAGGACATGCGCTTGGGGAGGAAATTGGTGCCGGGCCGCGTGTTGTCGTGGTTCTCCGCCTGCGGGATCAGCCGGCCTTCCTTCTCCAGGCGCTCGTAGAGCGGCGTGCGGGGAAGCGCGCCGAGCAGGCCGACCATTGCCGCCTGGATGCCGGAATCGTTGATGAACCGGTACTGCGTGTCGAAGGTCTCCACCGTGTCGTTGTCGAAGCCGACGATGAACCCGGCCAGCACGTCGATCCCGCTGGCGTAGATGCGGCGCACGGAAGTTAGGATGTCTTCCTGCGTGTTCTGGGTCTTGCGCGTCTCCTTCAGGCTCTCCGGGTCGGTGGTCTCGATGCCGATGAACAGCCAGGCGAAGCCCGCCTCGCGCAACAGTGCGAGCAGTTCCGCGTCCTGCGCGAGGTTGATCGATCCCTCGGTGCCGAAGACGAAACGGTAGCGGTGGCGCGCCTGGTACTCGATCAGGTAGCGCAGCAGCGCCTTCGCGGCCGGGCGGTTTCCCACCAGGTTGTCGTCGACGAAGAAGACCTTGCGCACGCCCATGGCGCGCAGCACGTCGAGCTCGAGCCCGATCTGCTCGGGCGTCTTGGTCCGCGGCTTGCGGCCGAACATCACGATGATGTCGCAGAACTCGCAGCGGTACGGGCAGCCGCGCGAGAACTGGATCGCCGCGTAGGAATAGCGGTCGAGCTCGAGCAGGTCGAAGCGCGGCACGGGCGAGTCCTTCAGGTCGATCTCGCCCTGCTCGCGGTAGAGATGCTGCACCTGCCCGGCTTCGAGGTCGGCGCAGAACTGCGGCCAGATGCGCTCGGCTTCGCCGGCCACGACGCAGTCGGCCAGGCCGGCGTACTTCTCCGGGCACAGCGACGCGTAGCTGCCGCCGGCCACCACGAAATGGCCGCGACCGCGGTAGTAGGCCAGCAGTTCGCTCTGGCGCGCGAACTGGGCGCCCATGCCGCAGATGCCGATGATGTCCGCGTCCGGATGGAGCGGAATCGTCTCGACGTTCTCGTCGACGATCTCCACGTCCCAGTGCGGCGGGCACAGGGCCGCGAGCGTTGCCAGCCCGAGCGGCGGATTGACGGCGCGCTTGCCGGGCAGGACGCGCTCCACGGCCCAGCGGAAGCTCCAGAAGCTCTCGGGAAAGCGCGGGTTGACGAGCAGCAGGCGGATGCGGCGCCGGGTGGGACTGTTGATCAGCAGCGCCGGCGATGCAACCAGTGAACTTCCGGGGTCGCTTTCCATCAGTTCGGCGCGAGCTTCATGTGCTCGATCAGCTCTGCATTGGGGCAGAGCTCCGCCAGCGCACGCTCGGAGCGGCCCTCGAGCCACTCGACGCACTCGCGCCGCTCCCGGCACAGCAGGCAGCGCCGGGTTCCCGCGCCAGCCTGTCGCAGGACGCCTGCATCGACCCACGCATCGAGTCCGACCCCTTCATGCTCCATCATCCGCTGCATCGGCAGCGGTTCGCTGCGCGAGGCGGCGCGCAGCAGCCGGTAGCCGGTCAGGATCAACGCGCCGAGCAGCGTGCCGGCCACGGTGGCGGCTGCGACGGCAGTGAGCGAAACCATGTGCGGATTCTCGCGATTCCTGATGATGCGACTGCCATCTAACCGCGCCGGCGCGCAGCCGGATTTGTCCCAGATCAAACTTCTGCAGGTCCGGCCGCGGTTTGATCCAGGTTAAGGGCCGGCACGGAGGTCCGGTGCAGCATCCTGCGGTGGACAACGGCGTTGCGCTCCCCATCGTCATGAATGCAGGCAGGCTGGATTCGATCAGGGAACACGTGATTCTCGGCAGGCGCGCAGAGGCGCTCGCCGCGGTGGATGGCGCGCTGGCGCAGGGCGTTCCGGCCCGGCACATCATGGACGAGGCGCTGGTGCCGGCCATGTCGGCTGTCGGCGAGCGGTACGCCAGCGGCGAGTTCTTCCTGCCACAGATGCTGATCGCGGCTCGGACCATGTCCGAAGCCATGCAGCGCCTGGAGCGGCGGCTGTTGGAATCGGGCTACGCGCGCAAGGGCAAGGCGGTGCTGGGCACCGTGGCCGGGGACTTTCACGACATCGGCAAGAACATCGTCCGGCTGATGCTGGAAGGCAACGGCTGGGAAGTGGTCGACCTCGGCGTTGACGTGAGCCCCGAGACCTTCGTCGAGGCCACGCTGCGCGAGACACCGCAGTTCGTGCTGATGAGCGCGCTCCTCACCCTGACCATGGACGGCATGCGCCGCACGGTCGAGGCGCTCGCAGCCGCGGGCGTGCGCGAGGGCGTGGTGGTCGGCATCGGCGGTGCGCCGGTCACGCAGAGGTATGCCGACGAGATCGGCGCGGATTTCTATGGTGCCGACGCGCACGCCTGCGTGGAGCAGTGCAACCGGCTGCGCCCGCGACCGGGGGCCGCCCCGTGACCCCCCGCGAGCGTGTGCTCACGGCACTCGCGCGCGGCGTGCCGGACCGTGTCCCGTGGATGGAGGGCGGGATCGACGAGTCGCTGCAGGTCCGGCTGATGGACGGCCGCCGCGACTTCACGCCCGGCGAGCTGTGCCGGCGCATGGGGATGGACGCGTTCGGCTGGAGCATTCCGAGCGGCAGCGCGCCGCGGGCCAGCCAGGCGACCTTCGCCGGCCCCAAGGTGGCGAAGGCCGCCTTCTACCATCCCACTGCGGTGACCTTCGACTTCACCCCGCCCTGGATCGCCGATATGGGCCGTGACAGCCGCACCGGCCGGGTGTTCGTCAAGCGCGGCCTGCTCACCGGCCGCGACCAGCTCGACCTGTTCGAGGAATTCCTGCCAGATCCCACTCATCCGGCACGCTACGAGGCGGCCGCCGAGTGGCTCGAGCAGTACCGCGAGGACTTCGCGGTGTTCGCGCGCATCCGGCTGGGCACGGCAAACACGATCGAGAGCATGGGCCTGGACGTGTTCTCGGTGCTGCTCTACGAGGATCCCGACTTCGTCAAGCTCGTGCACCGCCGCTTCTCCGAGTGGTCGCTTGCAGTGGTCGAGCGGCTCAACCGCATGGGCTTCGACTTCCTCTGGGCGTTCGACCCCATCGCGGACCGGCACGCCCCGTGGCTCGACGCCGCGATGTACGAGGAGTTCGTGGCCCCGTATGCCGGGATGGTGGCGGGGGCGATCCGCAAGCCGTGGGTCTTCCACAGCGACGGCAACCTGTCCCCCATCCTCGACCACGTGCTGGCGCTGGGCATGGACGCGCTGCACCCGGTGCAGCCATCGGCAATGGACATGGGCGCGGTCAAGGCCCGATACGGCACGCGCGTCTGCATCGTGGGCAACATCGACCTCGACTACACCCTGACCCGCGGCACGCCGGAGGAGACGCGCGCCGAGGTGCGCCAGCGCATCGGGCAGGCCGGCGCGCGCGGCGGCTACATCGTCAGCAGCGCCAACAGCCTCACCGATTACGTCCGTCCGGAGAATGCCCGCGCGCTCGGCGCTGCCGTGCAGGAGTTCGGCTGGTACGGCCGCCCAGACGACCCCGCCTGATGCCGCGCGTGACCTTCGAGCCCGGCGGGCGCTGCGTAGAGGTCGAGCGCGGCGAGCGCCTGCTGGTCGCTGCCTGGCGCGCCGGGGCGGCGCTCAAGTCGGTGTGCGGGGGCCGCGGCCAGTGCGGCGGCTGCCTGGTCGAGATCGACCGCGATGCTGCGCTCAGCGCCGCCCACGCGGACGAGGCCGCTCGCCTGCCCGAAGCCACTGCGACGCGGCACTGCCGGCTCGCGTGCCTGGCGCAGGTCGAAGCCGACGTGCAGGTGCGCATCCCGCTCGAGAGCGAGGCGCTGCGCGTGCCGCCGCGCAAGCCGTTCAAGGATGCCCCGGTCGCCGCGGCGCCGCTGGTCTCGAACCTCGCGATCGACATCGCAGGGCCGCGCGACGCGCCGCCACGGCCGCTGGCCGATCGCATCGGGGCTGCGCTGCGCACCGCCGCTTCGCGGCAGGTTGAGATCCCGGTTGCTGCATTGGCCGGGCTGTCGACGACCAGGCAGTTCGACGCCGTGCGCCGTCTCACGGCGACCCTGTTCGACCGCCGGGAGGTGATCCGGCTGCAGCCTGGTGGCCCGCGCGGCCTGTTCGGGCTCGCGCTGGACGTCGGCACGACCTCGCTGGCCGCGTTTCTCTGCGATCTCGAGGCCGGCCGCATCCTCGGCGTGCGCACGGCCACCAACCCGCAGGCGGCCTACGGAGAGGACGTCATCTCGCGCATGACCCAGGTCCAGCGCGACATCCGGCTGCTCGCGCGCATGCAGGCGATGGTGGTGGACGAGCTGTCGCGCATGGCGGGCGAGCTCGCCGCGGAGGCCGGTATCGCACCGGAGGACATCGTGGACGCGGTGGCCGTCGGCAATCCGACCATGCAGCACATCCTCCTGGGCATCAATCCCGAGTCGCTCGGCCGCGGTGCGTGCCAGCCGGTGCTGGCTGCCGGCACCTGCGTCCGCGCCGCCGAGGTGGGATTGCGGGTGCTGCCCACTGCCCGCCTGTTCGTCCTGCCCACGGTCGGCGGCTACATCGGCGGTGACACCCTGGCGGCCGTACTCACCCAGCCGCGCAGCTTCTTGCGCGGCACGCACCTGCTGATCGACGTGGGCACCAACGGCGAAGCGGTGCTCGGCCACCACGGCCGCCTGACCGCGATCTCCTGCGCCACGGGTCCGGTGTACGAGGGCGCGCACATCCGCTGCGGCGTGCGCGCGGCGCCTGGCGCGATCGAGCGCGTGTGGCTGACGCCGGCAGGCGGCGTCGAGCTGGCCGTGATCCCCGATGCACAGAAGCCGGCTGCCCCGCTGCCGCTGGGGCTGTGCGGCTCCGGCGTGATCTCCGCGGTGGCTGCCCTGGTCAACGCGGGGGTCCTGCACGCCGACGGGCGCCTGCTGCCCGGAAGCCATCCTGCGGTCCGCTCCGGGCGGGAAGGCGCAGGAGAGTTCGTCGTCGTGCCGGCCGTGCGCAGCGGCACCGGGCGGGACATCGTGCTGACCCAGGCCGATGTGCGCAACGTGCAGCTCGGCAAGGCAGCCCTGCGCGCCGGCATCGAGATCCTCCTGCGCGAGCAGGGCGTGCAGCGCCTCGACAGCATCCTGCTCGCCGGCACCTTCGGCAATCACCTCGACCCCGATGACATCCTGAGGATCGGAATGGTGCCGCCGATCCGGGTAAGGGCGCTGCACAGCATCGGCAACGCCGCAGGCGATGGGGCCCGCATGGCGCTGCTCAACCGTCGTCAACGCCAGCGGGCACACCGGCTCGCACGGCGCATCCGCGTGCTCGAGCTCGCCACCCGGCCCGACTTCCAGGCGCTGTTCATCGCCTGCACGCTGCTTGCAGCCGACCCGCTCGTCGATGCGGACATCCCCGCCTAGCGCACTGGCCGAGCCCAGGCCGATGGTGGTCATCGCCTGCCGCTCGCTCGAGGCGATGCTGCGTGCGCTGCTGCCGCCCGATGTCCCGGCCACCTTCCTCGGCTACGAGCTGCATGCGCAGCCCCGCACGATGGGTGCGGCCCTGCAGGCGCAGCTGGACGCGCTGACCCGCCCCAGCCTGGTGCTGCTCGGCTACGGCTTGTGTGGAAACGGGGTCGTGGGGGTGCGGTCGGGCGCGCACGTGCTGGTCATGCCGCGCACGCATGACTGCATCCCGATCCACCTCGGCTCCATCGAGGCCCACGCGCAGCGCTTCCGCCGCGATCCGGCCACCTGGTACCTGACGCGCGGCTGGCTCGATTCCGGGGACACCCCGCTGCACGAGCATCGCCGCTATGTGCGCGACTACGGCGAGGACACGGCCGACGAGCTGATCGCCATGCTGTACCGGCACTACCGGCGCCTGTGCTTCGTCGCCTCCTCGCCGCAGGACCTCACCGACCGCCGGCTGCAGCTGGACGAGGTGGCGCGATTCTGCCGGGAGCGACTGCACATGCAGTACGAGACAGTCGAGGGCGGCGACGCGCTGGTGCGCCGGCTCGTCCAGGCTTCGGGGCAGGTCCGCGGCGCAGATGACGCAATGCTGGTGCTGCCGCCGGGCAGCGTGGTCAGCGCGGCCATGTTCCACCGGCCCGACGCCTTCTACTGACCTGGATCAAATTCGGGCGCCAGCCCTATGCGATTGTTATCCCAGTCGTTCTTCTCTCTGGAGGGGTCATGAAGGCAATCCTGGGCGTCATCGCGCTCGCGGCCGTCTGCGCGGTCACGGCGCCGGCTGCGATGGCTTCGGAAAAGCTCGCCGCAGCCGGCGGCTGCAACAAGTGTCACGCGATGAGCAAGAAGGTGATGGGGCCGTCCTACAAGGAGATCGCGGCCAAGTACAAGGGCGACGCCAAGGCACCGGCACTGCTGGCCGAGCACGTGCGCAAGGGCAGCAAGGGCGTGTGGGGCAAGCTGGCGATGCCGCCGACTCCGGCGAACAAGTTCAACGATGCCGACCTCAACGCCACCATCGCCTGGATCCTGAAGTCGTAATCCCGCCCTGACCTGACAGCGGTCCCGGACCATCCGGGACCGCTTCTTTTTTGGGGCCTCAGCTGCGCACTGGTGCGGCGGCGGGCGTGCCCGATGCCGGCGCGCGCACCGCCCGATGGCGCACCACGCCCTGCTCGATCGCGACGCTCGCCTTGGCGAGCAGGGTGAAGACCAGCGCACCGGTCGCCCAGATCCCGGCCGACACGCCCAGTTCGATCGCTGTGGGCGTGTACTCGAAGACCTCGCCCAGCGGCGTCGGGATGTAACCCGGCACCACCAGCCCCATCCCCTTCTCCAGCCAGATGCCGATGAAGGCCATGACGCAGGCGATGTTGAGCAGCCTGCGCTGCTGCCGCAGCGGGTTGATGGTGAGGATCACCACCGCGATCAGGTTGAGCACCAGCGCGGTCCAGATGTACGGACGCAAGGCTCCCAGCCCGTCGAGACCGAAGTACAGGTAGCGCATCGACGCGGCGTGCGTGCTCTCGTTGTAGAAGTCGGTGAACAGCTCGGCAAACACGAAGAACAGGCTGATCTGCAGCGCCACCGCCATGATCAGCGCGAGCGTGTCGATCACCGACTCGCCGACCGGGTAACGCGTGGTGCGCCGGATGAGCTGGAGCACCAGGATGATCAGCGCGGGGCCGGCGACGAACGCGGTGGCAATGAAACGCGGGGCGAGCAGCGCGATGTTCCAGAACGGCCGGGAGGTGTTGGCCGAGAACAGGAAGGCCGTCACCGTGTGGATCGAGATCGCCCAGAAGATCGCCACCACCACGAACGGGAAGTAGAGCCTGAAGTCCGGCTCGCGCCCGCGGTAGTGCTGGTAGTGCACGTACATCGGCAGGAACAGGTTCAGCGCGAGGTAGCCGTTGAGCACCACCACGTCCCACGCGAGCATCGAGCGCGGGAAGTTGAACAGCCCGATGAACGGGATCATGTGCCAGACGCGGTCGATGCGGCCGAGGTCGGCCAGCACGAACATCATCGCCGTGACCACCGCCGCCACCGCGAGCCCCTCGCCGATCAGCACCACCTGCTTCACGTCCTTGCGGTGGAACACGTAGGCCGGAATCACCAGCAGCACCGCAGCCGCGGCGATGCCGACCAGGAACGCGAAGTTCGCGATGTAGAAGCCCCACGACACCTGGTCGCTCATGCCGGTGACGACCAGGCCCTTGCTCAGCTGCGCCAGGTAGCACAGTGCACCGACGCCGATGACGGCCAGCAGCGCGCCGACCCAGGTCCAGTAGGCACGGCCGCCGCGCAGGGTGGCGCGCGCGCCGTCGACGAAGAAGCTCACGATGGGTGGCATGGTCGGCTCAGTCGGTGTAGTACCAGAACTTGGGTTCGGTGCCGAGCTCTTCCTTGAGCCGGAACACGGTCTTGTTCTCCAGGATGTAGCGGATCTCGCTCTTCGGGTCGAGCAGGTTGCCGAACACCCGCGCGCCGGTGGGGCACGCTTCCATGCACGCGGGCTGGCGCCCCTTGCGTGTGCGCTGGGTGCAGAAGTGGCACTTCTCCACCACGCCCTTGGGCCGCGGCCGGTTGCCCAGGTAGTTGGTCTTCGTGTTCAGCTCCTCGGGCGGGATCTGCGGCTCGGTCCAGTTGAAGTGCCGCGCCCAGTAGGGGCACGCGGTCATGCAGTAGCGGCAGCCGATGCACCAGTCGTAGTCGACCACCACGATGCCGTCGGGCTCCTTCCACGTCGCCTGCACCGGGCAGGCCTTCACGCAGGGCGGGTTGTCGCACTGCATGCACTGCACCGGCATGTAGTACTTGCCCTGCACCGGCACGTTGCCGGTGTAGTAGTGCTCCGAGCGCTCGAGGTCGCGGGTGCCCTTGTCCATCTCCAGCACGCGGATGTACTGCACCTGCGAATCGCGCCCGAGATTGTTCTCCTTGACGCACGCCTGCACGCAGTCGCGATAGCCCTTGCACTTGGAGATGTTGAGCGCGTAGCCGAAGACCGTGTTGGGGATCGGCGGCACGTCCTCGCAGGTGATGTCCACGCCGAACTTGCGCTTGGCCTTGCGCTCGATGCGCGCGAGCGCGGCCTGGATCTCCTCCTTGTCCATGCGCCGGTAGTTGTCCTGGAAGAAGCTGCCGAGAGCGTCTGCCATCGTGCTGCCGCCCCATGCGGCCCTCGCGGTGCCGGTGCCGCATGCAACTGCGCCAGCCGCGGCGCCGACCCCGGTCAGCCCCTTGAGGAAGCGCCGCCGGTAGTGATCGATGCCGCTCTCCCCCGGCACTGCGGGCACTTCGCGTTCGTCGCTCATTGCTTCGGCTCCCTGGCTGGCGTCGCACCCTTGCCGTCACCGGCTTCCTTCCCTGCACCCGCATCGCGCACCCAGACCGGCGGCGGATGGTGCACCTCGGCCTGCATCGGCTGCAGGCCGGCGCGCACCGGCGGCGGCTTGCTCGGTTCGCGCGGCTTCAGGGTGGGGCTGTGCGGATCGTGGCAATGCGTGCAGCTGTAGATCTCGCGCTCGCCCTTCCAGTTGTCGACGCGCTTGCCGTGGCCGCCGAAGTACCAGTCCTTGCCGCGGTTGGCGTGGCATTGCACGCACACCAGGTAGGACTCGTTGAAGTCCACCTTGCGTCCCGAGAGCAGGTGCAGGACGTCGCGGTCCTTGAGGGTGTGGCAGTCCAGGCACCAGACCTGGCCCAGGCCGTGGGAAAGCGCGGCCGGATGCGGGGTGTCGAGCTTGCGCGGCGTGGGATTGGGCACCTGGGTCGCGTGACAGGTCGTGCACGGATGGAAGCTGAGCTGGTCCTTCCTCGGCACCACCTTGAAGGCCGGGGCGCCGGGATAGCCGCCGAACGGGACCGGCGTGGTCGGCTCCGGCATCTCGTAGGGCACGTTCTCGCGCAGCGGATGATGGGTGAGCGGCTTCGGCTCGGCCGGTGCCGGCTCGGCTGCGGCCTGCGCCTTCGGCTGGCCGGCAGCGTCCGGCCGCAGCGGCACCAGTGCCGCAGCGAGTGCGAGCACCATCAGGGCGAGGGCCACGCCCAGCGGGGTTCGTCGATTCTTCATGCCATGTCTCCGCCAAGCGGTAGTTGCAGCAATTCGGCGCACAGGCTCTGCAGGGCGAAGCGCCCGCGCGGGGTGATGGCAAGGCGGTCGGGCTCGACCTCCAGCAGGCCGGTGGCAGCGTGGCGTTGCAGGCCCGCGTAGCTGTCCTGCAGCCCGCCCCGCGCCAGCCGCGCCGGCAACTCGAGGTTGCACAGCAGGTGCATGGCCGCCTCGCAGCGGCTCTTCTCCAGTGGGGTGCGCGCATGCGCGTAGTCCACGGCGAAACCGCCACGCTGCACCTGCGCCTGCCATTCCTGGCGCGCGGAGACGTTGCGCACCCGGGTGCCGTCGACGTCGCCGGTGGCACCGCTGCCGAAGCCGAGCACGTGCCTGACCGGCATCGCCGTGTAGGCGATCACGTTGCAGCGCAGCCGGCGCTCCGCCTGGGCATAGGAGAGCTCGTCGGTGTCCAGCGCGAACTGGTCGATGCCGATCCAGGTATAGCCGGCGTCCGCGAGCGTCGCGACGACCGCCTCGAACTGCTCCCGCCGCGCCTGCGTGCCGGGCAGCTCGCCCAGGATGGCGGTGTGGTGCGCGCGCACCGCCGGGCGATGCACGTACTCGCGGCAGCTGACCCGGTCCGGCCCCATGCTCACGATCTCCGCGAGCGTGTCGCGCAGCGAAGTGCCGGTCTGCTCTGGAAGTCCGTAGCGCATGTCCACGCAGATGCTCTCGAAGCCCGCGCTCACTGCCAGCTCGCACACATTGCGCATCATTGCCGCCGACTGGTACCGCCCCACCAGCCGCTGCACCTGCGGATGGAGGTCGACCATGCCGAAGGTGACGCGGCGGAAGCCCAGCGCCCGCAGGTGATCGAGCTGGATTGCGCTCGTCCGGCGCGGATCGCAGTTCACCGACACCTCGGTCTCCGGCAGCAGCCGGAAGCGGCGCGTGACCAGGTCCATCGCGCGCACGAGCTGCGCTTCGCTCAGGTAGTTCGGCGTGCCGCCGCCGAAGTGCAACTGGAGCACCTCGCGCGCATTGCCCAGGCGGTCGGCGACCAGGTCGACCTCGCGCTCGAGCGCATCGAGATAGCGGTCGATCACCACGGCGTCATGGGTGATGCTGATGTCGCACGAGCAGTGCAGGCAGAGCATCGGACAGAACGGGAGATGGACGTCGACCGCCACCGCCTCTTCCGGCCGTGCGGCGAGGCGCGCCAGCGCCTCGGCATAGAGGCGGGCAGCGGACTCGCTGGAGATGCGCTCCGCCGGGTGCAACGGCAGCAGCCGGTGATCGAACGGCTCGGCGGGGCCCGGGGCGGCAAACGACAGTTCGGCTGACAAGCGCAGCATGGCAGCGGTTCGACGCCTCCCACCCCCCGGTGCAGGTGCGTCTCGAATTTTTCAGGTTGATTCAAGATAGCCAAGGGCGCCGGCTCCCGTTTGACCTACATCAACCGTGCGGCAAGGGGGACATTGCGCCCATGCTGCCGCCCTGCGACCCCTTGCCACAGGTCACAGCAGCCGTCGGGCTGCACCGCGGTCCACCTTTCCCGAGGCGAGCAGCGGCAATCCTGCGACCCAGGTCACGCGGCGCGGCACCTTGTACGCGGAGATCCTCTGGCGCAGCAGCGCCGCCAGCGCATCGCCCGCGCCTTCCTGCGCCTGGCCTTCGACCACTGCGGCCACGATTTCGCCGAAGGTGCCGTCGGGGATGCCGAACACGCACGCACCGCGGACGCCCGGCACGCAGGCCAGCGCCGCTTCCACTTCCGCCGGATCGACGTTCTCGCCGCCGGTGACGATGCATTCGCCCGAGCGTCCGCTCACCACCAGCTCGCCGTGTCCGTCGATGAAGCCGCGGTCGTGGGTGCGGAACCAGTCCTCCGGCTTCACCGCCGCGTGGTCCTCGGCATAGCCGCTGAACAGCGTCGGGCCGCGCACTTCGATCTGCCCGTCGACGATGCGGATCTGCGCATCCGCGAGCGGCCTGCCGCTCGGCGCGAGCATGCAGTCGGCATCCGGCATCTCCCCGAGCGCGGCCAGGGGTCGCGTGCAGATCTGCGCCGCCGTCTCGGTCAGGCCGTAGCTGGGCAGCACTGGCGCGCCGCGCTGCATGGCACGCCGGAGCAACGCGGCACTGGTGGCCGCGCCGCCGAGCACGATCGCACGCAGCGGCGGCCTGGCCTGGAACCCGGGCAGGTCGAGCAGGCGCTCGAGCAGCGTGGGCACCAGCGAGACCAGCGTGATGCGCTGCTGCACGAGCGCCTCCGCGAGGCGCGGCAGCGCGGCCAGCATGGAGCCGCGGGAGTCGAACAGCACGCTCGCGCGGCGCGCGACCAGCATCCGGGTCACGATGGAGAGTCCGCCCACATGCGCGAGCGGGAGGCAGGCGAGCCAGCGCTCGGCGGGATCGACGCCAAGGTGCGCGGCGCTCGCGCGGGCAGCGGCGAGCAGGGCCCGGTGGCTGAGCTTCGCGAGCTTCGGCGTACCGGAGCTGCCGGAGGTGGCGAGGATGACCGCGCAGGCTTCCGGGTCGGTGACCTCTGCAGGGGCGCGCGCGACGCGCACCGCCTTCGCCCGCTGCACCAGCGCCTCGCGCTCGAGCCCAGTGGCCTTCGGATGCAGGAGGAGCACGGGGATCCCGGCAGCTAGGAGCGCGAGCAGGGTCGTCACGGTGTCGATGTCCGGGGCTCCCACCAGTGCGAACGGCTGGTCCGGCGGAGCCTCGCCCCGCAACGCATCCATTCGTGCGGCGACGCGCTCGGCGAGCTCGGCGTAGCGGATCGCCGCATCGTCGCTCACGAGGGCAACCTGGTGCGGCACCTCGCGCGCGGCCGCGAGCACGGACAGGGTCACAGCGCAGCGCCGCTCACGCGATGGACGAAGGGCCGCAGGATCTGCCTTTCGACGCCGAGTCCCGGTGCCTGGACGCGGCGCAGCCCGAATCCGCGCGGCGCCAGCGCGGGCGGACGCCCGAACGGCGCGAGCGCCTCGTGCGCGCCCAGCCCGTGTGCAACGCCACCCGGCGGCGCGGCGAGCGCGAGCGCGGCGGCGCTCTGGAAGCCGACCGGGCCCTCGAACTGGTGCGACACCGCGCACGCCAGCCCGAGGCCGGACGCGCCTGCCATGAGGGCGCGGGTGACCACCAGGCCACCCAGGAGGCTGGGCTTGAGCACCAGCGCGCAGACCTCGCGTGCGGGCATGCGCCCCGGATCGCGATCCTGCGCCAGCGACTCGTCCAGCGCGAGCGCGAGCCCGTCCGGCGGCGAGCGGACAGCATCCGGCCAGGGCTCCTCGATCCACTCCAGGCGGATGGCGCGCAGGTCCGCGGTCACGCCCTCCAGCAGGCGTTGGTTCAACGCCTGATTGCCGTCCGCACGCAGCGCGACTGCATCGCCGAGCTCGCGGCGCAGCGTCCGCAGCAGGTCGACATCCGCCGCCAGCTCGCGCGCGCGCAGCTTCACCTTGAACGTGGTGCACCCTGCCGCGTGCGCGAGGCGCGCGCGCGCAAGGGCTGCGGCGGGCTCCGTCGGCAGCAGGCACGCCACCGGGACGGATTCTGCAGAAGGCGTACCGCCGAGCATCTGCCAGGCGGGCACTCCGGCCTGCCGCGACCAGAGGTCGAGCAGCGCGGTCTCGAGCGCGTGCCGGGCGGCCGGGCTCAGGTCGCCGGCCTGCACGGCAGCGAGCCGCACGAGGATATCGGCACCCTCGGACGGCTCGTGCAGCACGTGCCCCACCAGCGGCTGCAGCGAGCGCACCGCATCGTCGAGCGTGTCGCGCGAGAACCCGGGCAGCGGCGCAGCCTCGCCCAGCCCCGTGCGGCCCGCGTGGTCCTGCAACACCACCACCACCGCGGCGCGCTCGCTCCAGGCGGCATTGGCATTGCCGGTCCGCTCACCCAGCGGCCAGCGCAGCTCCAGCAGGCTGGTGCAGCGGATCATGCGTGCGCGCCGGCCGACAGCACGATGCCCGTCGCGAAAGTCACGCCGTGGAACATGACGAGCATGGCAGTGCGACCAAGCAGCGGGTTGAGTGCGCGGCCCCGCGTGCTGCTCACGGTGCGCACCAGGCGAACGGCCGTGGGCAGCGTGACGAACGGCAGGAGGATCGCCGGACCGGCCTGCTGCGTGACGTAGAGCAGCAGCGGCACCACGTAGGCCGCGGCGACGAGCGCGAGGTACTCGAGCACGGCACCGCGCTCGCCCAAGCGGACCGCCAGGGTGCGCTTGCCAGCGCGCGCATCGGTCTGGATGTCGCGCAGGTTGTTGACCACGAGGATCGCGGTGATGAGCGAGCCCACCGGCACGGCAGCGAGCCACGCGAGCGCGGGCACTCTGTCCACCTGCACCAGCGCGGTTCCGGCGACCGCGACGAAGCCGAAGAACAGCATGACCAGCAGGTCGCCGAAGCCGTGGTAGCCCAGGGGATACGGTCCGCCGGTATAGGCCAGCGCGGCGAGCACGGAGGCGATCCCGATCGCCAGGACGACCCACCCCCCGGCCGCAATCAGGTACACGCCGATCAGCATGGCGAGCGCGAAGACCACCACCATGCCCGCGCGCACCGCGCGCGGCGAGAGCAGCCCCGCTTGCACCACGCGGAGGGGGCCCAGGCGCTCGGCAGTGTCCGCGCCCTTCTCGAAGTCGAAGACATCATTGGCGAGGTTGGCGCCGACCTGCAGCAGCAGCGCCCCGAACAGCGCCGCCAGCGCAGGTCCCCAGCGCACGCCTCCGCTCACCCAGGCCACGGCGGTGCCCACGATCACCGGCACGCAGGCAGCGGTGAGGGTACGCGGGCGCGCGGCCAGCAGCCAAGCGCGCAGCGAACCGGGCTCGACGACGCTCGGCAAGGCGGCGCTTCCGCTCATGGCAGGCGCTTGAACTTGCGGAAGTCGGGCTTGCGCTTCTCGACGAACGCGTTGCGGCCCTCGCGCCCTTCCTCGGTCAGGTAGAACAGCAGGGTGGCGTTCCCCGCGAGCTCCTGCAGGCCCGCCTGGCCGTCGCAGTCCGCGTTCAGCGCCGCTTTCAGGCAGCGCAGCGCGATCGGGCTGTTGTCCAGGATCTCGCGGCACCACGCCACCGTCTCGGCCTCGAGCTGGTCGTAGGGCACCACCCGGTTGACCAGGCCCATGTCGAGCGCCTGCTGGGCGTCGTACTGGCGGCACAGGAACCAGATCTCGCGCGCCTTCTTCTGGCCGACGATGCGGGCCATGTAGGCGGCACCGTAGCCGCCATCGAAGCTGCCCACCCGCGGCCCGGTCTGGCCGAAGCGGGCGTTGTCGGCAGCGATGGTCAGGTCGCACATCATGTGCAGCACGTGGCCCCCGCCGATGGCATAGCCGGCCACCATGGCGATGACCGGCTTGGGCAGCGTGCGGATCTGGCGCTGCAGGTCGAGCACGTTCAGGCGCGGCACGCCGTCGTTGCCGACGTAGCCGCCGTGCCCGCGCACGCGCTGGTCGCCGCCGGAGCAGAACGCGTCGCGGCCGGCACCGGTGAGGATCACCACCCCAATGTCCGCGTCATCGCGCGCATCGGCGAAGGCGCGGCTCATCTCGGTGACCGTCTTCGGGCGGAAGGCGTTGCGCACCTCCGGCCGGTTGATCGTGATCTTCGCGATCCCCTCCGGCGACTTCTCGTAGATCACGTCCTCGTAGCCGGCGATCCGGGTCCACTCGACTTGCTTCATGCGTTGCGCTCCTTCGACGTTCAGCCTGCCGCCGCCCGACATTCGTTCGGCGCCGTTGCGTGCCGCCCCGGCGCGGCGAGGTCCTCCCGGAGCAGCACCGCGATCTCCTCGGGGCGCTCCACCAGCAGATCGTGCCCGGCGTCCGCCACGATCCGCAGCCGCGCTGCCGGCAGCACGCGCAAGGCGCACACCGCCAGCTCGCGGAACTTGTCATCGCGCGCGCCGGCGACCAGCGTGATCGGGCAACCCAAGCGCGGCAGCGCCGGCCAGAAGTCGGGCATGCTGCCCAGGCCGAGAACACGCAGCGAGCGGGCGAGCGCGTGCGGATCGTGACTCGTTCGTTCCGCCCGCTTGCGGGCCCGCACGGCTCCAGGCAGGTGCGCCTGGGCGGCGAACAGCGGCTGTGATTCCCACTCGCGCACGAACGCATCGATGCCGGCGGTCTCCAGGCGGCGCGCGAGCTCGGCGTCGTGGCGGAGACGCTGCTCCCGCGCAGCCGGGTCGGACAACCCGGGATTCACGCCGATCAGGGTGGCGCCGGAGATCCGCTCGCCGTGCCGGACCAGCAGCCCCAGTGCGAGGCGCGCGCCCAGCGAGTAACCGCACAGGTGCACGGGCTCGTGCGGGAGCAACCGCGCGAGCCGGTCCACCTCGTCCATGAAGGTGACCACCTCGTTCGCGGGTGCGCCGTGCCCGAGCAGTGCGGGGGCGATGCAGGCCTGCCCGGGGAGCACGCGCATCACGGCGTCCCAGCTGCGCGGGCTGCCGGTGAAGCCGTGCAGGAGTACCGGCGTGGGGCTCATGCGCAGGCGCCCCTCGACAGGCCGTCGACCCGGCGCCGCATCCGCTCGCGGAACAGCCTCGCGCTGTGCGGCGGCACGCGCACGTGAACGAGGGTGGCGCGCGGCACGCTCAGCGCTTCACGCAGCGCGGCGTCCAGCTCGACGGCGCTGCGCGGTGCGACGTATGCCAGTCCGAACAGCGGGCCGGCGTGCTCGAGGGCGAGCTCCGGCGGTGTGACGAACAGCCGCTCGAACCCGGGGTCGCTTTCGAACAGCCCGCTGACCGGCAGCTGCTCGAAGATGCGCCCGCCTGCGTTGTCCAGCACCACCAGCGCCAGCGGCACCTGCACGCGGCGCAGCAGTGACAGGCCGCCCAGGTCGTGGGCGAGGCTCACGTCGCCGAGGAGCAGCAGCGTCGGCGCGCCGGCCGCGACGGCAGCGCCGGCTGCACCGGATACCAGCCCGTCGATGCCGTTCGCGCCGCGCTGGTGGAGCACGTGCACTGCCCGCGCGTGTGCGGGCACGCAGGCGTCGACCTCGCGCAAGGGCAGGCTGTTGCCGACCATGAGCTGCGCGCCCGGGGGCAAGGCCGCCACGGCGAGTCGCACGGCCTGCGGCTCGATCAACTCGGCCTCGCCGGCGAGCTCCGCTGCGCAGGCCTGCCACACGCGCGCGCTCGCGCGCTCGATGCGCTGCCGGTACTCGCGCTGCGCGCGGTTTTCGCCCCGTGCCTGCAGCAGCCCGGCCAGGGCCTGCACGCTCGCCGCCAGCGGGCCGAGCACCACGGATTGCGCGCAGCTGAGCGGATCCGGCAGCCCGTGCTCGGCCAGCAGGTGCAGCTCGGGGGGGCGTGCGCGCGCGAACAGGCCGTCGACGGCGGCCGAAGTGAGCGGCGCACCCACCCGCAGCACGAGATCGGGGACGAGGTCGTCCGGCGCACCCGCACCGATCAGCCAGCCGAAGGCATCGGCGCTGCCCGCAGCGCTGGTGCCGAAGCGCAGCTGGCTGGTCGCTTCGGCGAACAGGGGCAGGCTGCCGGCACGACACAACGCATCGATCGCGCCGCGCAGTGCGGCGCCCGCATTGACGGGGACCGGACCGCACGCGACGACCGCGCGGCGTGCGCTGGCCAGCCGGCTGGCCAGCGCTTCCAGCGCACCCACGTCGGGCCGCCGCTCGTACGGTGCGGCGCGCACCATACCGGCTTCGAGCAGCCGGGCAACCGCGGCGGCGAGCTGCAGCTCTGCCTCGGTTGCGGGTGCTGCGGGTTCGAGCGGCTTGCGTGCGCGACAGTTCAGGTGGACGGGCCCGGGCTCGGGATCGGTTGCGAGCAGGCAGGCCTGCGCCGCGATCCGCGGCAATGCGGCGAGTGCGCCGGGGTCGACATTCGGCGGCTCGAGGTCGAAGAAGCGCCGGACGTGATCGCCGTAGAGCTTGAGCTGGTCGATGGTCTGCGGCGCGTCGGCGTGCTGCACGTCCAGCGGGCGGTCGGCGGTGACGATCAGCAGCGGAACGCGCGCCAGCGCCGCTTCCACCACGGCAGGGTAGTAGTTCGCCGCCGCGCTACCCGAGGTGCACAGGAGCACGGCCGGGCGCCCGCCGGCACGCGCCAGCCCGAGCGCGAAGAAGGCGGCGCTGCGCTCGTCCACGACCGGGTGCAGCGCCAGGCCGCGCGTATGCCAGGCTCCCCATGCGAACGGGGTCGAGCGCGAGCCGGGGCTCACCACCACATCGCGCACGCCGGCGCGTTGCAGGGCACCGAACAGCAGCAGGGCCCACTGGCCCGCGAGGACACCCGGGGACACCGGCGCCGCGCTCATACGGCGCCCAATGCACCGAGCAGCGTCGCCAGCTTCCAGCGCGTCTCGGCGAATTCCTGGGCCGGGTTGGACCGCCCCACGATGCCGCACCCGACGAACAGGTGCGCGCTGCGACCGCTCAGCACCCCCGAGCGCAGCGCAACCGCCATCTCGCCGTCGCCGTTGGCGTCGAACCAGCCGATCGGCCCGGCATACCAGCCGCGCTCGTCCGGCTCGTGGCGCGCGATCCATTCCAGCGCCGCGGCACGCGGCCAGCCGCCCACCGCCGGGGTGGGATGCAGCCGCTGCACCACCTCCAGAAGATGGCAGGGTTCGCGCAGCGTTGCGCACACGCGCGTGCGCAGATGGAGCACGTGGCGCAGACGCGTCAGCTCGGGCTTGCGGTCGTGCTCCACGCGGTCGACCAGCGGTGCCAGGGCGCGCTGGATCTCGCGCAGCACGATGGCGTGTTCGGCGGAGTCCTTCGTGCTCTCCAGCAGGCGCTGTTCGCCGCCGGCGTCGAGCGCGCTCATCGAGCCCGCGAGGGCTTCGGTCTCGACCGCGAGGCCGCGCTTGTGTACCAGGCGCTCGGGTGTCGCGCCGATGAAGCTGCTGGCGCCACGCCGGACCAGGAAGCGCACGCATTGGGGTGCGTCACCGCGCAGCCGCCGCAGCACCAGGGCGGGATCCGGCTCGCGCGCGAAGTCCACCCGCACCCGCCGCGCCAGCACCACCTTCTCCAGCGCGCCCGCCGCGATCTCGCGGCGGATCGACTCGACCAGCGCCATCCACTCCTGCACCGGGCGCTCGCGCAGCGCGTACCCGTCCGCGACGCCGAGATCGGCGCGCGGCTCCGCGGCCAGCGCATCGAGGCCGGCGAGCACGCGCTCGACCACCAGCGCGCGCACCCCGGGGGTTGCGAGCTCGCCGCGCCGGACGGTGACGAACAGGCTGGCCTGATCGCCGGTACGCAGATAGCCGAGCGCCGGCAGCACGAAACGCGCGGCCCCGAACGGCTGCCACAGCTCGCTGGCTGGCTCGTCGCCGGAGAAGGAGAGGCCGCCGAACAGCCGCACCGGCACCGCAGCCGCGCCCAGGATCCCCTGCGACGCCACCTGCGCCAGCAGGTCGCCCCCCGCGCGCCGAACGGCATCGAAACGCGTGGGCCCGGCCGCTGCGACGCTGGCGGCCTCGCCCAGGGCACAGAATCCGAACCGCCCGGGCGCATCCCAGGCGAGCGCATCGCCGCGCACACCTGCGATCAGGCGTTCGGGCGATACCACCGGAGCCGGCACGGTGATGCAGGCGAAGGGGGCGCCAGCACGCGCGCCGGCGAGCGCGCGATGCAGCGCGGCTTCCAGGACATCGCCGCCCGCCACCGGCTCGGCCAGCACGTTCTGCACGGCGCTGTTCATGCAGGCTCCGCCACGTAGAGGTGGCAGGCACCGAACGTCAGCGGCACCACCTCCAGCACGTTCATCCCGTTTCGGCGCATCAGCGCCGCGAACTCCTGCGCGGGCGGAAACGCGGCGATCGAGCGCTGCAGGTACTTGTACTCCTTCGCCCCGGACAACAACGCTCCCATCCACGGCACGACGACGTGGACATGGAAGCGGGCGAACGGCGCGAGCAGGCCGCGGCGCGGCTCGGACAGCTCGAGGATGGCGATGCGCCCGCCCGGGCGGACCACGCGCGCCATCTCGCGCAGGCCCCGTTCGCGATCGGCGACGTTGCGGATGCCGAAGGCGATGCAGAGCGCGTCGAAGCTGCGGGACGGGAACTGTAGTGCCTCGGCATCTCCGGCGAGCAGCGTGATCCGGGATTCCAGGCCGCGCGCGGCGACCTTGCGCCGGCCCACCTCGAGCATGCGCTCGGACGGGTCCACGCCCACCACGCTCGCGCCCGACTCCGTGGCCGCCACCAGCAGGGCGAGATCGGCGGTGCCGGTGGCGAGGTCCAGCACGCGGGCACCGGCCTGCAGGCGCAGTGCCGCCACGGTGCGCCGTCGCCAGCCCTGGTCGATGCCCAGGGACATCAGCCGGTTGAGCAGGTCGTAGCGTTCGGCGATGCCGTCGAACATCTGCCCGGAGCCTTCCCGCTGCGTGCTCGACACGGTCATCGCCCGGCGTAGACCTTCAGGATTGGAGTCGGGTCGATCGCACGGCCATTCACCAACGCGGTCAGCAGCAGCTCGCCCAGCCGGGTGAGCCGCCGCAACTCCTGCAGGCGCTGGCGCTTGAAGGCCTGCTCCGCGCTGCGGGCGGCGGCACTGTCGGGCAGCGAGCGGTGGGCCGCGTCGAGCGCGTCGCCGAAGGTCTTGACCAGCGACAGCTCGCGCTCGCGCAACACCCGTTGCACCAGCTTGCCGACGTTCGGCTCGGCCTCGTAGAACTCGCGCCGCTCGCCCGGGCGCCAGGCGCGCTTGATCGCACCCCACTTGGCCAACTCGCCCAGCGCCATGCTCACGGCCCCGGCGCTCATGTGCAGCGCCTCGCCGATCTCGGCGGCACCCAGCGGCGCCGGCGACAGGTAGAGAACGGCCCAGATGCGCCCCATCGGGCGCTTGAAGCCCCAGAACTCCATGAGCTGGCCGACGCTCTCGGCCACTTCGAGCTCGGGGGGCGTGGTGGTCTCGGATGCAGGCGACATACGTGCAGGCGGTGCGATTCCCGTTTTGAACTTTCAGAAGTTTCTGAAACCTTCGCCCATGTTTCACCCGCGCGGCATGGACCGATTTGATCAAGATCAACGGAAAACGCCGCACGCGTCCGGGACCCGGCGTTGATCAGCGTCAAACCCGCCCTTCCCGCTTGTTGGCACATTCGGAACGGGTCTGCAGCGTCACATCAGGGAGCGGAGCATGTGGTCATCACCCGACGTCGTGAACGGCGTCGGCCTTTCGAGCCGGTTGCACCGGAGCCGGCTGCCGGCCCGGCTCGATGTCCTGCAGGGCGCCACGGGCCTCATCCTGGCCCTGTTCATGTGGGGCCACATGCTGTTCGTGGCGTCCATCCTGCTGAGCCGGGATGCGATGTGGGTGGTGGCGCGGCTGTTCGAGGGGTACTTCCTGATCGGGCGACCCGCCCCGCTGCTGGTGTCGTCGATCGTCGCCGCGGTGCTGCTGCTCGTCGTCACCCACGCGCTGCTCGCCCTGCGCAAGCTGCCGGCGAGCCAGCGCCAGTACCACGCCTTCCGCGGCCACATGCGGCTGATGCGGCATTCCGACACGACGCTGTGGTGGGTGCAGTGCTGGACCGGATTCGCCCTGTTCTTTCTCGTGGGCGTGCACCTGCACCAGATGCTCATGCATCCCGGCGACATCGGGCCGTACGAGTCCGCAGACCGGGTGTACAGCGGCCGCTGGTGGCCCTTCTATCTGGTCACCCTGTTCTGCGTCGAGTTGCATGCCGGGATCGGCCTCTACCGGCTCGCCATGAAGTGGGGCTGGCTCCAGGGACCCGACCCCGATCGGGGTCGCCGCCGTCTGCAGAGGTGGAAGTGGGCCCTCACCGCGTTCTTCCTGGCTCTGGGACTGGTGACCCTGGCGGCCTATGCGCGGATCGGCCACGAGCATCGCCATGCGGTTGGCGAACGCTACGTCCCGGCGTGGCTGCGCAGTCCGCCCGCCGCGCCCGCCCCGTGGTGGTGGCCGGGGTGGCTGGAGGCAGGCCAGCGATGAAGGTGGCCTACACCGATGCGCTGATCATCGGCGGCGGGCTGGCCGGGCTGCGGCTGGCGATCGCAGTGCGCCGCCGCGGTCATCGGGCCGTCATCCTGTCACTGGTCCCGGCCAAGCGGTCGCACTCCAAGGCAGCACAGGGCGGAATGCAGGCCAGCCTCGCCAACGTGATCCGGGGCCAGGGCGACAACGAGGACGTCCACTTCGAGGACACGGTGCGCGGCTCGGACTGGGGCGCCGACCAGCAGGTGGTGCGGATGTTCGTGCACACCGCGCCGAAGGCGGTGCGGGAGCTCGCCGCCTGGGGGGTGCCATGGTCGCGCGTCCGCCGCGGCGAGCGCGAAGCGGTGATCAACGGGCAGCGGGTGACCCTCACCGAGCGCGACCAGGCGCACGGCACCATCGCGCAGCGCGACTTCGGCGGAACCAGGAAGTGGCGCACCTGCTACGTGTCCGACGGCACCGGGCACGCGATGCTCACCACGGTCGCCGACCGCGCGCTGGCCGAATCGATCCCGGTGCATGAGCGCACCGAGGCGCTCGCGCTGATCCACGACGGGCAGCGCTGCTACGGGGCGATCGTCCGCGACCTGGTCACCGGCGAGCTGACGGCACATCTGGCCAAGGCGACCGCCATCGCGACCGGCGGGGCCGGCCGCCTGTACCGGGTCACGACCAACGCCGTGATCTGCGAGGGCATCGGCCACGCGCTCGCACTGGAGACCGGAGCAGCTGCGCTGGGCAACATGGAGGCGGTGCAGTTTCACCCCACCGGGATCTTCCCCGCCGGCATCCTGGTGACCGAAGGCTGCCGCGGCGACGGCGGCCTGCTGCGCGACGCCGAGGGGCATCGCTTCATGCCGGACTACGAGCCGGAGAAGAAGGAGCTGGCCTCCCGCGACGTGGTCTCGCGCCGCATCGAGGAGCACATCGCGGCCGGCCGGGGCGCGCAGTCGCGCTTCGGAGCACACGTGTGGCTCGACATCACCCTGCTGGGCGAGCACCACATCCGCCACAACCTGCGTGAAGTGCACGAGATCTGCCGCTACTTCCTGGGCATCGACCCGGTGCGGGACTGGATCCCGGTGCGCCCTGCGCAGCACTACACGTTGGGCGGCGTGCGCACGCGGCCCAGCGGCGAGAGCCCCACGCTGGCCGGCCTGTTCGCGGCGGGCGAGGCGGCCTGCTGGGACATGCACGGGTTCAACCGCCTGGGCGGAAACTCGGTCGCGGAAACGGTGGTGGCCGGCATGATCATGGGAGAGTACATGGCGGACTACTGCGATCGCCTGGACAACGACGCAAGCGTGCCGATGGGCCTGGTGCGCGAGCACCTGCACCGCGAGCATGCCAGGCTCGACGCGCTGGTGGACGGCAAGGGCACCGAGGACGCCGGCAACCTGCGCGTGGCGATGCAGGAGATCATGACCGCGAAGGTCGGCATCTTCCGCCAGGGTCCGGAGCTGGCCGACGCGGTCGAGGCGCTGCAGGGGCTGCTGGTGCGCGCACGCAACATCGGCGTGCGCAGCCGGTCGCGCGCATCGAACCCCGAGCTGGTCAACGCCTACCGCATCCAGCGGATGCTCAAGCTCGCGCTGACCATCGCCTGCGGCGCGCTCGCGCGCACGGAGAGCCGCGGGGCGCATTACCGCCACGACTTTCCGGCCCGCAACGATGCCGCGTGGCTCAGGCGCACGCTGGCGTGGTGGCCGGGCGAGGGCGACACCCTGCCCACGCTGTCCTACGAGCCGCTGGACGTGATGCAGATGGAGCTGCCGCCCGGCTCTCGCGGGTACGGCCACCAGGCGCACATCGATCATCCGGACAGCGGGTTGCGGGCCGGTCAGGTGGAGCAGATACGCGCGCGGCTGAACCACTGCGATCGCACGGCCGTGCAGGCCGCGCTCATGCCCTACGAGCACCTCCTGCCGCCCGGCCTGCGCGGCACCAACGAGCGGATCGACGATCCCGGGCCTGACGCGCGCACTGCCCCTGCGAGGACGAGTTGACCCACATGGCAGACGGACCCCGCCAGCTGACGTTGCGCATCGTGCGCTACGACCCGAACCAGCCCGACGTTGCGCCGCACCTGCAGTCCTACGAGCTCGACGAGGCGGAGGGCATGACCCTGTTCATCGCGCTGAACGAGATCCGCGAGAAGCAGGACGCCTCGCTCCAGTTCGACTTCGTGTGCCGCGCGGGGATCTGCGGCAGCTGCGGGATGATGATCAATGGACGCCCCGGCCTGGCGTGCCGCACCCTCACCCGCAGCCTGCCGGCCCGGATCACGCTGGCGCCGCTGCCGGTGTTCGAGCTCATCGGCGACCTGTCGGTGAACACCGGCAAGTGGATGCGGGCCATGAGCGAGCGGCTGCGGACCTGGGTGCACATGCCGGAGGCCGAGGTCGACCTCGACCGCGTCGAGGCGCGCATGGAGCCGGAGCTGGCCGAGGCGATCTACCTGCTCGACCGCTGCATCGAGTGCGGCTGCTGCATCGCCGGCTGCGGCACCGCACGCATGCGGCCCGACTTCGTCGGCGCGGCCGGGATCAACCGCATCGCACGCTTCCGCCTGGACCCGCGCGACGTTCGCGGCGATGCGGACTACTACGAGCTGGTCGGCGACGACAGCGGGGTCTTCGGCTGCATGACGCTGCTCGGCTGCCACGACGTGTGCCCGAAAGGGCTGCCGCTCGCCACCCAGCTCGCCTTCATCCGGCGGCGCATGGCCGCAATCGACTGACCGTCCCGGGCCGTCGCGAGTTGCGGCGCAGGGGTCGGACCAGACGGGCCGGCGGCCTCGCCGATGTTGTGCAGCCCGGCGCTGCGCGCTTGCGTCAACTCGACCGTCGGAAGCGTCTTCCTCATGCCGACCTCCCGGCCGCCCCGGATGCAGCAGTGCCGGCTGCGCGGGCGGTTGCCGCCGCTGGCGCCGGCCGCCATCGGCGCAGCCAGAGGGCATTGCTCACGACGCTCACGCTGCTCAGCGCCATGGCGGCGCCGGCGACGACCGGCGTCAGCAGACCCAGCGCCGCGAGCGGGATCCCGACCACGTTGTAGACGAAGGCCCAGAACAGGTTCTGCCGGATCTTGGCATAGGTATGGCGGGAGACGTCGATCGCATCGGCCACCAGGCGCGGGTCGCCGCGCATGAGGGTGATGCCGGCGGCGTGCATCGCCACGTCGGTGCCCGTGGACATGGCGATCCCCACGTCGGCAGCCGCGAGCGCCGGCGCGTCGTTGATCCCGTCGCCCACCATCGCGACCTTGCCCGCGCCACGTGCCCGCAGCATCTCGACGACCCGGGCCTTGTCGGCCGGCAGCACCTCGGCCTCCACCTCGTCGACACCCAGCAGCGTCGCAACCGCCTGCGCCGCCCGGTGGTTGTCTCCGGTCAGCAGCAGCGTGCGCACGCCGAGCGCGCGCAGGCGTTCGAGCGCCGCGGCAGCGTGGGGCTTCAGCGTGTCCCCGAAGGCGAGCGCCGCCAGCAGCTGCGGCGCCGGCGCCGATCGTGCGAGCCAGGACACGGTGGCGCCCTGCCGTTCCAGTTCGTCGGCGCGCTCGAGCAGCGGATGCAGGTCCACGCCCATCTCCTGCATGAGCCGGCGGCTGCCCAGCCGCAATGCCAGGCCGCCCACGTCGCCTTCCAGGCCGCGGCCCGGAAGCGCGCGCGCGTCGCTCAGGGCCTGCACGTGTACCTGCTCCTGCCTGGCCGCCTCGAGGACCGCGCGCGCCAGCGGATGCTCGCTGCCCTGTTGCAGGGATGCCGCGAGCTGGAGCGCTTGCCGGCGCTCGATCCCCGCGGCGGGGACCAGCGCGACCAGCGCGGGCCGGCCCGCGGTGAGGGTGCCGGTCTTGTCGAATGCGACGGTGCGCACGCGGTGGGCGACCTCGAGCGCCTCGGCGTCCTTGATGAGGATGCCGTGGCGCGCGGCGACGCCGGTGCCCACCATGATCGCGGTCGGCGTGGCGAGTCCGAGCGCGCAGGGACAGGCGATCACCAGCACGGCCACCGCATCGAGGATCGCACGGGTCCAGTCGCCGGTGCCCAGCCCCCAGGCCAGCAACGTGAGCAGCGCGATGCCGAGCACCGCGGGCACGAACACCGTGCTCACCTGGTCCACCAGGCGCTGGATCGGTGCCTTGCGCGCCTGGGCGGACTCCACCATGCGGATGATGCGAGCGAGCGTGGTCTCCGCCCCGGTGGCCGTGACCCGCAGCACCAGCCGCCCTTCCGCGTTCATCGCCCCGCCGGTCACCGGGTCTCCGGCTGACTTGGCAACGGGCAGGCTCTCGCCGGTGAGGAGGGATTCGTCGACGTGGCTGCGGCCTTCCAGCAGTACGCCGTCGGCAGGGATGCGCTCGCCCGGCCGCACTACCAGCTCGTCGCCAGTGCGCACTGCAGCGAGCGCGACCTCCACTTCCTCACCGTCGCGACGCACCCGCGCGCGATCGGGGCGCAGCGCCTGCAGCGCACGGATCGCGGCGGTGGTCTGGCGCTTGGCGCGGCCCTCGAGCCACTTGCCCAGGAGCACCAGGGTGATCACGACCGCCGAGGCCTCGAAGTACAGGTGCGGCATCGCATCCGCAGGCGTGACTGCGAGCTGGTAGACGCTCAATGCGTACGCCGCAGTGGTACCGATCGCCACCAGCAGGTCCATGTTGCCAGTCTTTGCCCGCAGCGCCTTCCAGCCCGCGCGGTAGAACCGCGCACCGAGCCAGAACTGCACGGGCGTGGCGAGCAGCCATTGCAGCCAGCCGGGCAGCATCCAGTGCCCCCCGGCCGCGGAGACGAGCATGGGAAGCGCCAGCGGCAGCGAGAGCAGTGCCGCCAGCGCGACCGGCCACCACTCGTGCGCAGCCGCCGACACCGGCTGCATGGACCCCTGGCCATCCTGCGGGACGGGCCGTGCGCCGTACCCGGCCCGCTCCACCGCCTGGACCAGCACCGACGGATCGACCGCGGCGCCCGCTTCGATGCTCGCGCGCTCGGTGGCCAGGTTCACGCTCGCCGCCTCCACGCCGGGAACGCCCGCCAGTGCCTTCTCCACCCGCGCCACGCAGGAGGCGCAGGTCATGCCCTCGATGGCGAGATCGATCCGCTGCGCGGGCACTTCGTACCCCGCGCCGCGGACGGCGGCCACTACCGCTTCACGCGTGGCCGTTCGACCCGCCTCCACGGTCGCCGTTTCGGTCGCCAGGTTGACGCTCGCCCGGCGCACTCCGGGCACCTTGTTCAGTGCTCGCTCGACCCGCCCGACGCACGAGGCGCAGGTCATGCCCTCGACCGCGAACGACCACTCGCGGGTGTCGGCTTCGATGTGCTCCGCGCTGCTCGCCATGTCGCTGCTCCTTCAGGCTCTGAATGCCGGCGAGTCTGCAGGTTTCAATGATGAGAAGGTCAAGCCGTGCCGCTGAGCCTGCCGGTCGGAGGCGGGGCGGATGTCAACCGCAGCGGCGGCACGCTCGTTCTCGCTCTTGCAAAAGCGCGCCTGCGCCTCGATGTACCCCGGAGCAGGGCATGTAGTATGCTCAGGTTCTGCCGTCCGGCCCAGGGAGGGTCCACATGTCATATCGCCTGCGTCTCGCGTGTGCGACAGTGTTCTCGCTCGCCACCTTGTCGAATTTGCACGCAGCCCCCGCCTGCTCGTCCGTCGCCGCCAAGCCGCAGGTGCGCGTGGAGGCGTCGTCGCATGTCGTCATCGCCCAGTCGCGCATCGGCAAGGAGCCCTGCGCACAGAACTGCCAGGTCGCCGGCCTCGAGGCAGGCAGCTCCCGCGCCATCGTGCCCGCACCGTCGCACCTGCCGGTGGTGTCCGAGCCCGACGAGGTCGCCAGCTGGCACGCCGAGATCTTCGAACGCCTGCAGCAGGCCCGGGCGGCGACTGCAGGCACGCAGGTCTGCAAGCTCGATCTCTGACCGACCGCCGGACGGCCCGCGCCGCTAGCCGGCGCCGCGGCGAAAGCGGCCGCGCAGGTCGGGGCGGCGTACGTCGAAATCCACGAACATGAACTGGCGCGCCGGGTCGTGCACCGGCGCGTGACTGCTCTCGTACGGGTGTTCCTCTGCGGTGAGCCCGATCGGCACCAGCGCGTGTTTTCCGCGTGGGTCGAGCAGGAGGATCTCGCCCGGCTCATGCGGCGCCGCCCGTCCCTCGGGACCCACCAGGCCCAGCTCGCCGGCGTGCACGACCACGATCGCGAAGTAGACATAGGGGAAGCGGAAGAAGTCGTCGTGCAGCCCGACCGGCCCGCAGGCATGGATCGAGAAGCGGTCGCGGCTGAAGATCTCCGGTGCCAGCTGCAGCACTTCGGCGAGCTCGCCCTTGAGCTCATCCACGAGGCCCAGCGGCACGTGCTGGTAGAGGGCGGTCAGCTCGCGGGTCTCCTCTGCGACAAACGCGTCCGGACAGACCTCGCGAGCGAGGCGGTAGAGTCCGGGCAGACGGTCCAGCCCGCGGCGGATCCGCAGGCCCGTGCGCACGGGAGCCGGTGCACGATGACTGGAGGTGGACACGCTCGACGACCGGCGCGGCAGTCGTATCAGTCGGGCTCGAAGCGCAACGCCACGCCGTTGTTGCAGTAGCGCAACCCCGTGGGCGCCGGCCCGTCCTCGAACACATGGCCCTGGTGGCCGCCGCAGCGCGCGCAGTGGTACTCGGTTCGCACCATGAACAGCTTGCGGTCGACCCTGGTGTCCAGCGCGTCCGGCAATGCCGTGAAGAAGCTCGGCCAGCCCGTCCCGCTGTCGAACTTCATGTCGGACCGGAAGAGCGGCTGGCCGCAGCCTGCACACACATAGGTGCCACTGCGCTTCTCGTGGTTGAGCGGGCTGGTGCCCGCACGCTCCGTTGCCTCGTGGCGCAGCACCCTGTACTGCTCCGGAGTGAGCAGGCTGCGCCACTCCTCGTCCGCGCGCTCGATGTGGTCGGTCACGGTTGTCTCCCCATTGTCCGCTGCGGCAGGGCCGGCACTCTACCGGCCGGTGCGCCGCTTGAAGGCGTCGATGTGCACCATCACCTCAGACCGCCGCGCCTGCATGCTGGTTTCGATCTCGGCGCTCAGACCGTCGAGATGGCGGAAGATCTCCCCCATGAGCGGGTAGATCAGCATCTTCCAGTACTTGATGCTCGGGCAGTAGCGGCTGTCGGGGCTGCACGCCACGAAGCGGAAGGCGTCCGGATAGCGGCTGGTGAACTCGATGTCCTCGATCGGGATGCGCTTGCGGGCCGCCTGCTGCAGGGCGCGCAGCTCCGCCTCGGAATCCTTCAGCTCGTACTCGAAGCGGTCGGTGAAGGTGTAGTTGAACAGCACCATCTCGCCGAGGTACCAGTCCATGAGCATGCGCAGCTTCTGCCCGCCTTCGGTCGAGAACTGGGTGGCCAGGGTATCGGCTTCCTCGGCGTCGAACTCCTTCGCCGTGTACTGCACCCAGGTCTCGCGCAGCCAGGCGCCGGATGCATACCGCTGTGCCACCATGGCGTCGGCCATCGCGAGCAGCTGCGCCTTCGCGGCCCGGTACTCCGGCGCATCGTCCCACCATTCGCCGCCGAGGCCGGCCTCCCGGCCCCACTGGCCCAGCAGCTTGCGGGCGCTGCGCACGGCAGCCTGCTTGACCATCAGCTTGCCGCCGCCCAGCAGCAACTCGGTGTCGTGGCTGTCCACGACCCGGGCCACCGCGTCCTGCTTGTCCGCTGCTCCGGCTGCCGCCGCCCACGCCCCGGGCCACAGCGCCAGGGTGAGCAGCACCAGCGTCGTCCCCAGGTCCGCAACAGCGCCGCGCCCGCCCATGTGCCATGCTCCCGTTTCGGAATTGGCCGCCATTCTACCAATCGAGACGCCGCGTCTCGCCGCCCCAGGGAAACCCCGAGCGCCCGGGCCAATGGCTGCTCGGACGGGCACTCCCGCCGCAGAGCCTGTCGGCGCGCCCGCAGCGTCGCGCGTTAGCGGTAGCTCGAACCCAACCGAAAGGAGGTCTGCATGAAGCGTTTCGTGATGATGGCCGCGCTGCTGGCGGCCGTGGGCAGCGCCGCGGCCGAGGACCAGGAGGGCGCCGGTGCCTGCCGCGCCGATGCGCAGAAGCTGTGCAAGGGCGTGGAGCCCGGCCAGGGCCGCATCGCCCAGTGTCTGAAGGAGCACGAGGCGCAGGTATCGGCCGAGTGCAAGGCGCGCATCGCCAAGATGCACGAGCGGATGAAGGAGTTCGGCGAAGCCTGCAAGGCCGACGTCGAGAAGAATTGCCAGGGGATCGAGCCCGGCCAGGGACGCGTGATGGGCTGCCTGCGCAAGAACGAGGCGAACCTGTCGGCAGCGTGCAAGGAGCAGATGGCACAGATGCACGAGCGCCACGAGAAGATGCGGGGCCGGATGCGGGGTGCGGTCGAGGCCTGCAAAGGCGATGCGCAGCAGTACTGCGCCGATGTCCAGCCCGGTGGCGGGCGGGTGATGAAGTGCCTGAAGGCGAACGAGGCCAAGCTCTCCGACGGGTGCAAGGCGGCCATGCAGCCGAAGTAGCCTGGCAACGCCGATGTGCGTCCGCCGCCCGCGCGGACTCGCATCGGCGCGCGTGCGGGCTACCCGCCCCCGCGTTCGGCGCGCACGCGCTGGCGCGCCATCATGCTGTCGATGTGGGGCACGTAGAGGAGGTCCGAGATCTTGCGCACCAGGTGGTCCTCGTGCGCGTGGAGGTCGTCGTCGGCGTGCGCGACGCGCCACAGGTGCTCGACCAGCCGCAGCTTCCGCTCGTTGGAGAAGCCGGCGTTGATGGCGGACACCGCCTCGAAGTAGGAGGTAAGGCGATTCTCGGGCCGGGCAGCGACCGCGAGGAGCGCATCGGCACCGGCGCGGTCCACGCCGAGCAGGTCGACCAGCGCTTCGCGCGCGTGCTCGACGTCCTCCGGCTTGATGGTCATGTCCATGCGCGTCATCTCGTGCATGAGCGAGGCGACGCTGCACCGGAGCAGTTCCTCTCGGTCCGGTCCGGAGGGCTCGTTCGAGAACAGTTTCTTCAACGCATCCAGCACTTGCACCTTCCCCTTCGATCTAGCCGGGCGCCAGCGCCCGGGTCGCGAGCAGCGCCGCGGCACCCACCGCCAGGATGACCGCGCCCGACGCGATCACCAGCCGGCGCAGGCCGCGGCCGCCCAGCACCGCCACCATCCCGGTCTTCACCAGCGTATTCGACAGCGAGGCGATCACGATCGCCGCGATCGCCGTCGTCACCTCGCCGTCGCGCGCGCGGTCGGCCATCGACAGCGTGATGGCGTCGACGTCGGTGAGGCCGGCGAGCGCCGCGACGACCAGCACACCCTGCCCGGGCGCGTATTCCTGCACCAGCGCCACCACCACGAGCACGAGCGCGAAGAACGCGGCGAACTTCACCGCGGAGGCGAGGCTGAACGGGTTGGACAGCGGCACCTCGGCACCGTCGCCGGCACCGTCACGCTTCACTGCGCGCGCGCGGCGGAGGTAGAAGAACCCGGCCAGCGCAAGCGTAACTGCACCCAGCGCCAGGAACGGCACCAGCAGTGCCGGCAACAGGTCCGCGTTCACCACGGCCACCGCCACCAGCACCCGCACGAACATCACCGTCCACGCGAGCAGGATACCGCAGGCGAGCAGCGGCTCGTCCCCGTTCCTGCCCTCCGCCCCGCTGCGGCGCGCGAACGAGAGCGTCACCGCGGTGGACGAGACCAGCGCCCCGGACACGGCGGTGACGAGCGTCCCCCGGCCGCTGCCCAGCCAGCGCGTGGCGACGTAGCCGGCCAGCGAGAGGCCGGCGATGAGGATGACCAGCAGCCACAGCTTGTAGGGGTTGAGCGCGCCCCACGGATCGACGGTGTGATCGGGCAGCACCGGCAGGACGATGAAGGTGGCGACCAGCAGCCGCAGCCCGGCCAGCAGGTCGGTGCGGCCGATGCGCTCGACCAGCCCGTGCAGGGGCTGCTTGTAGGCGAGTACGGCGGAGATCGCGATCGCCAGTGCCACGCTGAGCACCGTCTGCCCGGTCATCACCGCCGCCCCGAGCAGCATGACGGCGATGGCGGCAAGCTCGGTGGTCATGCCGATGTCGCCGGCATTGGCCCGGGCGTGCACGAAGTAGCTGGTGGAGACGGCCCCGCAGACGCCGAGCAGTGCGGCGATGAAGATCCAGGGCGTGTCGAGCTGCTGGCTCAGCCAGGCCGAAAGCGCGCCGACGGTGGCGAACAGGATGAAGGTGCGCAGGCCGCCCACGCCGTGCGGGCCCTCCTCGGCCTGGCGCTTCTCGCGGTCGATGCCGACGAGCGCACCGATGAGCAGGGCGACAGCGAAGTTGCGAAAGGTCTCGATGTCCGCGCTGAACTGCATGCGGCCATCTTAGCAGGATCGTCCGGCTGAACCCCTAGTCGGCGGCGCTCAGCTCGACCTCGCCTTCGATCTCCTCCAGCGCTGCCACGTCCAGGCTCACCCCGAGCTTGCGCCACTCCCGCACTTCCTCCTTCAGCGCCGCCGCGGTGAGCGGGTTGGCGGCCAGCCAGTGGGCCTCCAGCGCCAGGGTGAAGCGGCTGCCGTCGCAGTGCGCCTCGGCGGCTGGCAGCACCACCTCGGTGTGGCTGCGGTAGAACAGCACGGCGAGCCGCAGGGCCATGACCATGGCGAGGTCGAGCGCGTCGGTGGCCTGCGTGCGCATCTTCTCCAGGGTGCCCCGATGCGCGAGCACCAGCAGCGCGAGGTGCCCCTGCTCCATCTTCGAGAAGCCGGGCATGTCGGCATTGGCGAGAATGTAGGCGGAGTGCTTGTGATAGCTCGAGTGCGAGACCGAGAGGCCGATCTCGTGCAGCCGGGCGGCCCACGACAGCAGGTGCAGCGGATAGTCCGGGTCGGTGTGGAGGTCGCCGGAGAACTGGCGCAGCAGCGCCAGCGCCAGCGATTCCACACGCCGCGCCTGCTTCACGTCGACGTGATAGCGCTTCATGAACTGCGCCACGGTGGTGTCGCGCATGTCGTGCGCGTGGAAGCGCCCGAGCATGTCGTACAGGATGCCCTGGCGCATCGCGCCGGTCGCCAGCGTCATGCGCTCGATCCCCAGCTGGTCGAACGCCGCGGCCATGATGGCGAAGCCGCCCGGCAGCACCGGGATGCGGTCGGGCCGCAGCCCCGGCAGGTTCAGTCGATCCAGGTCGCCGGCCTTGAGCAGCGCGGCGCGCAGGCGCTCCAGCCCGTCGGCCGTGATGTCGCCGTTGCTCCAGCCGCTGCCGCCGATCAGCTCGCCGAGCGCGCGCGCCGTGCCCGAGGAGCCGATCGCCTCCTTCCAGTGCCCGGCCGAGAACTCGCGGCGGATGGTCTGGAATTCCAGGCGCGCCGCGGTCTCGGCCTGCTTGAGGTTGCCCTTGCTCAGCTTGCTGCCGGGAAAGTAGCGCAGGCTGTAGCTCACGCAGCCCATGTACAGGCTCTCGAGCTTCTGCGGCCGGTAGCCCGCACCGATGATGCACTCGGTCGAGCCGCCGCCGATGTCGATCACCAGGCGCTTGTGCCCGGTCACCGGCAGGCTGTGCGAGACGCCCAGGTAGATCAGGCGAGCCTCTTCCTTGCCGGCCACCACCTCGATCGGGAACCCGAGCGCGGCCTGCGCCCGGGCGAGGAAATCCTTCGAGTTCTTCGCCACCCGCAGCGCATTGGTGCCGACCGCGCGCACCGCTCCCGCCGGCATGCCGCGCAGGCGCTCGCCGAAGCGCTCGAGCGCGGCCAGCGCGCGCTGCTGGGAGGCATCGTCCAGGCGCTTGTCCGGGGTGATGCCGGCTGCCAGGCGCACGGCCTCGCGCAGCGAGTCGAGCGGATAAATCTGGTCGTCGACCACGCGCGCAACCTGCAGGCGGAAGGAGTTGGAGCCGAGGTCGACGGCGGCGATGAGGGGCTGCTGCTTCATCTCACCGCCGCCGGGATGACATTCACTGCCCACCGCGCGCAACGCAGCGGACGCAGAGGATCGCAGAGGCGGCGGAGCACAGCAGCAGGCATACGCAGTTGGCGAGCAGTCAGCGCGACCATCCGGCGATTATCCCACCGCGCTGGAGGATTGGGGGCCCCTCTGCGTTCCTCTGCGGGGAAGGAGGCGTCCGGTGCGCAGCCGGGCTGGCCCGGCCCGCGCATCACGCCATGATCTCGCGCTCGATCTCCTCGAGGGTGACGTGGCGCACGTCCTTGCCCTTGACCATGTAGATCACGTACTCGGAGATGTTCTTCGCGTGGTCACCGATGCGCTCGAGCGCCTTGGCGATGAACAGGATCTCGATCGAGGCGGAGATGGTGCGCGGATCCTCCATCATGAACGTGATGAGCTGGCGCAGGATCGCGCGGAACTCGTCGTCCACGTGCTGGTCGGTGCGCACGACCTCGGCGGAGCCGGACACGTCCAGGCGCGCGAAGCAGTCGAGCGACTTGCGCAGCATCTCCAGCGCCATCTGGGCCATGCGGCGGATCTCGACGTAGCGCGGCTGCTGCACCCGGTCGACCGAGTTGACCAGGCGGGCCATGCGGGCGATCTTCGCGGCCTCGTCGCCGATGCGCTCGAGGTCTGTGATGGTCTTGATGACGGCGATGACCAGGCGCAGGTCGGACGCGGTGGGCTGGCGGCGCGCGATGATGGTGCTGCAATCCTCGTCGATGCCGACCTCCATGCCGTTGACCTTGTGGTCGTTGGCGACGATGGTCGAGCACAGCTCGAGGTCGCCGCTGGTGAGCGCCTCGACCGCGAGAGAGATCTGCTGCTCGACGAAGCCGCCCATCTGCAGTACGCGCGAGCGCAGGGACTCGAGCTCCGCATCGAACTGCTTGGAGGTGTGGGTGTGTTCGGTCATCCGGCCATTCTCCTGTCGCCGACCCGTGCCGCGTCGCCGCGGCCCACGAGGCCTTCAGCTGTGAACGTTACAGTCTAGCCCGCCCTCTTGACAAGCAGGTGTCAAGGCCCTTATCGGCGCGCCGGCCCGGCCCTGAACCGCCGGGGTGGCGCCCGGCTCAGGCCGGATGCAGGACCTGCACGCCGCCCGGGGTGCCGAGCAGCAGGACGTCGGCCGGCCGGCGTGCGAACAGGCCGTTGGTCACCACGCCGGCGATCTGGTTCAACTGACTCTCGAGGGCGACCGGATCGGCGATGCCCAGGCCGTGCACGTCGAGGATCGGGTTGCCGTAGTCGCTGGTGAACCCCGTCCGCCGGCGCGGGTCGCCGCCGAGCTTGCGCAGCTGGCGGACGACGTGCTGCTCGGCCAGCGCGATGACCTCGACCGGCAGCGGGAACGCGCCGAGCCGCTCGCGCAGCTTGGCCTGGTCGGCGATGCAGACGAAGCGCTGCGCGACCGCAGCCACGATCTTCTCGCCGGTGAGCGCGCCGCCGCCGCCCTTGATCATGTGCAGCGCGCGGGTGACCTCGTCGGCACCGTCGACGTAGACCTGCAGCGACTCCACCCGGTTGAGGTCGACGACTTCGATTCCCAGGCGCTGCAGGCGCTCGGTGGAGGCCTTCGAGCTGGACACGGCCCCGGCGACGCGGCTGCGGATCTCGCCCAGCGCATCGATGAAGTGGTTCACGGTCGAGCCCGTGCCCACCCCCACGATGGCCCCCGCGGGCACGTGCTCGATGGCCGCACGCGCGGCGGCCCGCTTCATCTCGTCGGTGTTCACGGCAAGGCGTCCTGCTTCATCATGGTGCCCGAAGAATACCACCGGGCCGGTGATTGCCCGCGCCGCCGTGCGCTGCTACGCTGCGGCGCTCCCCAACCGCTGCGGCAGCCGTGCCCGACTATCTCGAACGCATCCTTCGCGCACGCGTCTACGACGTGGCCCAGGAGACCCCCCTGGAGGTCGCCCCCAACCTCAGCGCCCGACTGGGCAACCGGCTGCTGCTCAAGCGCGAGGACATGCAGCCGGTGTTCTCGTTCAAGCTGCGCGGGGCCTACAACAAGATGGCGCAGCTGTCCGCGGCGCAGCTGCGGCGCGGGGTCATCTGCGCCTCGGCCGGCAACCACGCGCAGGGCGTCGCGTTCGCGGCCCAGAAGCTGGGGTGCCGAGCGGTCATCGTGATGCCTGCCACCACCCCGCGGATCAAGATCGACGCGGTGGCCGCACGCGGTGCGCGGGTGGTGCTGCACGGAGACTCGTACGACGATGCCTACGCGCACGCCGTCGGGGTGGGCGAGCGCGAGCGGCTGACGTTCGTCCACCCGTACGACGATCCGGACGTCATCGCCGGCCAGGGGACCATCGCCAGCGAGATCCTGCGCGAGCATGGCGGCCCGATCGATGCCATCTTCGTCGCCGTGGGCGGGGGCGGGCTGATCGCCGGCATCGGTTCCTACGTCAAGCGGGTGCGCCCCGAAATCAAGATTGTCGGCGTCGAGCCGATAGACTCCAACGCCATGACGCGCTCGCTCGCCGCCGGGCGGCGGATCCGTCTGCCGCAGGTGGGTCTGTTCGCCGACGGGGTGGCGGTGAAGCAGCCCGGCCGGGAGACCTTCCGCCTGTGCCGCAAGGTGGTGGACGAGATGGTGCTGGTGGACAACGACGACATCTGCGCGGCGATCAAGGACGTATTCGAGGACACCCGCTCCATCCTCGAGCCCGCCGGGGCGCTGGCCATCGCGGGCGCCAAGGCCTGGGTCGAACGGCACCGGGTCCGGGACGCCTCCCTGGTAGCGGTGGCGTGCGGCGCCAACATGAACTTCGATCGCCTGCGCTTCGTGGCCGAGCGCGCCGAGCTGGGCGAGCGCCGCGAGGCGCTGCTGGCCGTGACCATCCCCGAGCGCCCGGGCAGCTTCAAGCGCTTCTGCAGCCTGCTGGGCGCGCGCAACGTCACCGAATTCAACTACCGCTACGGCGACCCCGAACGGGCCTGCGTGTTCGTCGGCCTGTCGATCCACAACCGCAAGGAGACCGCCCAGGTGGCGCGGCGCTTGCAAGCGGCCGGGCTGGCAACGGTGGATCTGTCCGAGAACGAGATGGCCAAGCTGCATATCCGGCACATGGTGGGCGGGCGCTCGGCGCTGGCCGGGGACGAGCTGCTGTACCGGTTCGAGTTCCCGGAGCGTCCCGGTGCCTTGATGAACTTCCTCGACCGCATGAGCGAGGGCTGGAACATCACCCTGTTCCACTACCGCAACCACGGCGCAGATTTCGGGCGCGTGCTGGTGGGCATGCAAGTGCCGCCGAACCAGCGTAGCGCCTTCCGCAAGTTCCTGAAACAGCTGAATTATCACTATCGGGATGAGAGCGGGAACCCGGCCTACGAGCTGTTCCTGGGAGCAGGGCACGCATGAGTGTGGGAGAATGGCGACGTCTCCCCGGGGCCCCGGCGGCGCGGCCGCCAGCCAGCTGGATTCACCGGAGCCGTTGCGTGAAAGCCCTCACCGCTGAATTCGTTGCCGCCGCGCTGGGTGCCGCCCTGTGGGTCGCCAGCGCGCACGCGGGCACGGACGACGACAACTTCCTGGCTGCCCGGGACGCTTTCCAGAAAGGCAATATCGCCAGGCTCGACGCGCTGGCGCCCGGACTCGCCGAGCATCCCCTCTACCCCTACGTAGCCTACTGGCAGCTGCGCTCGCGCCTGGCCGAGCAGCCCGAGGGGGCGATCGAGGGCTTTCTGCTGCAGCAGCGCGATGCCCTCGTGGGCCAGCGGCTGCGCGCCGACTGGCTCAAGCAGCTGGGCGAGCGCAAGGCCTGGGAGGAGTTCGAGCGCGAGTACGGCGCCCTCGCGCTGGAGGATCCCGAGCTCGCCTGCTACCACCTGCAGGCGCTGCTCGCGCGCAAGGAGCCCGGGGTCGCCGCGCCGGCGCGTGCCCTGTGGCTGCAGGGCGCCGCGCAGCCGGACAGCTGCGGCCCGGTATTCGACGCCCTGGTGCGCAATGGCGATCTAACCGAGGAGGACGTCTGGGACCGCATCCGCCTCGCCCTGGAGGCGGGCAACGTCACCTTCGCCAGGTCGCTCGGTGCCTATATCGCCGCGCCCAAGCGCATCGACGGCAAGCAGCTCGACGCCATCGCGCGCAACCCCCAGCGCTACCTGGACCGCAAGCCGCTGCTGCTGAAGACCCGCGCCCAGCGCGAGCTGGCGATCTTCGCAATCTGGCGCCTGGCGCAGAGCCTGCCCGCAGTGGCGGCGACCAGGCTCGAGCGCTTCGACCAGGAGCTGCCGCCCGCCGACCGCACCTACGCGTGGGCGCAGGTGGCGATGGCCGCGGCACTGCGGCACCGTCCCGAAGCCGGCGACTGGTTCCGGCAGGCGGGCAGCACCGGCCTCACCGACCGCCAGCTGGCCTGGAAGGCCCGCAGCGCCATGCGGGCGGGGGACTGGAACACCGTGCAGGCCACCATCGACTCGATGTCCGAGCGTGACCGGCAACTGGCGCCGTGGCGCTACTGGAAGGCGCGCGCCCTGCTGGCCCAGGGCCGGACGCAGGAAGGCAACACGCTGCTGGTCGGGCTGGCCTCGGAGCATCATTTCTACGGCCACCTCGCCAACGAGGAACTGGGCGCCACCGTTTCCGGCGTTCCGCCGATGTACCGCCCCTCGGCCGACGAGGTGGCCGCGACGGAGCAGTCGCCGGGCATCCGCCGCGCGCTCAGGTTCTACGAGCTCGGCCTGCGCTACGAGGGCGCGCTGGAGTGGCGCTGGACCATCCGGGGTTACGACGACCGCAGCCTGCTGGCCGCCGCCGAGGTTGCACGCAAGGCCGGGTGGTACGAACGTGCGATCGACACCGCGGAGCAGACCAGATCCCTGCATGACTTCACGATGCGTTATCCCACACCGTACCGCGAAGTGGTGAGTGGTTACACACGCCAGCTCGCCCTGGACGAGGCATGGGTCTACGGCCTGGTGCGCCAGGAGAGCCGGTTCGTGGTGGATGCCCGCTCCGCCACCGGTGCAGCCGGGCTCATGCAGCTCATGCCCGCCACGGCACGCCAGGTCGCACGGCGCCTGGGGCTGGGCGGCATGGACCGGCACCGGGTCACGTCGATCGACACCAACATCAGCCTCGGTACCTACTACATGAAGGACCTGATGGATTCGCTCGACAACCAGGCCGTGCTGGCCACGGCCGGCTACAACGCGGGACCCAGCCGCGCCCGCGCCTGGCGGGCCGACAAGCCGCTCGAGGGCGCGGTCTATACCGAGACCATCCCGTTCAACGAGACCCGCGATTACGTGCGCAAGGTGATGAGCAATACCGTGTACTACTCGCGCCTGCTGGGGCAGCAGGCGGCCAGCCTGAAGGAGCGGCTGGGCTTCATCTCGCCGCGTCCGCCGGACAACGAATAACGCAACGCCCGGCCTGCCCGGCAGGCCGCTTCCCACCTCATGCTGATCCGTAATGTGCTCGTCATCGGCGGCTCGGGCTTCATCGGCCGCCACGTGGTCCGCCAGCTCGCTGGCGCCGGCCTGCAGGTCCGCGTTCCCACCCGCAACCGGGAGCGCGCCAAGGACCTGATCCTCCTGCCCACAGTGGACGTGGTGAAGGCCGACGTCTTCGACCCGCAGACCCTCGAGGGCCTGGTTGCCGGCGTCGATGCGGTGGTCAACCTGGTGGGCATCCTGCATGGGGATTTCGAGCGCGCGCACGTGGAGTTGCCGCGCAGGATCGTCGCCGCCTGCCGGAAGGCCCGCATCGGCCGGCTGGTGCACGTGAGCGCACTCAAGGCGAGCCCGCAGGGGCCCAGTGCCTACCTCCGCTCCAAGGCGCAGGGCGAGGAAGCGGTGCGCGACGCGCAGTCCGACGCCCTGCAGACCACGATCTTCCGGCCCTCCGTGGTGTTCGGCCGCGAGGATCGCTTCCTGAACCTGTTCGCCCACCTCGCACGTCAGCTCCCGGTGCTGGCGCTGGCGTCGCCCGGAGCGCGGTTCCAGCCGGTGCACGTGCTCGACGTGGCGCGCGCGGTAGCGCTGGCGCTGTCCGACCCGCGCACCTTCGGGCAGACCTTCGAGCTGTGCGGCCCCCGCGCCTACACGCTGCGCAAGCTGGTCGAATACGTGGTGCAAGCCCTGGGGCTGCGGCGCCCCATCGTCGGTCTCGGGCCGTCGCTGTCGATGCTGCAGGCCGCCGTGCTCGAACAGCTGCCCGGCAGCATCATGACGCGCGACAACGTGCGCTCGATGCAGGTGGACAATGTCTGCGACTGCCCCTTCCCCGAGGTGTTCGGCTTCGCCCCCACGCCGCTGGAGGCGGTGGTGCCGCTCTACATCGCCGGCGTCACCCCGCGCTCGCGCTACCGCTGGTTCCGCTTCCGCGCCCGCAGATAGGCATACAACAAGGACCATTCATGTCCGACTACACCCTGGTCATCGGCAACAAGAACTATTCGTCGTGGTCGCTGCGCCCGTGGCTGGCGCTGCGGCAGGCGCAGGTGCCGTTCCGCGAAGTGCGCATCCCGCTGTACACCGCCGAGTCCAAGGCGCAGATCGCGGCCCTCTCCCCATCCGGCAAGGTGCCGTGCCTGGTCGACGGCACGCTCGCGGTGTGGGATTCGCTGGCGATCTGCGAGTACGTCGCGGAGCGCCATCCGGACCGCGGCATGTGGCCCGCCGATGCGCGGGCGCGCGCGGTGGCGCGCTCGATGAGTGCCGAGATGCACTCGGGCTTCCAGAACCTGCGCTCGAACATGAGCATGAACTGCCGCAAGCGCTTCCCCGGCATGGGCCGCACGGTCGAGGTGGCGGGCGAGATCGAGCGCATCCAGCGCAGCTGGGCGGAAGCGCGCGAGAAGTTTGGCGCCGGCGGCCCCTTCCTGTTCGGCGCTTTCACGATCGCGGACGCCATGTACGCGCCGGTCGTGCTGCGCTTCCGCACCTACGCGGTGCACCTCAACCCGGCCTGCCGCGAGTACGCGGATGCCATCCTGGCGCTGCCACCGATGCAGCAATGGCTGGCGGACGCCGAGGCCGAGACCGAGGTGATAGCGAAGTTCGAGCCGCAGGTGCCGTGAAGGTCTACCGGGTCGGCGGTTCGGTCCGCGACGAGCTGCTCGGGCTGCCGGTCAAGGATCACGACTATGTCGTGGTCGGCAGCGATCCCGAAGAGATGGTGCGACTGGGCTTCCGGCCGGTCGGCAAGGACTTCCCCGTCTTCCTGCACCCGCAGACCAAGCAGGAGTATGCGCTCGCCCGCACCGAACGCAAGACCGGGCGAGGGTACAAGGGCTTCACCGTCTACGCTGAGCGGGAGGTGACGCTGGAGCAGGACCTGGCCCGGCGCGACCTCACGATCAACGCCATCGCGCGGGCCGAGGACGGCACCCTGATCGATCCGTTCCATGGCGCCGACGACCTGCGCCTGGGCATCCTGCGGCACGTGGGCGAGGCCTTCGTCGAAGACCCTGTGCGCATCCTGCGGGTGGCGCGCTTCGCTGCGCGCTTCGCGTTCGAGATTGCGCCTGAGACGCTGGCCCTGATGCGGCGGATGGTGGCGGAGGGCGAGGTCGACCACCTCGTCGCCGAGCGCGCGTGGCAGGAGATCGCGCGGGGACTGATGGAGCAGCGCCCGTCGCTCATGTTCGAGGCGCTGCGGGCCTGCGGCGCGCTGGCGCGCATCCTGCCGGAACTCGACGCGCTGTTCGGCGTGCCGCAGCCGCTGCAGCACCATCCCGAGGGCGACGCGGGCCTGCACACGCTGCTGGTGATCGACTACGCCGCCTCGCGCCGCTTCGCGCTGCCGGTGCGCTTCGCCGCGCTCACGCACGACCTCGGCAAGGGCACCACCCCGCTGGACCAGCTCCCGCGCCACATCGGGCACGAGGAGCGCAGCGTCGAACTGATCCGCGGCATCTCGGAGCGGCTGCGCGTGCCGGTCGACTGCCGCGACCTCGCCCTGCTCTCGGCGCGCTACCACGGGCAGATCCACCGCGCGCAGACGCTGCGGGCAGGCACGATCGTGAAGCTGCTGGAGCACGCCGACGCGCTGCGGCGCCCGGAGCGCTTCGAGCAATTGCTGCAGGCGTGCGCCAGCGACTTCCACGGCCGGCCCGGGTTCGAAGCGCTCGCCTATGCGCCGGCGCCGCTCCTGCGCACCGCCCTGGCCGCGGCCCAGGGGGTGGATGCAGGCGCGATCGCGCAGCGCCTGGAAGACCGCACGAGGATCGCCAGCGCGGTGCACGAAGCCCGCGTGCACGCCGTCAAGGCGGCGCTGCACACCGGGCGGGACGGCTCAGCTCAGGACGGCGACGAGGAAGGAGAGGATCGCGGACAGTAGCAGCGAGGACGCGAACGGGAAGCTGTACTCGCGCCCGTGCCAGGTGAAGCTGACATCGCCCGGCAGCCGGCCCAGTCCGACCTTGCGCAGCAGCGGCGCGAGGCCGCCGATCAGCGCCATGGCCAGCATGAAGGCGATGAACCACTTGAACATCGTCGTGCTCCGCAGTTGCAGCGAGTATACGTGCGCGCCCGCCGGGGCGTCGATGCCGGGGTACGCACGCCGCTACAATGCGCGACCTGTCCACCGTCCACGTTCCGGAGCACGCGCTTGATCGACCTGTACACCTGGAGCACGCCCAACGGCCGCAAGGTTTCCATCATGCTCGAGGAGACCGGCCTGCCCTATCGCGTCCATCCCATCGATATCGGCAAGGGCGACCAGTTCACGCCCGAGTTCCTGGCCATCAATCCGAACAACCGCATCCCGGCCATCGTCGATGACGAGGGCCCCGAGGGCGGCCGCTTCCAGCTGTTCGAGTCGGGCGCGATCCTGCTCTACCTGGCGTGGAAGACCGGGCGCTTCCTGCCCACGCGCGTCACGCGGCAGTTCGAGTCGATCCAGTGGCTGATGTTCCAGATGGGCGGGGTCGGGCCCATGTTCGGGCAGGCCCACCACTTCCTGCGCGCGGCGCCCGAGCCGGTGCCCTACGCGATCGAGCGCTACACCAAGGAGGCGCGCCGGCTGTACAAGGTGCTCGACGGGCACCTGGCCAGGCACGAGTACCTGGCCGACGAGTACAGCATCGCCGACATGGCGACCTATCCCTGGGCGGCCCGGCACGAGTGGCACAAGGTCGACCTCAACGAGTTCCCGTCGGTGAAACGGTGGTACGACGTCATCGGTGCGCGGCCGGCCGTGCAGGCAGGGATGCTGATCCCGAAGCGGCCGGCCTGAGGCCAAGACCCTGCGCCCGACCGGGGCGCTCCGCACAAGGAAAGTAACCTCAAGCCTGCGGATTTTCTGCCGATCTTCGGTAGTTGGCGCCCTGTCAGCCCGGGCGCCGACTCCCTATGAGCGCCGCCCCGCCTCCCGAGAAGATCGGCAAGTATCCCATCGAGCGCGAGCTCGGCCGGGGCGCCACCAGCGTCGTGTACCTCGCCCGCGACCCGTTCGCGGGACGCGAGGTCGCGATCAAGGTGGTGCGGACCCACTCCGGCGCCGACACCGACCTGGAGCGGCGCTTCCGCCGCGTGTTCCTGAACGAAGCGGCGCTGGTGGGCAAGCTGTTCCACCCGCACATCCTGGCGATCTACGACGCGGTCAGCGAAGACAACCTGTCGTACATCGTGATGGAGTACGTGCGCGGGCGCACGCTGGAGCACTTCTGCGACATCGCCAACCTGCTGCCGGTCAGCAAGGTGGTCGAGATCGTGTTCAAGTGCAGCCTGGCCCTGGCCTTCGCCCAGCGCCATGGCGTGATCCACTGCGACATCAAGCCAGCCAACATCCTGATCAGCGGCGAGAGCGACATCAAGATCAGCGACTTCGGCGCCGCACTCTACGACGAGGCCGAGCACACCCATCTCAAGGGCGTCGGCTCGCCCGCCTACATGTCACCCGAGCAGGTGCAGGACAAGGAGCTCGACTTCCGCACCGACATCTACTCGCTGGGCGTGCTCATGTACCAGATGCTGACCGGCAAGCTGCCGTTCCGGGCGTCCAGCAAGGCCAGCCTGCTCTACCAGGTGGTGAACATCCCGCCGGTGCCGCCGAGCACGTTCCGGCGCGAGATCCGGCCGGAGCTCGATGCCGTCGTGCTGCGCTGCCTGGAGAAGGATCCGGACAACCGCTACCCGAGCTGGGGCGACTTCTCGCGCGAGCTGACGCACTCCTACCGCAGCCTGGAAGTGCCCAGCGACAACATCTCGGACACCGACAAGTTCAACACGCTGCGCAGCCTGTCCTTCTTCAAGGACTTCCGCGACCAGGAGCTGTGGGAGGCGGTGCGCATCACGCAGTGGCGCAAGTTCCTCGCCGAGCAGAGCGTGATCCGCGAGGGCGACACCGGGGACAGCTTCTTCATCATCACCAACGGCGAGGCCAAGGTGACCAAGGCCGGGCGGCTGCTCAACATCCTGCGGCCCGGCGACTGTTTCGGCGAGATGCTCTACTTCAGCGAGACGCAGACGCGCCGCACCACCACCATCAGCTCGCTGTCGCTGCTCAGCGTGATCGAGATCCGCGCGGCCGACCTGAGCCAGTCCTCCGACACGCTGCAGAAGGAGATGAACAAGGCCTTCCTGCGCATCCTGATCGACCGGCTGACCTGGGCCAACAACCGCCTGTCCGCGGCCTGACCACAACGTTCCAGGAACCGCGTCGGCTGCAGAGGTACGCGGAGGAACCGCCTGCTGCTGTTTTGCTCTGCGCCCCCCGCTGCGCGTTCAGGCCACCGCTTTCCGGGGCGCTTAGAATGCGAGGATGCGTGGAGCGAGGAACATGAGCACATCCGATCACTGTCCCCGCTGTGGGGGCGACAACCGCTGCGGGATCGGCTCGAGCGAGCCGTGCTGGTGTGCGAGCGCGATTCCACCGAGGCTGCCGGTGCCCCCGGCGGGAGCCTCGTGCTACTGCCGTGCGTGCCTCGAAGCGCTGGTCGCCGAGGCGCGGGCGGACGTCAGCGCACCAGCTGCACCGGCACCGGGGAGAGGTGAATGACCTTGGTTGCGACCGATCCGAGCACCATGTTCGCGATCGCGCCCATGCCGCGCGTGCCCATCACCACGAGGTCGCAGTGCTCCGCCGAGGCGACCGACGCGACGGTGCTCGCCACGTCCCCGACACCCACGCGCGCGTGGCATTCGACCCCGGTGGCTGCCTGCACCAGCTCGCGGGCGGCCTTCAGCGCCGCCTGTCCCTCGTCCTCGTAGTATTCCTGCAGCTGCTCCTTGGAGATGAACATCTTCACCGCGCCGGACGCCACCGGCGGCTGGACGTTGAGCAGCTGCACCACGACCGGCGTTGCGTACCACGCGCGCGTGGCGAGCACGTGCCGCACGGCGCGCAGCGCGTTGTCGGAGCCGTCGACGGGGATCAGGATCTTCATCGTTCGCAGCCTCCTGGCTACTTGAGGGCGGCGCGGGCGAGCTTGCCGATCTCGGCAGGGTTGCGGGTCACCGTGATGCCGCAGGCTTCCATCACCGCCAGCTTCTCGTCCGCACCACCGGTACCGCCGGAGATGATGGCGCCGGCGTGGCCCATGCGCTTGCCGGGCGGTGCGGTGACCCCGGCGATGAAGCCGACCACCGGCTTCTTCATGTTGTCCTTGATCCAGCGCGCGCAGATTTCCTCGTCGTTGCCGCCGATCTCGCCCACCATGATCACCGCCTCGGTCTGCGGGTCCTCGTTGAACATCTTCATCACGTCGATGTGCTTGAGGCCGTTCACCGGGTCGCCGCCGATCCCCACGCAGGTCGACTGGCCCAGCCCCACTTCACCGAGCTGGCCCACGGCCTCGTAGGTGAGCGTGCCCGAGCGCGATACGACGCCGACCGGGCCCTTGCGATGGATGTGGCCCGGCATGATGCCGATCTTGATCTCGTCCGGGGTGATCACGCCTGGGCAGTTCGGCCCCACCAGGATGGTCTTCTTGTCGCGCATGCGGTAGCGCGTGCGGATCATGTCGCGCACCGGGATGCCCTCGGTGATGCAGATCACCAGGTCGATGCCCGCATCCACGGCCTCGTCGATCGCCGCCGCAGCGTAGGGTGGCGGCACGTAGATCACCGAGGTGTTCGCGCCGGTTGCCGCCTTCGCGTCGGCCACCGAATTGAAGATGGGGATGCCCTCGAAGTCCTGCCCGCCCTTGCCGGGCGTGACGCCGCCGACGTAGCACTGCTTGCCGTTTGCATAAGCGGCGCTGGTGCGGGTATGGAACTGGCCGGTCTTGCCGGTGATGCCCTGGGTGATGACGCGGGTGTTCTTGTTGATCAGGATGGCCATGGATCGGGATTCCTAGCGACGCGGGGCGCGTCTCACTGTCCGCGGACGGCGGCCACCACCTTCTGGGCAGCGTCCGCCATGTTGGAGGCCGAGATGATCGGCAGGCCCGACTCGGCCAGGATCTTCTTGCCGAGCTCGACGTTGGTGCCTTCCAGGCGCACCACCAGCGGCACGCCCAGCCTGACCTGCCGCGCCGCCTCGACCACGCCCGTGGCGATCACGTCGCACTTCATGATGCCGCCGAAGATGTTCACCAGGATCGCCTTCACGCGCGGATTGGCGAGCATCAGCTTGAAGGCCTCGGTGACCTTCTCGGTCGTGGCACCGCCGCCGACGTCGAGGAAGTTGGCCGGCGATGCCCCGTAGAGCTTGATGATGTCCATCGTCGCCATCGCGAGCCCGGCGCCGTTGACCAGGCAGCCGATGTTCCCGTCCAGCGAGATGTACGACAGCCCGTGCTTCGACGCCTCGATCTCGGCCGGATCCTCCTCGTCCAGATCGCGCATCGCCACCAGGTCCGCATGGCGAAACAGCGCGTTGTCGTCGAAGTTGATCTTGCCGTCGAGGGCCACCACGCGCCCGTCACCGGTGAGCACCAGCGGGTTGATCTCGAGCAGCGACGCATCGGTCTCGTCGAAGGCGCGGTACAGGCTCTTGAACAGCGTCACGGCCTGCGCCGCGGACGCCTGCGGGATGCCGATGCGGCGCGCGATGTCAGCCGCTTCGTCGTCGCGCAGCCCCGCCGCCGGATCGATGGCGACCTTGTGGATCTTCTCGGGGGTCTTCGCCGCGACCTCCTCGATGTCCATCCCGCCCTCGCTGGACGCCATCAGCACCACGCGCTGCGAGCCGCGATCGACCACCATGCCGACATACAGCTCCTTCTTGATGTCGGCGCCCTCCTCGATGAGCAGGCGGCGCACCTTCTGGCCCTCCGGGCCGGTCTGGTGGGTCACCAGCTGCATGCCGAGGATACGGGAGGCGTGCTCGCGGACCTCCTCGAGGCTGCGCGCGAGCTTCACCCCGCCGCCCTTGCCGCGGCCGCCGGCGTGGATCTGCGCCTTGACCACCCAGACCGGTCCACCGAGCTCGCGCGCGGCGGCTACTGCCTGGTCGACGTCGAAGCAGGGAATGCCGCGAGGTGTGACGACACCGTAGCCGCGGAGCACCTCCTTGGCCTGATGCTCGTGGATCTTCATCGCAATCGTTGCCGCAGTGCGGAGGGAAGGAAGGAATGGCGCGAGTATAGCCTACCGCCACCGCTCGCCTTCCCGGGGGTGACGCCCGAGGTCAGCGGGGTGCGCCAGGCCGGCAAGCGGGGGCGATTCGGCCCGGTCACTGGCGCCTTTTCCGACACTCCGGGACCTGGTGGCCGATCGGCCGCAGGACGGCTTCACCTCTGGATCTGTGGGCAGCGGCTGCGACACGCGCCACGACCGCCTGTAAAAGACCGCGACGCCAGTCCGAACTGGCATGAGTGTTGCAGAGGTGAGGGCGATGGTTGGGGGCGGGGAATACGGCCTCCGGCCCTCAAGCTTTGGCAGTGTCGTGACGTTACGGGTTTCAGGTCTCCTCCCCCTGTTGGGGAACTAAGGGCAGCAGGCTTCCTCCCCCTCGCTGCCCATTTTTTTGCCTGATTTTCTCCCGCCCCCTAAAGTTTCCCGCCCGGGTGCCGCTAACAGGCACAGGTCTCCTCCCCTGTATGGGGAACTCCAGGCAGCGGTCCTCCCCCGCTGCCTTTTTTTTGCCCGTCGCCCGTGGATCGCCGGTCAGCGCTGCTGGCGGGCGTCGTAGAGCTTCTCGATCACGTCCCGCGCATCCTTGTACTGCCCCTGCATCTGGGCCAGCTGCTCGTCGGCCTTGGCCTTGGCCTGGGTGGCCTGCTCCAGCTGGGCGCGCTTCTTCTCGACTTCGCGCTGCGCCTGCTCCAGGCTTTCCTGCGCGCTCTTGAGGCCCCGCTGCGCGCGGTCGGCGTCCGCCTGGGCGCGGTCGAGTTGGGCGCCGGCGTCCTTCAGGCGGCGCTGGGCGTCGGCTAGGGTGTTGGCGTCGTTGGTGTCGGCGCCCGCGCTAGACGCACGCAGGGTGACGAACAGGACCAATGCGGCGCCGGATACCGCACACGAGAGTCGAATGGACATGTGGCAACAATGACGGAATCATCGGAGGCCGTCATGCTACCGCCTGCATCGTCAGGAAGCGATAGGCGCCTTCATTGCAGGCACACGCGCGCCGGTTCCGGCCCGGCGCGTTCATCCGCTCGCTGGCGCAGTGCTGGCTTACCGAGGACGATGCTTCGGGGACGCTGCGCCTCGCGATCGTCTAGCTCGCCAGCCAGTGCCGAGCAGAGCCAGTGCGATGAGACCATCGAGAATCCCGGCCGAAGGTTCAGGGACGAGGCGACCGCGCTGCACTACATAGGCTGCAAGCAGGTTCGGTTCCGCCAGATCGCTCATGTGGCTCCGCGTACCTCGAAGCCGACCCGGTAGTCCCTCACCCTTGCGTTCGCTTTCGCCCGCTCCGCCAGGTGCTTCTCGGTCTCAGAAATACAAGGCGACTGTCGCATGCCAGCGGCAAATGACACGGATTCGTGGCGCAACCGAGAAAGTGTTGCGGATCTAAGCCCGCGGTCGAAAGACTACGGTCGCGTCCACAGAGGGGGCGAGCTGGGTGCGGGGCTATATCCTCCACTCGATGCCTTGGGAGCGCGCCCAATTGGCGAGCCTGTGCCACGCCGCTACCTTCATCCTGTCCTTCTGCTCCGAAAAGAGCTTTCGCAACGACTCCCAATCTGCTCGTTCGACTGAACCGCTGAGGATCTGCTGGGTCAGGTCCTGAATGGTGTCGAAGCTGGGTGCGCTGACTGCGTGCTCGCTCATGGATTACCCTCCGGCGTGGAAGACTGTGAGGCAATCGTAAATTCGACCGCCCGCCAGAAAACTGGAGGGCGAGTTGACTTCCCTGCTGGCCTGCGCGCCTTATCCCGGTAGCTCTGGCTGGCGTGCCCGCAGTTGCCGGCAAGCGACGAACTGTGGGCATTGATGGCGCAACGCATAGCGCGCCCGGTTGCGCGACAGAGTCGCCGAACCGCTTCGCATCACTGCTGCCGTCGTCCCAGGTCGGCCAGAAGCTGTCGCCGGCGCACGGGTTGAAGACGGAATCGGTACGTCAGATCTGCACATTCACTCCGTACGATGAGCGGCGCGCGCAGCATCACGCCTGCACGGCACTGCCCCGGCTTCGCTATGATCGGGACGCCACCCGATCGTAACGGAGGAAAACTACGTGACCAATCCCAGTGCCGCGCTCCGGCAGCGGCTGGTGCAGCGGGCTCGGATGATAGGCATGTTCTCCATCATCTCCTCGGTGGAGGTGGTCGAGATGATAGGCATCGCCGGCTTCGACTTCGTGGTCCTCGATCTCGAACATGGCCCCTACGGCATCCAGGCGCTCGGTCCCCTGATTCTCGCTGCCCGCGCGCGGGGCATCGTGCCGATTGCTCGGGTACGTGCGAACGAGAGCGCCTTGATCGGCGCCGCCCTCGATGCAGGCGCTGCGGGCGTACTGGTGCCGCAAGTGACGAGCGCCCAGGCGGCACGTGAGTTGGTCGGCGCAGCCCGCTTCGCGCCACTCGGGCGGCGCGGCGTGAATCCCTGGGTGCGCGCGGCGGACTTCACCGCCGGTCCCGGCTGGTTCGAGCAGACCAATCAGTCCGTGGCGGTGATTGCAATGATCGAGGGCCGGGAGGGCATCGAAGCACTGCCCGAGATTCTCGACGTTCCGGATCTGGATGCGGTATTCATCGGCCCGGTCGATCTGTCACAGTCGCTCGGACTGGGTTTGCAGCCCGAGCACCCCAAGGTGGTGGAAACCGTCCAGGAGGTGGTGCAGGCTGCCGCCGAGAAAGGCAAGGCCACCGCGGTTTTCGCGCCCACAGCAGCGGCTGGAAGGCGATGGCTTGACCGTGGCGTCGCATGCGTCGCCGTGTCGGAGGACACGGCCGTCATCGCCGCCGCGTTTCGGGATCTTCTGAAGCAGGTGAACATGGCGAGCGCTGCTTCGTAGTTCGGAGCCAGGCGACTAACGGGATGACACGGGCGTGAGGTCCCCTCTGCACTGCCTTGCACCGCCAGACTAACCAGAGAGGGGAGGGATCTCTCGAGCCGTTCCCGGCGGTGCTCCCAGCGTGACACTACGATCTCCAAGGCATCCGACTCGATCAGGTCATCCAAACCCATGCGAGCGGAACCAAACTTGCTGCGATGACAGACGCGCCACTCACGGCGTAGGTGTTAAGGTACAAATGCGGAGGAATGCGATGAGAAAGCTCTTGGTTGCGGCAGTCTTTGGTCTGTTTGCCGGTAGCAGCATTGCTGCCACCGGGGAGTTCAACGACGAATGCGCGTACGGCCTGTCTCTGGGGAAGCACGTAAAGACCGACTGCTCGGTTAATGAAAAGATTGGCGGCAAAACGTACTGCTTCAGCAGTGCTGAGGCGAAGAAGAAGTTCATGGCAGATGCCAGTTCCAACATGACCAAGGCTCAAGAGACCTTCGGCAGGAAGTAAGAATCAGTGCAGCGGTAGGCGGGTTCATTGCTCGCCTGGCCGCTGCAGGTCGATATTGCTACTTGCCTGCTCGCCCGACGGCGTCTTCAGTAGAACCATGCCGTGGCGGTCAAACGGCGCTTGGTAGCAGCCATTCGACTTCGTCTCCAACTGTGTCAGCCGGCGCTTGCCAGTGGTGCTGGTGTACCGGAAGACCCAGGCGGCGCGCTCGGCTGCACATCGCAGCAGCAGTCCGCCTCCGTCCGACTTGTCCCCATCGCGTGCGCTCAACACGTCGCGCACCGACAGAAGGTTGAGCTTCGCACCAAGCAGCCGCGTCGCCATTCGAGCACTTCCCTGATCCGCCTCTCGATCCGCCTGAGAATCGTGCGTTGGATGGCACTCTGGCGGATGCTACGTGCACCTTGCATGTGGCGAAGAAAGCGTGCTCCGCAACATGTATCAATGGGTTACTGCACTTCGATGCAGTCTTGGTGCACTCAGGGAGCGAGTGTAGATGGTGCCGGATAGAGGAATCGAACCCCCGACCTTCGCATTACAAGTTCATATAATCGGTTTCGATCGGTTTCGATCGGTTTCTACGCTAATCCGCCGATCTCTAAAGTACCTGAGTTTAAAGGAATCGCGCTTACACTGAAATCAGTGTACTTCGAGCGCAATCCATCCAGGCTGCCTACATGGCGCCGACAAATCGGCCTGCAACGAACTCAAGCGCGGGCCGGTTAACCCCGAGTTAACCGAAGCCAAACGCCGCATCGACACCATTGGAACCTCCATGACGCCAACCAACTGCAGCACCCTGTCACTTCTCGAACTGTCGTCCGACATACCGGACGACTACATGCCGAGCGAAGCCCTCTCCCAAAGCCGACGCCGGGACGAAGAGCAGTATTCCGCGGCCAAGCTGGTCCTGCTCGCCGCACTCCGGGAGGCAGTGCCCGGACATCTGTCGCCACTGATCGAGCGCCTGATGCTCCTTGAACGCGAACATCATCAGGCAGTGGCGGACGTGCTGGACCTTGAAATCCGGCTTCAAGCGCTCGGGTTCTTCGATGCGGCCGTGGGAGGCGACGATGGCCAACCTAACTAAGACCTTTATCGAAGCGGTAGAAGCTCCAGAGTCTGGGCAGCGCATCTACCCGGACGACAAGCAGAAGGGTCTCGGGCTACGCGTGACGGCGCACAGTAAGGCCTTTGTGTTTGAGCGGCGGTTTCGCGGGAAGTCGAGGCGCTTAACCATCGGACAGTGGCCGAGTTGGTCGGTGGACATGGCTCGCAAGCGCGCTCGGGAGTGGGACGCCATGATGGACCGAGGGGTTGACCCGGCAGAGCAGGAACGGGCCGCCCAGCGCCGAAGCAAGACGCTTAAAGAGGTGTTCGAGGCATTCATGGACGCCCGACAACTCAAGGACCGCACCGCGAAGGACTACCGGCGGTACTTCGAGGTGTACCTGGGCGGAATCTGGGAGCAGCGCGCACGAAAGAAGACGGATCAGGAAAGGCAAAGCGCACGGACGCACCAAAGCTGGCACAACCTCCCTGTCACGGAAATCGATGCTGGCATGGTGGCGCGGCGGCACATCGATATCTCCCGCACCAGTGCGGGCAAGTCACAAGCAAATGCCTGCATGAGGATGCTTAGGGCGGTGCTCACTTGGGCCCGGGCCGATCTTGGGAAAGCGGTATTACCGGAAAACGCCGTGCACGTGCTTACTGAGAAGCACCAGTGGTTTCAGGAGCGCCCGCGTCAAAACTACATCCAACGTGAGGACTTGGCCGCATGGTTCATCGCTGTGCGAGGACTGCAGAACACGGAAGCTTCTCAGGACCGCGAAACGATTGCCACATTCCTTCAATTTGTCCTGCTCACTGGGGCACGGAGAGGCGAGGCAGAGCGGCTTCAGTGGTCTGACGTAGATTTCGACGTAGGGACGATAACGTTCCGAGACACAAAGAACGGCGAAGACCGAGTAGTGCCCTTGACTCGTTTCGCAGGCGGACTGCTTCGCGCGCAGCTGGCTAAAGCGCCTAAGAGAGGGACTGGCGATAACCGGCCTAGAAATGTCTACGTTTTCGCCGCAACGCTTGGGGAAACGGGGCACATTCAGGAGCCGCGCAAGGCGTTGGAAGCCGTAGCCGCCGCCTCCGGAATCCGGCACACGCTACATGATCTTCGTCGGACTTACGCAACGCACCTCGAAAGTCTCGATGTGTCCCTCTATGCGCTGAAACGATTGCTCGGCCACAGTGATGGACGGGACGTAACGGCGCGGCACTATACCGTGGCCAATGTCGACCGGCTCCGGAAGCCAGCACAAGATCTCGAAGATTACATGCTGAGTTGGGCGAGGTTGGGCGCCGTTGTCAAACTGCCCATCGCGCGAGCGGCGTGAGCATTCAGTCCTCCCCAGGGAGACACCAACATCAGCGTGGAGACCACGCAGTACATTGCCTGCGGCCTACGCGGAACGGAGTGCAGAACACTAGAGGTTGTGCTTTCTCCGGACGCACCAAACACGCGACTTCACTAAAACAGTCGGCGTTTCGCACTGCATGGAACTCGGCCCCGTGAGGCGAAAGCACGACATCTAGTAAATCTTTTTCTGCATGCGGCACCTGGTAGAAATATCTACTTAGAATTTCTCATCGCACGTTGACTTTTAACGCATCGACCATGTAAGGTTTCGGTAGACCGACGTCATTAACCGGCGTCCAAGGAGCCTACCGCATGAACGACGCACACCAAACACACCCGGCAGCCCAGAAGACCCAACGGTGCACACCCACAGAGCCGTTATGGACACGTCGGCAAGCAGCCGACTGGTTGGGGGTCTCTGAATCCTCGTTAGCGATGGACGCAGTAGACCGGCGATGGGGTGTCCCCTTCATCAAGCTGGGCAGGACGGTTCGATATCACCCTGAGCATGTGCGCGAGTGGGCCGCCGGACGGCCGCAGGATTCACTGCGCGGAAAGACCGACGATCAGTCGCCGCGATCGCCCGTGCAAGCCGCCGTCAGTGAGTAAGTGATGATCAACCTGTTTAAATGGCTTCCGGCGCTGAAGATGGATTCCGCGGGTCTGGGTCGTGGCCTGCCGAAGTACCACGGCCCCACGCATTCTGCTTCGCCCTATACCCACCGGCCACGGCGCCAGGGACTACGCTGATGCTGCCCACAAAGCAGGACAGCAAAGCACTGGCACGGGATGCGGCGCTGGTCGCCGCTCAGATCCTCCCTCTTGAGGACTTAGCCGCCTTGCATGGTATGCCGCAAACAGAGCTGTTAGAGCGACTCAAGGACCCGACGCTACGGGCTTCGATAGAGCGCGAACTGGCACAGCTGAAGGTCTCCGGGGCGCTGGCAGAGGCCCGGGCGACGAAGCTGCTAAACGCTGCTCTTGACTCTCTCGAAGAGACGCTCTCGGGCAGAGAGCTGTCCTGGTCCGCAGTCGTAAAGATCTCCGAGCTGCTCATGAGCGTGAGCGGCGCGCGGGAGCGGCGCAAGGAGCGTGTCGACCCGGCGCAGAACTCGTTCAGCATCATCATTCACCTTCAGTCAGAGCCCGTCGCACTAACCGCCAAACCCGGGGCCGTTATCGACATGGGAGACGCTGAAGTCATCGGCCGTAGGGGCAGCTAAATTGGGTGCACTAGAAGCACTAGACCGACAGCTATCGCGCTGGGAGCAGACTAAGGACGCCTTCGATGCGCAAACCTTACCCCTCGAATCTGCAATCAGCGACAGATCCCTTGCCGAGTGCCGTTTCGGTCTGACGATGTTCGCATCTGAAACAAGCACCCGCCCAGAGCGTGAGTACAACGCCAGATCATGGGCCGATATCGTCTCGGCGGTTGTGGGAGAACGGCCTCGCATCGGGCCAAATAAGGAGGATTTGCCGTTCTTCATCCCGGGCACTTTAAAAGAAGCAGAACTGCGCGGGGTCACATTACAAAGGGCCGTCGCCCGAGGAGAGGCATCGGTTGGTAAACAACGAAGCAACGCGCACATAGATCAGCTGTACTTTGTTGCGGCGGACCTAGACGAACTTAAGCAGCCACAAGTCGAAGGGATCCTACAGCGCATGCGAGATGCCGGCCTTGCATTCGCCGCGTATTCGACGCATTCCTTCGGACTTAAGTCGGGACATCGAACGCGAGTGCTGCTCCCCTTTGATCAACCCGTCTCGTCCAGCGGCTTCCGGTCAATCGCCGCACGGGTAAATGAAATAGTTTTCGACGGCGCGGCGGATAAAGCGTGCGAGAGACCCGCGCAACTGGCGGGCGTATGGGCTGCGCATCCTGATCGGGTGCAGCTCGCATTCAAGGAAGTCCACAGCGTCGGCCACCCCATATCCGTAGTCGCGCTCGTATCAAGTAGCCCCAGCGCTCAGGTACTTCCATACCTCGGCATGGTCCGCAATGCAAACGCGGACTTGACGGCCAGCGAGGCCCTTCCTGACTCCGCCAGAATTGAAGAAGCGCTGAGGTGGCTGGACCCCAACGATTACGCCGCTTGGAGTCGCCTCGCTCCGCTGTTGAAGGCGTGGGGGCTCTCGACGGACGAGGCGGTTGCAAAGAAGCTGTGGCTCGATTTCTCTGGGCGAGCTGGCGCGACGGCTAAGGTCAACAATCATCTTCCTCAGTACGACCCAGAACGGATATGGGATGAGTGCAGGCCGGATGCCCCGGCCGCCCCCGCCGCGGGGTCAATTTTGGCTGATGCACTAAGGGTAGCGTTAGCGATTGCAAAGCTGGATGCCGGAGAGCGGCAGTGGTCAACAAGAGGTAGCGCAGCGGCCTCTTACCTCGCCAAGCATCACCCCAAACACCTCCCTGCACTGGAACAAGCGGGCTGCCCCGGGTTTAGTACAGACGAAATGCCCGCCAAGGGGACTGCTCCGTCAGCGGAGCAAGCAGCGGGCGCGTTCGACGTTTTCTTTGACCAGTACGGAACCGCCAACGTTCTGCTGCAGCGTGGAGAGCGCATCGAGTGCCTCCCTTGGGGGGGAGAGTCCAGTCAGGATGCGATCCTGCTTCAAGCATCGACGTTGGGGCAGAAGCTCCCGAGTAAGGAAGGGTTGGACCGAGCTATCAGGCTTCATCGTGCGGTCGCAAGACAGGAGCGACGGAGGCGAAGCGTTTTTGTTCGTATCGGCAGGGGCGAAGCGGACTACCTACTGGACCTCGGCGATGCACAGGGCTGGATGGCTCGTATTGCGGAGGGCAGCTGGACCTTAGAGAAAAACACCCGTATCGCATGGTCAAGGCAAGACGGATATGCGTCACTGCCCCGCCCTACCGTTCACCCGCACCCCGATGCAGCGTGGGAGGCGCTTGCGCCGCTCTGGGAGGTCACCGCAATCCCCGAGCAAATGCAGCTGCCGTTGATTGCGGCTTTAGTCGAATGGCTCAGACCAGACACGCCGCATCCGATCCTAGAATTTAGCGGGGCCGCGGGGAGCGGGAAAAGCACGGCAGCCCAATTTGTCGCGCGCCTCATCGACCCGACCGAATATAACGTGCCTCCCGTGGTAACTCCCGAGGAAGAGCACATGTGCGCCCTAGCTCAGAGCCGCCATGTACTGTTCATGGACAACCTCAGCCGCTTGGGGCGCGACGGGCAAGATCTATTGTGCAGATGCGCGACCGGAACAGTGATCGGGGTACGGCGCTTCTATGGGCATACGGAGGCGGACATGCTGCCCCTTCACCGCCCGGTTTTGTTGACCGGCATATCGCCGGTAATCACTGCCCCCGATCTATTGGACCGCGCATTACGGGTTCCGATGCTAGGACTTGCAGGGCACCTGCCTGGACCGGAGCTAAACAAGCGGTTCTTGAATGCATGGCCAGACATGCTCGGCGCGATCCTCACGCTCTTTGCACAAGTGCGCGGTCAGCTTTCCCGAATTGTCCGCCAGCAGGCTGAATGGCGGGTGCGATTGGTTGAGTTCGCTCAAACGGGTGAAGCTCTGGCCCAAATCCTCGGGCGCCGTCCCGGTGAGTTTCTGGCATCTCTGTCCGAGCTTCGCAATCGGCAGGCGAGAGACATCGCAGAGGGCGATATTGTCGCGCGACTGTTAGTTGAAGTCCTGCGTAATCTTCAGGGCACTGCCCCGTACGCGCCAGAGCTTCCTTACGTTCGGCAGTGGAGCAAAGGGAGTGGAGGAAGCCATTCCGCGGTGCGGCGTCCTGATGGAGGACTGCTCGTTGGCGCACAGGTGTCTTGGCTCCGGAGTCAGGTGCGGTTACGCGCACTACAAGAAGCCAGTGCTTTGTCGGGTAGGTCGAACGTTCCGGAATCTGATCGCGCTATGGGAGTCGCACTCACACGCCTACAACCCCTATTGCGCGACCTTGGGATTCGGGCCGAGCGGTGTTCGCTCGATGGGCCGAAAGTCTCCGGCTGGAAGTTTCTGCTAGCTCCCGAAGTACTAGCGGTAGCAGATGCGTGAGCAGTCCCCATGGCATCCATGGCTTTGCCATGGCATCCCTTGCATTAATGCCATGGCGCGGAGAACAAGCACTGGCGCGGGTTTCCAGGAATAGGGAGGGGGTACCCATGGTGTCCATGGCATTGTTCTTCTCTTTTAAAGAAGAAGGAAGACAGGGGTGAGAAAGGGGAGTACGTAGAAAGGGGATAGAAACGAAGCCATGGACGCCATGGACACCATGGGTAGATCTCGGAGAAACAGCACTGGCGCGGATCTCCAGGCCCATGGCATACAGATGAGTACACCATGGCGAAGCCATGGCAATCAGCGGGCGGAGGGACTAGGTGGCAGTGGAGCTTAAACAGTGAGCGGGAACGACGAGATGGACGCAAATGCCTTAGTCCACGAATTGTGGCTGGAGGAATTGGAGTCGGAACTGGCCCAGACGGCATGGGACAAGGAACGGGAGCGTTACCGGGTCGACGCGTGGCACTGGCGGGGGGATTCACTAATCGACCGAGGCGTTGTGGCCGCGAGGGTATACCCCGCCCCGATTCGTCCGTGGCATGCCGAGGTGATCGGTGAAGACGGTGAAATGCACGAGCTAGCCGGCGGCTTTCGTTCTGCGGACGAAGCGAAGGAAGCTGCGAAGGACGCGGTTCTCATACCAGCTATGGGAGGTGCGCCGCCTGAGCTTGTCACACCCGAGAGTAGAGGTTGGAAGCGATCGAAGCCAAAGGGGGAGGTGCTGGATGGGGGCTGGCATAAGGTGATAGGGGGGAGAATGTTCGGCGTTTACCCGGTCTCTGGTGGTTCCTGGGCAGTCTGCGCGTATGACATCCGAGGGGGACAAATGGTGAAGTGGCAGGGGCGAACGCCCCAGCTCTTCGGAAGCGCGGCCGAAGGGAGACTTTTGGTGGATCAGACGTACGACGAGGTTGGAGGAGCGAAATGAATAATCACCTGCCCCAAGCTGAGGCGGTGCCGAAGAACGAAGCAGATGAGGACAAGTGGCTTACATGGGCCTTGCTGGACAGGATAAGTGACATAACCGGCGACGTCGCGACGCTCATCGCTGAATTTTTGATACTGCGCAACGAACTAAAGCACGTACGGAGCGTGCCGGATGAACTTGTCTTGGCGCACATTAAAGACGGCGCTGCGCGGTACCTGTCGCGGATAGAGCAATATTCACCGGCCGTCGCGCCGGAGAGAGCGAGTGCCTAAGGGGTTGCCTTCTCCGACAACCTTTGCGTTGCGTACCGAACAGTTAGGCCGCTGGTGGAGGGAGCAGCCACAGAAGTATCGAAATCGGCTCTATGCTTCCTCCGAAATCGCCGCCGGTACCGGTATAACTGTGCGCGCAATGAGTCCCGCTCTGATTGCCTCCGGCTGGAAGCGAAAGCGCTGCTGGCTCTTTAGGAATGGAGGGAGGATAAGAGCGAGGCGGACATTCTGGTCGCCCCCTTCCTTGGAGGACCCACGATTCAGCCTGCAGAACACGATGCGACGAAGTCGTGAGCTGCTCGCAAAGAACAGGTTCCACCATCACCCCCTTGGCGATCGGTAAGGCCAGATACTCGCCGTTCTGGAGCGGTGCGCAATACAGGCGGCGAATGGTCCGATGATTGGTAGGTCAGCCCCCCTCCCTCGGACGTCGCCGCTGGCGGATCTAGCGATTCGTGCGCAAGTACGGATAGGCAGTGTTCAAGCAAGAAGACGCCCAAAGTCTTGAGTAATGTATTTCAGGTATCGCTCCTTTATGTACTCCTCGCGTTCGCCTGTCACCTTGCTGCGACGAGTTCCATTAAACCAGAGGCTGCGCTTACCTGCATTGGTGCCAGTTCGATTCTGGACCGCCTCTGCGATGAACTCACCGGACGATAGGAGGAACATGGTGTCGTGGCGCTCCGAATAGAGCAAAAAGAAGTAGTTGGCACGTAACTCATGCGTAATTGCTGCAAAGAGCGCCCCGTCGCCGAGCTTGACGTTCTGAGACCGCGCCTTTATCTGCACTTCGACGAACGAGCCATCAGGCCGCTTGATAACCGCATCGATCGCGTCGTCATCGACGAGCGGCAAGTAAACATCGAGCCCCTGCTTCAGCATGAGCCCGGCTATCCAATACTCAATTCTCTTGCCGAAGCCAGCGGAGTGTCGGAACGCGGTTCCCATGACCTATAACAGGAACTGATATTGCGCGACCAGGCTCCGAGCGCGAATTGCAACTTCGTCTCGGTGTGCGCAAAACCACTCTCTCGCGCAGCTTCGCTCCATGTGCTTAGCCTCCAGCGAGAGGTGGAGTGCGTGCTCAAACTCTTTAGCTTCTCGAATTGACCGTAAGCCAACAGTAAGAAACACGACAGGAAGCCGCTTCTGATGTGAAAGGGCAGAGCCCTCCCAAAGATAGGTGAATGGGTCCGACCTACAATAGCCAATTTTGCATTCGCTAGGCTCGCCTTCTTCATGCCACGCATATACGTACGCGGCTGCGTCGGACATCCTCAAGCCTAGATGATCTCGATCCTGATACCAGGCTCGGCACTCGGCCTTAAACGACTTGCGGAAGGAAATAGCAGACGACACCATGCTAAGCAACTATATCTTGGATTTAGCGCATTGTACGAACCCAAATAGGACCTTTAACACCTGCGCCGAACTTGGGTTTCCAGTGGAGTGCCGCGACATTGTCGGTGCGCAAAGTTCGAGCTAGTCCGTGAAAGTCTATGGCCGAGGTAGCGCTTAGTACACCTACTGCTCCTCATCATCCGCCCTCTTTAATCAGTCTGATAAAGATACCGAAACCTCTGCGTTCGTAGATCTCATTTGCAAGGGACGCCTGCTGGCTCTTAAGAACCAGCAAGTCCAAGACGTAATCTACTAATTCATCAGTGATCTCATCTACGCCAAACTTCAAACGCACGTTATCGAGGTAGGGTTGTAAGGCGGGGCGAGCATCTTGAATATCTATAGTGTAGATCTCGATAAGGCCGGCAGAGTTGGCTTGGATGTGCACCGTTACTGGCGCACCATGGATTGCCATGGAGCAGCGGACGTACGGGCGTGATGCAGAAAGATCCCGCGCACAATGCTTATCGACGGGAATTTGATCGATGTTTCGAGGTCCTCTCAGCAGCCGATCTCGAAGGCGGGAAAATGGTGTGTCCGGTAGTTGGAGTTCCTGCCAGTGACGTATGACATCGGCGCAGGTCAGAAGCCTCGGAACTCCGTTAGTCTTCGCCACGATCTTGCCATCGTGACGTTCGCAGAGCCGTCGCACCTGCCACGTATCTGCGAAGCTACTGCTAGTCCAGGGTAGGGTAAGCGTTAACAGCCAGAGAGCGAGGCGCAATGCCCAACCAGCGCTCTGACTAGAGCGACACAGCAGCTCAGCAGATTTGCACGGGTACCGACGTATGGTCAATCGCGATTTTGGAGTGTCGTTCTCTATTCCAGATACATGGGCCACGTCTTCGCGTTTCCTCCTGGTACTTGCGGCTATGTTAAGCACCATCTAGGGTATCGCGTTCGGCTGAGGGTAGTGCATAGCTACACTCGTTCTAACCTTGTCCTAGTTCTTCGCCTTCGGACTTTCGCGAGTCAAGCAACCCTAGTCGGTCAAGCTCTCCAATAATCATAGGGGAGATATTCAGCGCAGCCACGTCCAGCGCTCTGATGTGTTCGCGAGCCTCTTGGACGCTAAGTTCGGAGTTCGGAAACAGGCTTTCTAGTGTAGTAGCGGTTATTCGCGATAGGCCAAGGTCGACGAATGCACGTCCAGATTGAGTCGATACACCAAGCTCTAACGCTAATGCGAAGTCAAATACTTCGCTTCGACGAGACTGGGCGCCGTATTCCTCCAGCGCGAGCAGCAGGAGGTCTACATATGCTTTGCCAAGCTGCACAAATCGGAATCTCACAACGTCCTCGATTAGCTCAAACGCCTGCCGGATGGCACCATCTACGTCAAACCTCTCCCCCTTCCCGGCTTTTTTAAAGCGGATCCAGCCCGCGAGAATCTTGGGATAAGGTTCTCCCCGCATCCAAGGCACAGCTAACGACGCCACTAATCCACCGAAACGACTTGGGGGCGCGTTGTTCACATACTTTTCGATCCGAGCAAATATCTCCGCATACCTTCGGTGAGCGTTCTTCTCAAAAGGATTGGGTGGGATCAGTTGCTCTACCTCGCCTGCTCTCAAACCTTCCAAAAGCCGTCTATGAAGTCGCACGAGGCCAAATGGATCTATCGTCCAATGAGCTTCGAGAATAGGCAAGGGCAATGACAACGAGCGAGCGGCATGCTCTGCGGCCAACGCAAGGGCGCTTAATCGCTCTTTTGGTAGAGACTTTGCGACCCTCCCCAAGTACGCGTTAATCCCTCCTTTTGCCGCATGCGAAATGAGCAGCCCCGCCACGGCGCGGATCTTCGGTGCGCTTTCATCTCGCCTCGACAGGGTAGGCATTTCGCCCGACAGCGCTGCCAACACTTCGTTGTAATGAGCGCTGATCGTTTCACGGACTGCGGGCCGAATCTGATAGGAGGCAGCCTGATCTAGTGGCCGGTCTGACCATTGGTCGTAGTCAACCAAGAAGACGTTCCCGACGATATCTTTCCCGAGACGGCCAGCCCTACCTGCGAAATTCCAAAGCGCCGCAGCATCGAGCTGCGTACCCTGTCCGCGTGTAGGCGTGTCGATGAACACATTGCGTGCCGGTAGATTTACGCCTTGGAACAAAGTTGTCGTGCAAGAAAGATATTTGATGTCGCCAGATCTAAATGCTGACTCGATCGCCTCTCGTAGTAGACTCGGCATTCGTCCGTAGTGGAATGCCACCCCATGACGCACTAAGGCGGCGAGCGTGTAGTCATGATGTATGTGGCGGGTGATAAACTCCGACAGTGCTGCAAGCGTGCCTTCTGTAGCTACCGGGGATTCCGTCGCCAACTGCCGCGCTATGTCTTCCGCGCGCTTCGGTCCAGTAGCATAAACAAGCGACCCACCGTCCCCGCCTAGTTCTAGCGCGATTGCTGCTAGGCGCGTAGCAGAGTGCGCGAATCCGCGAGTGCCGCGTACCGTCCCAATTGGGACGGCGGCACCTCTTGCCAAGAGCTTGAGATGGAGAGCGTGCTGCGCTTTTCTGTCGCGCTCAACAAGGACTCGATTCTGTAAAACGGGGGATACGCGGGTTTCAGCGACGTCTACTTCGCCGAGCCCTATGACGTCGGAGAGCTCCTCAAAGCCACTCGCACCGGGTGCAAGCATGAACAACTGCATATTGGGGTTGATGGTGATGAGGCGCTCTAAGCACTCTTGAAGGATCATTCCCCGAGTACTATCGGAAACGTTCTGCACCTCATCAACAATTGCGACCTCGAAACTCAGCTCCACTAACGACAGCAGGACCTGCAAACGCTCTTGAGTTAAGACGAAGATCTGTCGCTGGTTAGTTTGGTCTTGCGATAGGGAGGGTACTGTCGAAACGCGAGTGTTCGGGATGCCTTCGAGGCGAATAGATACCTTTTGATGTATCTCGGCCAGTAGTGCACGCGTGGGCGCTAGGTAAAGACCGCAGAACTTTTCGCGCGACTCAGCAGCCCGGCAAAGGTACTCGAGTACCAAGAACGACTTTCCTGCCGACGTAGGTGCAGAGATGACCTTTCTTTTACTCGTTGGAAGCGCAGACCAGACCTTCAGCTGGTAGTCGGTGAGCATAACGCGGCGCTGGCCGAACTCAACACTATTTAGTGCCTCGGATAGTCTTCTGTTTAGTAATCCCAAAAGGGAGACGGACGGCTGTCCGTATCGCTCACTAAGCTGTATTAAGCCCGGGAAGTTGCCAAGCTGAGCAAGGATTCTCGCGGCCTTTTCACGCACTGCAATGTTTAAGGGAGCGGCGATCGCTGCGGTCATCGCAATAGACTGCGCCAACACTAAGTCCGCATCCTGATCTGACTGAACGAAGACCGACGCACAAAAGAGAAGCCGGTCGACATGAGTCTCGATAAGTTCGTCGGCTATATCTGGACTAGAATTAACCGCAGACGCAATTGTTCGACGAGCTGAGAACGCCTCCATCGCTCGCAGTTGCGCCCAAAACTCTGTGTGAGCCTTTAGTCGCACCGAGAGATCTGTAACGAAGCTACTCACCCGTCATTTCCTCGTAGAACCTTTCGCGCAATGCATCTACGTCTGGTACTGCGACGAAGAAAACCCAACACTTCTTTGGGTCCGCGCCATTGCTGTGGAGATGCTTCGTCAGCGCTGCCCTATGATGTTCGGTCAGGCTCGTGTATTTGGCCGAGAAATGCTTGTCGTGCGCGTCAGGAGGCAAGTCGTCGCTGACCGGTAGCTTCTCGGCAAAGCACTTCTTCTCGGAGTAGCAAATCACCCCAACAGATCGTTCCCGCTTATCCTGCGGAGGTGAATAGACGTCGAGGTATCTAAGGAGAGCCTCTCGTTGCGTCCCCTCCAGCGTATCCAGGTTGCCGAGATCCGACGCTAACGTGTACTCCAGCAAGTATTGTTTGTCCCCGTTTAAGAAACTCGACACGGAGTCGGCGTACGCCTTCGCTCCACTATTCGCGTTCGCGGAGAGCTTTGCTTCAAGAAAGAGCATCTCGAAAACCCCAGTATTCAAACGAGCATGTATCCCGTCCAATCCATGAACAGGCATGTTCCCTGAGGTTTTGAGAGATAGCTTGGCTACTAATTGCGCTGCCTTCAGCTTAGCGAGGGCTATGCAATAGGCGAGAACTTCGCCCACTTCGCTGGCACGATGCGGATACTGGTTCTTGAATTCCAAGAATGCCCGCTTCGCCTCTTTGATCAGATACGCAGCTTCGCTGACGTCCCCTGAGCCTGACGTCAATCTCTTGATGAAATCTAGTCGTCGCCGGCGCGGTAGCGCACAGTTGATCGCTTGAGCCCACAGAAACCGTGCGAGTGCAGGTACGTTCGGGATGTCCTCCGCAAACCGAACATACAAGAGCGCTACTTTTGGCTGCTCATTGCCATCCTCAAGTTCAACGGAGCAGCCAAGTACGGGCTCGATATCCGAGCCTTCCAGGAGAGCGGCTAGCGCCTTGTAGACCTCAGACTTTGCCGAGACGTCGTTCACCTGTCCCGAAGCCCATTAGTTTGCGTCACGCACAGGGTTAGTATCCGTTGAGCATTTAACATATCAAATTTCAGGGCTTGCCGTAGTTCTAGCCACTTGGTTCAGAATTCCGTCATGTCGCCGAAGAGTAAGAAGGACAAGATCGGGAGTTTCTCTTATGGCCCTTTCTAGCGAAGACTATGTCAAGTTGGCTGCGCACGTACTCCATGTGCTGCCCGGCAGCCTGCGTTCCGCCGAGATTGCGTCGGCGGCACTTGAACAGAGTATGTTGAGGGAACTGCGGCGAAGCGGCCTGGACCTGGACCCGGGTACAGATCCGATAGACCTGGCCCGGCGCATAGGGCAAGCGATCAAAAACCATATCAGCAGAACGAGCGCGCGTCAGCTGATCATTACCGGCACGAAGAATGGCGGGTGGCAGCTCGGCAATAGGGCAATCAAGAGCCTTACCGGGTCAGATGCATACTCCAAACCTCACAACTCTACCTATACGGGGCTGTGCGGCGAGTACGCCGTGATGAGCGAGCTGTTACATTGTGAGTGGAACGCGACCAAACTTCCCGAAGACAATGGGATTGATATTCTGGCCAAGAAGGGGGATGAGATTCGCACGGTTCAGGTTAAGACCTCTCATCCATCAGGCGGCGATCCGGAGCGCTACGACTTCCAGTTACACAAGCGCGTAGAGAGTGTGCACGGCGGAATTCGGCACTATTCGATATTAGTGATGCGGCGGCCGATTGCTCGCCGATGGATTAATGACTACCTTATCCTGGCCGGGCGCGACCTTCAGGAGTTCGATCACGACGGCGTGATCACATCGACTTCGGACGGCCGGTGGTTGATCTCGATGACTATTGAGGGCGAGGCTTACATGGCAAATGGCGCCCGAGACTTGCGGGACCGCGTCAACAACTTTAAACGCAACTTCCTATAGTCACGAGAGCCCTTCGCCACGACGGTACCGTTAGCTATCTAACACGTGACTTTTCTGGGCGAGATCGTTATGAACCCCGAGACGGGGGCAACCCTCCCCCCGCCCCCTTGGTCCCATCCCCCGGGGGGTGCGCCGCTTAGCCTGCGCCCTTCCTCACAGGATCCCCCTAAGCTTGGCGTCTCGGAAAGCACGGGGACGGAAGTGCCCACGACGCAACGAAGCCGCAGCAAACGATTCCTGAAGGGGAACCTCGGATGTCAAGCCCTTCTCGCCAGAGCGCCTACATGCTGCCTACATAAGGAGAGCGCCAGTCCCAAACGTCTCGCGGTTGCGCGCTCTAACCACTTGATGTGGAATGGTGCCGGATAACCGAATCGAACGGTTGACCTTCGCATTACAAGTGCGCTGCTCTACCAACTGAGCTAATCCGGCACGCTGCGCGGATTATAGCCCTCGCCCTTCGGGCGAGCCGGAGCGCTACTTGACGATCTGCAGGTTCGGGCGCCCGTTGCCGGGAGGCTTGGGCTTGTCGCCGCCTTCTTCCCCCGGCTGCTCCACCGGCTGCGGCGTGACCAGGGTAGGACCGGGCCGCTCGGGGGTCTGGAAGGCCAGGCCCTGGCCATTCTCCTTGGCGAAGATGCCGCCCACCGTGGACACCGGCACGGAGACCTCGCGCGAGACGCCGTTGAACCGCGCGGAGAACTGGATCAGTTCGTTGCCGATCTTGAGGTTGCGCGTGGCATCGGGGCTGATGTTGAGGACGATCTCGCCGTTGCGCACGTACTCCATCGGCACGCGCGTGGCGGCATCGACCTTCACTGCGACGTAGGGGGTGAACCCGTTGTCGACACACCACTCCCAGATGGCCCGGATCAGGTAGGGAGTGGTGGACGCGTCCTTCACTTGCGCATCACCTTCTCGGAGGGCGTCAGCGCCTCGATGTAGGCGGGGCGGCTGAAGATGCGCTCGGCGTACTTCATCAGCGAGGCCGCCTGCTTGGGCAGCTGGATGCCGTAGTAGTCCAGGCGCCACAGGAGCGGCGCGATGGCCACGTCGAGCATCGAGAACTCGTCGCCCAGCATGTACTTCTGCTTCACGAAGACCGGCGCGATCTGGGTCAGGCTGTCGCGGATGATGATGCGCGCCTTGTCCGCGGACTTCTGCGGCCCCTTCTCGATGGTGTCGATGTGGGCGAACAGCTCCTGCTCGAAGCGGAACAGGAACAGCCGGGCGCGCGCACGCATGACCGGATCGGCCGGCATCAGCTGCGGATGCGGGAAGCGGTCGTCGATGTACTCGTTGATGATGTTCGACTCGTACAGGATCAGGTCGCGCTCCACCAGCACCGGGACGCGGTTGTACGGGTTCATCACCGCGAGGTCTTCGGGCTTGTTGTACAGATCGACGTCGACGATCTGGAAATCCATCCCCTTTTCGTAGAGGACGATCCGGCAGCGCTGGCTGAACGGGCACGTGGTGCCCGAGTACAAGGTCATCATAGGTGTGCGGTCCGGTTAGTGAACGTCCTTCCAGAACTCCTTCTTGAGCAGGTAGGCCAGCACGAACAGCACACCCAGGCCGATCAGGACGATGTAGCCGATGCGGGTGCGCTCCACGCGCACCGGCTCGCCCATGAACATGATGTAGTTCACCAGGTCGGCGACCGCGTTGTCGTACTCCCGCGGGGACAGCGTCCCGGGAGACTCGAGCACCAGGGTGCTGGTGTGGCCCTTGCCGCGCGGTCCTTCGTGCTCCTCGACCTTGAGGCCCTGCTGGCCCTGCAGCTCCCACAGCACGTTGGGCATGCCCACGTTGGGGAACACCACGTTGTTCCAGCCGGTCGCCGCCTGCGGATCGCGGTAGTAGCTGCGCAGGTAGGTGTACAGCCAGTCCGCGCCGCGCGAGCGGGCGATGACGGTCAGGTCGGGCGGTGCCGCTCCGAACCACGCCGCCTGGTCCGCCTTCTTCGTCGGGATGGTCATGGTGTCGCCGACCTTCTCCGAGATGAACATCAGGTTGTCGTGGATCTGCTGCTCGCTCAGCCCCACTTCCGTCAGGCGGTTGTAGCGCATGTACTGCGCGCTGTGGCAGTTCAGGCAGTAGTTGACGAACGTGCGCGCACCGCGCTGGATGGACGCCGCGTCGGTCGGATCGATGTTCGCCCGGTCGAGCCGGACTTCGGTGTTGGCCAGCGCCATGGCCGGCAGCGCCAGCACCAGCAGGAGAAGGCTCTTCATTGTTCTGATCGTGTCGCGTGTCACCTTGGGGGCCCCTCTCACATCGTGACCCGCTTGGGCTCGGGCCTGGTGCTGTCGATGCGGCTGTACCACGGCATCAGCAGGAAGAACAGGAAGTAGACCGCGGTGAACAGGCGCGCCAGGATCACCGCGACCTCGACGTTGCCGATCGCGCCGAGGAAGTCGGTCGGCTTGACCCCGAGATAGCCCAGGAACAGGAAGCTCACCACGAACACGCCCAGCGCCGTCTTGTAGATCGGGCCGCGATAGCGGATCGACTTCACCGGGCTGCGGTCCAGCCACGGCAGGAAGAACAGGATCACCACCGCCGCCCCCATCACCAGCACGCCCCAGACCTGGGTGCCGGCGAACGCGGGCACGGCGCGCAGCATCGCGTAGAACGGCGTGAAGTACCACACCGGTGCGATGTGCGGCGGCGTCTTCAGCGGGTCGGCCGGGATGAAGTTGTTGTACTCGAGGAAGTACCCGCCCATCTCCGGCGCGAAGAACACGATCAGGCTGAAGATCGCGAGGAAGACCACCACGCCGACGATGTCCTTCACGGTGTAGTACGGATGGAACGGGATGCCGTCCACCGGATGGCCGTCGGGCCCCTTGTTCTTCTTGATCTCGATCCCGTCCGGGTTGTTCGAGCCGACTTCGTGCAGCGCGATGATGTGCGCCACCACCAGGCCGAGCAGGACCAGCGGGATCGCGATCACGTGGAAGGCGAAGAAGCGGTTCAGCGTCGCATCCGAGATCACGTAGTCCCCGCGGATCCACACCGACAGGTCCTCACCGATGATCGGCACCGCGCTGAACAGGTTCACGATCACCTGCGCGCCCCAGTAGGACATCTGGCCCCAGGGAAGCAGGTAGCCGAAGAACGCCTCGGCCATCAGGCAATGGTAGATGAGCACGCCCATCACCCACACCAGTTCGCGCGGCCCGCGATGGGAGCCGTACAGCAGCGCGCGGAACATGTGCAGGTACACCACGATGAAGAACATCGAGGCGCCGGTGGAGTGCAGGTAGCGGATGAGCCAGCCGGCCGGCACATCGCGCATGATGTACTCGACCGAGCCGAACGCCAGGCTCGCGTCGGGCTTGTAGTTCATCGTGAGGAAGATGCCGGTGACGATCTGCATGACCAGCACCAGCAGGGCGAGCGAGCCGAAGTAGTACCAGAAGTTGAAGTTCTTCGGCGCGTAGTACTCGGACAGGTGCTCCTTCCACAGCTTGGAGAGCGGGAAGCGGGCGTCGATCCAGCCGAGCAGGGCCTGGGACCTGGTCATCGTCAAGCTCCTTTGCCGTCTTCGCCGATGCGCAGGCGCGTATCGGTGAGGAACTGGTACTTCGGCACCACGAGGTTGGCCGGCGCGGGCACGTCCTTGAACACGCGGCCCGCCAGGTCGAACTTGGAGCCGTGACAGGGACAGTAGAATCCACCCGGCCAGTCCGCTCCCAGGCCGCTGTCGCCGCCCGGCTGGAGCTTGTCGGTTGGCGAGCACCCCAGGTGCGTGCAGATCCCGACCAGGACCAGCCATTCGGGCTTGATCGAGCGGTACTCGTTCTTCGCGTACTCGGGCTGCTGGGGGGCCTCGGACTTCGGATCGGCCACGCGGCCGTCCACTGCGTCGAGGCCCTTGACCATCTCGGGCGTGCGGTTGAGGACCCAGACCGGCTTGCCGCGCCATTCGGTGCGGATCATCATGCCGGGCTCGACCTTGGAGATGTCCACGTCGACCGGGGCGCCGGCCGCCTTGGCGCGGGCGCTCGGAAACATGCTGGCAAAGAATGGCGCCGCCGCCGCGACGGTGGCAGCTCCGCCGGCAACGCTGGTAGCGACCAGCAGGAGTCGGCGCTTGGTATTGACTGTACTGTCGGCCATGAGCCCTCGAAGTGCTGTCGATCCGGTAAAACCGGCACATTCTACCGGAACGCGCTGCGATTTACATCTTTCCTGTCACAAGTCATTCTTTTAAAGAAGGAAACAAGGAATCGCCCCAACCGGTACCGGCGCCTGCAGCACGATCTGCCCTTGCGCAACGCGGAAGACGGGATTGGAACGAGCGGTTCGGCGCAGGCTTGCCGTGCGCTCTGTCGGGGGCTGGGAAAAAAGAAAGCGCAACCATCTGGTTGCGCTGAATTCCACCAAGAGGAGGAGGATGGAGGAATCGTTGCGATCCGCCGATGGCGCACCGCAAGATAGGCATATCATGTCTGATTCGGTGCGCTGCGGCAAGCGCTTTTTGTGCGGCGCATCGTCGCACCCGGAGGCGCCCGGTGGATAGTCCCATGGTGTCAGCCCTGCTCAGCGGATGGCTGCTTCCTCCGGCCAACGCCCTCCTCTTGCTCGTGGCGGGGCTGCTCGCCTTGCACTGGCGCAGGCGGCTCGGCATCACGTTGATCAGCACTGGAACGGCGCTCCTGTATGCCTCGTCCGCCCCGTTCATCGCAAGCGCCAGCGTTCGCGCCCTGGAGTTGGCGGCCCCGGCCAGCGCGGGCTGGCAACGGGCCCAGGCCATCGTCGTGCTCGGCGGTGGAAGCTACGTGGCTGCGCCCGAGTACGGCGGGGATACGCTGAGCGGGAGCAGCCTCGAGCGGGTGCGCTACGCGGCATTCCTCCAGCACCAGACCGGGCTCCCCGTCCTCACCAGTGGCGGCAAGGTCTTCGGAGTCACCGTGCCGGAAGCGGAGCAGATGCGGGCGGTCCTGGAGCGGGAGCTGGGCACGCCGGTGCGCTGGGTCGAGCCGGGCAGCACCACCACCTGGACCAACGCGACCGCTTCGCGCGCGTTGTTGTCCGGAGCAGGCGTCCGCTCGGTTGCGCTGGTCACGCACGCCTGGCACATGCGCCGCGCGCAACTCGCATTCGAGCAGGCGGGGTTTGAAGTGATCCCCGCGCCGACCGGGTTCGCCACCCATTACCCGGACTACCCGCCCGGCTGGATGCCAACGGCGAATGCGCTCGAGACCACCCGACAGGTCTGGCGGGAGGTGATCGGGATCGGCTGGTACCGGCTGCGGGCTGTTTTCGCTAGACCCAGCGCGTCGTCGTCGTCATGACCTTCGCCGCCACGCGCATGCCCAGCCGTACCGGCAAGGGGAGGTCGATGCCGCCCAGCTGCTGGGCCGAGCTGGCGTGCCCGACCTCGTCGTCGCGCATCTGCTCCACGATCGCGCGGCTCTTGCCGTCGTTCTCGGCCATGCGGTCCAGATGCCCGTCGAGGTGCTGCTCGACCTGCCGCTCGGTCCCGACCAGGAAGCCCAGACTCCAGCGATCGCCCAGCAGCCCGGCCCCCGCGCCCAGCACGTACGAACCGGCATAGAAGAGCGGATTGAGCAGGCTCTTGCGCGAGCCGAGCTCCTGCAGGCGGCCCTCGGTCCAGGCCAGGTGCTCGGTCTCCTCGCGCGCGGCCCGCTCCAGCATCGCGCGCACGGCCGGATCGCGCGCCACCAGCATCTGACCCTCGTAGAGCGCCTGCGCGCACACCTCGCCGGTGTGATTGATGCGCATCATCTGGGCCGAGCGCACGCGCTCGACATCGCCGAGCTCGGGCTGGTCGAGCTCGCCCCCGGGAGTGGGCCGGACCGCGGGCGCCGGGGCGAACAGCGTGCGCAGCGCGCGGTCGAGCGGGATGATCAGGCGGTCGAGGTTCATTTCTTCTTGCGCAGCACGAACACGAACTCCGGTCCGGACCGGCTCGACTCCAGCAGCTCATGCCCGGTCTGGCGGCAGAAGGCCTGGAAGTCGCGCACCGATCCCGGATCGGTGGCAACCACGCGCAGCACCTGGCCGCCGGTCATCTCGTTGAGCAGCTTCTTGGTGCGCAGGATGGGCAGCGGGCACTCCAGGCCGCGCGCATCGAGCTCGCGGTCGTGGGCGACCGCCTCGCCGGCTTCGTCCACCGTCACCTCACCCGGGCGCCGCCACCGGATTGCCGCCCCGCACCCAGCCGATGATGCCCCCCTGCAGGTTCATCACCGAACCGAAGCCCCTGCCCTCGAGCCAGGCGCAGGCCTGCGCGGAGCGGCCGCCGGACTGGCAATAGATGACCGTGGTCGCGGCCGGGTCGAGCTCGCCGATGCGCTCGGGCAGCAGGTGGAGGGGCACGTGCTTCGCGCCGGGGATCATGCCCTGCGCCACTTCCGGCGCGGTGCGGACGTCGACCAGGACCAGCGGACCGCTGCGCTGCATGTTCTGCAGCTCGGTCGCATCGATGTTCTTCACAGGGGACATTGCGCGCAATCTCTGATGCCTACGCGCAGATGATACCGCGCCCGCCGGGGCGCCGTGGCGGCAGCCGGCGGGATCAGGTGACGATGTTGCGCTCGAGCAGCTCGGACAGGCGCACATCCGCCGCGGCGAGCCGGGCCACCAGCAGCTCCAGGAAGGCTGCGGTGAAGTGGTGGCGGCAGCTCTCGGTCGCGGCGTTCAGCGCGTCGGACTTGATCTCGATGGCGGTGATCTCGGTGCTGGCGGTGACGCTCGCACTGCGCTTGAACTGGCGCCGCCCCAGGTAGGCCATCTCGCCGAAGCACTCGCCGGTGCGCAGCACGTCGAGGAGACGCTCCGCGCGGGTGACGCGCACCTCGCCGGCGGCGAGGATGAAGAACGAAGTGCCGGTCTCGCCCTCGCGGATGAGGGTGGTGCCGGCCGGGATGCGGTTCCAGTTCGAGATGTGCAGGACCTGCCACAGGTCCACGTCGGTGAAGTTGCGGAAGAAGTCGAGCCGGCGCAGGGTGTTGAACTTCTCCGTGTCGGGCACCGGCTGCTCGGGCGTCTGCAGGTTGTTGAAGACACGCACCAGGTCCTGCGCGAACTCCTCCCAGGTGGGATAGCGGCCCTCCAGACGCTTCTGCAGCGCCTTCTTCACGATGTGGTCGATGCTCGCCGGGATCTCGGGCCGGAAGATGCTCGGCGGCGGCGGATCCACGTTGATGATCTGGAACACCATGCTGTAGTTGTTGGTCGCCTTGAACGGCAGGCTTCCGGTGAGCAACTGGTACATCACCACGCCGAGCGTGAAGATGTCGGTCTGGTGGGTGAGCTGCTGCTCCTGCACCTGCTCGGGCGACATGTACGCGGGCGAGCCGATGCCGGTGACCTGCGTGGTCTCCACCGCGGTGGTGAGCGCGGCGCCGAAGTCCGAGATCTTGATGTCGGTGTCCTTCGACAGCAGGATGTTGGCGGGCTTGATGTCGCGGTGGATCACGCCGTAGCGATGGGCGTAGTCGAGCGCCTTGCAGCACTTGAAGACGATCTCGATGATCTTGTTCACCGGCAGCAGGTTGTCGACCTTGGTGAACTGCTCCAGGGTGCCGCCCTCGACGTACTCCATGACGATGTAGCTGCCCTCGTCATCCGCCACGGCGTCGTAGATGGCGACGATGTGGGGGTGGGCGAGCTTGCCGGTGAGCGAGGCTTCGGTCAGGAACAGCTTGCGGAAGCGGCGGCCGTGCTCCTTGTCGCCGAGGACCTCGCGCTGGACCACCTTGAGCGCGACCTTGCGGTTGGCGAACGGATCGAGGGCGAGAAAGACCTCGCTCGTCGCTCCCTTGCCCAGTTCCTTGATCAGCTGGTACTTGCCGATCTTCTGCGGAGGCAGCGCGTCACCGGTTTGCAGGGCTCGGGCCGCAGTAGAAACTGTAGACATTTCAGTGACTTCTCGCTTTTCTGTCGCACTGGATCGAGGGACGGCCGGACGCGCGCGTGCGCACCCCGGCCGGACACGGCGGGAAGCACAAACATGGATCGTGCCAACTGCCCGGACCGCCACCCCAGCCGGGGGTTACTTGCTGGCCTTGCGGTTCTCGGCGTCCAGCTCGCGCAGCTGCTTGAGCCGCGCCTCGGCGCTGGACATCTGGTAGTAGTTGCCGTCGCCGCTGCGCAGCCCGATCTGGAGCTGCTCGATCGCCGCCGGGACGCTGCCCATCAGGACATAGGCCTCGGCCTGGGCTCGATGCTCCTCCAGGCGCTGGCCCAGCCCGGCGTAGGCGCGGGCCTGCAGGCGGTAGAGGCGCTGGTCCGCGGGCAGCGTGGCGATGGCCTCCGTGACCAGTTTGAGCGCGTCCTGCCAGCGCTTGGCGTTGAGCAGGGCGTTGGCGTAGGAGTAGACCAGGGCCCGGCGCCGGGGGAAGCGCTCGACGGCCGCGCTGTAGAGCTCGAGGGCGGCCTTCCCGTCGCCGGCTGCCATGAGCACCTCGCCGACCAGGTTGAGCACCATCGGGTCGTCGGGCGCATCCTTCCTCAGGGTCACGCTCTCGCGGCGGGCACGCTCGATCTCCTTGCCGCGCAGCAGCGCGAGGGTCAGGGCATAGCGCGGCGGGATCTCGCTGACGCTCTTCTTCTCCTTGAGGATGTCGTCGTAGCGCACCACGGCATCGCGCGGCTGCATGGAGAGCACCTGCAGGCGCGCGCGCACCACCTGGAACTCGAGGCTGTCGGGCACCTGCCGGTAGCGAAATTCCTCGACCCGGCTCTGCACGTCCGCGATCCGCTCGTAGGTCAGCGGGTGGGTGCGCATGTACGACGGTGCGTTGCTGTCGTAGACGCGGTAGGCGCGCTGCATGCGCTCGAGGAATGCCGGCATCGCCTCGGGATCGAACCCGGAACGGTCGAGCGTCTGCAGGCCGACGCGATCCGCCTCGCGCTCGTTGTCCCGGGTGAAGTTGAGCATGGTCTGGGTGCTGGCGTACTGCGAGCCGGCGACCGCGGCACTGGCCAGGTCCGGGCTGGAGCGGGCGGCGAGGATCGCCACCGCGAGCGCGGCCAGCGAGGCGATCCCGGCCTGCTTCTGCTGCTGGAACATGCGCGCGATGTGCTTCTGCGTGACGTGCGCGATTTCGTGCGCGAGCACCGCGGCCAGCTCCGACTCGCTCTGCGCGATCACGATCAGGCCGGTGTTCACGCCGATGAAGCCGCCAGGCAGCGCGAACGCGTTGATCTGCGGATCGTCGACCAGGAAGAAGACGAACGGCTGCTCCGGATTCTGGCTGTTCTGCACCAGGCGATAGCCCAGCGCGTTGATGTAGTCGGTGCAGTCCGGATCGTCGAAGTACTGCCGGCTGGCGCGGATCTGCCGCATGATCGACTCGCCCAGCTGGCGCTCCTGCTGCGGCGACAGCGCCGAAGCCGAGGCGTCACCAAGGTTCGGCAGAGTGTCGGCGGCCGGCGCCGGGGTCCACGCGAGCGCGGCAGCCAGGAACGGGATCAGGACCTTCACGGATGCTATGATAACTCTCGTGCTTTGGAGCGCCGGCGCGGCCGCCGCGTTCACGGTTAGATATGGGTGAATTGACGCATTTCGACGCTCACGGCCAGGCGCACATGGTCGATGTCGGGCAGAAGGCCGAGACGGCGCGCTCCGCCACCGCGGCCGGTCGCGTGGTCATGCAGCCCGACACGCTGCGGCGCATCCTCGAAGGCAGTGCCGCCAAGGGCGACGTGCTGGGCGTGGCGCGCATCGCCGCCATCCAGGGGGCCAAGCGCACCGCGGACCTGATCCCGCTGTGCCATCCGCTGCCGCTCACGCGCGTGAGCGTCGAGTTCAGCATCGACCAGGCCGCCAACGCCGTCGATTGCACCGCCACGGCGGAGACCTTCGGCCGCACCGGCGTCGAGATGGAAGCGCTGACCGCAGTGACCGTCGGGCTGCTCACGATCTACGACATGTGCAAGGCGGTCGACCGGGGGATGCGCTTCGAGAGCGTGCGCCTGGTCGAGAAGAAGGGCGGCAAGTCCGGGCATTGGACGGCGAAGTAGCCGAACCAACGCCGGCGCCATCGGTCCCATGTTGATGACGCGAGTGGCAGCCGTCGGTCTGTGCTTCTGCGCGCTCGCGGCGCTGGCCGCCTCGCCCGCGGAGCCGGACCGTGTGCAGCGCGGACGGGCGATCGCGCACGACTGGTACAAGGGCAACTGCCTGGCCTGTCACCAGATCCCCGCGGACCCCACCGCCGTGACGCTGGCCAACATCGGCCCGCCGCTGGTGGACATGCGGGCCCGCTTTCCGGACCGGGCCGCGCTGCGGGCGCAGATCTGGGATTCGACGGTGCGCAACCCGATGACAGTGATGCCGCCGTTCGGAAAGCACCGCGTGCTGACCGAAGAGGAGATCGACCTGGTGGTGGACTACGTCTATGCCAATTGAGGCCGCATGATGGTTGCGTCCGTGCGTGCGCGTCGCTCGTTCGTCGCCCGCGGCTGCGCGTTCGGCGCCTTCCTGCTCGCGGGCCTGGCGCGGCCGTTGATCGCGCTCGCGCAGGAGTGGAACAAGGCGGCGTTCGAGACCAAGGACGTGGAGCAGGCCATGCTGGCCGCGGGCGTGCACGACCTGATCGAGACCCAGGACATCCTGGTCAAGGCCCCGGAGATCGCCGAGAACGGCGCGCAGGTGCCGATCGAGATCGAGAGCCGTGTCCCGGGCACGCAGAGCATCTCGATCTTCGTGGACAAGAACGTGCAGCCCTACGTGGGGACCTTCACCTTCCGTGAGGGGGCGGTGCCGTTCGTATCCACGCGCATCAAGATGGGCGATACCTCGCCCCTGCGCGTGGTCGTGCGCGCCGGCGACAAGCAGTACGTCGCGGTGCGCGACGTGAAGGTCACCATCGGCGGCTGCGGGACCTGAGCGCGCTCACAGGACGAGGACGAATCGATGCCCGAACCGATCCGCATGCGGGTGAAGCTCGACGGCGACGTGGCCGACGTGCGGGTGCTCATCGGCCATCCGATGGAGACCGGGCTGCGCAAGGACCCGGACACGGGCGAGCTCGTGCCCCTGCACTTCATCAAGACGGTCACCGCGTCCCTCAACGGCAAGCCGGTGATCGAGGCGCAATGGAGCCAGGCGATGGCGCGCAATCCCTACCTGCAGTTCCGCATCAAGGGCGCCAGGCCCGGCGACGACATCGGCATCGAGTGGCAGGACAACCAGGGAGAGAGCAACCGCGCGTCGGCGAAGGTGCCCGGCGGTTGACGCGATGAAGGCGGCCCTCGCCCTGTGCCTGCTCTGCCTCGCGGCGCTCGCGCAGGCGGCCGGGCCCGATCCCGAGGCCGAGCGCCAGCGCCTGGTGCAGATCTTCAGCCAGCGTTTTCCGGGCGTGCCGCTGGAGGACTACGTCTACGGGGCGATGATCGGCAACCCGGACGCGCGTGCGCAGTACGACCAGATCATGGAGTTCCCGCCGTTCATCGGGGACATCGAGGCCGGGCGCCGCATCTGGGACACGCCCTTCCGCAACGGCAGGCGCTTCGCCGACTGCTTCGCGGACGGCGGCCACAACGTGGTCGGAAACTATCCCTACTACGACGCTGCCGCGGGCCGGGTCATCACCTTCGAGGCGGCGCTCAACCGCTGCCTGAAGGACAACGGCGAGCCGGAGATGGCCTACGGCCAGCGCAGCCCGATGGGCGTGCTCACGGCGTACGCACGCACGCTCTCCGATGGCATGAGGATGAACGTGAAGGTGGACTCGCCCGCGGCCCGCGCGCACTTCGAGGCCGGCCGCGACCTGTTCTTCCGCCGCATCGGCCAGCTCAATGCCGCCTGCGCCGGCTGCCACCTCCACCACGCCGGCAGCACCATGCGCATGGAGATCATCTCGCCGGCGCTGGGGCACGCCACGCACTGGCCGATCTTCCGCGGCGGCGAGGAGCTCATGACGTTCCAGGGCCGCTTCAAGCGCTGCATGGAGCAGATGCGCGCGGTGCCGTTCGGCTACGACAGCGGGGAGTGGAACGACCTCGAGTACTTCCTTTCCTACCTGAGCAACGGCATCCCGCTCAAGTCCTCGGTGATGCGCAAGTAGGCGCGCTCAGCGCGCCCCTTGCGGCCGCTCGGCCGCGCGGCCGTTGTCTGCGGGCGCCTGCGACAGGCGTGTGGCCTGCGCGTAGGCGACGGCAACCAGCAGCCGCGCCTGCAACGGCGCCGCCCCGGCCTGCGTCAGCACGGGGCGATACTTGTCCCACAGCATCATGACCTCGCCCGACTGGTTGCGGGCGAGTGCGCTGAGCATGGCGGCCTGCACCAGGTAGGCCTGCGCCTCATCGCCGCCCTGCTCGGCCAGCGTCATGGCCAGCTGCCCCATGCCGGCGGCGTCGCGTTTCGCGATCGCGTGCAGGAGGTCCAGCCACTGCGCGGCGCCAGGCGGCAGCCGCGTCGCGCAGGGGCTCGACCGGAGCCGCTCCAGCACGGCCGCCGCGTCCTCGGGGGGCAGGTAGGGGAGGATCCGGCCCGCCAGCCGCTGCACTGCCCTGCGGAACTCGCCCCAGTCGGCGTCGTTTTCGCAGCGCCTGAGCATCGCTTCGGCGTAGCTCCAGTCCAGCGCGAATTCGCTGTCCACCCGGCTCCAGGGACCGCGGCCGAGCACCGCGTCGCCGAAGCGACGGGCATCGTCCGCCAAGGCGGCCGGCACGTAGAACTCATCCCGGGTGACCGGCCGCCGTGCAGACGGGGCGGGCCGGTTGTCGAGCACTTCCAGCACGGGCAGCGACTGCTGGTGCAGCGCGGTGAGCTCGCGCGCGGCGGTCTGGTCGAGGAACCGGGCGCGTGCCGCGTGCTGGTCCAGATAGGGGAAGTAGTCGGAGTTCGCCGGCGCAGGATAGGCCGCGAGCAGCGCCTCGAACGAGGAGCGCCCGAGCAGCTTGCGGAACTCGAGGTCCTGCACCGCGGCGATATGCACGCGGCCGAGCACCTTGGCCAGCCCCGGGTCACGCAGCACGTCCGCGTCCAGAGGCGCCAGCTTGCCCTGCGCCCGCGCGACGATGAGCAGATCGGCACCGTTGGTCGTGTAGACCGCGTAGTCGTCGAAGTGGGGCCCGAGCGCGCGGAACACCGAGGCCAGCAGCGACAGGTCGATCTCGTAGCCCTGGATCCACTGCACCAGCAGGCCGTCGGGACGCAGGTGCCTGCGTGCACGGGCATAGAACTCGGTCGAGAACAGCGATGCGACGCCGCTCACCCATGGGTTCGACGGCTCGGAGACGATCACGTCGTAGGTCGCCGCCCGGGTCGAGAAGAAGGTCTTCGCATCCTCGATGTGGATGTGGCTGCGCGGGTCCTCGAACGCACGCGCAACGCGCGCGCCGAAGCCGCGTGCCGCCTCGACCATGAACGGCTCGATCTCGATCGTGTCGACCCGCTCCAGCTGGGACGTGCTCAGCAGCGTGTCGGTGGTGAGGCCGGAGCCGAAGCCGATGTTGGCCACCAGCTTCGCGCCGGGATGGTGGGCCAGCGCGAGCGTGCCGGCCACGATCATGGTCGCCTCGTCGGGCGTGGGATCGGCGTCGGTGACGGTCAGGCTCGCATCGGGCTTGCCGTTGGTGCTGATGCGCACCACGCCTCTCGCATTGCCCATGAGCGCGACCGTCGCGGTCTTGCCGTCGCCGTGGAACAGCAGCTGGTTGCCCGGGCCCACGCGGGCAGCGCCGGTGCGGTACACGCCACTGTTGAGCTGCAGGGGATCCATGCGGACGAACACCGTCACCAGCACCAGGGCCGCGCAGGCGGCCAGTGCAGCCCCGCCGAGCTCCCAGCGGCGCACGCGCGGCTGCGCGCCGGCCAGCAGCGCCACGCCGAGCGCCACGTCCAGGCCCACGCCCACCAGCAGCACGCCCTTCAGGCCGACCGTGGTCATGAGCACGTGCACGGCGACCAGGACCCCGGCGATCGCGCCGATGGTGTTGGCGGCGTACACGCTGCCGATGGTCCGTTCGCCGTGCCCGCGCTGAAGCAGCACGAAGGTCATCAGCGGCAGGGTCATGCCGGCCATGAACGTCGCCGGCAGCATCACCGCCAGGGCGATGGTGCTGCTGAAGACCAGGAACAGGTCGTAGCCCTGGTCCGAGCGCGCCAGCCCGCGCATCAGGAAGCCCATCCACTCGAACGCATGGCCGTAGATCAGCAGGGTCGCCAGGGCGAAGCCGCCCATGAGCAGCTGGACCCAGCCGAGGTAGCGCACCGGCTGCCGAATGCGATCGATGCGCTTGCGCATGTACAGGCCGCCCAGCGCCAGTCCCAGGATGAAGGCGGCGAGCATCAGCTCGAACGAATGGGTCGACCCACCCAGCACCAGGGTGAGCATCCGGATCCATGCGATCTCGTACAGGAAGGACGCCGCGCCGGTGACGGCGGCCGCGAGCAGCAGGAACTTCACCCAGCCGTCGCGGGACCAGCCCCCGTCGGCGCCCACGACGGCCGCCGCGGGGCGCGCCTCGGCATCCCTGGCCACCAGCCAGACGAACAGGGCGAGCAGCAGGTTGAGCAGGCCGGCGGTGAGCATGGTGCCGGGCAGTCCCACCAGTCCGATCAGCACGAAGCCGCTCGCGAGCACGCCGAAGACGGCCCCGATGCTGTTGGAGAAGTACAGCGAGGCCAGGGTGTGCCCGGGCATGGCGGGAAACCGGCGCATGACCGCGCCGCTCATGAGCGGGAAGGTCATGCCGAGCAGGACCGACTGGGGCAGGATGAGCAGGGCGGCCACGCCCCACTTGATCACATGCGCTGACGTGCTGGAGGACAAGCCGGGCAGGATCGCATCCAGCACGAAGGCCGTGGTTGCGACAAAGATGACGTGGAAGGCGAGCGCGCTCGCCCCGATGATCCCCTCCACGATGGCATAGCCCTTCAGCAGGCTCGCCATGCGGGCAGAGTAGCGCCCGGCGAGCCAGGCGCCGATTGCCATGCCGCCCATGAAGATGACCAGGACCAGGGTCTGGGCATAGGCCGCGTGGCCGAGGAACAGCTTGAGGTAATGGGTCCACACCGATTCGTACATCAGTCCGGCGAAGCCGGAGACGGCGAACAGGGCGAAGAACGCGCTGGGTGGCAGACGAAGGGCTGGGTCACGCATGCTGCCGGCAGGGCCCGAATGGAATGTGGAATCGTTGCAAAAGCATCGATCAGGCCAGCAAAGAAAAACGGGCGCCGAAGCGCCCGTTTTTCAGGAGGAGTAGAACGCGGCTACGGACGACACTGCGAAGGCCGGTACTTGGCGGCCACGGAACCACCGACCTTGCAGCTCCAGTCGATGTTGCCGGCCGCACCCGCCACCAGTGCCGCGCCGCCGATCGTCGGTGTGAAGACGATCTGGTCGGCACCCGCCAGCTGTGGGATGCCGGTCGCGCTGGTGTCGTAGGTCACGGTGATTTCGCCGTTGGTATCGTTGATCGCGATGCCGCTGACGTACTTGGTGGCAGACCAGCCGGCCTGGAATGAAGCATCAAGGCCGGTGAGGTCACCACGCGACTGCCAAGTCTCAGAGACATCCAGCTTGGGCGAGGCGGCCAGGTTCAGACCTTCGGTCACGCGCGAGCGCACCGTGTAGTCCGAGTACGCCGGCACCGCGATGGCGGCGAGAATGCCGATGATCGCGACCACGATCATCAGTTCGATCAGGGTGAAGCCTGTCTGTATCGATCTCATGTACATCTCCTTCTACTCCTGGGCTCCTGGTTGGTTTACGGACGGCACTGCGAGGGACGGTACTTCGACACCACCGAGCCACCGACCTTGCAGCTCCAGTCGATGTTGCCGGCCGCGCCAGCCACCAGCGCCGCGCCACCGATGGTCGGCGTGAAGACGATCTGGTCGGCACCAGCCAGCTGCGGAATGCCGGTCGCGCCGGTGTCGTAGGTCACGGTGATCTCACCGTTGGTGTCGTTGATGGCGATGCCGCTGACGTACTTGGTGGCCGTCCAGCCGCCCTGGAAGGAAGCGTCCAGGCCGGTCAGGTCGCCGCGCGACTGCCAGGTCTCGGACACGTCCAGCTTCGGCGCCGCGGCGAGGTTCAGACCTTCGGTCACGCGCGAGCGCACCATGTAGTCCGAGTACGCCGGCACCGCGATGGCGGCGAGAATGCCGATGATCGCGACCACGATCATCAGTTCGATCAGGGTGAAGCCTTTTTGCATCGATTTCATCTGTTGCTCCTAAGTTTGGGATGACCGTGAACACGCGATTCCGTGTCGGGAGCTCTCTATGCAACCGCTATGCCAATCGCCTCGCCCGGCCCCGAATCAAGCATTTACCTCACAGAAAGATAACTTCGGAGACAAGCGAAGCGCGGCTTCAACGAATCTCACACTCGCTCCAAGATTTCTTTCACATTGCGCCGCGCTGCAGGTCCCGCGCGGCAGACCGAACGTGACGCGCTACGTCATCAGGTCGGCAGGCACGCCGGGGATCCTGGACAGATCCACATCGTCGATCTGCTCGGGGTCGAGAAACTGCTCGGCATAGCGCAGGTAGAGGCGCTCGCGGATGAACACGTCGAACAGGTCCGGGTCGATGTGCCCGTTGAGCTTGAAGCGGCCCAGGATGGTCAGGGCCTCGGTGAGCGTCTTGCCCTTCTTGTACGGCCGGTCCTTCGCGGTCAGCGCCTCGAAGATGTCGGCGATGCCCATCACCCGGGCCTGCACCGACATCTGCTCCCGGGTGAGCCCGCGGGGATAGCCCTTGCCGTCCATGCGCTCGTGGTGGCCGCCGGCGTACTCGGGCACGTTCTTCAGATGCTTGGGCCAGGGCAGCGACTCGAGCATCATGATGGTCACCTCGATATGGTGATTGATGACCTTGCGCTCGTCGTCGGTCAGCGTGCCGCTGCGGATGGTGAGGTTGGTGATCTCGTCGTGGGTGAGGAACGGCACGTCCTCGTTGCCGTCGGTGTCGCGCCAGCGGTAGCCGGTGCCGATGCTGAACACACGCTGCTGGTCCTCCGGCGCCATGCGCTCGGAGCCGATGTTGCACAGACGGAGGAATTCCCGGTCCGCATCCAGCTGCTTGATCTGCGCGTTGTAGCGCGCCTCCAGCTCCTGCCAGGCGCCCCTGTTGCCGCTTTCCAGCGCCTCCACCTTGGCCTGCAGCATGCGCACCTGGGCGTCGCGCTTGAGCACCTCGAAGCGCGTGTCCAGCAGCCCGATGCGGTCGTAGATGGTCTGCAGCTTGGTGGCCTTGTCCACCACGTGCACCGGCGTGGTCACCTTGCCGCAGTCGTGCAGCAGGCCGGCGATCTTGAGCTCGTAGCGATCCTTGTCGCTCATCGCGAAGCCCGCCAGCGGGCCGCTGCCCGCGCGGGTCGCCGCCTCGGCCAGCATCATGGTTAGCGCCGGGACGCGCTGGCAGTGGCCCCCGGTGTAGGGCGACTTGTCGTCGATGGCGGCGTTGATCAGGCGGATGAAGGATTCGAACAGCTCCTCCAGCTGGTTGATCAGCAGCCGGTTGGTGAGCGCCACCGCCGCCTGCGAGGCGAGCGACTCGGCCAGGTTCTGGTCGGCCGGGGAGAATGCCACGATCTCCCCCGTGGCGCGGTCCGTGGCGTTGATCAGCTGCAGCACGCCGATGATCTCGTCCTCGTGGTTCTTCATCGGGACGGTCAGGAACGAGCGGGAGCGGTAGCCGGTCTTGCTGTCGAAGGCCTTGGTGCCGGAGAAGTCGAACCCCTGCTCGGTGTAGGCGTCGGCGATGTTCACCGTCTGGTCGTGCAGCACCGCGTAGGCCACGACCATCGAGTTGTTCGGCACGCCGTCTTCCTCGTACAGGCGCACGGGCGCGAAGGGCACCGCCTTGCCGGTGGTGCCGCCCATGGCGATGCCGAGCGAGTCGGTGCGCATGATCTCGAAGCGCAGCTCGCGCTCGCCGTGCTTGCGGTAGAGCGTGCCGCCGTCGGCGTTGGTGATCTGCTTCGCGGCCACCAGGATCACCTCGAGCAGCCGGTCGAGGTCCTTCTCGCGCGACAGCGCGATGCCGATCTGGTTCAGCTCGGTGAGGCGGCGGATCAGGTCCGCATCGCGCACGTCGTTCATGTCGTTGGCTTCCGCAAGCGCCGGGGTCACGCCGATCCGGCGCTACTTGATGCAGACCGCCCGCACCTGGTGCATGTCGGTGATGCCCTGCAGGACCTTCTCGATGCCGTCCTGCTTCAGCGTGCGCATGCCCTCGTTGAGCGCCACGGCGGTGATCTCGGCCACCCGCGCGTGCTCCTGGATCAGCTTCTTGACCAGGTCGGTGCCCAGCAGCAGCTCGTGCAGGCCGAGGCGGCCCTTGTAGCCGGTGCCGCCGCAGGTCTCGCAGCCCACCGGCGAGTACAACGTGATCTGGCCCTTGTCGTCGCCGAAGCTCTTGACCCACTCCCGGTAGACGCTCTCGTACGCGGCCTTCGGGTCCTTCTTCCAGCTGTCGGTGTTCTTCAGCTCCTGGCAGTATTCCTCCAGCAGCAGCTTGATTTCGTCCTGGGAAGCGGTGTGCGGCTGCTTGCACTTGCCGCACAGGCGCTTGGCCAGACGCTGCGCGAGGATGCCCAGCAGCGCGTCGGCGAAGTTGAACGGATCCATCCCCATGTCCAGCAGGCGGATGATCGACTCGGGCGCGCTGTTGGTGTGCAGGGTGGCGAACACCAGGTGACCGGTCAGGGAGGCTTCGATGCCGATCGAGGTGGTCTCCTTGTCCCGCATCTCACCCACCATGATGATGTCCGGATCCGCCCGCAGGAACGCCTTCATTGCGGTGGCGAAGTTCAGCCCCGCCTTGGGGTTCATCTGCACCTGGCGCAGCCCCTTCTGGGTGATTTCCACCGGATCCTCGGCGGTCCAGATCTTGGTGTCGGGCGTGTTCAGGTAGCCCAGCACCGAGTGCAGCGTGGTGGTCTTGCCGGAACCGGTCGGGCCGCAAACGAAGAACAGCCCGTAGGGCTTGGACACCGTCTCCTTGAGGTTCTTCAGGTTGCGCGCCGATACGCCGAGCTTGTCGAGCGGGATCGGCTCGCCGGCGGCCAGGATACGCATGACGATGTCTTCGACGCCGCCCTGCGACGGGATCGTCGCCACCCGCAGCTCGATGTCGAGCGGGCCGAACTTCTTGAACTTGATCTTGCCGTCCTGCGGCTTGCGCTTCTCGGAGATGTCGAGGTCGCACATGATCTTCAGGCGTGCGACGATGGCGTTGCGGTAGCTCGCCGGCACCGAGATGTAGGGCTGCAGCGAGCCGTCCTTGCGGAAGCGGATCTCGGTCTTCCCCTTGCCCGGGTAGGGCTCGATGTGGATGTCGGACGCGCCCTGGTGGTAGGCGTCGACGATGATCTTGTTCACGAGCTTCACCAGCTCGTTGTCCGCGGCGAGCGAGACCTCATCGGTGCCGCTGCCGCCGCTCTCCTCGTCCGACTCCCCGTCCATCCCCGACAGCATGTCCCCGATCGACGAGCTGTCGGCACCCGTGTCGCCTCCGAAGAACTGGTCCAGCGTGGCGGCGAACTCGCGCTGTGTGGTGACGCGATAGACGACCTTGCTCTTGGGGAAGATGTTGTTGACGATGCGCGAGGCCTTGACCCGCTCGGGGTCGTTGGTCGCGACGATCAGGCCGTCCTTGGTGTCCTCCAGCGGGACCCACAGGCTGCTCTCGAGGAAGTCGCGCTTGAGGTTGCGCAGCAGGTCGAGCGGCTTGATGCGGTCCTGCTTGAACGGCTCGTAGGGCACCCCGAAGAACGCCGAGAGCGCCTCGCCGATGGCCTGCGACTTGACCTGGAACTCGTCCAGCAGGACCTGCTCGATGTCGATGCCCTTGCGCCGCGCCGAGCGCAGCGCCAGCTCCATTTCCTCCGCGGAGAGGACGGCGTTGGCCACCAGGCCGTCGTACTTGCCGCGCACCACGGAGCTGGGCTTCTGCCGCTGCTTGAAGGCGATGGCCAGGGTCTCGCACAGGTTGACCATGCCCTCCTCGGCCTGGGGCGAGAACGGCATCCCGGTGCGGGTGTTGATCGCCTGCACCACGCCGACCATCTCGTTGGCCGAGCCGTCCACGATCGGCGCCACCAGCATCTGCTTGGTGCGGTAGCCGGTGCGCTTGTCCACCTCCTTGAGGAAGCGCAGCTGGGGCGAGTGGCCGCGCAGCTCCGCCTCGTCGTACACGTCGCGGATGTTCATCAGCACGCGGTTGAGCGCGACGTAGCCCGCCACGCTCTGGTCGTTGACCGGCAGCTTGAGATCCTTGAACGAGGTCAGCCCGGTCTTGACCTTGGAGACGATCGAGGAGCGGTCGTCCGACATCTGGTAGATCGTGAGCCGGTCGGCCCCGAGCAGGGCGCACATGTCCTGCCCCAGCTCCAGCATGATCTCGTCGACGTTGCTGGTCGCGTGGATCTTGTTGGTGACCGCCTGCAGCTGCTTCTGGAATTCCAGCTTGCTGCTGATGTCGCCCGGACCGCTCTGCGGCTTGGATTCGAACACGGTGCTCATCGAACGCCCCTCACTCCAGCGGCCCGCCGGCACGGCGGGCCCCGTCAACACTCCACGCGGCCGCCGCGGCGGCCGCCACACGCATCAATGCCATCACCCGACGCACTAGAACCTGAGCACCTGACCGTTGGCCAGCATGCGCGGCGCATAGGCCCCGGCCACCGACTCGACCTGCTCCATCGTGAGCGCGCCCTCGCCCGGCTTCAGGTGCGAGATGAGCACGCGCGCCGGGCGCGTCAGGCGGGACAGCTCGGCCGCCAGCATGTCCGGGGTCAGGTGCTTGGATGCCACCGCCAGGTCGTGCTCGGCGTTGGAGAAGGCGGTCTCGATCAGCAGGTACTCGAGGTTCTCGATCCGGTTCACCTGCTCCCACAGCGCTTCGCACACGGTGGTGTCCCCGGTGAAGACCACGCTGCCCTTGCCGCTGTCGATGTGGTAGCCGACGGCCGGCACCACGTGGTTGGCCGGCAGCGGGCGGAAGCGGCGTCCCTGCAGGTCCACCGTGTCGCCCATCGCGAAGGTGCTGAAGCGCAGGTAGGGTGCCTCCGGCGACGGGATCTCGGTGAAGTCCGGCCACAGCTTCCAGTTGAACAGGTGTGCGCGCAGGATGTCGATGGTCTCGGCCGTTCCGTGCACCGTGATCGGTGCGTCGCGCATTCCGCCCACCGTGTCGACCAGGAACGGGATCGAAGTCACGTGATCCAGGTGCGAGTGGGTCACGAAGATGTGGTCGATCTGGCGCAGCTCGCCCAGCGTGAGATCGCCCACGCCGGTGCCGGCGTCGATCAGGACGTCGTGATCGACCAGGAACGAGGTGGTGCGCAGGCTCCCCCCGATTCCGCCGCTGCATCCGAGCACGCGCAGTTGCATGGCCTACTTGCTCTCCGCCGACCAGGTGCCGTCCCAGCCGGGACCGGGGGGATTGCGCCGATAGTGCGCCAGGCGCGCGATGAAGATCGGGTAGAGCCCGCGCCCGGGATGCATGCGCTGCAGGTTCACCAGCTGCAGTTCGGCCAGGTCCCATTCCTGGGCGCGGTAGAGCTTGAGCACCTGCTGCCACAACGCCAGCTCGTCGAGGCGGTCCTTGCCGACCTCGGCGGCGGGCCCGATCGGCTCGTAGATGCTCACCGGCTCGGTCTTGCCCTTGGCCCGCACGCGGTCCAGTTCGCGGAACACGATGTCCTTGCAGGCCGCTCTGGTGGCCTCGCCCACGATCATGCCGACGCCGTACTGCTTGGTCAGGCCCTCGAAGCGTGAAGCGGAGTTCACCGCATCGCCCATCACCGTATAGGCCACGCGGATCTCGGAGCCCATGTTGCCCACGCTCATCCGGCCCGAGTTGACCCCCACACCGACGTGCAGATCGGGCCAGCCGCGCGCGCGGAACTGCGGCTGCAGGGCGTCCATGGTCGCGAGCATCTCAAGTCCTGCGAGGACCGCGTTGCGCGGGTGTTGTCCGTCGGCGACGGGGGCACCCCAGAAGGCCATGATGCAGTCGCCCATGTATTTGTCAATCGTGCCCCGGCGCCGGTATATCACCTGCGTCAGCGGCGTCAGGAACTGGTTCATCAGCTCCGACAGCTCCTTCGGATCCAGCCCCTCGGAGATGGTGGTGAAACCGCGCACGTCGGAGAACAGCACCGACATCTCCCGGCTCTCCCCTTCCATCGAGAAGCGCTCGGGATGCCGGCTCATCTCGTCCACCAGCTCGGGCGGGACGTACTGCCCGAAGCGCCCGGCGATCTGCTTCTTCGCCCGCGACTCGACGAAGAAGCCGTAGGACATGTTCAGGCCGAACAGCAGCAGCACCATCAGCAGCCCGGAAGCCAGCGGCAGGACCAGGTTGCCGTACTGCCAGACCGCCAGGTTGGTGCCGACCACGGCCACGGCGACCCCCGCGGTGGTCAGGGTCGCCTGGTGCGGATTAAGCAAGGGCAGGACCAGCGCCATGACCAGGCCGGCCAGGGCGAGCAGCACCACCTCGGCACCCAGGACATACGGCGGCATCTGCTTGATGCGCCCGTCCAGCATCCCGGAGATCAGGTTGGCGTGGATCTCGACCCCCGGGAAGATGTTCGCGACCGGCGCCGAGCGCAGGTCGTTCAGGCCCGGCGCGGTGGAGCCCACCAGGACAATCCGTCCTTCCAGCACGGACGGCGAAGCCTTGCCGCCGAGCACGTCGGCCGCCGACACGTAGGGGAAGCTGTGCTGGCCGCCCCGGTAGGGGACCAGGGCGGTGACGTCGCGGTCCACCGGAATGCGCAGCTCGGCGACGTCGAGCCACTCCAGGCCCGGATAGCTCTTCGCCCACCCGCCGGCGGAAGTGAATCCCGGCCGCACCTCGGGCATCCCGAGCAGCACCCGCACCACCGCCAGGGACAGCGGTTCGTAGTAGGCGCCGCCGTATTCCGCCAGCATCGGCACGCGGCGGGTCACGCCGTCCGGATCCGGCCATGGGTTGAAGTGCCCGGCGGCAGCCGCGGCCTGCTGCAGCGGCGGGAGGTTGGCCCCGAATCCGGTCCAGTGCGTAGGCTGGATGTTGCGACCCTGGAAGATGCCGCGCGGGAGCGTGGGCGCCGGCAGCTCGTTGGTGCGGGCGGCCCGGTCCTCCGGGTCGAGGTTGAAGTAGTAGCCGAGCACGACCGCGCGGCCCCTGATCTTCTCGGCCAGGATCCGGTCGTATTCCAGCCGCGGTGCGATCTGCTCCAGTGCCGCCTGGTATTGCGGCAGCCCCTTCAGCTCGTTCTGGCCGAGCTCGCGCAGCACGCCCAGTCCCGAGCTCTCGTCGCGCTCGGCGAACACGACGTCGAAGCCCACCGCGCGGACCTTGTACTCGTCGAACAGGCGGTCCAGCAGCAGGGCGACGCGGTCGCGGCGCCAGGGCCAGCGGCCTTCGGTGGCGAGACTGCGCTCGTCGATGTCGACAATGACGATGCGCGGATCGACCCCGCGCGGCATGGTGAGCTGCAGCCGGGCATCGTAGGCCAGGGCCTCGAGCCGCGCGAGGAAGGGCACCTGGACATAGCCCGCTGCGTGGAGCAGGAAGCCCACGACGACCAGCAGGCCGAGCCCGATGCGCAGCAGGTGCTTCTTCACCGGCCCCTCTTCAAGGTCGAGCGCCGCAAGGCCGGTCCGGGGTTCGCCCCCGCATCAGAAGGCAGACCCGGCGCCACGCCGCACCAGCTCAGGCCGGCTTGAGGAAGAACTCCATCTTGACGCCCGCAAGCTCGATCACGTCGTGATCGTTCAGTGCATGGGCCTGCGCGTCGAGCTGCTTGCCGTTGACCACGGGGTAGGTCGGGCCCTCGACATGGGTGATGAAGTAGCCCTGCGGTCGCTTGGCGATCACCGCCACCTGCACCCCGGGCTTGCCGAGCGTGGTCAGGGGCTTGGCCAGCGGCAGCTCCTTGCCGGCGCTGGGGCCGGAGAGGATCTGGATGGTGCCTTGCGGCTGGCCGGCGGAACCCGGGGAGACCGGCTGGCTCGCCGTCGCAGCCGCGGCTGGACCGGGAACCGGCGGCTGGGGTGCCGGCGGCGCGCCGAGCGTCGGGGCTGCCGCCGGGGCCGGCTTGGGGGCCGGGGCCGAAGCCGGCGCCGCGACCGCAGCGGCGGCCGGAGCGGCAGCGGGCGTGGCCGCCTGCCGCGCCGCTTCGCGCAGGTTCCCCATGCCGCCCTGGCTCTGCATCATCTCGGGGTTGACGACGGTGTCACCGAAGGTCTTCTGCAGGTTCTGTGACACCACGTCGAGGTCCGGCACGGGCGGCTTCGCGGCCGGGGCCGGGGCCGGGGCCGCGGCAGGCGGCGCCTCGGGCTTGGGCATGGCGGCGGCGCCCGCCGGTGCCCGCATGATCATCGTCTTCTCGAAGTCGGGCGCGGCCGCGGCGGCGGTCGCCTCGCTCGCGTACTTGAGCTTGTACTTGCCGAGCTCGACCACGTCGTTGTTCTGCAGGAAGTGCTTCTTGATCGGTTGCCCGTTGACCAGGGTCCCGTTGGTGCTCCCCAGGTCCTCGAGGAACGAATCGTTGAGGATGGTCATGATCATGGCGTGTTCGCCGCTCACGGCCAGGTTGTCAATCTGGATGTCGTTGTGCGGCTTGCGGCCGATGGTGGTGCGCTCCTTGGTGAGGGGGTACTCCCGCAGCACCATGCCATCAAGGCTCAAGATCAGCTTCGCCATAAGCTATTCCCCGTTCTTTCCAAACCATGTCTTCAACCGGCCCATCAAGCCCTTGGAGGCCGGGAAGGGTTTCCGGACGCGTACCAGGATGACCGAAACGTTGTCGCGCCCGCCGTTGTCGTTCGCCATCTGGACCAATTGATTAGCGGCAAGAGGCAGGTTGGACTGAAGAGATGTAAGCGTCAGAAGGATGTCCTCATCCTCGACCATGTCGTTCAGCCCGTCCGAACACAGGAGGTAGATGTCCCCCTCCCGGGCCTCGAAGGTGTTGATGTCGGCCTCCACCTCGGGCTCGATGCCCACCGCCCGGGTCACCAGGTTCTTGTTCTGGGACCGGCGGGCCATCTCCTTGGTGATCATGCCGCTGTCGATCTGCTCCTGGAGCAGGGAGTGGTCCCGGGTGAGCTGGTGCAGCTCCCCGTCCCGCAGCCGGTACAGGCGCGAGTCGCCCACGTGGGCCACGTTCAGGTGGTTGTCGCAGAGCAGGGCCACCACCAGGGTCGTGCCCATGCCGGCGTACTGCGGCTGGCTGTTGGCGGCCTGGAAGATCGAGCCGTTGGCGCGCTGGATCAGGTTGGCCAGGATCCGCACCGCCATCGGCTTGCCGGTCGCCCGGTCCAGCTCGTTGGGGGCCACCCGGCTGACCGTCTCGCGCGTCTCCTTGGAGATCAGGGCCACCGCGATCCCGCTCGCCACCTCGCCGGCGTTGTAGCCGCCCATGCCGTCGGCCAGCACGGCCAGGCCGATGTTGGCATCGCTGCCGATGCTGTCCTCGTTGTGCGCCCGCACCATCCCGGTGTGGGTGGCGGAGGCGATTTCCAGGGCTTTGTTCAGGTCGCTCATCGGACTACAGGGTCACGTCCAGAGTGCCGCCGAAGCTCGCACCCGCGCATTCGCGCAGTGCGGCCGCCATCTCGGCACCGGTCGGATAACGCTCCTCCTTCTGCTTGGCGAGCGCGCGGTTGATGATGCCGACCAGGCAGTCCGGCAGGGCAGGATTGAGGCTGAGCGGATCCACGGGCGCTTCGTTGGCGATCTTGAACATGAGCTGGGCCATCGAGTCGCCCTGGAACGGCAGCGCCCCGCAGGCCAGCTGATAGAGGGTCACGCCGAGCGAGAACAGGTCAGACTGGCCGTCGATCTTCTTGCCCGACAGCTGCTCGGGCGACATGAACGACGGGGTGCCCAGCACCATGCCGGTCTTGGTCTTGCTCGAATCGGTGATGCGCGCGATGCCGAAGTCGGTCACCTTCACCGTGTCGGCCGCCGGGTCGTACATCACGTTGCCCGGCTTGATGTCGCGGTGGACCACGCTCTGCTTGTGCGCGTAGTCGAGCGCCTCGGCCACCCGCGCCACGATGCTCATCACCTGCGGCAGCGGCAAGAGGGTGCCCGGCTTGGTATGGCCGGTGAGGTCCTTCCCCTTGAGGAACTCCATGGCGATGTAGGCCAGATCGTGCTCCTCGCCGGCGTCGAAGATGGTGACGATGTGCGGGTGGTTCAGGCGCCCGGCCGTCTCGGCCTCGCGGAAGAAGCGCGTCTTCACCTCTTCCAGCTCGTCGGGCTCGAACTCCTGCGACAGCGCCATCGTCTTGATCGCGACCACGCGGCCGATCTTGGGGTCCTTGCCGAGGTAGACCACGCCCATGGCACCCTTGCCCAGCTCCTTCTCGACCTGGTAGCGGCCGAGCATCGGCTTCTCGACCGTGCCGCCGTCGAGCACCAGCGTGCTGGCGTTGGTGCGCGTCGCGCCGCCGCCGAGGATGACGGTCTCGGACATCTGCTTCGCGCGATTGAGCTTCTGCTCGAGGTCGCGGAACTTCGGGTTGTGCGTGGCCATGTACTCGAACACGGCCTGCGCCTTGTTGAACTGGCGCTTGCGCTCGAAGTCCAGGGCCAGGTTGTAGAGGTTGTCCATCAGCTGGTCATCGAGCGGGCACTTGCGGAACTTGTCGAACGCCATGTCGAGCTGGCCCTGGCCCTGGAACGCCAGGCCGAGCATGCGGTTGCTCTCGGCGGACTCTGCATCCGAGCGCACCTTGCCGCGCTCGGTGACCAGGAAGCGCTTGGTGGTCAGCGTAAGGTGGCCGAGGATCAGCAGCACCACCGCGCTCGCCAGCGGGATCCACATCAGTTGCCCGGCCATCAGCGCGAGCTGGACGCCCAGCAGGGCGACCAGGATGACGATGGTCGCGATCGCGCCGGTGCCGGCCTTCAGGCGAGGCAGGCCGAGGCTGAGGTAGACGGCCACCAGCAGGAAGGCGCCGAGCCCGGCCCACACGCCCCAGCCGGGCGCCACGAAGAAGTGCTCCTGCAGGATGCTCGACACGGTGTGCGCCTGCACCAGCACCGAGGGCATCGCCGGCGACACCGGCGTGACGAAGATGTTGGCCACCCCGGCCGCGGTGGTGCCGACCAGCACGATCTTGTCGCGGTATTTCTCGAACGGGATCTTGCCGCTGTACACATCGAAGAAGGAGTCGACCGCGAAGGCCGGCTGGCCGCCGCGATCCTTGTAGAAGTACGTGTACATCTGCAGCTCGGGGTCGGTGCGCACGCGCAGCCGGCCCAGGTTCACCTGGTCGCCCAGTTCCACCTTGATGTCCGCGGGGCCGAGGTTGAGGCTCCTCGCGGCGATCTGCAGGGCGAGCGAAGGGACGAACTGGTCGAGATAGGCGAGGATCAACGGCTCGTTGCGGATCGCGCCGTCGACATCGGGCGGGGAGTTGAGATGTCCGATCGCGGCGGCGCTGGTGCCGATCGCCTCCAGCACCGGCAAGTCGAGGTTGGCGGCGGGTACCGGCAGCTCGTTGCCGCCCGGCGCCGGCTGCACCACGTTGCGCCGCACATAGTCGGGCAGCGCATCGGGCTTGCCCAGCGGCTGGCCGAGTCGGAACAGCACCGGCAGCACCACGTTGCCGGCGGCAGCGAGGCTGCCCGCCAGCTTGCTGTCGGTGTCCAGCGCAACCTGGGCCTCGTCCAGCACCTCGCGCATCTCGTGCAGCTGGTTCTGCCCGTCCGGGCTCAACAGGCCGTACAGCTCGCGCAGCCTGGCGATGTAGGGCATGCCCGGATCGACCTGGGGCTCGGAGAAGAACACCGTATATCCGACCACCTTCGCCTTCGCCGCGGCCAGGCCTTCGATGAGCTTGGCGTGCACGTCGCGCGACCAGGGCCAGCGCCCGATGTTCGCGATGCTCTCGTCGTCGATGGCGATGACCGCGATGCGGTCGCTGGGGCTGCGGCCGGAGGCGCGCACGCCCACGTCGTAGGCGACCCGCTCCAGGCTGCGCATCACGTCCGTCATGGAGAGGGCGAAGACGAACAGCGCCACGGCCACGCCGAGGAACCAGTCCGACTTCCAGAACGCCCTACCGGCCATGGCGGGGTGCCTCACCTGATGGATAGATGCCGCTGTTGGGCACGTTATTCTTTTGTTCTAGGCTGTTATGCCACATCTGCCGGGTTGCGCCGGATGTGTGCGGTCAAAGTCTCTGAATAATCGATAAAAATCCAACAGTAGCCCCGACACCGGTGCGCCGCACCCGGACCTGCGCCAGGCCGCGGTCGCAGGGTCCTCGGCACCTAGAATCAATGGGTAGCGCGCGCCGGAGATTGTCAAATGCAAGGGCTATGCCAAGGGGGTGGCAGGCTGCTGCGCGCCCGTCCCGGCGAGGACAGCCGGCCCCTGCCAGCAAATCGCCGGCCAGGTCCGGCCGCAGGCGGGTTACACGCCTTCGACGACGATCACGCTGCTGTCGGACGTGCGGTGGCGGATGGCCTTGGCCTTGGCGTATTCCGGCGCATCGCTGAACGCCTTCGCCCGCTCCACGCTGTCGAACTCCACCACCACGACCCGCCTGGGCTGCCACTGCCCCTCCAGGTGGTGGACCGGGCCGCCGCGCACGATGAACCGGCCGCCATACTGCTGCAGGGCGGGTGCGACCAGCTTGCGATACTCCTCGTAGCCGGCGGGGTCGGTGATCTCGATGGTGGAGATGAGGTAGGCAGGCATGGGAGGCCTCCGGTTGCAGTGGGGGCAGTCGGGCTCAGCCGAACAGCACCAGCAGCCACACCACCAGTGCGTTGAGCAGGCTCAGGAACACGGCCGCGCTGCCGATGTCCTTCGCGCGCTTGGCCAGGGCATGATTCTCCAGCGAGATGCGGTCCACCGTCGCCTCGACTGCCGAGTTGATCAGCTCCACCAGCAGCACCAGCAGCACGCTGGCCACCAGCAGCGCCTTGCCCAGGCCGGACACCGGCAGGAACAGCGCAACCGGGATCAGGATCGCGGCGATCAACGTCTCCTGCCGGAAGGCGTCCTCGTGCTGGTAGGCCGCGCGGAACCCGTCGAGCGAATAGAACAGCGCGTTCCATACCCGGCGCAAACCGGTCTTGCCCTTGTGCGGGCTGGTGCTCACCGGCTGACCGGTTTCTTCCATCTGAGGTCCAGTTCGCGCGCCGCCTTCACGTCGTCGAGTCGGCGCACCGGGGTAGTCGAAGGCGCCGACTTTACCAGCTCCGGCTGCGTCCGCGCCTCCTCGAGCACCTCGCGCATGGCCAGGACGAACGCGTCCAGCGTCTCCCTCGACTCGGTCTCGGTCGGCTCGATCAGCAGGCACTCGGGGACCAGCAACGGAAAGTAGGTGGTGGGCGCGTGCACGCCCTTGTCGAGCAGGCGCTTGGCGAAGTCCATCGCCGTCACCCCGGTTTCCTCCTTCAGCCGGCGCAGCGTCACGATGAACTCGTGGCTGGCGCGCCGCGCCGGATACGCGAGCTCGAAGCCGGCGCGTGCCAGCTCCGCCATCAGGTAGTTCGCATTGAGCGTCGCGTACTCGGCCACGCGCGCCATGCCCTCGCGCCCCACCATGCGGGCATAGACGTAGGCGCGCAGCAGCACGCCGGCGTTGCCCATGTGCGCGGACAGCCGGCCGATCGACTGCGGGCGATCGGCTTCGTCGAGCCAGCGGTAGCCGTCCTGCTCCCGGGTCACCATGGGGATGGGCAGGAACGGCAGCAGCTTCGCGGCCACGCCCACCGGGCCGGCGCCCGGGCCGCCGCCCCCATGCGGCGTGGAGAAGGTCTTGTGCAGGTTCAGATGCACCACGTCGAAGCCCATCGCACCCGGCTTCACCCGGCCGAGGATCGCGTTGAGGTTGGCGCCGTCGTAGTAGAGCAGGCCGCCGGCTGCGTGCACGATGTCGCGGATCTCGAGGATGCGCCGCTCGAACACGCCCAGCGTGGACGGATTGGTCAGCATCAGGCCGGCGGTCCGGGGTCCGACCGCCGCGCGCAGAGCGTCGAGGTCGACGTTGCCGTCGGCGTCGGTCGCCACTTCGCGCACCGCGTAGCCGCACATGGTCGCAGTGGCCGGGTTGGTGCCGTGCGCCGCATCGGGCACCACGATCTCGCGTCGCGCGGTGTCACCGCGGCTGCGATGCCAGGCGCGGATCATCGCCACGTTGGCGAATTCGCCCTGCGCTCCGGCCATCGGTGCCAGGCTCACCCCCGCCATGCCGGTCACCTCGCACAGGATCTCCTGCAGTTCGTGCAGGCAGGCGAGGAAGCCCTGCCCGGTCTCCTCCGGCGCCAGCGGATGCCGGGCCAGGAACTGCGGCAGCATCGCGAGCGCGTTCGCCGCGCGCGGGTTGTACTTCATCGTGCACGACCCCAGCGGGTAGAACTGGGTGTCGATGGAGAAGTTGCGCTGGGAGAGCCGGGTGTAGTGGCGCACCGCGTCGAGCTCGGACACTTCGGGCAGCAGCGGCGGGTCCCGGCGCAGCATGGCGGCAGGCAGGTCCGGCGCCGGCTGCGCAGCCGGCGCCTGGTGCGCACTGCCGCGGCCGGCGCGGGACAGCTCGAAGATCAGGGCGGACACGATGCGCGGAGCGGTCGCGCTACTTCAGCGCCGCGAGTGCCGCGTCGTAGTTGGGCTCGTTCGCGATCTCCGGCACCAGCTCCGAGTGCACCACCCTGTCGTTCTCGTCCAGCACGACCACCGCGCGCGCGGTGAGTCCCTCCAGCGGACCGCCGACGATGTCCACCCCGTAGCGGCGGTGGAACCCGTGATCGCGCAGCGTCGACAGCGTGACCACGTTGGACAGCCCTTCGGCGCCGCAGAAGCGCGACATCGCAAACGGCAGATCGGCGGCGATCACGAGGACCACCGAGTTGTGCATGGCCGAGGCCTTCTCGTTGAACACGCGGGTGGACTTCTGGCAGGTCGGCGTATCCAGGCTCGGCACGATGTTGAGCACCTTGCGCTTGCCGCCGAAGCTGGCGAGGGAAACGCTCTGGAGATCCTTGTTGACCAGGGTGAAGTCGGGCGCGGCGTCGCCCTTCTGCGGAAGCTGGCCGGCGAGCGGGACGGGGTTGCCTTTGAGCGTTACGTTGGGCACTGCGGTCTCTCCTGGTTGCGGGGAATGCCTGGTTGCGGGGAATGGTGGTCAGGCGGCACGCGTGAGCGCCGCGCGCAGGGCGGCGCTGTGCCGATCGAGGTCCGCGTCCGCCTTGGTCTCGGTGGCACAGACCAGCATGCAGTCGCGCAGTTCCGGGCGCATGCCGGACAGATCGAGGCCGCCGAGGATACCCGCCTCCCGCATCCCCTGCAGCACCGGCGCGACCGGCATCTCCAGCTGCAGCACGGCCTCGTGGAAGAACGGGGCGGTGAAGCGCCGCCGTACGCCGGCCTCGCGCTCGATCCGATCGACCAGCTGCCGCGTGCGGTCATGGCACGCGGCGGCGACGTTGCGCAGGCCCGCCGGCCCGAGCAGCGCCAGGTGGATCGCGGCCGCGGTCACCGCCAGGCCCTGGTTGGTGCAGATGTTCGAGGTCGCCTTCGAGCGGCGGATGTGCTGCTCGCGCGCCTGCAGCGTCAGCGTGAAGCCGCGGCGGCCGTCGGCGTCCACCGTGGCGCCGACGATGCGGCCCGGCATCTGGCGCACGTACGCCTGCTTGCACGCCATGAAGCCGAAGTAGGGCCCGCCGCCGGCGAGCGGAACGCCGAGCGGCTGGCCCTCGCCCACCGCGATGTCGGCACCGTCGTGCCCCCACTGCCCGGGCGGCACGAGCAGGCCGAGCGCCACGGGGTTGACCAGACCGATCACCAGGGCGTTGCGGGCGTGCGCCCAGTCGGTGAGGGCGTGCATGTCCTCGAGCGCGCCGAAGAAGTTGGGCAGCGGCACCACCAGTGCAGCGGGCTGCGCAGCGGCGAAGTGCTCGAGCTGCGCCGGCGTGACGATCCCCTGCCGCGGACAGACGGGAACTTCCAGCAGCTCGATGTCCTGCGCCGAGACGATCGTGCGTGCCACCCGCACGTATGTCGGATGCACGCTCGCCGGCAGCAGCACGCGGCGCGAGGACTTGTGCAGCCGCACCGCCATCAGGATCGCCTCGGCCAGCGCCGACGCGCCGTCGTACAGGCTGGCGTTGGTCGCATCCAGCGCGGTCAGCGATGCCATCATCGTCTGGTATTCATAGAGCAGCTGCAGGGTGCCCTGGCTCGCCTCGGCCTGGTAGGGCGTGTAGGCGGAGTAGAACTCCCCGCGGGTGGCGATCTGCCACACGGCGGCCGGGATGTGGTGCTCGTATGCCCCTGCGCCGAGGAAGCTCAGCCAGTGCCCGTCACGCTGCGCGCGCTCCTGCATCAGTCGCGCGATCTGCATCTCTCCGAGCGCCGGGGGCACGGCGTCGATCGCCTGGCCCTGCAGCGCCGCCGGGATCTCGGCGAAGAGCGCGTCGATGTCGACCACGCCGATGCGCTCGAGCATCACGCGCACGTCCTCGTCAGTGTGCGGGATGAACGGCATGGGGGCCGCTAGTGGTCCTCGGCGGCCACCAGCTCGGAATAGGCGGCCGCGTCGAGCAGCTGGTCGAGCTCGGCCGGGTCGCTCGGCGTCACGCGGAACATCCAGGCGGCATACGCGTCCTGGTTGATCATCCCGGGGCTGGCGGCGAGCTCGTCGTTGACCGCGATCACCTCGCCCGAGATCGGGGCATACAGATCGGAGGCTGCCTTCACCGACTCGACCACGCCGCACTCCCTGCCCATGTCCAGCACGGTGCCCGGCCCGGGCGCCTCGACGAACACGATGTCGCCGAGACGGTCCTGGGCGTGATGGGTGATGCCGATGCTGACGCTCCCGTCCGCCTCGCGGCGGGCCCATTCGTGGCTGCGGCTGTACCTGAGATCGGCGGGGATGGTCATGGTGTGTTCGCCTGCAGTTCCGCGGGGAGCAGCGAGCGCCCGTTGCGCACGAACTGGCATCTTACCCCCAGCGCCGGCAGCCATCGCCCGCGCACGTCGAGCTCGATGGCATCGCCGGGTCGACACGCTGTCGGCACCCGCACCAGCCCGATGCCGCGTCCGAGCGTGGGCGAGAACGTGCCGCTGGTGACCTCGCCGTCACCGTGGCCGGTGCGCACCAGCATGTGCGTGCGCGGCACGCCGCGCTCGAGCAGCACGATGCCGAGCAGGCGGAAGCGGCGTACCCGCTCGCGCAGGGCCTGTGCACCGACGAACTCGCGTCCGCTGGCCGCAGCGACGGTCCAGTCCAGTCCGCACTCGTACGGCGTGACCGTCTCGTCCATGTCCTGTCCATACAGATTCATGCCGGCTTCCAGGCGCAGCGTATCGCGGGCTCCCAGCCCGCACGGCGCCACGCCGGCCTCCAGCAGCGCGCGCCAGAGCGCGGCGGCCTGCGGCGCAGGCAGGAGGATCTCGAAGCCGTCCTCGCCGGTGTAGCCGGTGCGCGCCAGGAACAGCTCGCCGGCTGCGAGGGCGTGGAACGGCGCCAGCGCCTGCGCAAGCGGCTCGAGGTCGGGGCGCACCCGCCACAGGGCGGCAGGCGCCTGCGGGCCCTGCACCGCGAGCATGGCCAGGTCGCGGCGCGGCGCGACGTCCACATCCGCACCCCGGTGCGCGAGGATCCGCGCCAGGTCCTTGTCGGCGGTGCCGGCGTTGACCACCATGCGCCATCCCGCGCCGGTGCGGTAGACGATCAGGTCGTCCAGGATGCCGCCGTCGTCGCGCAGCATGCAGGAGTACAGGGCGCGTCCCGGCGCGTCGAGCCTGCCGACATCGTTGGCGAGCAGCCTCTGCAACAGATCCCGTGCACCGCCGCCCTGCAGATCGATGGCGAGCATGTGCGAGACATCGAACACGCCGGAACCGCGGCGGACGCGATGGTGCTCCTCGAGCTGCGAGCCGTAGTGCAGCGGCATCTCCCAGCCGCCGAAGTCGGTGAGCCGCGCCCCTGCACGCACGTGCTCCTCGTACAGCGGGGTGCGGCGCAGTCCGGTCATGCGAAGAACAGATACAGCCGGTAGCCGGCGGCGCGCACGCTGCCGGTGCTCAGGTAGAGGCGGATGGACACCTCCTGGTTGGCGCCGATCCCGAGCGCCGCATCGACCCCGCGCTCGAGGTACTCGCGCGGCTGGAACACCTTGCGCGAGGCGACCTGGTTGGCGACGCCCGTGAGCGTGAGCTCGAGCAGCGGATAGGCCTGGGTGACGGGAGCGCGGTTGCGCAGGGTGACGGTGAGCAGCACCTCGTTGGGCCGCGCCGCGTCCAGCAGCTGCAGGTCCGAGGCCTCGATGAACAGCTGGTCCGGCAGCCGCGGCAGTGCAACGGTGCAACCGGCCCCCGCGCAGAAGGCCTCGAGCGCCGGCCGCAACGCCGGCAGGCGATGCGCGATCGGGGTCGCGAACACCCACGCCACCTGTGCCACCAGCAACAGCACGAGCAGCGCTGCGCCCACACTCCAGGCCCGGTGCGCGCCGGGCGGGCGGGGATTGATGAACAGTTCGTCCGGGAGGGTGAGATCCGCCTCGTGCCGCACGGGCGGAGCGAGCGTGGAAGCCGGCTGCGCCCGCTCGGGCTGCGGCACCGGTTCGGCCGGAACTGGCTCGGCCGGCGCCTCTTCGGCAAGCGCTTCGGCTGGCGGCTGCTCCGGCACCTGCGCGACCGCAGCCTCGGCGGCGGGCTCATCGAGGTCCTGCGTCGCCACGGTCCAGCTCGGCGGCGGCTCGAAGCTCTCGATGGGCCCGGGCGGCGCGGCCTCCTGCGGGACCGCGGCAGGAAGCTGTGCGCTCAGGCTGGAGAAGGCATCGAACACCTCGTCGCACCGGCCGCAGCGCACCTTGCCGCTGGAGACCTGCAGCTGCTGCGGCGTGACACGGAAGACCGTATCGCAGTGTGTGCAACGCGTGTACATGCGCGCTCTTGGAGAGGGCAGGAGGCGATGGCCGGGGCCGTGCGGTCGCGTCCCCGACCGCCGCCCCGTCACAGTCTAGCAGCGAGACGCGGTAGCAGGCAGCGGCGTTGCCCGGCCCGTGCGCAGTGTCAGGCGATGCGGGACCCTGCGAGGCAGGACCAGCCGTCCAGCTCGGAGGCAATGCCCATCTCGAACCACGGCCGGTACGCCGCTGCGACGTCCTGCGCCTGCGCGCTGAGGATGCCGGCCAGCACGATGCGCCCGCCCGGACGCACCTGTCGAGCCAGCAGCGGCGCGAGGACCTTCAACGGGTTGCTCAGGATGTTGGCGGCCACGACGTCGAACGGTCCCTGCGGGTCCGTATCCGCCGGGAGCACCTGCAGCGCGACGCCGTTGGCAGCCGCGTTCTCGCGCGCCGCCTGCAGGGCGCCGGGATCGATGTCGATGCCGGTCACGCGCGCCGCGCCCAGGCGCTTCGCCGCGATCCCCAGCACGCCGCTGCCGCAGCCGTAGTCGAGCACGGTCTCGCCGCCGCGCAGGTTGGCCTCGAGCCAGCGCAGGCATTGCAGGGTCGTCGGATGGCTGCCGGTGCCGAATGCGAGTCCCGGGTCGAGACGCAGCACGATCGCCGCCGGATCCGGAACGTCGCTCCACGTGGGCACGATCCACAGCCGGTCGGACACGCGGATCGGACCGAACTGCTGCTGGGTCTGGCGTACCCAGTCCTGGTCCGCGACGATTTCCACCGTCACCCGGGGCGCGGGACCGAGCCCGAGCGCCGCGAGGGCCGTGCCGACCGCGGCGGCCGCGTCGGTGTCGGCGTCGAAGAGTGCCTTGAGACGGTGCAGCGGCCAGCCCTCGTTCACCGCGCCGGGTTCGTCGAAGATCGGACGCTCGGCCTCGGTGCCGGCCAGCGCATCGCTGGCCTCCACGCTGAGCGCACCCTGTTCGAGCAGGGCGTCGGACACCGCCTCCGCGTCCGGTGCGTTGAGGTCGAAGGTGGCCTGGACCCAGGGCATGGCGGCGCTGCTCGCGCGCGCTAGTCCGGACGGTTCTGCTTGGCCAGCTTCCCTTCGAGGTAGTGGATGCTGGTGCCACCGCGCACGAAGGCCGAATCGAGCATGAGCTCCTGGTGCAGCGGCAGGTTGGTCTGGATCCCCTCGACCACCATCTCGGAGAGCGCGATGCGCATCTTCGCGATGGCCTGCTCGCGCGTGTCGGCCCAGGAGATCACCTTGGCGATGAGCGAGTCGTAGTGGGGGGGAACGAGGTAGTTGGTGTAGACGTGCGAATCGACCCGGATGCCGGGCCCGCCGGGGGCGTGGAAGGCGGAGATGCGCCCGGGCGAGGGAGTGAACTTGTACGGGTGCTCGGCATTGATGCGGCACTCGATGGCGCAGCCGCGGAACTGGATGTCGCGCTGCTTGAACGGCAGCTTCTGCGCGGGCGCCACGCGGATCTGCGCCTGGACGATGTCGATGCCGGTGATCATCTCGGTGACCGGGTGCTCGACGTGCACCCGGGTGTTCATCTCGATGAAGTAGAACTCGTCCTTCTCGAACAGGAACTCGAAGGTGCCGGCGCCACGGTAGCCGATCTTGCGGCAGGCCTCCGCGCAGCGCTCGCCGATACGGGCCTTCAGCCGCGGGTTGATCAGCGGCGCAGGCGCCTCCTCGATGATCTTCTGGTGACGCCGCTGCATCGAGCAGTCGCGATCGCCCAGGTACACCGCGTTGCGATGCTCGTCGGCCAGCACCTGGATCTCGACGTGGCGCGGGTTCTCGAGGAACTTCTCGAGGTAGACGGTGGGGTTGCCGAATGCCGACTGCGCCTCGGTCCGGGTCATGGTCACGGCGTTGACCAGCGCCGCCTCGGTGTGCACCACGCGCATGCCGCGTCCGCCGCCGCCGCCGGCCGCCTTGATGATGACCGGGTATCCGACCGCGCGGGCGATCTTGACGATCTCCTCCGGAGCCTCGGGCAACGGGCCTTCGGATCCGGGCACCACCGGGACGCCGGCCTTGATCATGGCGTGCTTGGCGCTGACCTTGTCGCCCATGAGGCGGATGGTGTCGGGGCGCGGACCGATGAACACGAACCCGCTCTTCTCCACCCGCTCGGCGAAGTCGGCGTTCTCGGACAGGAAGCCGTATCCCGGGTGGATCGCCTCGGCATCGGTGACCTCGGCGGCACTGATGATGGCGGGCGTGTTCAGGTAGCTCTGCCCCGATGGGGCCGGGCCGATGCACACCGACTCGTCGGCCAGGCGCACGTACTTGGCGTCGGAGTCGGCCTCCGAATGCACGGCGACGGTCTTGACGCCCAGTTCGCGGCACGCGCGCTGGATGCGCAAGGCGATCTCGCCGCGGTTGGCGATCAGAATCTTCTCGAACACTCAGGTCCTCGGCTTCAGGCGGAGCGCCAGGGTGCCGCGCTCACTGCGTCAGACAATCAGGAACAGCGGCTCGCCGTACTCCACCGGCTGCCCGTTCTCGACGTAGGCTTCCTTGATCGTGCCGCCGTGATCGGCCTCGATCTCGTTGAGCAGCTTCATCGCCTCGATGATGCACAGCGTGTCGCCCGGGCTGACCTTGTCGCCGACCTCGACGAACGCCTTCGCGCCCGGGGAAGGTGCACGGTAGAAGGTCCCGACCATCGGCGACTTCACGATGTGTCCCTCGACCTTCTCCGGGGCCGGAAGCGCGGCCGGTGCTGCCGCGGCCGCCGCCGGGGCGGCTGGCGCCGGCAGGGCGATCTGCGCGGGCGGCGCCATCATGTGCACCCCCTGCCCCACGCGGCTGATCCGCACCCGCTCCTCCCCTTCGGTCACCTCCAGTTCGGCGATGCCCGATTCCTGCACCAGATCGATGAGCTTCTTGAGCTTGCGCAGATCCACTTCGGCTAGCTCCTTGGTTTGGCTTGCAGCGCGTACTCGAGCGCCAGCTCGTAGCCCCGCGCGCCCAGGCCGCAGATCATGCCCACGGCCAGGTCGGTGAAGTACGAGTGGTGGCGGAACGGCTCGCGGCTGAACACGTTGGACAGGTGGACCTCGATGAACGGGATCTTCACCGCCGCCAGCGCGTCGCGCATGGCCACGCTGGTATGGGTGTAGGCAGCCGGAGTGATGATGATGA
>CAZFYX010000017.1:0-77427 GCA_964523885.1 uncultured Burkholderiales bacterium | reverse complement strand
TCGAAGCCGATCTGGCTCGCGCCCTTGCCCGCGACCTCCTCGTAGGCGATGGTCTTCACCCGCAGCAGCCGCAGGGCCAGGCTGTCCATGTCGTGCGGCTTGTGGCTCTCCAGCACGTACGACTCCACGCAGGTGTCGTGCTCCACGCCGCGCAGCGTGATGCCGTGGTTGGCCAGCACGTGGGTGTCGTACTTGGCGTTCTGCATCACCTTCGCGCGCGCGGCATCCTCGAGCCAGGGCTTGAGCCGCTGCAGGGTAGGCTCGAAGGGCAGCTGCGCGGGGGCACCGGCATAGTTGTGCATCAGCGGCAGGTATGCGGCACGATGCGGCTCGCACGCGAAGGAGATCCCGACCAGTCTCGCCGCCTGGGCGTCCAGCGAGGTCGTCTCCGTATCCAGCGCGACCAGCGCGGCTCGCGCCAGGCGCTCCAGCCAGCGCGTCAGCTGTGCTTCCTCCAGGATCGTCTCGTACTCGTGCGGCGGCGCCGGCGCCACGGCGATCTCGCCCGGAGCCGGCGGTGCGGGCGCCTCGCGCAGATCGCGCAGCCAGTTCCTGAACTCGTAGCGCTCGAACAGCGTCGCCAGGGCGGCCGTGTCCGGTGCCGCATGCACCAGCGCGTCGAGGCTCACCGGCAGCGCGACGTCGCAACGCACTGTGAGCAGCTGCCTCGCAGTAGGCAACCAGTCCCGTGTCTTGCGCAGATTCTCGCCCACCACCCCGCCGATCTCGTCGGCGTGGGCCAGGACTTCGTCGAGCGTGCCGTACTGCTGCAGCCACTTGGCGGCGGTCTTCGGGCCCACCTTGTCCACGCCGGGAATGTTGTCGACGCTGTCCCCGATCAGTGCGAGATAGTCCACGATCTGGTCGGGCCGCACGCCGAACTTGGCCGCGACCCCGGCCTCGTCGAAGGTCTCGTTCGACATCGTGTTGACCATCGATACGGCAGGGTTCACCAGCTGCGCGAGGTCCTTGTCGCCCGAGGAGATCACTACGCGGACACCCTGCGTGGCGGCGAGGGTGGCGAGCGTGCCGATCACGTCGTCCGCCTCCACCCCGGGGACTTCCAGCAGCGGCCAGCCCATAGCGCGGATGCAGGCGTGCAGCGGCGCGATCTGCGCGCCGAGGTCGTCGGGCATCGGTGGGCGGTGGGCCTTGTATTGGTTGTAGATCGCGTCGCGGAAGGTGGCGCCTTTGGCGTCGAATATGCACGCGCTATAATCCGCGGCGACGTCCTTGTGCAGGCGGCGCAGCATGTTGAGCACGCCGTAGATCGCGCCCGTCGGCTCGCCGGCCTTGTTGCGCAGGTCGGGCAGCGCGTGGAAGGCCCGGTACAGGTACGAGGACGTGTCGACGAGGAGCAGGGTCTTCATGGCGCAGCGCCCGCGGTGTGACCGCGGGCTGAAAGGAACACCGATCGTGGCCGCCGCAACGCCGCGGCCATTGGCGCGGAGTATGCTCCCGGGCGAGGTGGCAGCGCCGGCAGGCTCGCTGCCGACGCAACCGCGCGACACATCCGCCGCCGGACCGCCGAACCCGACACTATCGAAGAATGAACCCTGACAAGATTCCGCCGCTGCTGGCACCCGAGCTGATCGAGAAGCCCTGGTCGGGTCGGGAAGCGTGGCGCGTGTTCGCGATTATCGCAGAATTCGCCGAGGCCACCGAACGGCTCAATGGCATCCGGCCTGCCGTGAGCATCTTCGGCAGCGCGCGCACGCCTCCGGGTCACCCCGACTACGCCCTCACGGAGGAGATCGCACGCCAGCTCTCCGACGCGGGCTTCACCGTCATCTCCGGCGGCGGCCCCGGGATCATGGAAGCGGCGAACAAGGGCGCCTACCAGGGACGCTCGCCGTCGGTCGGCCTCAACATCCAGCTCCCGCACGAGCAGGTGAGCAACGCCTACCAGGACGTCAGCCAGACCTTCCGCCACTTCTTTGCGCGCAAGGTGATGTTCGTCAAGTTCGCCTCCGCCTACGTGGTGATGCCGGGCGGCTTCGGCACGCTGGACGAGTTGATGGAGGCGCTCACCCTGGTGCAGACGCGCATGATCCGGCGCATGCCGATCATCCTGGTGCGCCGGGCCTACTGGGCCGGCCTGATGGACTGGCTGGGCGGCACGCTGGTGCGGGAGGGCAAGATCGACGCCGACGACCTCGACCTGATCCAGCTGATCGACGATCCGCGCGAAGTGGTGCGGGCCATCTTCGACCACTACGAGAAGCGCGGCTTCGAACCCTCGGCGCGTGAGCGCGAGGCGCACCTCAATCTCTGAGCCCCCGATGCCGGACATGTCCCAGATGAACGTGCACTTCCCCTGCCGGTCCTGGCCGCCGCGCCGTGGCGCATGTCGCTGCAGCGGTGGCCCGGGCGCGCCGGGTGTCCCGGACTCCCACGCCTAGCCCGATGTCGGTCTTCACTCCCGTCGCTCCCGAACAGTTGTCCGCCTGGCTGCGCAACTACTCGATCGGCGTGCTCACCGACCTCCAGGGCATCCTGGCCGGCATCGAGAACACCAACTACTTCGTCACCACCACCCACGGACGCTTCGTCCTCACCCTGTTCGAGAAGCTGCGGCCGCACGAGCTGCCGTTCTACCTGAACCTGATGGCGCACCTGTCGCGGCACGGGATCCCGTGCCCGCAGCCGATCGCCAACCTCGACAACGAGTATCTCGGCGAGCTCAACGGCAAGCCGGCCACGATCGTCACCTGCCTGGAAGGCAAGCCCGTGCTCGACCCCACCCCCGCGCATTGCGCGCGGGTGGGCGAGGTCCTGGCCGAGATGCACCTGTCCGGCCAGAGCTACCGCGGCCACCTCGACAACCTGCGCGGCCCCAGGTGGTGGAGCGCATGCGCGCCCGAGCTCTATCCGTTCCTCGATGCGCAGGACGGCGAGCTGCTGCGCCGGGAGATCGAGTTCCAGGCGCAGCACCGCCACGACCGGCTGCCCCGCGGGGTGATCCATGCCGACCTGTTCCGCGACAACGTCCTGTTCCACAGCGTATCCGATCACGCAGCGGTGGGCGGCTTCATCGACTTCTACTTCGCGTGCGTCGACGTGCTGCTGTACGACGTCGCGATCACCGTGAACGACTGGTGCATGACTGCCGAGTGTGTGCTCGATGATGCCCGGCTCGACGCCCTGTTGTCCGCCTACCGGTCGGTGCGTCCCTTCACCGACGCCGAGCGCGAGGCCTGGCCCGTGATGCTGCGCGCCGGGGCGCTGCGCTTCTGGGTTTCGCGCCTGTACGACTACCACCTTCCGCGCCCTGGCGAGCTCACCCACAAGCACGACCCCGACCGGTTCCGCCGCATCCTGCTCTATCACGTCAACGCCGGGCGCGCCGCCCGGCCGCTGGAGGGCTGAGTGGAGCGGCCGTTGCCCGGCGTCCGGCGTGTCCCCGCGGGACGCGGCTGGGCGTGGATCGCGGAGGCGTTCGCGCTGTTCCGGCGCAGTCCGCTGATCTGGATTGTGCTCAACCTGGTGCTGCTGGGGATCGGCTTCGCACTCCTGCTGATTCCCATGCTGGGCCCGTACCTCGCCTACCTGCTCACTCCGCTGTTCCTCGCCGGTCTCATGACCGCATGCCGCGAGGCCGAGCGCGGCAACGAGATCGAGATCGCCCACCTGTTCCGGGGCTTCAGCGACAACGCCACCCAGCTGGTCACGGTGGGCGGCGTCTACCTGGTGGCCAACGTGGTGATCGGCGGGCTGGCGATGGCCATCGGCGGTGCCGATCTGCAGGATGCGATGCGCGCCGCCGCCGAAGGGACCGGCGGCGCCGAGGTGCAGGTGACCAACCGGGCCCTGCTCGCGGTGCTCGTCTCGGCTGCGCTGTTCGTGCCGCTCGGCATGGCGGTGTGGTTCGCGCCGGCGCTGGTGGTGCTCGAGCGTGTGCCCGGGTGGCGGGCGCTGCTGCTGAGCCTGCAGGCCTGCGTCGTGAACGTGCTGCCGTTCCTCGCCTACGGCGTGATCATGTCCGGACTGTTCTTCGTCGCCCTGCTGCCTGCGCTCGCCGGCCTCGTCCTGTGGGTGCCGCTGGCGATGATCAGCACCTACACGGCATATCGCGACGTGTTCACCGGCACGGCGCCGGCGAGCACCTGAGGATCGGCACTGCGGCCGCTACGCCGCGGTGAGCTTGGCATACTCGAGCGCCAGCCACTTCAGGCCGGCGCTGCGGAAGTTCACCTGCACGCGGGCGTCGGCCCCGCGGCCCTCCGCATTCACGATCACGCCGGGTCCGAACTTCGCATGCATCACGTTCTGTCCCACCCGCCACGGCGATGAGGACGGGGGGGCATAGCTGGATGCCGCCTGGTACGCGGCGGGCTCCTGCTCGGCCGCGTACCCGCGCCGGCGCGAGTTCAGCCGCAGGACCAGCGCCTCGGGGATCTCCTCCAGGAACCGGGACGGGATGTTGTAGCGGGTCTGGCCGTGCAGCATCCGGCTCTGCGCCAAGGTGAGATAGAGCCGCCGCCGCGCCCGCGTGAGCGCCACGTACATCAGCCGCCGCTCCTCCTCCAGGCCGTCCATCTCCTCGCGGCTGTTCTCGTGCGGGAACAAGCCCTCTTCCAGCCCGCTGATCACCACCGTGTGGAACTCCAGCCCCTTCGCGGAATGCACGGTCATGAGCTGGAGCGCGTCGACGCCCGCCGCGGCCTGGTGCTCGCCGGCTTCCAGCGCCGCGTGGGCGAGGAACTGATCGAGGGCCGGGAGCAGGCCCGGTTCCTCCCCGGGCACTGGCGCATCCGCGTCGGGTTCCGGCACGGCCTCGAAGGTCAGCGACTCGCTCACGAACCCTGCGGCAGCCGTCACCAGCTCGTCCAGGTTCTCGATCCGGTCGGCGCCGTCCTTCTCGCTCTCGTAGTAGGTCTTGAGCCCGCTGCGCTCGACCACGAGCTCGACGATCTCGGGCAGCGACAGGCTGGCCGCCTCCTGCTGCAGGCGCTCGATCAGCTGCACGAAGGCGGCCACGCCTGCGCCGGCCTTGCCCGGCAGCGGGGTCGAGCATGCCGCCAGCCACAGGCTGGTACCGCGCATCCGCGCAGCTTCCTGCATCTGCTCCAGCGACCGCGCGCCGATGCCGCGGGTGGGCAGGTTGATGACGCGCAACAGCGCACCGTCGTCGTTGGGATTGGCGACCAGGCGCAGGTACGCCAGCGCATGCTTGATCTCCTGGCGCTCGAAGAAGCGCAGGCCGCCGTAGACCCGGTAGGGCATGCCGGCGTTGAACAGGGCATGCTCCAGCACGCGCGACTGGGCGTTGGAGCGGTACAGCAGGGCGATGTCCGACAGGCGCACGCCCTCGGTGCGCAGGGTGCGCAGCTCCTCCAGGATGAAGGCGGCCTCCTCGAGGTCGGTGCCGGCCTCGTACAGGCGCAGCGGCTCGCCCTTGCCCTCGGAGGTCCACAGCTCCTTGCCCAGGCGCTTCTGGTTGTGCCGGATGAGCGCGTTGGCGGCGTCGAGGATGTTGCCGTGGCTGCGGTAGTTCTGCTCCAGCTTGATCACGTGGCCGCGCGCGAAGTCGCGCTCGAACTCGAACATGTTCTGGGAGGAGGCGCCGCGGAACGCGTAGATCGACTGATCGTCGTCGCCGACCGCGAAGATGGCGTTGTCCGTCCCGGCCAGCAGCTTGAGCCAGCGGTACTGCAGACGGTTGGTGTCCTGGAACTCGTCCACCAGGATGTGCGAGAAGCGGTGCTGGTAGTGTGCCCGCAGCACCTCGTTGCGCGAGAGCAGCTCGTGACAGCGCAGCAGCAGCTCGGCGAAATCGACCGCGCCCTCGCGGTTGCACTGGGCGTCGTACTCGGCGTACACGTCGGTCAGCCGGCGCGCGTACTCGTCCATCGCCTCGACCTGCGGGGCGCGCACGCCCTGCTCCTTGTGCGCATTGATGAAGTACTGCGCCTCCCGCGGCGGATACTTCTCGTCGTCCACGCCCATCGCCTTCATCACCCGCTTGAGCAGCGCGAGCTGGTCCTGGCTGTCGAGGATCTGGAAGGTCTGCGGCAGCCCGGCGTCGCGGGCGTGCGCGCGCAGCAGGCGGTTGCACAGCCCGTGGAAGGTGCCGACCCACATCCCGCGGGTGTTGATCGGCAGCATGGCCGAGATGCGCGTGAGCATCTCGCGCGCGGCCTTGTTGGTGAAGGTCACGGCGAGCAGTGCGTGCGGGCTCAGCTGTCCGGTCTGGACCAGCCACGCGATGCGGGTGGTGAGCACGCGCGTCTTGCCGCTTCCCGCGCCGGCGAGGATCAGGGCCGACTGATGCGGGAGGGTGACGGCGGCGCGTTGCTGCGGGTTGAGGCCTTCGAGGAGATTGCCGGAGTGCACCAAAGCGGACCAGGCGAATGCGCTGGCCCATTATAGGCCGTGCCCCAGCTCGAGGACACGTTCGGCTGCTGCAGGCCGGGCGCCGTTCGCAGCCCGAGCCGCGGCGCAGGGTCGGCCGCGTCGGCGGGCGTCGCGTGCAGGCGTCCCGAGCGCTTCCTCGTCGCCGGGCTTTTCAGCGCGGGACGACGCTGGTCTGGTCGAATCCGAACAGGGCGCGCAGCCGCTGGCCGAGCGCCTGCGCGGTGGACGCCTGGTCGAAGCCGTCGACCAGCACCTGGTAGCGCCCGGAGACCGGCCTGAGCACGACCGGATAGCCCGCCGCGGCCAGCCGGTCGTAGGCTTCGCGGGCCTGCGCCTGGTCTGCGGCGGCCAGCACGACCAACCGCCAGCGGCCCGACTGCGACACTGCTGCGCTGTCCGGGGCCATTTCCGTCTCCTGCGCGAAGCGCGCCAGGAGCTCGTCGGCGATCGGCTGCACCGGCAGCGCGGGCCCGCTGCGTGGCGCCTGGTACCAGGTTCCGGGGCGGTCCATGATGACCGGCGGCTCACCCGCGCGCGCCACCTCGACCCGCCCTTCGATCAGGGCGACGATCTCGCGGTCGGCCAGGCTCTTCCCCCACAGGTCGGTGCCGCGGATGCCGACCGACGCGGTGACGAACTGCACCTGCACCGCACGCCTGCCGCGGAAGCGGTCGAGCGCAGCCGTGGTGTAGCGGAATGCACCCTTCACCACCCCCAGCGTTGCGCGGAACACCTGGTCGGCAGCGCCGATCGCCATGCCACCCAGGGTGAAATGGGCGTTCTCGCCCAGCTTCACCGTGCTGCCATCGGCCAGGCGCAGCCGCGCACGCCCGGCCGGGCCGGTATCGAGCACGTCCCCGTTGCGCAGCCGCTCGCCCGGGGCCAGAGGCATGCGCGTGCCGTCGCGCACCAGCCAGGCGGGCGCGGCCACCGCGTCGACCTCGGCATCCGCCGCCATGGCGCTCAACGCTGCCATGGCCAGCACCGCACCCGCCAGCCAGCGACTCGCAAGTCTCATGATTTCCTCGTTGACGATCAGTCCATCCCCATACGTGTGGCGGGCGCAAGCGGATGCAGTCCGTCTGCGGGGGCACAGCCCGGGTGGGTATAATTTAATGTTTCGACCAAATCAACCAGGCGTGAAGCCCATGCAGCCGCAGTATCGACCGGCAGACATCGAAAAACAGGCCCAGGCCGAATGGGAACAGACCGGTGCCGCGCGCGCGGTGGAGGATCCGGCGCGGCCCAAGTACTACTGCCTGTCGATGTTCCCCTACCCCTCCGGCAAGCTGCACATGGGGCACGTGCGCAACTACACCATCGGCGACGTGCTCTCGCGCTATCACCGCATGCGCGGCTACAACGTGCTGCAGCCGATGGGCTGGGACGCCTTCGGGCTGCCGGCCGAGAACGCGGCGATGGCCAACGGGGTGCCGCCGGCGAAGTGGACCTACGACAACATCGCCTACATGAAGAAGCAGCTCAAGTCGCTGGGCTTCGCCATCGACTGGAGCCGCGAACTGGCCACCTGCCGTCCGGACTACTACCGCTGGAACCAGTGGCTGTTCCTGCGCATGCTGGAGAAGGGCCTGGCCTACCTCAGGACCGGGGTGGTGAACTGGGACCCCGTCGACCAGACCGTGCTGGCCAACGAGCAGGTCATCGACGGACGCGGCTGGCGCACCGGGGCGGTGGTCGAGAAGCGCGAGATCCCGATGTACTACCTGCGCATCACCCGGTACGCGGACGAGCTGCTCGCCGCACTGGATGCGCTGCCCGGCTGGCCCGAGCGGGTGAAGCTGATGCAGGCCAACTGGATCGGGCGCAGCGAGGGCGTGGAAGTCGGCTTCCCCTACGCGCACGACCCGAAGCAGGCGCTCAAGGTCTTCACCACCCGCGCCGACACCCTCATGGGCGCCACCTACTGCGCGGTGGCGGCGGAGCACCCGCTCGCCACCCTGGCTGCGCGCGACAACCCCGAGCTGGCCGCTTTCATCGAGGAGTGCAAGCGCGGTGCGGTGATGGAGGCCGAGCTGGCCACCCAGGAAAAGAAGGGCATGCCCACCGGCCTGTCCGTGCTGCACCCGCTCAGCGGCGAGCGGCTCGCGGTGTGGGTGGCCAACTACGTGCTGATGGGCTACGGGGAAGGCGCGGTGATGGCGGTGCCGGCGCACGACGAGCGCGACTTCGAGTTCGCCACCCGGTACCAGCTGCCGATCAAGCCGGTCATCCGGACCTCGCTCGGCGAAGCCACGCCCGCGCCATGGCGCGAGGCGTATGCCGAGCATGGCATGCTGATCAACTCGGGCCGGTACGACGGGCTCGACTTCCAGGCCGCCGTCGATGCGATTGCGCGAGACCTCGAGGCCAGAGGCCTGGGCCGCAAGCGCATCCAGTACCGACTGCGCGACTGGGGCATCTCGCGCCAGCGCTACTGGGGCTGCCCGATCCCGATCATCCACTGCGCCGATTGCGGGGCGGTGCCGGTTCCCGACGCGCAACTGCCGGTGGTGCTGCCCGAGGACTGCGTACCCGACGGCACCGGCAATCCGCTCAACAAGCGCCAGGACTTCCTGCACACCAGCTGCCCGAAGTGCGGCAAGCCCGCCCGCCGGGAGACCGACACGATGGACACGTTCGTCGATTCGTCGTGGTACTTCCTGCGCTACGCGTGCACCGACAACACCGCCGCGATGGTGGACCAGCGCACCGATTACTGGCTGCCGGTCGACCAGTACATCGGCGGGATCGAGCACGCCATCCTGCACCTGCTCTACTCGCGCTTCTGGACCCGGGTGATGCGCGATTGCGGCCTGGTGAAGCTCGACGAACCGTTCGCGCGCCTGCTCACGCAGGGCATGGTGCTCAACGAGATCTTCTATCGCAAGCAGGGCACCGGCCGGATCGCGTACTACAACCCGGCCGACGTCGAGATCAGGAGCGACGAGCGCGGCAACCGCATCGCGGCGATCCTCAGGACCGACGGCCTGCCGGTCGAGTCCGACGGCATCGGCACGATGTCGAAGTCGAAGAACAACGGTGTCGATCCGCAGGCGCTGGTGGACCAGTACGGCGCGGACACCGCGCGCTTCTTCATGATGTTCAACAGCCCGCCCGAGCAGACCCTGGTGTGGTCGGACTCCGGCGTCGAAGGCTCCTACCGGTTCCTGCGCCGGGTGTGGGCATTCGCGGTGGAGTACCAGGCGAAGGTGCGGCCGCTGCTGCCTGCCGCCGCCGCGCTTGGCGGCAAGCTCGAGGATTCGCTCGCGAAGGCGCGCCGCGAGGTGCATCTCAACCTCAAGCAGGCCAACTACGACATGCAGCGCCAGCAGTTCAACACCGTGGCCTCGGCGTGCATGAAGATCCTCAACGCGCTCGAGGGCGTGGCGCCCGAGCGCGGCGCCCGGGTCATCGAGGAAGGGCTGTCGGTCCTGCTGCGGCTGCAGTCGCCGATCACCCCGCACCTGTGCCACCATCTGTGGCGCGAGCTGGGCTTCGGCGGCGACGTGTTCGCCGAGCCCTGGCCCGAGGCGGACGAGCGCGCCCTGGTGCAGGACGTCGTCGAGCTCGTGCTGCAGGTGAACGGCAAGACCCGCGGCAGCATCAGCGTGCCGGCGCAGGCCGGGCGCGAGGAGATCGAGCGCATCGCCGTCGCCAGCGAGCCGGCGCAGAAGCACCTCGACGGGCAGGCACCGAAGAAGGTGGTGGTGGTACCCAACCGATTGGTGAACATCGTCGCATGAACAGCAGATCCTGGCTCCCGAGTTCCCGGACGGTCGTGCTGGCGCTGGCCGTCGTCCTGACCGCGGGCTGCGGCTTCAAGCCGGTGAACACGGCCGAGATGCCGTTCCCCACGCTGTACGTCAACGAGGGCGCCTACTCGTCCTTCGGCGGCGAGTTCAAGCGTTTCGTGGAGAGCAACAGCCGCAGCACCACCCTCACCCAGACGCCCGCCCAGGCCGACGTCGTGCTGGAGATCCTGCGCGAAGACCAGCGGATGCAGATCCTGTCGCTCAACGCGGAGGGGCGCGTGCAGGAATACCTGCTGCGCTACTGGGTGACCTTCCGCCTCAAGGACAAGAGCGGCAAGGTGCTGATCCCGGCCGACACCATCGTGCTCGAGCGCGACATGACCTACGACGACGATATCGCGCTGGCCAAGGAGAACGAGCAGGCCTTCCTGTACCGCGACATGCAGCGCGACGCGGTGCAGCAGCTGGTGCGCCGGCTGTCGGTGGCCAACTTCACCCCCACCGCAGCAGCGGCGAGCGGGGGCTAGGCCGCCGTGAAGGTGGAAGCGCCGTCGCTGCCTGCGGCCGCCAACGGGTCGGTCGGCGTGGTCTCGCCCAGCCGCGCCCGCTTCGAGCAGTCGCTGCGGTTGCGCAGCGGCGCGTCCATCGACGCCTACGAGCTGGCCTACGAGACCTATGGCTCGCTCAACCCGCAACGGACCAACGCGGTGCTGGTGTGTCACGCGCTCAACGCGTCGCACCACGTCGCCGGCGTCTACGCCGACCAGCCGCGCAACGTCGGCTGGTGGGACAACCTGGTCGGTCCGGGGAAGCCGCTCGACACCGACCGCTTCTTCGTCGTCGGGGTGAACAACCTGGGCGGCTGTCACGGCTCGACCGGTCCGGCGACGATCAATCCCGCCACCGGCGCACCGTGGGGTGCGCAGTTCCCGATGGTCACGGTGGAGGACTGGGTCGAGGCCCAGGCCCGCCTGGCCGACCAGCTGGGCATCGAGCGCTTCGCCGCGGTGCTCGGCGGCAGTCTGGGCGCGATGCAGGCGCTGCAATGGACGCTGAGCCATCCCGACCGCGTGCGCCACGCGATCGTGGTCGCCGCCGCACCCAAGCTTTCGGCGCAGAACATCGCGTTCAACGAAGTCGCGCGCCAGGCCATCACCACCGATCCGGACTTCCACGGCGGCAACTTCTACGCGCACGGGGTCGTGCCGCGGCGCGGCCTGCGCCTGGCGCGGATGCTGGGCCACATCACCTACCTGTCCGACGACGCGATGGCGGAGAAATTCGGCCGTGCGCTGCGCACCGGCTCGATCAAGTTCAACTTCGACGTCGAGTTCGAGATCGAGTCCTACCTGCGCTACCAGGGCGACAAGTTCTCCGAGTATTTCGACGCCAACACCTACCTGCGCATCACCAAGGCGCTGGACTACTTCGATCCCGCCGCGGACTACGACGGCGACCTGACCCGCGCGCTGGCGCGCGCCAAGGCCTCCTTCCTGGTGGTGTCCTTCACCTCGGACTGGCGCTTCTCGCCGGCGCGCTCGCGCGAGATCGTCAAGGCGCTGGTGGACAACAGCCGCAACGTGTCCTACGCGGAGATCGACGCACCGCATGGCCACGACGCGTTCCTGATGGACGACCCGCGCTACCACGGCGTGCTGCGCGCGTATTTCGACAACATCGAACGCGGGCTGGGTGGCTGACATGGCGAGCACCACCGCCCACAAGCCGTTGCCAAGCCGCCACGACTTCGACGCTATCGCGGCGTGGATCCGCCCCGGTGCCCATGTGCTCGACCTGGGCTGCGGCGACGGGTCGCTGCTGCGCTTCCTGCGCGAGCGCCGCGGCGCGACCGGCTATGGCATCGAGATCGACGACGCCAAGCTGCTCGCCAGCGTGCGCAACGGCGTGAACGTGATCCAGATCGACCTCGAGTCCGGCCTGTCGGGCTTCGAGTCGAACTCGTTCGACTACGTGATCCTGTCGCAGACGCTGCAGGCGGTGCACCACACCGAGACGCTGATCAAGGAGATGCTGCGCGTCGGCCGCGAGGGCGTGGTCAGCTTCCCCAACTTCGGCTTCTGGCGCCACCGCATGCAGATCGTGTCGGGCCGCATGCCGGTGTCGCGCCATCTGCCTTACCAGTGGTACAACTCTCCGAACGTGCGGCTGTTCACCCTCGACGACTTCGAGCGGTTCTGCGACGAGCACGGGATCCGCAGGCTCGAGCGCGTGGTGATCAACGAGAACGGCGAACGCATCTCGCTCATGCCCAACGTGCTGGGCGCGCTCGCCGTGTACCGGCTCGACCGCGGGCGCGCGTGAACGGCCGTCAGGCCGATGGCGGTACCTGCGGCCTGGAGGCGTAGCGCGCGGCCAGGCCGACCAGCAGCAGCACGGGCACGCCGAGCATGGCGGTGCCGATGAAGAACAGCTGGTAGCCGAAGTGATCGACGACCCATCCCGACCAGCCGGCGATGAACTTCGGCAGCAGCAGCATGAGCGAGCTGAAGAGCGCGTACTGCGTAGCCGAGTAGGACACGTTGGTGAGGCCCGACAGGTAGGCGATGAACGCCGCGCTCGCCAGGCCGCCGCTGAGGTTGTCGGCGGAGATCACCAGTACCAGCACCGGCAGGTTTGCGCCCAGCGTGGACAGCCATGCGAACAGCAGGTTGGTGCCGGCCGACAGCGCGGCCCCGAGGAACAGCACGCGCATCACGCCCAGCCGCAGCGTCACCACCCCGCCGATGGCCGACCCGACCAGGGTCATGACGATGCCGTACATGCCCGACACGGTCGCCACCTGGTCCTTCGAGAATCCCATGTCGCGGTAGAACGGATTGGACATCACGCCCAGCACGATGTCGGAGATCCGGTAGGTGGCGATCAGTGCGAGCAGCAGCAACGCCTGCCAGCGGTAGCGCCGCACGAAGTCGACGAGCGGACCGCCGACCGCGACATACAGCCAGTTGACCATGCCGGCGAGCGGTGCCGGCCAGCCGGGGAGTCGTACGCGCCGGCCCAGTTCGCGCTCGAGCTGCGCGGTCTCCGCCGAGACGTGCACCACCGGCTCGCGCGAGAACAGCACGGTGAGCACGCCGACCGACATCAGTCCGGCCATCACGAGATAGGCGATGAGCCAGGGCGCGTGCTGGTAGGTGCTTTCGTCCGGGTCGAACGCGGCAGCGATCCACAACGCGCCGGCACCCGCGCAGATCATCCCGCTGCGGTAACCCACCTGGTAGGCTGCCGCCATCGCCGCCTGGAACTTCGCCTCCGCCGACTCGATGCGGAACGCATCCAGCGCGATGTCCTGCGTGGCCGAGGCGAAGGCCGCCAGCAGCGCGAAGGCCACCAGCTGGTGGAAGTGCGTCGCGGGATCCGACAGCGCCATGCCGACGAGCGCCGCCACGATCCCGGACTGGGCGAGCAGCAGCCAGCTGCGGCGCCGGCCCAGAGTGCGGGTGAGGAACGGGATGGGCAGCCGGTCGACCAGCGGTGCCCAGGCCCACTTGAACCCGTAGGCGAGCGCGACCCAGCTCAGGAAGCCGATGGTCGTGCGGTCGATGCCTGCCTCCCGCAGCCGGAACGAGAGCGTGCCCAGCACCAGCAGCAGCGGCAACCCGGCCGAGAAGCCGAGCAGCAGCATGCGCGCGACCCGCGGCTCCAGGTAGACGCGCAGGTCCTCGCGCCACGAGCGCTGCGCCGTGGTGGCGGCGGCGGCCTCGTCGCGCGCGCCGCTCATGCCGCGCGCACCCGCTGGCCTCCACGACCCATCGACGTGCTACAGCGCATGGTCGTAGTCGATGATGAGCGGCGCGTGGTCGGAGAAGCGCTGGTCCTTGTAGATCGACACCGCGCGCGCCGTCGCGGCAATGCCCGGCGTGGCGATCTGGTAGTCGATGCGCCAGCCCACGTTCTTCGCCCAGGCCTGGCCGCGGTTCGACCACCACGTGTACTGCTCCGGGCGGGCGTCCACGCGGCGGAACACGTCGACGTAGCCCAGGTGCTCGAACACGCCCGAGAGCCAGGCGCGCTCCTCGGGCAGGAAGCCGGGGTTCTTCTGGTTGCCGCGCCAGTTCTTCAGGTCGATCGCCTGGTGTGCAATGTTCCAGTCGCCGCAGATCACCACCTCGCGACCGCTCCTGGCGAGCTGGTGCAGCGGGTCGATCACCCGCTCGAGGAAACGGAACTTCACCGCCAGCCGGTCCTCGGAGCTGGAGCCCGAGGGCACGTAGAATGACACCACGCTCAGGTTGCCGAAGCGGGCCTCGATGAAGCGCCCCTCCGCGTCGATGTCGGGGATGCCCAGGCCCTCGCGCACGGAGTCGGGCTTGCGCCTGCAGTACAGGCCCACGCCGCTGTAGCCGCGGCGCTCTGCGCAGTGGAAGTAGCCGTGCAGCGCATCGGGCGCGCGCACCGGCTCGGGCAGGTCGCCCGGCTGGGCCTTGAGCTCCTGCACGCAGGTGACATCGGCGTCCTGCGCGGCGAGCCACTGCAGGAAGCCTTTCCTTACCGCCGAGCGGATGCCGTTCAGATTGAGGGTGATGATGCGCACGCAGCAGACGCAGGTCGACCAGGGCTTTCGCAGGGAGTTCATCGAGTTCGCCATCGCGCGGCAGGTGCTGCGCTTCGGCGAGTTCAAGACCAAGGCCGGCCGGCTGTCTCCCTACTTCTTCAACGCCGGACTGTTCAATGATGGTGAATCGTTGCGGCGGCTGGGGCAATTCTACGCAAAAGCCATTCTCGCGGCTGGCATCGAGTTCGACCTGCTGTTCGGCCCCGCCTACAAGGGAATCCCCCTGGTGACCGCGGCTGCGGTGGCGCTCGCCGAAAATCGGCTAAATGTGCCGATCTGCTTCAACCGCAAGGAGGTCAAGGACCACGGCGAAGGCGGCACCACGGTCGGCGCTCCCCTGGCGGGCCGGGTCCTCATCATCGACGACGTCATCTCCGCAGGAACCTCGGTGCGCGAGTCGGTGGAGCTGATCCGCGCGGCGGGGGCGACGCCCTGCGGCGTCGTCATCTCGCTGGACCGGATGGAGCGCGGGGCAGGCACCTTGTCCGCGGCGCAGGAGGTGGAGTCGATGTTCCAGCTGCCTGTCATGAGCATCGCCAGCCTCGACGACCTGGTTTCCTATCTGTCTCAACAGGGTGGAATGGCACGCGAGTTGCAGATGGTGGCCGGCTATCGCACTCAGTACGGAGCCGTTCCCCATGCACCCTAGGCTTGCTTCGGTCTTGCTCGGGCTGGCCTGTCTGCTGGCCCTTGCCGACGCCGCCGGCGCTGCGCAGCGGAGCCCGAGCGCAAAGCCGGGTGCGTCGCAGCCTGCAGGGCGCATATACAAGTGGGTGGATGACAAGGGTGTGACCCACTACGGCCAGTCCATCCCAGTGGAGTACCGGGAGCAGGGCGGGACCGAGATGAGCAAGAGCGGGTTGACCGTGCGCCGAATCGACGCCGTCGCCACCGCCGAGCAGCGCAAGCTGGCGGAGGACAAGATCCGCCGCGACCGCGAGGACCAGAAGAAGGTCTACGAGCAGCGCCGCCGCGACACCGCGCTGCTGAACACCTATACCAGCCCGCGCGAGATCGACGAGGCGCGCGAGCGCAACCTGCAGCTGCCCACCCAGGCGATCAAGGGCATCGAGCCGCGGCTCAAGCGCGCCGAGGACCGCATGGGCGAGCTGGAGGCCAAGGCCGAGGCGATCCGCAAGTCCGGCAAGCCGGTGCCCCAGCACCTCCAGGACGACATCGCCGACCAGAAGCTCGAGCTCGACGGCCTGCGTACCGATGTCGGCCGGCACCAGGCCCAGATCGAGGCGATCCGTTCGCGCTTCGACCAGGACAAGCAGCGCTACATGGAGCTGACGCAGCTCACCCAGTGAACTGCAGCGGCCGACGTGCGTGACAGCATGCGGAGAGCTCCGCGAACGTCAAACGACTCCTGCGCCGTCCTCGTCACGCCTTGCGGTCATTGAACTAAACGCCGCTTCAGCAGCTCGGTGAGCTGGGCCGGATTGGCCTTGCCCTTGCTCGCCTTCATCGCCTGGCCGACCAGGTAGTTGAAGGCCTTCTCCTTGCCGGCGCGGTATTCGGCGACCTGGGCCGGGTTGGCTTCCAGCACGCCCGCCACCAGTGCTTCCAGCGCACCGGAATCCGAGATCTGCCGCAGCCCGCGCGCATCGATGATCTGGTCGGCGCTCTCCACCCCGCTCCACATCGCCTCGAACACGTCCTTCGCGATCTTGCCCGAGATCGTGCCGTCGGCGATGCGCGCCAGCAAGCCGGCCATGCGCCCGGCGCAGATCGGGCTCTGCGCGATCTCCAGATCCTCGCGGTTGAGCCGCGCCGACAGCTCACCCATCACCCAGTTCGCGCACAGCTTGGGCTGCGCCGGCAGCGCAGCGATCAGCGCCTCGAAGTAGTCCGCCATCTCGCGGGTGCCCGTGAGCACGGCCGCGTCGTACTCCGGCAGGCCGAAGTCGCGCACGAGCCGTCCGCGCTTGGCCGCGGGCAGCTCCGGCATCGACCGCGTCACTTCCTCCAGCCAGGCTTCGGTCACCTCCAGCGGCAGCAGATCCGGATCGGGGAAGTAGCGGTAGTCCTGGGCGTCCTCTTTCGAGCGCATCGACCGGGTGGCATCCCGGTCGGGGTCGTACAGGCGGGTTTCCTGCACCACCTTGCCGCCGTCCTCGATCAGCTCGATCTGGCGGCGCACCTCGTACAGGATGGCGCGCTCGAGGAAGCGGAAGGAGTTGAGGTTCTTGATCTCGCAGCGCGTGCCCAGCTTCGGGTCGCCCACCCGCCGCACCGACACGTTGGCGTCGCAGCGGAACGAGCCTTCCTGCATGTTCCCGTCGCAGATGCCGATCCAGCGCACCAGCGCGTGCAGCGTGCGGGCGTAGGCGACGGCTTCCTCGGCGCTGCGCAGGTCGGGCTCGGTGACGATCTCGAGCAGCGGCGTCCCGGCGCGGTTGAGGTCGATGCCGCTCATGCCGTGGAAATCCTCGTGCAGGGACTTGCCGGCGTCCTCCTCGAGGTGGGCGCGGGTCAGGCGCACGTCCTTTCCGGCCTCGCCCACGTGGATGCGCAGGCTGCCGCCGGTCACCACCGGCAACTCGTACTGGCTGATCTGGTAGCCCTTGGGGAGGTCCGGGTAGAAGTAGTTCTTGCGGGCGAAGATCGAGCGCCGGTGGATGGTGCCGCCCACCGCCAGGCCGAAGCGGATGGCGCGTTCGACCGCAGCCCGGTTGGCAACCGGCAGCACGCCGGGCAGCGCGAGATCGACAGCGCAGGCCTGCGTGTTGGGCGCAGCGCCGAATGCCGTCGACGCGCCGGAGAACATCTTCGACTGCGTGGAGAGCTGCGCGTGGGTTTCCAACCCGATGACGACTTCCCAGTCCATCGCCATGGTCCCTATTCCACCCCGGCCGGCACCCGCAGGTGCCAGTCGGTCTGCAGCTGGTACTGGTGCGCGGCGCCCAGCATGCGCGCTTCCTGGAAGTAGTTGCCGACCAGCTGCAGGCCGACCGGGCGGCCCCTGTCGCCGAAGCCGCACGGGATCGACATGCCGGGCAGGCCGGCGAGGTTCACGGCCGTGGTGTAGATGTCCGACAGGTACATCTCGACCGGGTCCCCGCTCTTGGCGCCGAGGTCGAAGGCCACACCGGGCGAGGTCGGGCCCAGGATCAGGTCGCACTGCTCGAACGCGCGGGCGAAGTCCTCGGCGATCAGGCGCCGCAGCTTCTGCGCCTGGATGTAGTACGCGTCGTAGTAGCCGTGCGAGAGCACGTAGGTGCCGACCAGGATGCGCCGCTTCACCTCCGCGCCGAAGCCCTCGGCGCGGCTGCGGCGGTACATGTCGTTGAGGTCGGTGTACTCCGCCGCGCGGTGGCCGTAGCGCACGCCGTCGTAGCGGGCTAGGTTGCTCGAGGCCTCGGCAGGGGCGAGCACATAGTAGACCGGGATGCACAGCTCCGAGCGCGGCAGCGTCACCTCGCGCACCTCGCAGCCGAGCCGGCGGAACTGCGCCACGGCTGCCTCCACCGCCGCGCCGACATCGCGCGCCAGGCCGGCGCCGAAGTACTCCTTCGGCAGGCCGATGCGCAGCCCGGCCAGGGGCTGTCCCAGCGCCCGGCCGTAGTCCTCGGCTGGCCGCTCCAGCGAGGTCGAGTCGCGCGGGTCGAAGCCGGCCATGACGTTGAGCAGCAGGGCGAGATCCTCGGCGCTCTTGGCCAGCGGCCCGCCCTGGTCGAGGCTGGAGGCATAGGCGATCATGCCGTAGCGCGACACCACCCCGTAGGTCGGCTTGATGCCGGAGACGCCGCACAGGGCGGCCGGCATCCGGATGGAGCCGCCGGTATCGGTGCCGGTGGCAGCCGGCGCCAGGCGCGCCGCCACCGCAGCCGCCGACCCGCCCGAGCTGCCGCCCGGGACGGCGGCCCGGTCCCAGGGATTGCGCACCGGGCCGAAGTAGGAGTTCTCGTTGGACGAGCCCATCGCGAACTCATCCATGTTGGTCTTGCCCAACAGCGGCGCGCCGGCCGCGGCGAAGCGCTCGATGACATGCGCGTCATAGGGCGCGACGAAGTGCTCCAGCATGCGCGAGCCGCAGGTGGTGCGCCAGCCCCGGGCGCAGAAGATGTCCTTGTGGGCGACCGGGATCCCGGTCAGCGGGCCGCCCTCGCCGCGGGCCAGGCGTTCGTCGGCGGCGCGGGCCTGCTCCAGGGTGCGCTCCCGATCGAGCGTGATGTAGGCGTTGAGGCCCGGATCGAGCCGCGCGGCACGGTCCAGGAACAGGCGGGCGAGCTCCCCGGCCGAGACGCGGCGGCTGCGCAGCGCCTGGGCGAGCTCGACGAGGGTGGCGTTGAGGAGCGGGTCCAAGGGCATGCCCGGGGTGGAAAGGCTACTCGATGACCTTGGGAACCAGGTAGAGGCCGGCCTCCACCTGCGGCGCCACCGACTGGAACAGCTCGCGCTGGTCGGGCTCGGACACGCAATCCGCGCGCAGGCGCAGGATCAGGTCCTGGGCGTGCGACATGGGTTCGATGCCGCGGGTGTCGACTGCCTGCATGCGCTCGATGAGGCCGAAGATCCCGGACAGCTGGGCGAGCGCCTGCCCGGCTTCATCGTCCGAAACCGCGATGCGCGCGAGCGCGGCGATGCGCCTGACGTCGTCGAGGGACAGGGCCATGGAAAAGATGCAGGTTACGCTGCGAAGGGGCTAAAGCAGTGCGGGGCGTTGACCGATGTTCGCGTAAGCCGCGGCGTGATCGCCGCGCGATGGCCGCATCCGCCAGCCTTCTGCTTCGTCTCACTGTGCGACTGCGTTATTATAGACGCTTTACCCAGCCAGGCTCGAACTCCTCCGAGATGACACATCCGGGCCCGCAGCCTGCACAGCAATTCCAACCGGGAGGTTCATGATCGGATTCCTTGGCGGCTATTTCTCCAACGACCTCGCCATCGACCTCGGCACTGCCAACACCCTGATCTACGTTCGCGGCAAGGGCATCGTCCTCAACGAGCCATCCGTCGTGGCCATCCGCCAGGAAGGCGGGCCCAACGGCAAGAAGGTGATCCAGGAGGTGGGTCTCGCCGCCAAGCAGATGCTCGGCCGCACACCCGGCAACATCATCGCCATCCGGCCGATGAAGGACGGCGTCATCGCCGACTTCACCGTGACCGAGCAGATGCTCAAGCAGTTCATCAAGAAGGTCCACGACAACCGCCTGTTCTCGCCCAGCCCGCGGATCGTGATCTGCGTGCCGTGCGGCTCGACCCAGGTGGAGCGGCGGGCCATCCGGGAGTCGGCGTACGGCGCCGGCGCCCGCAAGGTGGAGCTGATCGAGGAGCCGATGGCTGCGGCCATCGGCGCCGGCCTGCCGGTGGACGAGGCGACCGGCTCGATGGTGGTGGACATCGGCGGCGGCACCACCGAGGTGGGGGTGATCTCGCTGGGCGGCATCGTCTACGCCGGGTCGGTGCGGGTGGGCGGCGACAAGTTCGACGAAGCCATCATCAACTACATCCGCCGCAACTACGGCATGCTCATCGGCGAGACCACCGCCGAGGAGATCAAGAAGGAGATCGGCTCGGCCTTCCCGGGCAGCGAGGTGCGCGAGAAGGAGGTCAAGGGCCGCAACCTGGCCGAAGGCATCCCGCGCAGCTTCACCATCTCCAGCAACGAGATCCTCGAGGCCCTGACCGAGCCGCTCAACAGCATCGTCAGCGCGGTCAAGTCGGCCCTGGAGCAGACCCCGCCGGAGCTCGGCGCCGACATCGCCGAGAAGGGCATGGTGCTCACCGGCGGCGGCGCGCTGCTGCGCGACATCGACCGCCTGCTGATGGAAGAGACCGGGCTGCCCGTGATCGTGGCCGAGGATCCGCTGACCTGCGTTGTGCGCGGCTCGGGCAAGGCCCTTGAGCGCATGGACAAGGTCGGTACCATCTTCACCAGCGACTGAGGGGCGAGCCGAGTCCGGCCAGCGGGGCGCTCCGGCGCCCCGCGCCCCAGCCCCCCTCGACCCGTCCGGCCCCCGGCTTCAGCTGCGCGCCAAGCCCTGAATGGAATACTCCCCCCCTCCGTTCTTCAAGCGCGGGCCCAGCCTCATCACGCGGTTTGCCTTCTTCTCCATCCTCTCCATCGTGCTGCTGGTCGCCGACGCCCGCTTCGGGTACCTGCAGGTGCTGCGGCAGGCGGTGGCGGTGGTGCTCTATCCCCTGCAGCGGCTGTCCGCGCTGCCGGGCGAGCTGATCGAGCGCAGCGGCGAGTTCTTCGTCACCCAGTCCACGCTGCGCACCCAGAACCAGGCGCTGCAGCAGCAGGCCATGCAGAACGCCGCGGACCTGCAGCGGGTCGAGGCGCTGGCCAAGGAGAACGACTACCTGCGCCAGCTGCTGACCATGCGCGAGCGCGTGGCCCGCACCACGGTCGCGGCGGACATCCTGTATGCCCCGCGCGATCCGTTCTCCCGTCGCGTCGTGATCGATCGCGGGAGCCAGCATGACGTCAAGCCCGGCTCGGCGGTCATCGACCGCACTGGCGTCATCGGCCAGGTGACGCGGGTGCTGCCCTGGGTCTCCGAGGTGACGCTGATCACCGACAAGGAGCAGGCGGTGCCGATCCAGGTGCTGCGCAGCGGGCTGCGCGGGGTCACCTTCGGCATCGGCTACGACGGCACCCTGGAGCTGCGCTTCATGCCGGTCAATGCCGATATCCAGAACGGCGACGTGCTGGTGACCTCCGGGATCGATGGCACCTATCCTTCCGGCCTGCCGGTGGCGACCGTGAGCAACATCGAGCGCAACGCTGCCTACGCATTTGCGCGCATCACCTGCACGCCGGCGGCCGGGGTGAGTAGCTATGGGCAGGTGCTGGTGGTCGGCATGGCCAGCCCGCCGCCCGAGAACCCGTTGGTCGAAGGCGAGGCGCCGGCCCCGGCCCCGACAGTCGCTCACCCCAGGGGGAAGCGCTGATGCGCCTGCACGCGCCCGCCCCCGACCACGTCCAGCACGCCGAGATCCTGCGTCCGGTCAGCCCGGGCTACATCGCGCTCACGCTGCTGGTCGCGCTGCTCGGCAACCTGCTCGCGCTGCCCAGCATCCTGCAGGTGCTGCGGCCGGACCTGATCGCGCTCACGCTGATCTACTGGGTCGTCTACCACCCGCGCCGCGTGGGCTTCCTGCCCGCCTGGCTGCTCGGCCTGGCCATGGACGTGCAGGACGGCAGCCTGTTCGGGCAGCACGCGCTCGCATATGCCGTGCTGATGTATCTGGCGATCCTGCTGCACCGGCGCATCGTGATGTTCGGGATGCGCCAGCAGGTCCTGCACGTGCTCGCCATCCTGCTCGCGGCCCAGGGCGTGATGCTGCTGGTGCGGCTGGTCGCGGGCAACGAGTTCCCCGGGCCGCTCTACTTCGCCGCCGCGATCGTCGGTGCGCTGCTGTGGCCTGCCCTGTTCAGCCTGATCCGCCTGCCGCTGCGCCCCCGCGCCAGCGCGGACGCGGTGTGACGCCCCGCGCGGCGCGCGCGCCATGAAGCTGTTCCGCCGCTTCTCGGCCCGCCGCGATTCCGATCCCATCATGCTCGGCGGCGCCCGCCGCGCCGAGCTGCGCGATCACCAGAAGGAGCTGCGCAACTTCCAGGTGCGGCTCGCGGTGTCCGCCGGCCTGGTGCTCACCGTCTTCCTGATCCTGCTCACCCGCCTGTTCTACCTGCAGGTGCTGCGGCACGACTACTACCACACCCTGGCCGAGAATAACCGCATCTCCATCGTCCCGATCATCCCCAACCGCGGGCTGATCCTGGACCGCAACTCCGCGGTGCTGGCGCACAACTACGCCGCCTACACGCTGGAGATCACGCCCAGCAAGGCCGGCCCGCTGGAGCCGCTCATCGCCGAGCTCGGCCAGGTGGTCGAGATCGCGCCCAAGGATCGCAAGCGCTTCCGCAAGCTGCTCGACGAAGGACACGACTTCGCCAGCCTCCCGATCCGCACCCGGTTGAGCGACGAGGAAGTGGCGCGCTTCGCCGCCAACAAGTACCGCTTTCCGGGCGTGGACATCCGCGCGCGGCTGTTCCGCCACTACCCCAACGGCGAGGTCGCCTCGCACGTGCTGGGCTACATCGGGCGCCTGACCAGGACCGACATGGAGGCCCTCGACAGGGAAGGCGTCGCCGCCAACTACACCGGCTCGGACTTCATCGGCAAGGCCGGGCTGGAGGGCAGGTACGAGCGCGAGCTGCACGGCACCACCGGCTTCGAGGAGGTCGAGACCGACGCCGGCGGGCGTGCGGTGCGCACCCTGCGCAGCACCCTGCCGGTGTCGGGCAACAACCTGCTGCTGTCGATCGACGCGCGGCTGCAGAACGTCGCCGAGCGCGTGTTCGGCAACCGCCGCGGCGCCCTGGTCGCGCTCGATCCGACCACCGGCGGCGTGCTCGCATTGGTGAGCAAGCCCGGCTTCGATCCCAACCTGTTCGTGGACGGGATCGACCCGCAGAACTGGGAGCTGCTCAACAATTCGCCGGATCATCCGCTGAACAATCGCGCGCTGCAGGGCGTCTACCCGCCCGGCTCCACGATCAAGCCGTTCATGGCCCTGGCCGCGCTCGAGCTGGGCAAGCGCACCCCCCGCTACACGATCGCCGATCCCGGCTTCTTCAGCCTCGGCGGCAACCACCGCTGGCGCGACTGGAAGCAGGGCGGCCACGGCATGGTCGACCTGCACAAGTCCATCGTCGTGTCGTGCGACACCTATTACTACGGGCTGGCGCACGACATGGGGATCGACAACATCCACCGCTTCCTCGGCCAGTTCGGCTTCGGCAAGAAGACCGGCATCGACATCGACGGCGAGGCCGGCGGGCTGCTGCCCTCCGAGCAGTGGAAGATGAAGCGCTTCCAGCAGAAGTGGTTCCCCGGGGACACCATCTCGGTGGGCATCGGCCAGGGCTACAACCTGGCCACCCCGATGCAGCTCGCGCAGGCCGTATCCGTGCTGGCCAACCACGGCGTGATCTTCCGTCCGCACACCGTGCGGCACGTGCAGAACAGCCAGACCAACGCCTTGCGCAGCATCGACGTCGAGCCGGTGGGCCGCATCGAGCTGCAGACCGAGAACCTGCAGATCGTGACCGATGCGATGGTGGACGTGCTCAAGCCCGGCGGCACTGCCGCGGTGGCCGGCATGGGCGCGGAGTACCGGATCGCGGGCAAGACCGGCACGGCGCAGGTGGTGGGGATGAAGCAGAACGAGAAGTACGACGAGAAGCGCGTGCAGGAGCGCCACCGCGACCACGCCCTGTTCGTGGCCTTCGCGCCGGCGGACGCCCCCACCATCGCGGTCGCGGTGCTGGTCGAGAATGGCGGCCACGGCAGTTCGAGCGCCGCCCCGGTGGCGCGCAAGGTGATGGACTTCTACCTGCTCGGCAAGGAGCCGCCGGGCGAGGCCAAGGAAGAGGATTCGGAGGTGGAGAATGATTAACCGCCTGCTGCTCTACCTGGGCCGGCACGTGGACAGCTACCTGCTGGCCGCGGTGGGCGCGCTGCTGGTGGTCGGCCTGATCACGCTCTACAGCGCCTCCGGCGAGAGCTTCTCGCGGGTCGGCAACCAGCTCGCCAACATCCTCGCGGCGTTCCTGGTGATGTGGGTCGCGGCCAACATTCCGCCGCACTACCTGCAGCGCCTCGCGCTGCCGGTGTACGTGCTGGGCCTGGTCCTGCTGGTCGCGGTGGCCGCGGTGGGCGAGATCGTCAACGGCGCGCAGCGCTGGCTCGACCTGGGCGTCACGCGCATCCAGCCCTCGGAACTGATGAAGATCGGCGTCCCGCTCGCGCTCGCGTGGTACTTCGACCGTTACGAGGCGATCCTCAAGCTGCGTGACTTCGCGATCGCCGGAGTCATGCTCGCCGTGCCGGTGCTGCTGATCGCGGAACAGCCGGACCTGGGAACCTCGCTCCTGATCGCCGCCGCCGGCTTCTTCGTGATCTTCCTGGCCGGGCTGAGCTGGCGCATCCTGATCGGGATGACCGTGGCGGGCCTGGCCAGCCTGCCGGTGCTGTGGTCCCTGATGCACGACTACCAGCAGCGCCGGGTGCTGACGCTGCTCGACCCCAACCAGGATCCGCTGGGTGCCGGCTATCACACCATCCAGGCGGCGATCGCGCTCGGGTCGGGCGGCTTCTTCGGCAAGGGCTGGCTGAACGGCACCCAGGCCCACCTCGACTTCCTGCCCGAGCGCAGCACGGACTTCATCTTCGCCGTGTTCTCCGAGGAGTTCGGGCTGTTCGGCAACTTCATCCTGGTGACCCTGTTCCTGTTCGTGATCGGGCGCGGCATGTTCATCACCTTCAACGCCTCCACCCTGTTTACCCGGCTGATCGCCGGCGCCATCACGCTCACCTTCTTCACCTACGTGGCGGTGAACATGGGCATGGTCAGCGGCATCCTGCCGGTGGTCGGCGTGCCGCTGCCGCTGATCAGCTACGGCGGCACGTCGCTGGTGACCATCCTGTTCGGCATGGGTATCCTGATGAGCATCCACACCCACAAGCGGCTGGTGAAGAGTTGAGCGCAGGCACCTGCATGCGGCTGGTCACGGCCACGCTCCTGGTCGCGGTGCTCGGTGCGTGCGCGAGCAGCGGACCGCGCACCCCGGGCAGCGGTGGCAGCACCGGCGCAGGTGCCGCCAGCCGCCCCGGCGGCTACTACCTCGACGACGGCCCGGAGGCCAATCCGCCGGCCAACCTCGACGCTGTGCCCGACGCACAGCCGCGCGCCGAGCCCATCCGTGCGGCCAACGCCCGGCCCTACACCGCCATGGGCCGCACCTACGTGCCCATGACCGCGCTGCAGCCGTACAGCGAGACCGGCATCGCGTCGTGGTACGGCAAGCGCTACAACGGGCAGCCCACCGCATCGGGCGAGATCTACGACATGTACGCGATGACGGCCGCGCACCCGACGCTGCCCATCCCCAGCTATGCCCGCGTCACACGGGTGGACGGCAGCCGCTCGGTGGTGGTGCGGGTCAACGACCGCGGTCCGTTCCACTCCGACCGCATCATCGACCTGTCGTACACCGCCGCCTACAAGCTCGGCATCCTGTCCAACGGCAGCGCGCGCGTGCGCGTGGAAAGCATCATTCCGGGGCAGGCACCGGTCGCCGAGCCCGAGATCGTGGAGGCGGTGTACAAGCCTTCTCCTGCCGCACCGGCCCCTGCAGCGCCACCGCCCGCAGCCCCGTCCTCCCCAGCCGCAGCGGAGGCGGTGGTGAGCGCGCCTGCTCCGGGCATCTACCTGCAGCTGGGCGCCTTCGGATCGCAGGACAACGCCGACAGCTTCCTGCGCCGCATGCGCGCCGAACTCCCGTCCCTCGACGGCATGGCCAACGTGTTCCCCGGTGACGGGCTCTACCGCGTCCAGGCCGGTCCCTATCCTTCGCGCACCGTCGCGCAGCAGGTCGCCGACCGGATCGAGCGCATCCTCGACCTCAAACCCCTGTTCGTCACTCGCTAATGCACACGCTCATCTGCGGTTCGATGGCCTACGACACCATCATGGTGTTCAAGGATCGCTTCAAGCACCACATCCTGCCCGATCAGATCCACATCCTGAACGTCTCGTTCCTGGTGCCGGACATGCGCCGCGAGTTCGGCGGCTGCGCCGGCAACATCGCCTACAACCTGAACCTGCTCGGGGGCCGGCCGCTGATCATGGCCGCGATCGGACAGGACCACGGGCCGTACTCCTATCGCCTGCAGCAGCTGGGCCTGAGCCAGGCGCACGTGCGCCAGGTGCCCGAGGCCTTCACCGCGCAGGCGTTCATCACCACCGACCTGGACGACAACCAGATCACCGCCTTCCACCCCGGGGCGATGAGCTTCTCGCACCTCAACAGCGTGCGGGACGCGAAGGACGTGTCGCTGGGGATCGTCGCGCCGGACGGCCGCGACGGCATGCTGCAGCACGCGCGCGAGTTCGCCGAGCTCGGCGTGCCGTTCATCTTCGATCCGGGCCAGGGCATGCCGATGTTCAACGGCGAGGAGCTGCTGCGCTTCGTGGAGCAGGCGACCTACGTCACCGTGAACGACTACGAGGCGCGGCTGCTGCAGGAGCGCACCGGCCGCTCGCTGGAGCAGATGGCGCGTTCGCTGAAGGCGCTAATCGTGACCCGGGGCGGGGACGGCTCGACCATCTATGCGGGCGGCGAGCAGCTGAGCATCCCAGCGGTCAAGCCCGCCTCCATCACCGATCCGACCGGTTGCGGCGACGCGTATCGTGCCGGCCTGCTGTACGGACTGGCCAACGGCATGGACTGGGCCCTCACCGGCCGCCTTGCGTCCCTGCTGGGCGCGATCAAGATCGCCTCGCGCGGGGGCCAGAACCACCGCTTCACCCGCGACGAGATCGCTGCACGCTTCCAGGAGGCCTTCCGGACGCGGGTGTGGTGAGCGCAGGGGCGCGGACCGGGCGACCCACGTCCGCGGCGACCCGCGTCTGGCGCGGGCTGCGCCTCGCCCTGCACATCGTCGTCGGCTGCTCGATCGCCGCGGTGGTGTTCCCCCTGGTCGACAGCCGCACCGAGCTGCGCATCATCCGCGGCTGGTCGCGCCGCCTGCTGCACATCCTGGGTGTCAAGGTCCACGTCCGCGGCCGCATGCCCCGCGGGCACGCGCCCACCATGGTGGTGACCAACCACGTTTCGTGGCTCGATATCTGGGTGATCCACTCGGTCTCGCCGGTGCGCTTCATCGCCAAGTCCGACATCCGCGGTTGGCCGGTCATCGGCTGGCTCGCGGCGCGTGCGGGCACCGTGTACATCGAACGCACACGCCGGCACGACACCCACCGGATCAACCGCGAGATCGCCGAGATCCTCGCACGCGGCGAGCACATCGGCCTGTTTCCCGAAGGCACGACCACGGACGGCACGCACGTGCTGCCCTTCCACGCCTCCCTGTTCCAGCCCGCGCTGTCCTGCGGCGCGCGGTTGGTCAGCGCCGGACTGCGCTACCCGCTGCCCGACGGCACGCCGAACGCGGACGCCTCCTACGCGGGAGACCGCTCGCTGCTGGAGTCGCTGAAGCTGATCCTGGCCCAGCCGCAGCTCAAGGTGGAACTGGTGATCGCAGGGGTGGTCGAGCCCGAAGGCAGGACCCGGCGCGAGCTCGCGCACCAGTGCCGGGAGCTCATCGCGCACGCCCTTTCGCTGCCCCGGACCGGCGGCAGCCGATCTGGAACACACGTCGGTCCTCGAGCCGGAACGCACTGAGCCTGCGGCCCCACAGGCAGCCGGTATCCAGGCAGCAGATGTTCGGCTCGCGCAGCAGTCCCAGCGCGGACCAGTGCCCGAAGATCACCGGGGTGTCGCGGCTCTGCCGACCCGGCACCTCGAACCACGGCATGAAGCCGGGCGGCGGGTCCTCGGGCTTGCCCTTGTGGCTGAACTCCATCTCCCCGTCAGGCGTGCATACCCGCATCCGCGTCATCGCGTTCACGATGACCCGCAGACGGTCGGGTCCGGTGAGACCGTCGTCCCAGCGATCCGGGTGGTTGCCGTACATGCGGGCGAGGAAGCTGCGGTAGGTGGGCGCGCGCAGCTGCGCTTCGACCTCCCCGGCCAGCTCCAGTGCGCGCGTCACCGTCCACGCCGGCAGCAGGCCCGCATGCACCATCGCCACGCCGGCCTCGAAGTGCATCAGGTTGCGATGGCGCAGCCAGTCCAGCAGATCCTCGCGGTCGGGCGCGGCCAGGAGCTCGTCGAGGGTGTCGTCGCGCTTGAGTTTCGCGAACCCTTCCGCCACCGCGAGCAGGTGCAGGTCGTGGTTGCCGAGCACGGTGACGGCCGTGTCACCCAGCGACTGCACGTAGCGCAGGGTGGCGAGCGAGTCGGGACCTCGGTTCACCAGGTCGCCGACGAACCAGAGCCGATCCTCGACCGGATCGAAGCGGATCCGGTCGAGCAGGTCCTGCAGGGGCTCGAAGCATCCCTGCACATCGCCGATCGCGTAGGTCGCCATGGCCCCCCGTGCCGAAGCAGACGTGGACAGGAAACAAACAAAAAGGGGCGCGACTCGTGCCGCGCCCCTGTCGTGCGAACCGCTGGCGGGCTACTTGGCCTGGGCCAGCATGTAATCCACGGCCGCCTTGACCTCCGCGTCGCTCAGGGCGGTGTTGCCGCCCTTGGCCGGCATCAGCTTGAAGCCCTGGATGGCGTGCGTGTAGAGCGTGTCCTTGCCCTGCGCGATGCGGGCTTTCCAGGCGGCGGCATCGCCGGTCTTGGGGGCACCCGCCAGGCCTGCCCCGTGGCAGGCGGTGCACACCGACTGGTACACCTCGCTGCCGCTCTTGGCCTTGGCCGGTGCGGCAGGCACGGCGGCTGGCGCCGCCGCAGGGGCGGTCGGGGCGGGCGTTGCCGCACCGCCGGCGCCTGCGACGTTGATCTCGCCCACCGGCTTGATCCGGGCCTCGATGGCCTGCTGGGACATGGCGGGGTTGTTCGCGCTGGTCTTCATGCCGCCGGTGATGACCTGCACGATCGCGATGATGAGCAGGACCGGCACCACGAAGGCCAGCACCCCCGCCACCAGCAGCTGCTTCCAGTTCGTGATCAGGCCGGTCGGCTCTCCGTTCTTGGCATCGCTCATGCGCTTTCCTCGAGGTAAGGCGGGGTTGGGATCAGACAAACCCGAAATTATAAGGCCTTACGTCGTTCCTACAACAGTGTCGCGTGGACGGGGCCGGTGCGAACGGCTATGATGGCGCAACCCGGACACGCTCCGGGCCGCCATTCACGCGCTCGTAGCTCAGTGGATAGAGTACTGGCCTCCGAAGCCAGGGGTCGTGGGTTCGAATCCCGCCGGGCGCGCCAGGTTTCCTCCGTGAAGACCGTCAGGTCCGCTGCGCGGCCGCCCGCGCATGCCTCCGGGGCGCGTCGGCGCCAGTGACGGGATGCAGGTGACGCACGAACTGCTCGGTCGCCGCGCGCCAGCTGTACCGCTCCGCGTGCTCCCGTGCCGTCGCCCGATCGATCCGCAGTGCGTCCAGGCACGCCTTGCGCAGATCCTCGTCCATCACCCCGCCGGCTGACCGGCCGAGCACATCGAGCGGGCCGGTGACCGGGTAGGCGGCCACCGGCAGCCCGCACGCCATCGCCTCGAGCAGGACCAGGCCGAACGTGTCGGTCCGGCTGGGGAAGACGAACACGTCGGCGCTGGCGTAGACCTCTGCCAGCGCCGCCTGGTCCAGCACCCCCAGGTAGTTGACCTCGGGGTACCGGGCCCGGATCGCCGGCAGCGCCGGCCCCTCGCCCACCACCCACTTGGACCCGGGCAGGTCGAGCTCGAGGAAGGCCTCGACGTTCTTCTCGACCGCCACGCGGCCCACGTACAGGAAGATCGGCGGCTCGCTTGCGAGGCGGTTGCCGCGCCCGAAGCGGAACACGTCGAGATCGACGCCGCGGCTCCAGAGCACCGCATTGTCGAAGCCCCAGCTGCGCAGGTCGCGGACCACGGTGGGCGTCGGTGCCATCACCGCGCGCGAGGGCCGGTGGAACCAGCGCAGGAACCGGTACGTCCACGCCAGCGGAAAGCCGAAGCGGGCCTGCACGTACTCCGGGAAGCGGGTGTGATACGCCGTGGTGAACGGCAGGCCCTCGCGCAGGGCATGGCGGCGCGCCGCCATCCCCAGCGGTCCCTCGGTCGCGATGTGCAGCGCCTCCGGCGAGAATTCCCGGATGCGTCGCGCAACGCCGCCGCCGGGGAACAGCGACAGGCGGATCTCCGGATAGGTCGGGCAGGGCACCGTGCGGAATTCGAGCGGCGTGAGCATCCCGACCTCGTGGCCCATCGCCTCGAGCTCGCGCCGGGTCGACTTCAACGTGCGCACCACCCCGTTCACCTGCGGCTCCCAAGCGTCCGTCACCAGCATGATTCTCATGTGATCTGTGCCTCCGTCTCTTCGGGTTGCGGCCGCGGTCCCGGGTGCGCGGGCACCTGCTCGTGCGCCGGCTCGACTGCCGGGTGGGTGCGGTCGCGGTACGGCCAGTGCACGATGCGCAGCTCGCCGTCCTGCGTCTCCACGAGCGCCGAGAGGCTCTCGACCCAGTCGCCGTCGTTGCAGTAGAGGATGCCGTCCACGTCGCGCACTTCGGCCTTGTGGATGTGCCCGCACACCACCCCGTCGCAGCCGCGGCGGCGCGCCTCCTCGGCCATCACACGCTCGAAGGCGGAGATGAAGTTCACCGCGTTCTTGACCTGGTGCTTGAGGTACTGCGACAGCGACCAGTACGGCAGCCCCAGGCGCTTGCGGCTGGCGTTGAACCAGCGGTTGAGTGCGAGGATCAGGGTGTAGAGCCGGTCGCCGACGTAGGCCAGCCAGCGCGCGTGCTGCATGATCACGTCGAACTGGTCGCCGTGCGTGATCCACAGGCGGCGCCCGTCGAGCGTGGTGTGGACCGCGTCCTCCATCACCTGGATCTCGCCGAACGCCAGCCCGGAGAACTGCCGTGCCATCGCGTCGTGGTTGCCCGGCACGAAGATCACGCGCGTGCCCTTGCGGGCCTTGCGCAGGACCTTCTGCACCACGTCGTTGTGGGCCTGCGGCCAGTACCAGCCCTTGCGCAGCTGCCAGCCGTCGATGATGTCGCCGACCAGGTAGAGCGTGTCGCTCTCGTGTGCGCGCAGGAAGTCGAGGAGGTACTCGGCCTGGCAGCCGGACGTCCCGAGGTGCACGTCGGAGAGCCAGATCGCGCGGTGATGCGCGGGCGGCGGGGCGGCGCGGTTCGCGTGCATGCCGCGCCATTTGAGCAGGCGCAGCCTACAGGCGGATTAAGGAAGCATGACCCGCGTGTGACAGCGGGTCACGGACATGCGGCCGCGTGGAAGTGCCGACCACGCCCCCGGCCCGCGACTGCTGTCGCAGCGGGGCGCGGCGGCGTCGGCGGTCAGGGTTCCATCTCGATGGCTTTGGCGTCCCCCTGCGCATCCAGGGGCAGCGCCACCGCGCCCATCTGCACTTCCTTCACCACGCCCATGGCCTCGCGCAGGAACAGGGGCGGTACGGCTTCGCGGGCCTGCGCTTCGGCCAGCTGCTGCAGCTCGGCCACCTTGGCCGGATTGGCGCCAGCCAGGTTGCTCTTCTCGAAAGGATCCTGCGCGAGATTGAACAGCTCGATGCTGGACGGCAGCGATGTCCGCCACACCAGCTTCCAGTCGCCCTTGCGCACCGCGGCCCGGAACGGCTCGATGTCGTACACGACCACGTCGCGCGGCGAGGGCCTGCCCTCGGCGATGGTCCCCCAGACGTTCATGCCATCCAGCGGTTTGCTCTTGCCGGTGGATGCACCCGCGAGCGCCGCGAGGGTGGGGTACATGTCCACGATCTGCATGGGTTGGTCCACCACGGTGCCCGCCGGAATGCGGCCCGGCCAGTTCGCCAGTGCCACCACGCGCGTGCCGCCCTCGTAGAGCATGCCCTTGCCGTCCCGATACGGGGCGTTGCTGGCGGGGATGGTTGCCTTGGACATGTCGATCTCGCCGGTGAACTGCGCCGATGCCGGGCCGCCGTTGTCGCTCTGGAACACGATCAGGGTGTTGTCGCGCATCCCGCGGCGCTCCAGGGCCTTGAGCACCGCGCCGATCTGGTCGTCCATCGCGGTGATCATGGCCGCATAGGCGCGGCGGCTGGCGTCCTCGACGTCCCGGTAGCGGTCCAGGTACGCCTGCGGCGCCTGGTACGGTGCATGGGGCGCGGTGAAGGCCAGATACATGAACAGCGGCTTGCTCTTGTCGTGGCGCTCGACGATCCTGACCGCCTCGCGGCCGAGCAGCTCGGTGACGTAACCCTTCTCCTTGAGCGGGCGCTCCTGGCGGAACCAGTCGCGGGTGCCGTGGGCGGAGTGGGTGAAGTAGTCGATCTCGCCCAGCAGCGGCCCGTACTGGAGGTCGAACCCGCGCTGCAGCGGCCAGTACTTGCGGTCGGCGTGCCCGAGATGCCATTTGCCCACCATCGCCGTGCTGTAGCCCGCTTCCTTCAATGCCTGCGGGAGGATCCACTCGTCGGTCGCCAGGCCGTACTTGCCGTTGGAGAGGATGACCACGGTCTGCAGACCGTATCGATGCGTGTAGCGCCCGGTCAGCAGCGCCGCGCGGGCCTGGGTGCAGAACGGGTATGCGTAGAATTGCTCGAACCGGGCACCGCCCTGGGCTAGCTGGTCGATGTTGGGCGTGCGGATGCTGGAACCGCGGAAGCCGACATCGGCGAACCCCTGATCGTCGGCCACGATGTACACGATGTTCGGCCGCGGCGCCTGCGCATGCACCATCCCGGATGCCAGTCCGCAGAGGCCGGCGACGACGGTGAGGGCGATGGCACGGAACACTTGCTCTACAGTCACTCCATGATCTCCTTGCAGCATGAAAGCCGCATTATGCTCGACGGCTTGCGGTAACGCCTGAACTCATTGGATTCCCTGCTCACCCTGCCGGGCCTGCTGCTCAGCAGCTTCCTGGCCGCGACACTGCTGCCCGGCGGCTCGGAGGTGGTGCTGTTCGGTTTGCTGAAGCAGCGCCCGGAACTGCTCTGGCCGGCGCTGGGCGTGTCCACGCTTGGCAATACGGTGGGCGCGCTGACCTCCTATGCCATCGGGCGCCTGTTCAAGCCGAAGCAGCACCCGGGACGCGAGATCGCCTGGCTGCAGCGGCACGGCTCGCCGCTGCTCCTGCTGGCCTGGGCGCCCGTGATCGGCGATGCCTTGTGCGTAGCGGCTGGCTGGCTGCGGGTCAACGTTGCCGCGGCCACCTTGTTCATCGCCGCGGGAAAGTTCGTGCGCTATTGGCTGGTGGCCCAGGCCGCACTCGCCTGACACCCCTGTATTGCACTGCGGTAGTGTATGATGCTTATCCGGTTTTCCGCTGCAAACCAAGGCGTTAGCGCATGAGCGCACGGCTCCGCGAGATTCCCTACAACTACACCTCGTTCTCCGACCGCGAGATCGTCATCCGCATCCTCGGGGCCTCGGCGTGGTCGCTGCTGGACGTTCTGCGCAGCCAGCGCCGCACCGGGCGCTCGGCGCGCATGCTCTACGAGGTGCTCGGCGACATCTGGGCGGTGGTGCGCAATCCCTATCTGCAGGATGACCTGCTCGCCAACCGCGACCGCCTGGACGCGCTGATCGAGGCCATGCGTCATCGCCTGCGGGAGATCGAGGCGCGCCGCCTCAACCCCGACGACCGGGTGGGGGAACTGCTGGCGGCCGCGCACGGCGCCGTCCATGGGTTCGCGCGCGAGTTCGACGAGATGCGCGAGCTGCGCCGGCGGGCCACCCGCCGCTTCGGCCGGATCACCCGGCGCGACAACGTCTGCTTCGACGGCTTCGCCCGGGTGGCGCACGTCACCGACGCCACCGACTGGCGGGTCGAATACCCGTTCGTGGTGCTCTACCCGGACAACGAGGCGGAGGTCGCGGAACTGGTGCGCGCCTGCATCGAGCTCGGCCTCACCATCATCCCGCGCGGCGGCGGCACCGGCTATACCGGCAGCGCGGTTCCGCTCACCCGCCTGTCCGCGGTGATCAACACCGAGAAGCTGGACGCGCTCGGCCAGGCCGAGCCGGTCCTGCTGCCCGGGCTGGATCGCCCGGTCCCGACGATCCACTGCGGCGCCGGCGTGGTGACCCGCAGGGTGATGGAGGCCGCCGAGCAGAGCGGGCTCGTGTTCGCGGTCGACCCGACCTCCGCCGATGCCTCGTGCATCGGTGGCAACATCGCGATGAATGCCGGCGGGAAGAAGGCGGTGCTCTGGGGCACTGCGCTGGACAACCTCGCCTCGTGGCGCATGGTGAACCCGGACGGCGATTGGGTCGAGGTGACGCGCATCGGCCACAACCTGGGCAAGATCCACGACGCAGACCTCGCCCGCTTCTCCGTCCAGCGCCTGGACCGGGACGGCCGTGCGCCGCAGGGCGCCCCGACCATCCTGGAGATCCCCGGCCAGAGCTTCCGCCGCGCCGGCCTGGGCAAGGACGTCACCGACAAGTTCCTGTCCGGACTGCCCGGTATCCAGAAGGAGGGCTGCGACGGGCTGATCACCTCGGCGCGTTTCATCCTGCACCGCATGCCGGCGCACACGCGCACGGTATGCCTGGAGTTCTTCGGCCAGGTACGCGAGGCGGTGCCGTCGATCGTGGAGATCAAGGCCTACGTCGACGCCCATCCCGAGGCGGTGCTGGCCGGCCTGGAGCACCTCGACGAGCGCTACGTGCGCGCCGTGGGCTATGCGACCAAGGCCAAGCGCGGCGCGCGGCCCAAGATGGTGCTGCTGGCCGATATCGTCAGCGACGACGAGAACGCCGCGGGCGAGGCGGCCTCGCAGGTCGTGCGCATCGCGAACCTGCGCGGCGGCGAAGGCTTCATCGCCGTGAGCGCCGAGGCCCGCAGGCGCTTCTGGCTCGACCGTGCCCGCACCGCGGCGATCGCCCGGCACACCAACGCGTTCAAGATCAACGAGGACGTCGTCATCCCGCTGCCGCGGCTGGGCGACTACTCCGACGGCATCGAGCGCCTCAACATCGAGCTGTCGCTGAAGAACAAGATCCGGTTGATGGACGCGCTCGAGCAGTTCTTCTCCGGCGACCTGCCGCTGCACCACGAGGTCGAGCCGGCCACCGTGCGCGACATCGCCGCCGAGCGCACCGAGAGCGCGCTTGCGCTGGTGCGCGATGCGCGCCAGCGCTGGTCGCGCCTGCTCGAGCACCTGGATCAGCCTGCGGCGGCGCTGCCCGAGGTGGCACTGCACGGGACACCGGTTGCGCGCACCGTGTTCGCAGTGATCCAGAACGGCAGCGTGCGGGTGTCGTGGAAGCGCGATGTGCGCGGACCGCTGCTCGAGCTGTTCGACGGCCGTGCCTTCGAGCCGGTGTGCCGCGAGCTCGATGCGATCCACCGCCGCGTGCTCAAGTCGCGCGTGTTCGTGGCCCTGCACATGCACGCCGGCGACGGCAACGTGCACACCAACATCCCGGTGAACTCCGACGACTACCAGATGCTGCAGGAGGCCAGCGAGGTGGTCGCCCGCATCATGGCCCTGGCCAAGTCGCTGGGCGGGGTGATCTCGGGCGAGCACGGCATCGGCATCACCAAGCTCGACTACCTCGAGCCCGGCGAGGTCGAGGCGTTCGCGCGCTACAAGCAGCGCGTGGACCCGCATGGCCGCTTCAACGCCGGCAAGCTGCTCGCGGGCGCCAACCTGGACGCGGCCTACACGCCCAGCTTCAGTCTGCTCGAGCAGGAGTCGATCATCCTCGAGCAGAGCGACATCGGCGCGATCTCCGACTCGATCAAGGACTGCCTGCGCTGCGGCAAGTGCAAGCCGGTGTGCAGCACCCACGTGCCACGCGCCAACCTGCCGTACAGCCCGCGCAACAAGATCCTCGCCACCTCGCTGCTGATCGAGGCCTTCCTGTACGAGGAGCAGACCCGCCGTGGCATCTCGGTCCGCCACTTCGACGAGTTCTCCGACGTGGCCGACCACTGCACCGTGTGCCACAAGTGCGAGAGTCCGTGCCCGGTCGACATCGACTTCGGCGACGTCTCCATCGCCATGCGCAACATGCTGCGCAAGACCGGCCGCAAGAAGTTCAATGCCGGCACTGCGGCGGCGATGCTGATGCTCAACGCCACCGATCCGGGCACGGTCAAGCTCACCCGCAAGGTGATGGTGGACTGGGGGTACCGGGCGCAGCGGCTGGCGCACGGCGTGGCGCGCCGGGTCGGGCTGCTGCAGGACCAGGTCACCCGCCCGCCCGCCACGCTCGGCCGCCCGCCGGTCAAGGCGCAGGTCATCCACTTCATCAACAAGCCCATGCCGGGCGGCCTGCCGAAGAAGACCGCGCGCGCGCTGCTCGACATCGAGGACCGCACCGTCGTACCGGTGATCCGCAACCCGCGCAAGCTCACCGACGACTCCGAGGCGGTGTTCTACTTCCCGGGCTGCGGCTCCGAACGCCTGTTCGGGCAGGTGGGCCTGGCCACCCAGGCGATGCTGTTCGACCTCGGCGCGATAACCGTGCTCCCGCCGGGCTATCTGTGCTGCGGCTATCCGCAGACCTCCGCGGGGCAGGCCGAGCGCGGGCAGCAGATCATCACCGACAACCGGGTGCTGTTCCATCGCGTCGCGAACACGCTGAACTACCTCGACATCAAGACCGTGATCGTGTCCTGCGGCACCTGCCAGGACCAGCTGCAGCACTACGAGTTCGACAAGATCTTCCCGGGCTGCCGGCTGCTCGACATCCACGAGTACCTGCTGGAGAAGGGGGTGCGGCTCGACGGCGTGAACGGCGCGCGCTACATGTACCACGACCCCTGCCACTCGCCGATGAAGACCTACCAGCCGATGAAGGTGGTGAACGCGCTGATGGGCCAGGAGGTGCGTGCGAGCGACCGTTGTTGCGGCGAATCGGGCACGCTGGCCGTGACCCGGCCCGACATCTCCACCCAGGTGCGCTTCCGCAAGCAGGAGGAGATGGAGAAGGGCGCGGCAGCGATCCGCGCCTCGGGGCACCGGGGCGAGATCAAGGTGCTGACCTCCTGCCCGTCCTGCCTGCAGGGCCTGTCGCGCTACGATGGCGACAGCGGCACCAGCGCCGACTACATCGTGGTGGAGATGGCGAAGCACCTGCTGGGACCGGACTGGATGCGCCAGTACGTCGACGCGGCGAACACCGGCGGCATCGAGCGCGTGCTGCTCTAGGAGGGAGAGGATGGGCTGTGAGCTGTGCGAGCACGGCGGGGGCGAGGTCCTCTGGGAGGACGAGAGCTGTCGCGCGGTATGGGCCTACCAGCCCGACCATCCCGGCTTCTGCCGGGTGATCTGGGACCGCCACGTCAAGGAGATGACCGATCTTGATCCGGCCGAGCGCCAGCGCCTGATGCGCGTGGTGTTCGCGCTAGAGCAGGCACTGATCGACGTGGTGCAGCCGGACAAGGTCAACCTGGCCAGCTTCGGCAACGTCGTGCCGCACCTGCACTGGCATGTGATCCCGCGCTTCCGCGACGATCCCCACTTCCCCAATCCGACCTGGGGCGAGAAGGTGCGCCAGGGCAGCCGCCCGCTGCCGGCGGACTTCTCCCTGCGCATGCGCAAGGCCCTCGACACCCTGCTGAAGGGCCGCGGCTAGCGCGCAGCGCTGGCACGAACCGCTTCGCGGCACGCCTCGACGCTTCATCGGTGGCGCACCCGCGCAACGAGCGCTCGAACGGGCGGAACGCGACATTGGTCCAGCCGCTCGTCCGCAGACGAATTGCGCAGTTCTCGACACCCTGCTATGCGGTCCGGGCTGGCGCAGGCTCCGGCGCAGGCTCGGAGGAGGGCTGGGCGAAGTGGTCCAGCTCCTTCTCGTCACCGATGCTGCGCGCGGCGGGGAATACCGCACGGAACGTGCTGCCCTTGCCCACCTCGCTCTGGATGTCCAGGTGCGCCTGGTGGCGCGAGAGCACGTGCTTCACGATCGCCAGCCCCAGGCCGGTCCCGCCGGTGCTGCGCGAGCGGCTGCGGTCCACGCGGTAGAACCGCTCGGTCAGGCGCGGGATGTGGTGCGGCTCGATGCCGATGCCCGAATCGCGCACCGCGAACACCGCCTCATCGCCTTCCTTGTGCCAGGTGATCTCGATCGCGCCGCCTTCCGAGGTGTAGCGCACCGCGTTGCTGATCAGGTTGCCCAGCGCGCTGTGCAGCTCCTGCGTGCTGCCGCGCAGGCCACCCGCGTCGTCGACCGCGAGCGTGATGTGGTGCCGGCCGGCGGACAACGCCAGCGCCTCCCGGTACAGCGTCTGCGCCAGGTCGGGCACGTCGACGAACTCCTCGCGCAGCGGATTGTGCGTGCTCTCCAGCCGCGAGAGGGTGAGCAGATCCTCCACCAGCCGGTGCATGCGCACGGTCTGCTCGGTCATCAGCGCCAGCGACCGGTGCAGCAGATCGGGATCGGGCTTGTGGGTGTCGGAGAGCGTCTCGAGGAAGCCGTTGAGCACCGTGAGCGGCGTGCGCAGCTCGTGCGAGACGTTGGCGACGAAGTCGCGGCGCGTGGTCTCCAGCCGCTCCCAGCGGGTCACGTCACGGGACAGCAGCAGCTTCTCGCTGCTGCCGTATGGCACCAGCTGGACCGAGAGCACCAGCTCGCCGTCGGGGCGGATGAAGCGCAGCGTGAGGGGCTCGTGGAAGCTGCCTGCCTCCAGGTAGCGCACGAAGGAGGGCTGGCGGATCAGGAAGGTGATGTACTGGCCGCGGTCGCGCTGGCTGTCGAGGCCGAAGTGGGTCTCCGCGCGCGGGTTGCACCACTCGATGCGGTCGTCCTCGTCGAGCACGATCACGCCTTCGGGCAGCGCCGCGCCGGCCTGCTCGAAGCGGGTGAGCGCGGCGGACAGCCGATTCTCGATCTGGGTCTGCCGGCGCACGGCGCGCGAGAGCGCGAAGAAGATGTCCTGCCACACGCCGGTGCCCTCGGGCAGGCGGGCCGATCCCTGCGCGGCGAGCCAGGTGTGCAGGCGCGAGAGGTTGGACAGGTGGTGCAGCAGGAGCAGCAGCAGCATCACGCCCAGGGCAGCCAGCGCCGAGGTCGCACCGAACACCGGCCAGAAGACCAGTGCGGCGACGATCACCAGGCCGACCCCGACGAGGGGGCGTCCCCACTGCTTGCTCACGCGCTTCCTCCCGGGTTGCGGGGGCGATTATCGCAAAAAGCGCGTGCGGTTCGGGTACCGATTCGCGACGCGGGAGCCGGCCGGTGGCGCCTCAGGCGCCGGACAGGCGATACCCGGCCCCGCGCACGGTCTGGATCAGGCGGTCGTGGCGGGAGGGCTCGAGCGCCTTGCGCAGGCGGCGGATGTGGACGTCGACCGTGCGCTCCTCGACGAACACGTGGTCGCCCCAGACCTGGTCGAGCAGCTGGGTGCGCGAGTGCACGCGCTCGGGATGGGTCATCAGGAAGTGCAGCAGGCGGAACTCGGTCGGCCCCAGGTGGACCTGCTCGGCATCGGCCGTCACCCGGTGGGTGGCGGGGTCCAGGCGCAGCGTGGCGATCTGCACGATGTCGTCGGTCATCTCCGGTGCGCGCCGGCGCAGCACCGCCTTCACGCGTGCGGCCAGCTCGCGCGGGGAGAACGGCTTGGTGATGTAGTCGTCCGCGCCCATGTCCAGCCCGGTGAGCTTGTCCTGCTCCTCCGCGCGCGCGGTGAGCATGATGATCGGGATGGTCTTGGTCCGCTTGTCCGAGCGCAGGCGGCGGGCGAACTCGATGCCGGAGAGCCCCGGCAGCATCCAGTCCAGCAGCACCAGGTCGGGAAGGGCGTCCTGCACCAGCCGCAGGGCCTGCTCGGCGCTGTCAGCGCGCAGTGGCTGGTGCCCCGCCTGCTTCAGGTTGTAGGCGATGAGCTCCTGGATCGCCGGTTCGTCCTCGACCACCAGTACCGTGGCTGCCATGTTTCAGTCTCTGTTGACAGGCGTCATGCAACGGTAGCGTATGAAAGGAATGTTACCGTAGCATGACGACCCTCGGGCCGGCTCCGCCGCCGCGCGCGTTTTTCCAGACCCCTCCGTGGGTTATCATCGACCTATCGGATCATCGTAGAGGCCGCAATGGCCACCGGCGCAACCCCGGTTCCCACCGAAATCAAGCTGCACCAGGCCTCGCGCGCCCTGGAAGTGTCCTTCAACGACGGCAACGCCTTCCGGCTCAGCTGCGAGTTCCTGCGCGTGCACTCGCCCTCGGCAGAGGTGCGCGGCCACGGACCGGGCCAGGAAGTGCTGCAGACCGGCAAGCGCGACGTGACCATCACGGCCATCGAGCCGGTCGGGGTCTACGCGGTCAAGCTGGTGTTCTCGGACGGCCACGACACCGGCCTGTACACCTGGGAGTACCTGCACGAGCTGGGGCGCGACCAGGACCGCCTGTGGCAGCAGTACCTGCGGCGGCTGGAGGAAGCCGGGGCCGCGCGCGATCCGGACGGGCCGGTGCACGTCCCGGGCAAGCCTGCGACCGGCTGGAAGCAGATCGGATGACCCGCAAGCTGACCCACTTCGGCTACCAGCAGGTGCCCGAGGACGAGAAGGCCGGCCGGGTGGCCCGGGTGTTCGACTCGGTCGCCTCGCGCTACGACCTGATGAACGACCTCATGTCCGCGGGGCTGCACCGGGTATGGAAGCGCGTTGCGATCGAGCGCTGCGCCGTGCGTCCGGGCGAGCGCGTGCTCGACCTGGCCGGCGGGACGGGCGACCTGGCGCGGCTGCTGGCCGCGCGCGCGGGTCCGACCGGCGAGGTCGTCCTCACCGACATCAACGCGTCGATGCTGAGGATCGGCCGCGACGCATTGCTCGACGCCGGCACCGTCGTGCCGGCCGTGCAGTGCGACGCCCAGCGCCTGCCCTTCGCGGACGGGCGGTTCGACTGCGTGAGCATCGGTTTCGGCCTGCGCAACGTCACCCGCAAGGAGCAGGCGCTCGCCGAGATGTACCGCGTGCTCCGGCCCGGCGGGCGCCTGGTCGTGCTCGAGTTCTCCAGCGTCTGGCGGCCGCTCAAGCCGCTCTACGACGCGTATTCCTTCGGGGTGCTGCCGCAGCTCGGCCGGATGTTCGCGGGCGATCCCGACAGCTACCGCTACCTGGCCGAATCGATCCGCATGCATCCCGGCCAGGACGAGCTGAAGGCGATGATCGAGGCGGCCGGCTTCGAGCGGGTCGACTATCTCAATCTCTCCGCGGGCGTCGTGGCCGTGCATCGCGGCTTCCGCTTCTGACCGGTTCCCTGCCCGTGGTGCCCCTGCCCGATCCGCGTGAGCTCCCGGCCGAGGCCGCGGTGCGGGTGCTCAGCCACCTGCTGGCCGGCCAGCCGTGGCTGCGCGAACGGCTGGTCGCGCATGCCGGGCGCATCTGCACCTTCGAGGTGTTCCCGGTCCGGCTCACGCTGCGGATCCAGGCCGACGGCACGTTCGCGGTCGAGCGGGACGGCGGCACCGCCGACGCCCGGATCCGGCTCTCCCCGTTCGTGCTTGCGCGCCTGCTCGCCGGCGACGACCGGGCCCGCAGCGAAGTGCGCCTGACCGGCGATTCAACGCTCGCCAGCGTGCTGACCGGCGTCCTCCAGGCGCTGCGCTGGGACGCCGAGGAGGACCTGAGCCGCGTGGTGGGCGACATCGCCGCGCATCGGCTGGTGCAGGGCGCGAGGCAGTTCGACGCATGGCGCGCCGGCGCGATCGACGGCGCCGCCGCGAGCGTCGCCGAGTACCTGGTCGAGGAGCGCGACCTGCTCGCGCGCAAGGACGACCTCGCGCAGTGGGCGCAGGAGGTCGATGCGCTGCGCGACGCGGTCGAACGCCTGGAGAAGCGCATCCTGGCCGTCGCGGCCCGGCGCGACTGAAGCGCGCGCGGCCATGCAACTCGCCCGGCTCTTCATCATCGTGATGGTGGCGCTGCGCTTCGGCCTGGACGAGTTCCTGCTCGGCCACGAGCGGGTGCGCGGGCTGCGGCCGCTCATCAACCGGCTGCTGTTCTGGCGCCGGCTCGACGCGCCGCGTGCCGTGCGCCTGCGCCAGGCGCTGGAGACGCTGGGACCGATCTTCGTCAAGTTCGGCCAGGCCCTGTCCACGCGCCGCGACCTGCTCCCGACCGACATCGCGGACGAGCTGGCGCGGCTGCAGGACCGGGTGCCGCCGTTCGACTCCGCCCGGGTCATCGCCACGCTGGAGCAGGTGTACGGGCGCCCGGTCGAGCAGGTGTTCCTGGAGTTCGACCCCCAGCCGGTCGCCAGTGCCTCGGTCGCGCAGGTGCACTTCGCCACCCTCAAGGACGGCACGCCTGCCGCGGTCAAGGTGCTGCGCCCTGGCATCGCGGCCGTGATCCGGCACGACCTCTCGCTGCTCTACAGTGCGGCCGGGCTGGTGGAGTCGCTGTGGACGGAGGGCAAGCGGCTCAAGCCGCGCCAAGTGGTGGGCGAGTTCGAGCGCCACCTGCACGACGAGCTCGATCTCATGCGCGAGGCGGCCAACGCCAGCCAGCTGCGGCGCAACTTCCTCGACTCGGCGCTGCTGCGCGTGCCCGAGGTGTACTGGGACTACTGCGCCACCGAAGTGATGGTGATGGAGCGCATGAGCGGCACGCAGGTGAACCGCATCGATGCGCTGCGCGAGCAGGGCGTGGACATCCCGGCGCTCGCGCGCCGCGGGGTGGAGATCTTCTTCACCCAGGTGTTCCGCGACGGCTTCTTCCACGCCGACATGCACCCGGGCAACATCTTCGTGGATCCGCAGGGGCGCTACATCGCGGTGGACTTCGGCATCATGGGCACGCTCACCGACCGCGACAAGAACTACCTGGCGCAGAACTTCCTCGCCTTCTTCCGCCGCGACTACCGCCGCGTCGCCCTCGCGCACCTCGATGCGGGCTGGGTGCCCAGCGACACGCGTATCGACGAGTTCGAGTCCGCCATCCGCGCCGTGTGCGAGCCGATCTTCGACAAGCCGCTCAAGGAGATCTACTTCGGCAAGGTGCTGCTGCGCCTGTTCCAGACCTCGCGCCGCTTCAATGTCGAGATCCAGCCGCAGCTGGTGCTGCTGCAGAAGACACTGCTCAACATCGAGGGCCTGGGCCGCCCGCTCGACCCCGACCTGGACCTGTGGAAGACGGCCAAGCCCTACCTCGAGCGCTGGATGGCCGAGCAGATGGGCTGGCGCGGCCTGGTGCGGCAGGTGTCCGAGGAGGCGCCCGACTGGGCCCGCATGATCCCCCAGCTGCCGCGCCTGCTGCACCGCGCGCTGTCGGCACACGCCGATGGGTCGCTCGCCGAACAGGTGCAGGTCCTCGCGGCACGCCAGCGCCGCCAGAACCGCCTGCTGGCGGTCCTGCTCGGGCTCCTTGGCGCACTGCTCCTCGTCGAACTGATCGCGGTGCTGTTCTAGCCCGTTCCTGCCGACCGTTCATAAAACGGTCACTCTGCGTAGTCAGAATCGCGTCGCACAAGAAGGCCGGCGTGCGCCGCACCGTTGCGTCCTGCACCGCCGTCCTTGTCATGAAACTGAAACCGACGAGCCGCAGGAGAACAACGGATGCGAGGCAATCCCGTCATGGCCGCACGCAAGCTCACCCTTGCTGCACTGGTGTGCGCTGCACTTGGAGTGGCCGGCACGGCCCACGCCCAGCAGAGCTCGACCTTCGACAACCTGCTGGAGAAGCTGAAGGACAAGGGCGTGCTCAGCGAGGACGAGTACAACGCGCTCAAGTCCGCGCGTGACGAGGAGATCCAGCAGCAGCGGGCCGACCGTCGCCAGCGCGCGCTGAAGGAAGCCCAGGCGACCGAGGCCCAGGAGAAGGCTGCAGAGAAGGCGGCCGCGGCCACCAAGGTCGACATCAGCCCGGTGGTGCGCTCCATGCAGTTCTACGGCGACGTGCGCACGCGCTACGAAACGCGTGCGGGCGACAACGGCGCCGGCACCAACCAGTCCCTGGACCGCTACCGCTACGCGGTGCGGCTGGGGGTCAAGGGAGATCTGACGGAGAAGTGGTACTACGGGCTGCGTCTGGAGACCAGCAGCAGCCCGCGCTCGACCTGGATCACGTTCGGTGGTGATACCAACAACGGTGCGCCGTCGAACAAGTCCCAGGATACGGTCAACGTCGGCCAGGCCTATTTCGGCTGGCGCCCGACCGACTGGATCGACCTCACCCTCGGCCGCATGCCCAATCCGTTCTTCACCGCCGGCGTCCTGGTCTGGGACCCCGACATCAACCCGGAGGGTGCCGCCGAGAAGCTGTCCTTCGCGGTCAACGACCGCCTCACCGTCTTCGGCAACTTCGGCCAGTTCCTCTACCAGGACAACAGCCCTGCGGCCAGCTCGAGCAGCAACGCCAACCTCAACTTCGAGAGCCAGGACCAGTACCTGATCGGCTGGCAGGCGGGGGCGAGCTACAAGTTCACCCCGGATACCTCGATCAAGGCGGCGCTGTCGTACTACCAGTACAACGGCAATCCGGGCACCGGCACCCTGAAGGGCCCGTTCTATCTCGCCGGCAACAACACCGGCATCAACGACCTGGGCATCGTCGACGTTCCGGTCGAGCTCAAGACCAAGCTGGGCGACTACGCGCTGACCTTCTATGCCGACTACGCCACCAACACCAAGGGCAGCGACCGGGCCAAGGCCGCGGGCCAGGGCCAGTACGACGACCAGGTCAACGCCTACATGCTGGGCGTCGGGCTGGGGTCGCTGAAGAAGAAGGGCGACTGGGAGACGCGGCTGTACTGGCAGAAGACCGAGGCGTTCGCGCTCGACACCAACCTCGTCGACTCGGATCTGTTCGACGGGCGCACCAACATCGAGGGCTGGTATGCGTCCGCCGCATACAACTTCACCGATGCCATCTTCACGCTGATCCGGTACGGCACGGCCAAGCCGGTGAACGACAACCTGAGGACCCCGGGCGCGGGCGACTTGAGCCTGACGAACCTGAACAGCTTCAACCTCCTGCAGATGGACGTCGGGATGCGCTTCTGACGGCGTGGATGGAGCGCCGCGATCCCGCGGCGCTCTGATTCAGTCGTACACGTCCGGCGGCGGGAAGCGCTTCACCATCTCTTCGTGGAACGCGACGCCGGAGCGCCGGCGCGCTTCGATCTCCTCCACCCGCGCCTGGCTGAGCAGGTCGGCCTCGGCCAGCGGCAGCCTACCCGCATCTGCCGCGGCGTACAGGCTGCGGGAGTATGCGAAGGCGCCGTCCATGTCCGGATCCGCGCCGAACAGCGCCTGATACGCCTTTCGTTCCGCATCCACCGCCTGGGTGGCACTGAGCGTTCCGCGTTCGCGCTGCGCCAGCACTTCGGACTGGTAGGCGGACCACCTTGCGGCGGACGAGTCACCGGCCGGTGCACCCGCGCATCCCGCCGCGATCACGGGCAGCAGGGCTGCCATCAGCTGCTTCCACATGAGCACCTCCTTGTCGTATGCGCACGGCGTTGGACCTTCCGCCGGCTGCACAGGGGCGCAGGCAGGCAACGTGCCTCCTCCCGCCGGCTGCATGGAAGGGCCGCGGATACAGGGACCTGTTCGCGGGAAGCGGCAGCGGACAACGGTGCAGGCGGCTGCAGTCAACCAGCCGGAGCGGGTGTTGCGGCGCTTCTGAACCAGTCGCCTGCGCCAGGCTCAGTCGTGCGAGCGCAAGCCGTACTTGTTCACCCGGTAGCGCAAGGTCTCGCGGGAAGTGCCGAGCAGGCGTGCCGCACCCGTGACGTTGTAGTTGCTGCGCTCCAGCGCAGCCATCAGCACCTGCTTCTCCATGTCGTCCAGGCTCATGCTGCCATCCAGGCGCAGGACGACATCCGCAGGACCGGCCTTCGTCGGGGCCGGTGCATCGGGCGGGCGGTCCAGCTGCAGCCACTGCGCGGTCAGCGTGGCGCTGTCGGACAGCAGCACGCAGCGCTCGATCACGTTGCGCAGCTCGCGCACGTTGCCTGGCCAGTCGTGCGCTTCCAGGGCGTGCCAGGCAGCGTCGGGCACCACCCGCACGGCCTTGCCGGCCTTCGCGTTGTACTCGGCGATGAAGAGCGGCACCAGGTCGCGCAGATCCGCCTTGCGTGCGCGCAGCGGCGGCAGCTCGAGCGTGAACACCGTGATGCGGTGGAACAGGTCGCTGCGGAACGCGCCAGCCTGCACCCGCCGGGCGAGGTCGCGGTTGCTCGCTGCAAGCACCTGTACGTCGACATCCGTGGCCTGGCTGCCGCCGAGCCGGCGGATCCTGCGGTCCTCGATCGCGGACAGCAGCTTGGCCTGCAGGTCGAGCGGCAGCTCGCCGATCTCGTCGAGGAACAGCGTGCCGCCATGGGCCTGTTCGAACAGTCCGCGGCGGCGGCCGCGCGCGTCGGTGAATGCACCGGGCTCGTGCCCGAACAGCTCCGACTCCAGCAGGTGATGCGGCAGGGCCGCGCAGTTCACCTCCACCAGCGGTCCGGCCCGCCGCGCTCCACCGTGATGGAGGATGCGCGCCGCCAGTCCCTTGCCCGTGCCGGTCTCGCCGGCGATGAACAGCGCGCTGAACGGGGCGGCGGCGAGCCGGCGCAGCAGGTCGCGCACGTTGCGCGCCGCGGGGCTGCTGCCGACGAAGGCTTCCGGCGAATGGCGCCGGTTCTCCGCCATCACCCGCTCGCTCAGCTGCCGCTGCGCACGCGCGCTGCGTGCGGCACCGGCCACGACGAGGTCGAGGCGGTCGAGGTCGCACGGCTTCTCGAGGAAGTCGTACGCGCCCAGCCGCAGCGCCCGCACTGAATCAGTCACCCCGCCGTACCCGGTCAGGAACACCCACTCGCCGCCGGTCTGGCGTCCGCGCATGGTCTCGAGCAGGTCCAGCGCGTTGCCGTCCGGCATGTTCATGTCGGAGACCACGACCAGGGGCTGGAGGTCGTCCTCGACCAGCGCGCGCTTCGCGCTCGCCAGCGTGGTCGCGGCACGCACGTCCCAGCCCCCGCGCTGGAAATGCCGTTGCAGCTCGGCGCTGAGCAGGCGTTCATCCTCGATCAGCAGCAGGGTTTCCGTCATCGCAGGGCAGGGTGATGGTGGCGGAAGCTCCGTGCGGGACCCGGTTGGCGAGCGCGAGCTCGCCGCCCAGGTCGTGCGCGAAGCGCTTGACGATCGCCAGGCCCAGGCCGGTGCCATCGTCACGGAAGGTCGCGAATGGTCGCACGCCGCCGCTGAGCAGGTCCGGGGCGAAGCCGGGCCCGTCGTCGCTGACTTCCATACGCAGGTCAGCGCCGGCCCGACGGGCGACGATGGTGATGGTGCCGGGCGTCTCGCGCAGCTCCTGGGCGGAATTGGAGACCAGGTTGAGCAGCGCCTGGCGCAGGCCATCCTCCGGCAGCCGGCAGTGCAGGCCGGGCTGCACGTCGGTGACCAGCTTGATGTGCGACGGGATCTGGTAGCGCAGCAGCGTGGCGAGCTCGCGGACCAGCGCCTGGACTTCGACTTCGCGCCGCGGCTCGGGAGTGTGTGCAGCCTGCTGCAGCAGGCCGTTGAGCAGCCGGGTGATGCGCTGCAGCTCGTCGATCACGAGCTCCAGGCGCCCGCCCAGATCGCCGTCGTCGATCTCCCGCCGCAGGTTGGACAAAGTGACGTGGATGCCCGCAATCGGATTGCGCAGCTCGTGGGCGAGGCTGGCGGAGACCTCGCCCACGGCGGCCAGCCGTTCCGCGCGTGTGAGCCGCTGCTGCAGCCCGAGCAGGGCACGGGTGGCGCTGCGCACGTCCTCTTCGAGCGAAAGGGTGCGCTTGCGGTTGGCCTGTTCGAGCTGTTCCAGCCGCAGCACCATGTGGTTGTAGTTCTCGAACAGCGGCCGCAGCAGCGGGTCGATGCCGGCCAGCGAGACCGGCGTGAAGTCGCCGTCGGCCAGCCGGGCGAGAAAGGCACGCAGGTCGGTGATCGGCCGGAACACGCGCTGGCGCAGGCCCCAGAGGGCCAGGGCGACGAGGCACGGGAACACCACCAGCGCCGCCAGCGCCAGCCGCCACTCCAGCGCGGTGTCGTGCCGCACCGAGTCGAGCAGGTCGGACTGGATCTCGTTCTCGCGCTGGAGCATGTGGTCGAGCACGGTGCTGGCGTCCGCCAGCGCGGGGAGCGGCTCGGCACGGGCCTGCTGCAGGAGCGTGTCGAGCTCCGCCATGCGCTCGCGGGTGAAGGTGCCGATCGGTCCGCCGCGCGCCGGCAGCTGCGCCAGCAGCGCGCGCACCTGCTCGATCCGGCGCGGCACCGTATCGTGCCGGCCGCTCGCCACTCGCAGCAGCTCGGCCTGGGTCAGCGCTGCACTGCGCTGGAGCAGGCTGGTGCGATTGACGCGTGCCTGGATCGCCTCGACCCGCTTGAGGTCCTGCCAGCTCCACATGACCAGCAATGCGAGCGCCAGCATCAGGCTCAGCGCAAACACCAGGGCCGTGGCCTGCGCCGGGCGGAGCAGCAGTGACTTCATCGAGGAGCCTGGGGTCTTGAGCACCGGCATTCTAGGCGATCTGACTGCGTCCGATGTCTCGGGGCGGCGCATGACAGGCCGGCGATGGACGAGGTGACGCAGTTGCATGGGTGCGCAGCGATGGGCTGGTTGGAGCGTGTTGCTAGGCAGGCGCTGTGCCACGGCATCCGACCCGTGATGAACCGCAGCTAACTGCCTGCGTCGTCATCCGATCGCATCGGTTGTCGACGCGTCCGCGGCAGCGCTGGCGCAACCGCACGGTGGTGGATATGCACCGCGGCACGGAGCGAGCGGTGCAACTGAACCGGACGCCGGATCGTCCCGCTCGCGCAAAGGTGTTGTCCATCAGCGGCTTCGATGCGCCCGCGCGAGGGCATGCCATCTGCTAAGTCGGCCTCGCTCAATTGCGGAGAGATCGTGGCTGCATCCAGTGTGAGGTCGAAGCGGCGGCTCGAGGCGGTCCTGCTCGTGGTCCTCGCGGTCATCGTGGTGGGCGGGGGCCTGGTGTGGATCTGGTCGCCGAGTGCCAGCGGCTCGGCGAAGGCGAACGCGGCCGTCGGTGGGCAGGCCGCCGGCATACCGGTCGCCGTGGTCAAGGCGAGGCGCGGCGACCTGGCCGATGCGCTCAACCTCTCCGCGGAGTTTCGCCCGTTCCAGGAAGTGAACGTCTTCGCCAAGGTCTCCGGTTACGTGCGCGAGATGCGGGTGGACGTGGGCTCGCGGGTCAAGGCCGGCGAGGTGCTGGCGGTGCTCGAGGTACCCGAGCTGCAGGACGACCTGCAGCACGCGACCGCGGCAGTCGAGCGCGCGAACGGCGAGGTCGCGCGCGCGAGGGCCGCCTATGAAGACGCGCACCTGACCTACGATCGCCTGGCGCGGGTGAGCCAGGAGCAGCCCAACCTCATCGCCCAGCAGGAGATCGACCAGGCGCGCAGCCGGGACGAGGCGGCGAAGGCGGCGTTGGAGGCCACGCAGTCCGCAGTGCGCGAGGCGGCCGCCGGCCGGGCGAAGTACGCGACGATGATCGGCTACGCGCGCATCGTGGCGCCGTTCGACGGCGTCGTGACCAGGCGCTTCGCCGACACCGGCTCGCTCGTCGGCGCCGGTACCTCCTCCAGCGGCCAGGCCCTCGTGCGCCTGTCCCAGCTCGACCCCCTGCGGCTGGTGCTCCCGGTGCCCGCGTCCGCGGTGCCGAGGATCCGCGATGGCATGCCGGTGGAAGTGCACGTCCAGGCCACCGGCGAGACCATTCCGGGCACCGTCACGCGCAGCAGCGGCGAGGTGTCCACCACCACCCGCACCATGCACGTGGAGGTGGACGTGCGCAACCCGAAGTCGACCCTGGCGCCGGGGATGTATGCCACGGCGACCCTGATCCAGGACAGCCGCAGGGACGTGCTCTCGCTGCCGGTCGAAGCCGTGCCCGACCGTAGGCAGGGTGCCGCGCACGTGCTCGCGCTCGACGCGCAGAACCGGGTGGTCGAGCGCTCCATCCATACCGGGCTGGAGACGGAGACCCAGGTCGAGGTGACCTCCGGGCTGGGCGACGGCGAGCTGGTCCTGGTCGGCGCGCGCCGGGTGCAGCCGGGTCAGGTCGCCATCCCCAAGCTGATCGCGCAGGAGGCGGGCAAGTGAGCCACGACCCGGCGGTCACGCCGCTCAGCCAGGAGCAGCTCGATGCGCTGCGGGCGCTCGACACCTGCACGCTGGCCAACGCGATCGAGGCCACCGGCGTACGCCTGCGCAACGAGGGCTACATGGATGCGAGCGTGCGCTGCCTGTTCCCGGAGATCGCGCCCCTGCTGGGCTACGCGCTGACGCTGCGGGTGCGCACCAGCGCGCCGCCGGTCCGGGGCGTACGCTACGTGGACCACATCGATTGGGCCGAGCGGGTGCTCGCGCTGCCGCAGCCGCGCATCCTGGTGGTCGAGGACGTGGACGGCGCAGCCGCGACCGGTTCCTTCATGGGCGAGGTGCACGCCAACATCTATGCCGCGCTCGGCTGCGAGGGCGTGATCACCAACGGCGCGGTGCGCGACCTCCCTGCGCTCCAGCGGCTGCGGTTCCAGACCTTCGCCTCGCACCTGTCGGTGTCGCACGCGTACGTGCACGTGGTCGAGGTCGGCACCCCGGTGACCGTCGGCGGGATGCAGGTGGTGACCGGCGATCTGCTGCATGGCGACCGGCACGGCGTCCTGTCGATTCCGGCGGCAGTCGCGGTAGAGCTTCCGGGCATCGCCGCCGGACAGAAGATCGAGGAGCAGCGCGTCATCCGCTACTGCCGCTCGCGCGAGTTCAGCGTCGAGGGGCTCACGCAGCTGCTGCGGCGCCTGCAGGACGAGAACCCCCTGCCGGAGTAGCGCGTGTCCCGCTTCGCCATCCGCTTCCCCTATTTCATCATCGTCGGATGCCTGATGACGCTGGTGGTCGGCATCACCAGCGTGGCGCGGATGCCGGTCGACCTGTTCCCCAACATCAACATCCCGGTGGTGGTGGTGGCGACCTTTTTCTCCGGCATGCCGCCCGAGCAGATCGAGAACGACATCACCGGACGCTTCGAGCGCTTCTTCACGCTGGGCAGCGGCATCGATCACATCGAGTCGCGCTCCCTGCCCGGCGTGAGCCTGATCAAGATCTACTTCCAGCCCGGCAGCAATCCCGACTCGGCGGTTACCCAGATCTCCAACCTCGCGATGGCGAACCTGCGGCGGCTGCCGCCCGGCACGCTGCCGCCCGTGGTGCTGAAGTTCGACGCCTCCAGCCTGCCGGTGTGCCTGGTCTCGCTCAAGGGCGAGGGGCTCAACGAGACCCAGCTGCGCGACCTGGGCCAGTACACCGTGCGCAACCAGGTGGCGAACGTCGCCGGCGCCTCCGCTCCGCAGCCCTTCGGCGGGCGCTATCGCCAGATCATGGTGTACGTCGACCCGCTCAAGCTCGAGGCTCACGAGCTCAGCGTGATGGACGTGGTGCGCACGGTCAACGATTCCAACCTCATCCTTCCTGCGGGCCACGTGGTGCTGGGCCCGTTCGACTACGCGCTCTACACCAACAGCCAGCTCGACACCATCGCCGACATCAACCGCCTGCCGCTCAAGACCGTGGACGGCGCCTCGGTCATGGTCGCTGACGTCGGCAGCGCGAAGGACGCCTCGCAGATCCAGACCAGCGTGGTGCGCGTCGACGGCCAGCGCTCGGTCTACCTGCCTGTGCTCAAGCAGGGCGGAGACGTGAACACCATCGCGGTGGTCGACGGCGTGAAGAATGCGGTGGCCAACCTGCTGGACGTGCCGAAGTCACTGGTCACCTCGGTGATCTTCGACCAGTCGGTGTTCGTCAAGACCGCCATCACCAACCTGCTGCACGAGGGCGCCATCGGCCTGGTGCTGACCGGCGTGATGATCCTGGTCTTCCTCGGCAGCCTGCGCGCCACCGCGGCCGTGTTCCTGTCCGTGCCGCTCTCCGCCCTGGCCACCTTCATCTGCCTTTCCTTCGGCGACAGCTCGATCAACGCCATGGTGCTCGGCGGGCTCGCGCTCGCCTTCTCGCGGCTGATCGACAACTCCGTGGTGGTGCTGGAGAACATCTTCCGGCACATGGAGCTGGGCGAGTCGCCCGAAGTCGCCGCCGAGCAGGGCGGCAAGGAAGTGGCGCTGCCGGTGCTGGCCGCGACCCTGACCACCGCCATCGTGTTCTTCCCGGTGGTGTTCCTCTACGGAGTGAGCAAGTTCCTCTTCACGGCGCTCGCGCTGGCCGTGGTGCTCGCGCTGTTCGCGTCCTACTTCGTGGCGATGACGGTGGTGCCGCTGTTCTGCGCGCGGCTGATCAAGGCGCCGGCGGCGCACGGCGGCGAGGACGGCGCCGGCCATGCGTTGCCGCCGGCCAACGCGATGGAGCGCTTCAACCGCTGGTTCAACGCGCGCTTCCAGGCCATGCTCGGCGGCTACGACCGGGCGATCGGCGCGGCGCTGAAGCGGCCCCGGCTCACCCTGTTCGGCCTGCTCGGCCTGTTCGTGCTCAGCCTCGGCCTGGTCCCGTTCGTCGGCCTGGCCTACTTCCCGCGCACCGACCCGGGCCAGTTCGTCATCAACCTCAAGACACCCACCGGCACCAACGTCGCGCTGACCGAGGCCGCGGTGGCGAAGGTCGAGAAGATCGTGCGCGAGGAAGTGCTGCCCGAGGACATGCAGCTGGTCGTCTCCAACATCGGCTCCACGCCCGGGTTCTCCTCGATGTACACGCCGAACTCGGCCTCGCACACCGCCTTCGTGCAGGCCAGCCTGAAGGAGGACCACGGGATCGGCAGCTACGAATACATGGACCGGGTGCGGCAACGCATCCGCTCAGAGCTGCCGCAGCTGACGACCTACTTCCAGTCCGGCGGCCTGGTCGACGCGGTGCTCAACCTCGGGCTGCCCACGCCGATCGACGTGCAGGTTACCGGCACCAACCTGGAGGCCGCGTATGCAACTGCGTCGAAGCTCGCTGCGCAGATCCGCCAGCTGCCCGGCGTCCATGACGTGCTGATCCCGCAGGACATCGATGCGCCGTCCCTGCGGCTGGAGATCGACCGCGTGCAGGCCGCCAAGCTCGGCGTCACGCAGAAGGAGATCGTGAGCAACGTGATCACCGCGCTGACCTCCAACGCGATGATCGCACCCAGCTACTGGGTGGATCCGAAGAGCGGCAACGACTACCTGCTTACGGTGCAGTACGCCGAGGACGGCGTGAAGTCGCTGAACGACCTGCGTGCCATCCCCATCCGCGCCGCCGGGCAGAGCGACCCGGCCCGGCTGGATGCAGTCGCCCGCGTGATCCCGGTGGAGGCGCCCACCGAGATCGACCACTACCAGCTGCGGCGGGTGATCGACCTCTACATCGCCCCGGCGCAGGAGGACATCGGCAAGCTCACCAGCCGGATCGAGCAGATCGTCGCGGACACCGCACTCCCCGAGGGCATCCGCGTGCGCCTGCGCGGCACCGTGCAGAGCATGCGCGCCTCGTTCTCCAGCTTCGGTCTGGGCCTGCTGCTGTCGGTGGTGCTGGTCTACCTGGTGCTGGTCGCGCAGTTCGCGTCGTTCCTCGACCCGCTGCTGATCCTGCTCGCGATCCCGACCGGCCTCGCCGGGGTGATCGTCACGCTGCTCCTCACCGGCACCACCCTGAACGTGATGTCCCTGATGGGCGTGGTCATGATGGTCGGCATCGTCGTCTCGAACAGCGTCCTCATCGTCGAGTTCACCCGGCACCTGCGCCGCGACGGCGTGCCGCTGGAACAGGCGGTGGCGGTCGCATGCCGGGTGCGGCTGCGCCCGGTGCTGATGACCTCGCTGGCCACCATCATCGGCCTGCTGCCGATGGCCGCCAAGCTGGGGCACGGCAGCGAGGCCTATGCGCCGCTCGCGCGCGCCATCATCGGGGGTCTCGCGGTCTCGGTGGTGACCACCATCTTCATCGTGCCCGCGGCCTACTACCTCGCCTATCGCGGCCGCGTGCGCGGGGCGCCGGCCGCGACGGCGGGAGCCCGATGATGCGCGCACCTGTCCGGACCGTCGTGCTCATCTGCCTGCTCGCGGCAGCCGGTGCGCCCGCGCTTGCCCAGAACCAGGTTGGCGCGAAAGGCAAGACCCGTCCCCGCGCAACGGCAGTGCCTGCGCCCACCACCCCGGCGCCTGCCCCGCCGGCAGCGGGTGCGGTCGGTGCCACCCCAGCGCCACCAGCGGCCCCACTGTCCGGCGCAAGTGTGGAGGGCGCGCCAGCCGGATCGACCGCTGCCACCGGCACGCCGCCTTCGGTCCCGGCGGCTCCGCTGCCCGGTGCAGCGCCTGCACCTGAGCCGGCCGCTGCACCCGCGCAGCCGGCGGTTCCGACCCTGTCGCTCGATGACGCGCAGCGCATCGCGGTCGCCAACCGGCCTTCGCTGCGGGCACGCCAGCTGACGGCCCAGGCAGCCGGGCAGTCGACCCTGCAGGCCGAGTCCGCGCGCTACCCGCAGGTGTACGGCAATCTGACGGCTGCGACGGCCTATCGCGAGGAGACCACGCAGGACGGCAAGCAGGTGATGCTCGACAGCCGCATCGCTGCCGGCGGCCTCAACAACCCGACCATCCTCCGGCGCGACGCCGCCGGGGTCGCGATCAGCCAGCTGATCACCGATTTCGGCCGCACCTCGAGCCTGATCGAGAGTGCGCGCTTCAACGCGGCCTCGCAGCAGCAGCAGGTGAACACCACGCGGGCGCAGGTGCTCCTCGACGTGGCGGACGCGTACTACGGCCTCCTGCAGGCACAGGCGGTGCTGCGTGTCGCGCAGAAGACGGTCGAGGCGCGCACCGCGATCCAGGACCGCGTCGCGGCGCTGGCCCGGAGCAAGATGAAGTCGGAGCTCGACGTGCGCTTCGCGCAGGTCAACGTGGGCGAGGCCCGGCTGCTCGCCTCGCGTGCGCGGAACGCGGTGGATGCCGGCTTCGCGCGGCTGTCCGCGGCGCTCGGCTATCGCGAGACGCATCGCTTCCAGTTGCTCGACCAGTCGCCGCCCGACGTGCCGCTGGGGGACCTCGATGCGCTCACCCGCCAGGCGATCGCCGATCGGCCCGAGCTGGCGGGCCTGCGGGCCGACCAGGAGGCGGCGAACAACTTCGCCGAGGCGCAGCGTGCGCTGCGCTATCCGACCATCAACGCCTACGCGGCCGGCGGCGTGGTGCCGATCGGCGACTCCAAGCTGCCCGAGCAGTACGGCGCCATCGGCGTCAACCTCAACCTCGCGCTGTTCGACGGGGGCAAGATCGACGCCCTGCACCGCGAGGCGCAGCTGCGGGCCCTCGCGGCCAAGGAGAACCTGAGCGAGGCCGAGAACAACGTGGTGAAGGGGGTGCAGGTCGCCTGGCTGAATGCCAGGGCCGCGTACGAGAACATCGGCATCACCCAGAGCCTGTTCGAAGCCTCGCAGCAGGCGCTCAGGCTGGCCGAGTCGCGCTACAACCTCGGCCTCACCTCGATCGTCGAGCTGAATCAGGCGCAGCTCAGCGCAGTGGATGCGGAGATCGCGTACAGCAGGGCGCGGTACGAGTACCTCGCGGCCCGCGATGCGCTTTCGTTCCAGGTCGGCGCACTGGACGGCGTACGGTGAGGCGGCGAGGGCGATGCGCAGCCGGCACCTGCGTGTACGCGAGCGCGAGCGCGCGCCGCCGTGCCGCGGCTGTCGCGCTCGGGTCGCTTTTCGCCTGCGCGCTCGCGCAGATGCCCGGCACGGCTGCCGGCAGCGGGGGTGAGGCGGCACCGGGGCCCGGTCCCGGCGGCGTGCTCGAGGTGCCGTCGAATGGCGGCGTGGTCGGCATTCCGCCCGGGCGCCTGCCCGGGGTAACATCTTCTGGCGCGCGCGCCGGCCAGCCGCGCATGTCGGTGCCGCCGCTGCGCCTGCCGAGGGTGCCCGGGACGCCGCGCACGGTCGCGCCGCACCACTACACGGCACCATCGCCGGTGCTGTCCGGCACGGGCCCGGAGCAGGAGGGACGCCGATGAACGCATGCAGCATGGGCTGGATGGGCGCCACGATCGTGGCGGCAGTGGTGACACTCTCCAGCTGTGCCGGCGTGCAGCGGCGGGAGGCGACGGAGGTCAGCCGCTACTGCGCCGCGCGCTATGCCGATCCGAGGCTGGCTCCGATCCGCTCGCGGATCCCGATCCCGATCGCGCTCGACGCGCAGCAGCCGGTCGATCTGCTCGCCGATGCCGCGCGACCGACCGCCACCGAGCGGGAGGCGCTCCGCGCGCTCGCACAGGTCCGCGCTGCGTGCAACGACTATGCGACGAAGCGGTTCGGGCCGCCCCCGGCGTACCGCATGCGCACCCAGGACGAGATCTCGCTCGCGCTCGCGCGTCTCTACAGCGGCGAGACGACCTACGGGCAGTTCAACCGCAGCCTGCTGTACATCTCCGAGCGCAACCAGGCCGCACGCGAGGAGCTCGACCGCACGGCGAAGCAGCGCGAGGCGGCCGAGTGGATGGCCGTCTACGACTGAGACTGGCTGCGGTGCGTCCCCTCAGGATTTCGAGGGTGCGCCGGCAGCCTGCTGCGGCGCACCCGGCACCGGGCGATCGCCCCAGCCGCCGCCCAGCGCCTTGATCAGCGCGACGCTGGCGGCCATCTGCTGATTGAGGATCTGGACGTTCTGGCGCTTGGCCAGCAGCGAGGTGCGTTCGGCGTCGATCACGTCCAGCACGATGACCAGGCCGGCCTTGTAGCGGGCGGTCGCCAGCGTCGTCGCCTTCTCGGCGCTGGTCACTGCGCGCGCCTGCGCGAGCGCCTGCTCCTCGAGGGTGCGCAGCCCGGACAGGGCGTTGTCGACTTCCTGGAATGCGACCAGCAGCCGCTGGCGGTAGCTCGCGAGGTTCTCCTGGTAGGCGGCCCTGGTGCGCTCCACGTTGCCCTTGATGCGGCCGCCATCGAACAGCGGCTGCGCCAGTCCGGCCGCGAAATTCCAGATCACGCTGTCGCCGTCGAGCAGGCTGCTCAGCTCGCGGCTCTCGTAGCCCACCGCCGCGGTCAGCCGGATGGACGGAAAGTACGCGCCCTGGGCCACGCCGATGTCGGCGTTGCGGGCTGCGAGGATGCGCTCCGCCTCCACCACGTCGGGCCGGCGCTCGAGCAGGTCGGCCGGCAGCCCCGCGGGGATCACCGGCGGCTTGAGGTTGAGCGGCTCCTCCGCCACCGAGAAGCTCTCCGGCAGCTTGCCGGTCAGCACCGCCAGCGCGTGCTCGAGCTCCGCGCGCCGGCGTTGCGCGGCGTGGACCTCGGCCTCGGCGGCGGCGAGCTCGGTCTCCAGCCGCACCAGGTCGAACTCGCTCGCGATGCCGGCCTGCTTGCGCGAGGCGACCGTGTCGCGGGCCCGGCGCCGCAGCTCGACGCTGGAGCGCAGGATGCGGATCTCCTCGTCGCTGATGCGCAGCGCGAAGTAGTTCTGCGCGATCTCACCCTCCATCGACAGCAGCACGGCCTGGTAGGCGGCGATGGTCGCGTCGGTCTGCGCGCGGGCCGACTCGTTCAGCCGGCGTGCCTTCCCCCACAGGTCGATCTCGTAGCTGGCATAGAGCGGAACGCGGTAGTAGTCGGACTCGTACTGCACGTTCCCCGGCACCTTGCTCGGCTGGTCGGGACGGTTGCCGGAGGCCTGGTAGCGGCCTGCGGTGACGTCGACGCCGACGTACGGGTACATGTACGACTCCGCGATGCCGGCTATCGCGCGGGCCTGCTCCACCCGCGCGAGCGCGGCCTGCAGGCGCGGGTTGTCGCGATGCGCCTCGGCCTCGAGCACGTTGAGGATCGGGTCGTTGAACACCTTCCACCAGTCGCCGCGCGCGATCAGATCGCTGGGAGCGGCCTCCTTCCACGGACCGGCTTCCTTGAACGTTGCCGGCAGCGGCTCCTTCGGCTTCTGGTAGTCCGGTCCGACCGTCATGCAGCCGGCGGCAAGGGCGCAGGCGACGGCGAGGACCACTGTGCGCAGGCGGGGGGCCGGGGCAGAGACGCGCATTCTCGTTTTCCTTGTCTGGCGTGTCGGCGGCGAGGCTGGCTCAGGCAGTCTGTCCCTCGGCCCAGTCCAGCTCGAACTGCCGCGCGCGGTAGCCCCGCCGCTTGATGAAGCTGAACACCATCGGCACGAAGAAGAGCGTGGCCAGGGTGGCCAGCAGCAGGCCGCCGATCACCGCCCGGCCGAGCGGCGCGTTCTGCTCGCCGCCTTCACCGAGGCCGGAGGCCATCGGCAGCATGCCGACCATCATCGCCAGCGCGGTCATCAGCACCGGCCGCAGGCGCGTCGACCCGGCCTCCAGCGCCGCTTCGATCGCGCTGCGGCCCTCGCGCAGCTGCTCGTTGGCGAACGACACCATCAGGATGCTGTTCGCGGTGGCCACGCCCACGGTCATGATCGCGCCCATCAGCGATGGCACGCTGAACGTGGTGCCGGTCAGGAACAGCATCCACACGATGCCTGCGAACGCGGCCGGCAACGCGGTGATGATGATGAAGGGGTCGGTCCACGACTGGAAGTTGACCACCATCATGAAGTACACCAGCAGGCTCGCCGCGAGCAGGCCCAGCCCCATCCGCAGGAAGGCCTCGTCCATGCTCTGGGCCTGGCCGGACAGCTCCAGCCTGGTGCCCTTGGGCAGCTGGTCCTTGAACTGCGCGAGGATGGCGCGGATGTCGGACGCCACCCCGCCGAGATCCCGGCCCTGCACGTTGGCGTACACGTCGAACGACTGCCGCACGTTCACGCGGTTGATGATTGCCGGGACCTGGATGCGCTCCACCGACGCGACGTTGCCCAGCGTGTTGCTGGCCCCGGGCGACTTGCCCGGCAGCGGGATGTTGAGCAGCGAATCGATGCTGTCGAGCAGGTGGTGCGGCTGCACCACCACGGCCAGGTAGTTGCGGCCCGACTTCGGGTCGTTCCAGTAGTTGGGGGTGATCACCACGCTCGAGCTGGACGAGATCAGGTAGTTCTCGGCGATCTCGCGCTGGGTGATGCCCAGCTCGGTGGCGCGGGTGCGATCCACGCTCACGCGCAGTGCCGGCTGGTTCATGATCTGGTGCACGTGCACGTCCACGGCGCCGCGCACCTGCTGCACCTTCGCCGCGATCTCCTGGGCGATGCCGTAGTTGTGCTTGTCCTCGCCGATCACCTTGATGTCGATCGGGGCCGGCAGCCCGAAGTTCAGGATCTGGTTCATCATGTCGCCGGGCTGGAAGTAGAAGGTCAGGTCCGGGAACTTCGCCGGCAGGACCTCCCGCAGTCGCGCGATGTACTCGGCGGTGCCGGTCTTGTGCCCGGGCTTGAGCGAGGCCAGGATCTCCCCGTCGGAGGACGAAACCGTCACGGTGTCGCTGTAGGCGAGGTTGGTCGACGGCGGGATGCCGATGTTGTCGATGATGACGTCGAGGTCGTCCTTGGCGATGACGCGCCGCATCTCCTCCTGCACCTCGGAGAAGATCACGCCCGTATCCTCGATGCGGGTGCCCGGCGGGGCGTTGACGTGCAGCCGGATCTGCCCGGCGTCGACCAGCGGAAAGAAGTCCTGTCCGACCCACGGGGCGATGAACGCCGCACTGCACAGCGTGAGCAGGAACACCACCAGCACCAGCGCGCGGCTGCGCAGGACCCAGCCGAGCAGTGCGAGATAGCCCGCGCGCAGCCGCTCGAACCCGTGCTCGACGCGCATGTGGATGCGCGCCATCCCCATCCCGATGGGGGCCAGGCCGCGGCGCGCCAGGCCCATTGCACCCACGCCCCCGTGCGCGGCATCGACGTGCTTGTCGTGCAGGAGGTAGCGGGCCATCACCGGCACCAGCGTCCGCGACAGGAGGTACGAGGCAATCACCGCGAACACCACCGCCAGGGCCATGGGCGGGAACAGGTAGCGCGCCGCGCCGGTCAGGCCGACCACGGGCAGGAACACGATGCAGATGCACAGCATCGCCACGAACGCGGGGACCACGATCTGGCGCGAGCCGTCGACGATCGCGTCGCGCAGCGACTTGCCCATTCCCAGGTGGCGGTGGATGTTCTCGATCGTCACCGTGGCATCGTCGACCAGGATGCCGACGGCCAGCGCGAGCCCGCCCAGCGTCATCAGGTTGAGCGAGTGTCCCAGGGCCGAGAGCAGGGTCACCGAGAACATCACCGCCAGCGGGATGGAGGTGACGACCACGACCGTGCTGCGCCAGCTGCCCAGGAACAGCAGGATCAGCAGCCCGGTGAGGCCGGCGGCGATCAGGCCCTCGGTCGCCACCGCCTTGATCGCGTTGAGAACGAAGACGGACTGGTCGAACAGGATGGAGAGCTTGAGGCCTTCTGGCAGCACCAGCGCGGACAGCTCCTCGCGGGCCTTGCTGACCACGTCCAGTGTCGAGGCGCCGCCGGTGCGCAGCAGCGTGAGCAGCGCGGACTTCTGGCCGTCGTAGCGCACCAGGCTGGTCTGCTCGTTGTAGCCGTCACGCACGTCCGCGACGTCGCGGATGTAGACCATCCTGCCGTTGATGATCTTGACCGGCATGTCGCCGATCAGGTCGATCTTGTTCGGGCTGTTGTTGATGGCGAGGATGAATTCCTGCGAGCCGATCTGGGTCGAGCCGGTCGGCAGGTTCACGTTCTGCCGGTACAGCGCGTCGTTCACGTCCTTCGCGGTCAGGCCCCGCGCCTGCAGCCGGACCGGATCGAGGTCGATCATGATCAGGCGCGGGCGGCCCCCGTACGGAAGGGGCACGGCCGCCCCCTGCACGGCGGCGAGCCGGTCGCGCACCGAGTAGGTGCCGAAGTCATACAACTCCTGCTCCGACATCGTCTCGCCACCGACCGAAACCTGCAGGATCGGCACGCTGGAGGCATCGTAGACGTTGATCTGCGGCGGTGTCTGCCCCGGCAGCATGCGGCGGATGATGGTCTGCGAGGCTGCGGTCACCTCGCTCACCGCCTGGTCGATGCGCGCATTGGGGTGGAAGTAGACGCGCGTGATGCTCTTGCCGTATACGCTGCTCGACTCGATGCGCTTCCAGTTGCTCACGTTGGTCGACAGCGTCTGCTCGCTGAACAGCGTGATCTGCTTGGCGAACTCCTCCGCCGGCACGCCCACGTACTGCCAGATGACCGTGACGATCGGCTCCTCGATGCGCGGGAATACGTCCTTCGGTGCGCGCACCGCCGCAACCGCGCCGAGCAGAAGGATGATCAGCGCGAGCACGATGATCGTGTAGGGGCGCCGCAGCGCGAGATTGACGAGCCACATAGGACGTGCGCGAGTTGATCGTGCGGGAAGGTTGCTGCGCTGGACAATGTGACAGTTTTCTTTCAGTATGTCTACTCGTAACGCGCTGAAACAAATGCAGTATCGTTGAACGCGGGTGGTGCAGCGCACAAGCCCAATCGAGTTTCGCGGAGAGCAGCATGGGTATGATCGACCGGGCGCGCACCGGGATCGCAATCGCAGCAAAGCAGCTTGCTTCCGGGATCCGCCGGCGGTCGCGGCAGGCTGCCTTGATCGGATTCGGGTCGGCGTGCATTGCAGCGGCGCTCGTCGCCGGCCTGGTCTCGCGATCCGACGCGGGTTCTACGGCTCACGCCGAGGGCAACCCGGCGCCGGGGCTGACCACGGTCACGTTCTTCTACGCCGAGCGCGGCAAACCGAAGTCGGAGCTGATCCTGCCCGCCAGCATCCAGGCGCTGCGGGAGACGACCATCTACGCGCGCACCAACGGTTATCTGAAGCGCTGGCTCGTGGATATCGGCGACAAGGTCACCGCCGGGCAACTGCTGGCCGAGATCGAGACGCCGGAGCTCGACCAGGAACTGCAGGAGGCCCAGGCCAAGCAGGGCCAGATCCAGGTCAATCTGGAGTTGGCCCGTGTCACTGCCGAGCGCTACAAGTCGCTCAAGGACATCGACGCGGCCTCCGCGCAGGAGATCGACGAGAAGATCGGCGCCTACGAAGTGCGCAAGGCCGACCTCGCCGCCAACCAGGCCCAGATCAAGCGCCTCCAGGAGATGCGCGCGTTCCAGCGCGTGGTTGCGCCGTTCTCCGGGACCATCACCGCGCGCAACGTGGAAGTCGGATCGCTGATCGCTGCCGGGAGCAGCTCTGCGCAGGGCTGGCTGTTCAAGCTGCAGCACACCGAAACCTTGCGGGTCTTCGTGAACGTCCCGCAGAACTTCCTGCAGCTGGTCAAGCCCGGGCAGGAAGGCGAGCTGCTCGTGCGTGAGGCGGGGCAGAAGGGCTTTGCGTCCAAGGTGACGCGCCAGGCCGGCGCGCTGGACCCGGCTACCCGCACCGTGCAGGTCGAGCTGCAGGTGCCGAACAAGGAAGGCGTGCTGCTACCGGGCATGTACGGCCAGGTGAAGTTCCACCTGGTCAATCCCGAGCCCAACATCATCATTCCCGGGACTGCGCTGATGGTCGGTGGCGACGGGATCCGCGTCGCCGCGCTCGACAGCGAAGACAAGGTCCACATCAAGCAGATCCACCTGGGCCGCGACTACGGCAAGGAAGTCGAGGTGGTGGCCGGGCTGAGCGAGAAGGAGCGTATCATCAACAATCCGCGTGATACGCTGCAGGACGGCCTGAAGGTCAAGCCGGTGCTGATGGAGAAGAAGGCGGACAAGAAGGACGAGAAAAAGGAACCGGCGAAGCCGGCGGCCGACAAGCCGAAGGCGTGATCGACGCATAGCCGGGCAATTGGACGGCGGTTTGGAACCGACGGCAGACGAGGAGCGACGCAAGTGAAGACGATCCGGGTAGACAAGTTGCGGGTGGCCATCGCCCTGATGGCGGGTGGCGCGATCCTCGGCGGGTGTGCGACGCACGATGCGCGCAAGGCCGAAGCAGCCAAGGAATACTGCGCCGAGAAGTACGCCGATCCGCGGCTCGCCCCGCTGAAGGACAAGATCGTGATGCCGATCTCGGTGGACGAGCCGCAGCCGATCGACATCCTCGCGAACAAGACCAGACCCACCGAGCAGGAGCGGGCCGCCATCAAGGTGCTGGCGGACATCCGCGCCGAGTGCAACGCGCGGCTGGCCAGGGACGTGAGCCCGCCGCCTGCCTACCGCGTGCGCAGCCAGGACGAGATCAGCAGCGAACTGGCCGACCTGTACGCCGGTGACATCACCTACGGTCAGTTCGCCAAGTCGCTGCTGTACATCGGCGACCGCGACAAGGCCGCGCGTGAAGACGTCGACCAGGCGATCCAGCAGCGCGAGCGTTGGCGCGTCGTGGACGTCTACAACTGAGCCGGCCGCAGCAGCGCTCTCGCGGCAGCAGAGGTTCTTGCAAAGCCCGCCCCTGGCGGGCTTTGTCGTTTCAAGCGCGCTCGCGCCATGACAGCGGCCCCCAGCGCGGCGCAGTCCGAGGTTCAAAACGAACCCGGGAGACGCACCGGACCAGCCTCTTCCGCGCTGCCGCAATTGCTTTACAATCCGGCCTTTCCTGCCGCCCGTGCGATGGCACTGCTCGAGATCCGAAACGTTGTCCGGCGCTTCGGCGACTTCGTCGCGGTCGATGACGTCAGCCTGAGCATCGAGGCGGGTGAGTTCTTCTGCCTGCTCGGGCCGTCCGGCTGCGGCAAGACCACCCTGTTGCGCATGATCGCCGGCTTCGACGCGCCCGACGGCGGGTCGATCTGGCTCGACGGCCGCGACATGACCGGCATCCCGCCTGAAGCGCGCAACGTCCACACGGTCTTCCAGAGCTACGCCCTGTTCCCGCACATGACGGTCGCGGAGAACATCGGCTTTCCGCTGAAGATGGCGAAGCTGGCGCCGGACGAGATCGCCCGGCGGATCGACGAGGCACTGGAGGACGTGTCCCTGACCGGGATGAGCGGGCGCTATCCCGAGCTGTCGGGCGGCCAGCGCCAGCGCGTGGCGGTGGCGCGTGCGCTGGTGAACCGGCCGAAGCTGCTGCTCCTCGACGAGCCACTGGCCGCGCTCGATGCCAAGCTCAAGGAGCGCATGCAGCTCGAGCTGATCACGCTGCAGAAGGAGGTGGGCATCACCTTCATCTACGTCACCCACGACCAGCAGGAGGCGCTCGCCCTGTCGCACCGGATCGCGGTGATGAATCACGGCAAGGTCGAGCAGCTCGACGAGCCCTCGCGCATCTACGGCTTCCCCAGGAACCGCTTCGTCGCCGACTTCATCGGCACCTGCAACATCCTGGAGGCGCAGGTGCTGTCCACGCAGGGCGACCGCATGCGCCTGAGCATCGCCGGGCTGGGCGAGGTCGATGCCCTGCACACCGAGAGCGCCAAAGCGGGCCAGCAGGGCGTCCTCGCGCTGCGGCCCGAACAGGTCGCGATCGGCGCGCAGGTTGGCGCGAAGCCGGACCAGAACCATTTCGCCGGACGCGTGTTCGACTTCCTCTACCTTGGCGACGTCACCGTGTACGTGGTGGAGCTGCCCAACGGCAGCCGGGTGGAGGCCATGCTGCCCAACTCCGCGCCGGGGCGCGCCAAGTTCTTCGAACCGGGCGACCCGGTCGAGATCAGCTGGCGCTTCGACGCCGGCCGCTTCCTCACCGAGTAGCGCATGGGCGAGAAAGCCGCACCCGCGGCGGTCGACACAGCGGCACGGCCGGCGCCGCGCCCGGCCGACGCCCGGGCCGCGCTCGGCAGGTGGCTCATAAGCGGGCCGCCGCTCGCCTACCTGCTGGTGTTCTTCGCGATCCCCACGCTCATCATGGTGGTCGCCTCGTTCCGCTTCCCCGGCGACTTCGGCGGACTCGCGCCGATCTTCTACAGCGACGACACCGGGCTGCATCTCGACCTCACCATCGAGAGCTACACCCGCTTCTTCTCCGACTCGCTCTACGCCGAGCTGTTCGTCAAGTCGTTCGCCTACGCGACCGTCACCACGCTGCTCTGCCTGCTGGTTGCCTACCCGCTCGCGCTGCTCATCGCGCGCAGCCCGAAGAAGCGCCGCGACCTGCTCGTGCTGCTGGTGATCCTGCCGTTCTGGAGCAACTTCCTGATCCGCGTGTACGCCTGGATGATCATCCTCGGGCCGAGCTCGGTGTTCGTCGGTGCGCTCAACCACCTGCTCGCGCTCGCCGGGCTCGCGCCCGTGACCCTGCTCTACACGCCGTTCGCCGTCGTCGTCGGCCTGGTCTACGTGCACCTGCCGTTCATGGTGCTGCCCCTCTATGCCAACCTGGAGAAGCACGACCCCGCGCTGCTGGACGCCGCGCAGGACCTGGGGGCGAACGCCTGGAACCGGTTCTGGCGGGTGACCTTTCCGCTCTCGCTGCCGGGCGTGTTCGCGGGTGCCGCGCTGGTGTTCATTCCCGCCTTCGGCATCTTCGCCATCCCCGACATCCTCGGGGGCACCGGCGGGATCATGATCGGCAACGTGATCAAGCAGCAGTTCCTCGACACGCGCGACTGGCCCTTCGGCAGCGTGCTGTCGATGGTGCTCACGCTGATGGCGGTCGGCCTGGCCGGGCTCGCCGCGCTGCTGGCGCGGAGATCGCGGCTGTGAGGCGCTCGCGCCTGCTCTGGCTGGCGGCGGTGGCCGCCTACGCGTTCCTGTACGGCCCGCTGGCCGTGGTCGTGGTGTACTCCTTCAACGACTCGGTGATGAACGCGCAGTGGGTGGGCTTCACCCTGGACTGGTACCGCAAGCTGTTCCGCAACGAGGAGATGCTCACCGCGGCCTGGAACTCCCTGGTCATCGGGCTCGTCGCCAGCGCCATCTCCACGGTGCTCGGGACCATGGCCGGCTACGCGATGCACCGGTTCAAGCTGCGCGTGCTGCCGTTCCTGGTGGTCGCGCCGATCGCCATCCCCGAGATCCTGATGGGCGTGAGCCTGCTGATCTTCTTCGTCGCCATCAACCTGACCCTGGGCCTGATCTCGGTCGCGCTGGCGCACATCGCCTTCTGCATCGGCTTCGTGGCGATCGTGGTGCGGGCACGCCTGGCCGGGATGGACGAGAGCCTGATCGAGGCGGCTCGCGACCTGGGTGCGAGCCCGGTTCAGGCCTTCCGCCTGGTGACGTTGCCGCTTATCATGCCCGGCGTCATCGCGGGTGCGCTGATGGCGTTCACGCTCTCGATCGACGACTTCGTGATCACCTTCTTCACGGCGGGGGCGGGCACGATGACGCTGCCGCTGAAGATCTACACCATGGTCAAGATCACCGTGACGCCGGAGGTCAACGCCGTGTCGACCCTGCTGATGCTGGTGACGCTGGTGCTGATCGTCGTGGCCAGCCGCCTCTCGCCGGGCGCGCTGCGGGCGGGAGGGTGAGGACGTTGCAATGCCGGCGCCGGAGGTCGGGCCCGCCCGCACCGGCGTCAGGAGGGGTGGGTGCCGCCGCATCGCGGCGGTGTCTTGTCTGCTGATAGGAGCAATACCAATGAGAAAACTGCTGTTCGCGGTCCTGCTGTCGCTGGCGCTGCCCGCCATGGCCAAGGACGACGTCCTCAACCTGTTCAACTGGAACAACTACATCGCCCCGGAGACGATCAAGCGCTTCGAGGCCCAGTGCAAGTGCAAGGTCAAGGAGACTTATTACTCGGACAACGAGGAGATGCTGGCCAAGCTGGCCGCCGGCGCCAAGGGATACGACGTGATGGTGCCGACCTCCAATTACATCCTGGGGATGGCCAAGGCCGGCTACATCCAGCCGATCGACCACGCCAAGGTCCCCAACCTCAAGAACATCATGCCGGCGTACCTGAACACGCCGTTCGACCCGGACAACAAGTACTCCGTGCCGTACGCCTACACGATCACGATGATCGGGTACAACGAGCAGAAGATCAAAGAGCTCGGCCTGACCATCGATTCGTGGTCGGCGATCTTCGACCCAAAAATCCTGGAGAAGCTCAAGGGCCGGGTGACGGTGCTCGACAGCCCCAGCGAGCTGATGGCGGCCGCGTTCAAGTACCTGGGCTACTCGGTGAACGACCGCGATCCCAAGCACTGGGAGGAGGCCAAGCAGGTCATCCTCAAGGCCAAGCCGTACTGGGCCGCGTTCAAGAACTCCGGCTACATCGAGCAGCTCTCCGCCGGCAACATCTGGCTGGTGCACGGCTACTCGAACGACATCTACCAGGCCGACCTCGGCGCGCAGGAGGCCAAGCAGAAGTTCCGCATCAAGCACGCGCTGCCCAAGGAAGGCGCGGTGCTCGCGCTCGACGCCATGGTGCTGAGCAAGACCGCGCCGCGGCCGGATCTCGCGGTCCAGTTCATCGACTTCATGCTGCAGGGGCAGAACTCGGCCGACCTGACCAACATGATCGGCTCGGGCAACCCGAACAGCGCGGCGATGCAGTACATCAAGCCGGAGATCAAGGCCATGTCGGCGATCTTCCCCGACGAGCAGACCGCCAAGAAGCTGGAGATGCTCAAGGACATGAATGCCAAGGAGCGCCGGCTGATGAACAAGATCTGGACCGAGATCAAGGCCAGGTAGCCGATGCAGCGAAGGGGAGCCGTCCGCGCCGCAGCGGGCGGCCCCGCGGTCTCAGTCGGCCGGTCCGAAGCCGGCCTGGAACAGCGTGCAGAAGCGCGGCAGCTCGGCGGCCGGCAGCCGGTTGACGCCTGCAGCCCCGGGCCGGCCGCCGCCGGTGGGAAACTGCCGCGCGAACGCATCGGCGCCATGCGGTCGCGCACTCGGCGCGCGCACGCTCACCGTGAAGGCATCTCCGTTGCCCACCAGCACCGCCACCGCGCGCTGCGCGTCCTGCGCAGCGAGCTGGTTGGCCCAGGGTCCGTTCACCCGCCGTGCCCACGGTGCATCCGGCAGCACCACCATGACGTGCGAAGCGCTGTCCACGGCGGCAGCCACCGCGGCGGCCCGCGCCATGTCTTCCTCCCAGCCGCGGGCGAGGCGCTCGAACGCCTCGTCGCCGCGTGCGAACTCGAGCGGATCGGCGTAGCGCTCCAGGCGCCGGTACAGCTCCACGGGCGGGTAGTGCAGGTCCTCGATCCGCTCGCCGTACGCGTTATAGTTCAACAGGCGTCCGACCTGTTGCAGCAGGTCCAGATCTCCCTCGGCCAGCTGCAGCGGCGCGGCTGCTGCGCGCGCAGGGCCGGGGAGGTTGTCGCCGAAGGCGGCGGCCACCGCCCAGCTGCGCCAGCGGCCGCCCAGGTGCTCGTCGACCAGCAGGCTGGTGCAGGTGTCGGGCGCGTAGCGGATGTGCGGCTCCAGCAGCGCGTGGGCCGGGATGTCGCCCGGATAGTGATGGTCGAACCACGTGCACGATGCACCCGCCGCCAGGACCTGCTCGAGCGCGGCGCGGTTCTCGTGCAGCGAGATGTCGAGCACCACCAGCCGGTCGCCGCGCCGCGCCGGCACTCGCGACAGCAGCCTCACGTCGCGCTTGACGCCGGTGACCAGCACCGCCTCGAGCGGCTGCGCCAGGCGCAGTTGGCGCAGTGCGCACAGTCCGTCCGCATCGCCATTGAAGACGTCGTAGGCAGTCACGGTGAAGAGTCCCGTCGGGGCCAGTAGGGTCGGCCGGGCACGGCCCGGCGAGTCCGGCGCACAGCCTGCGCCGCCGCATGGACGCGCCAGCGGGTTCGCCCGCCGTTCGCGGCTGGTGCGCTACCTCACCGTAGGCTACACGCTGCTGATCGCCTATGCCAGCCTGTACCCGTTCGACGCCTGGCGCGGCACGCTCGACAACCCGCTCGGCTTCCTGCTGGCGGAATGGCCGCGCTACTACACCCTGTCCGATGTGGCGCTCAACATCGTCGCCTACGGCCCGCTCGGCTTCCTGCTCGTGCTGCTGCTGCTGCCCTACCTCGGCCCGCGCCCGGCGGCGCTGTTCGCCACCATCGCCGGTACGCTGCTGAGCATCGGCATGGAGGTGCTGCAGCACTTCGTGCCGCTGCGGGTCTCGTCCAACCTCGACGTGCTCACCAACGGGCTGGGCGCCATGATGGGTGCGATGCTGGCCGCGATCGTCGGCGAGCGCTGGGTCCTGAGCGGGCATTTCTATCGCGTGCGCCAGCGCGTGTTCCGGCCCGGGGAGGGCATCGACGTGGGCTTCGTGCTCCTGCTGATGTGGCTGTTCACCCAGCTCAACCCCGAGGTCTGGCTGTTCGGCAACGGCGACCTGCGCCCGGCGATCGTGCTGGCCGGCGGCCTGCAGTTCAATCCCGCCTCCTACCGCTGGCTGGAAACCGGCGTGACCGCGCTCAACCTGTCGGGCATCTGCCTGCTCGTCACCGCCCTCGCGCGCACCCGCGAGGGCCTGCCCGGGGTCCTGCTCGCGTTCATCGCCACCGCGTTCACGCTCAAGGCGCTCGGCGCCCTGGCGTTGTTCAAGCCGCCGGAGGTCATGGTCTGGCTCACTCCCGGCGCACTGCTCGGGCTGCCGGCGGGGCTCGCCCTCTACCTGCTGCTCTCGCGCCTGGCGCCGGCGATGATGGCGGTGATCGCCGCCCTGCTGATCGCAGGCGGGTTCGTGCTGGTGAACATCGCTCCGGACAACCCTTACCTGGCCGCGTCGGTGCGCACCTGGCGTCACGGGCACTTCCTGAGCTTCAGCGGTCTGACCCAGCTGGCCGCGGCGTTGTGGCCGGCGCTCGCCCTGGCCTACCTGGGATGGCTTGCGGTCCACGTGCGCGGCCGGCCGCCGGGGCACGGGTGATCAGCGGACGCACGCGGGTGCACGCGGCGGGAATGCGCTATGCTGGTTTGCGCCGCATGCCCACACTCCTGCGCAACCTCCCTTTCCTCGTCGCGGCGCTGGGTGCCGTCGATCCCGCCTGCGCCGAGCTGCCCAGCTTCGATGACTTCTTCCGGGAGGTCAGCGAATGCCGCCTGGACATGCAGCGCTACGGCGAGGTGATCACGCCCACGCGCGATGGCATGCTCATCTCCCTGCCGTCAGCCGGTGCCGTGCGCGGCTTCCTGGTGGACGCCTTCTACGTCGCGGCGGGAGGGCCCGACGAAGCCGCGGAGTACGGCCTGCTGTTCAACGCCCCGCTCGATTCGGTCTACGAGGCGTTCCCCGAGTTCGCCGGCCGCCACAGCGTGAACGGCTACGTGCGGCGCCTGGCCTCGCTGGCCGAGCAGAGCCGCGAGCGCAATGCCCGGCGCAAGACCCTCCTGATCTGCGCCGCCGGCCTGCCTGCGTGAGTCAGCCGGGCGGCGTCAGCCGGCTCGTGTCATCATCAAACCTTTGTCAACTGCCGCCTGCGGGCGGTTTTCGGTCACCTGCCCGGCCCCGGTGGTGATCCGCCGGGGGTGGCGTACCCCCGTCTGCGGAGAGCGGCTTGCGGCTTGCCCGGCCGACCACCCGTAAATCCGTGGCATATCTCTTGCACAAGTCCGCCCCGCGCGGCTGCGGCCGGGTATCCGGCCACCAGCGCTTGTCATAACGGAACTCCAGGAAATGGGTCAGGCCGGGCAATCGGTGCTAGTGGCAGAGGACAACGAGGACATCCGTGAGCTCGTGGTCCACCAGCTTCGCCGCATGGGCGTGTACGTCCTGCAGGCCGAGAACGGCCGCATGGCGCTCGACCTCGCCATGGCCGAGCAGCCAGCCCTGGTATTGATGGACATGGACATGCCGGTGATGAGCGGGTTCGAAGCGGTGGAACAGCTGCGCCGGCGCGGCTATACCAAACCGATCTTCGCCCTGACCGGTCACCGCGACGGTCCCGAGGCGGACCGTGCGCTGTCCAGCGGCTGCGACGCGCTGCTGGCCAAGCCCATCCACAGCGACGTGCTGAAGGCGCACGTGCAGAGCGTGCTGCGGCAGGCGGGAGCGGGCGCATGACGATGGGTCCCGGACAGGAGGTCGGCCGTGACAGCATGCAGCCACGCGTGGTGTGGCTGGAGAAGGACCTCGAGCAGCTCGTCAGGCGCTTCCTGCAGCGCAAGGAAAGCGAGATGCAGCGCCTGCGCGATGCGCTCTCGAGCCTGGACTACGACACGATCCGCGGCATCGGACATGACCTGAAGGGTGCGGGCGAGGGATTCGGTTTCCCCGAGCTCTCCATCCTCGGCGCCAAGTTCGAGCTGGCCGCCAAGGCGCGCGACGCCGAGCTGCTCCGGGTGCACATCGCCACCATGGAGCGCTACCTCAAGCGCCTGCAGGTGCACTTCGACTAGCCGGAGACGGCCTGGTCGCGCAACAGACCCCTGGACTCGCCCAAAATCACATGCGTATCGCCATCCTCGAAGACGATATCTCCCAGACCGAGCTCCTGAGCCACTGGCTGCAGCTCGCCGGTCATCACCCGCACGCCTTCGAGCAGGGTGCCAACCTGCTGCGCGCGCTCGAACGCGAGAGCTTCGACGCGCTGCTGCTGGACTGGAACGTGCCCGACCTCAGCGGCGTGGAGGTGCTCAAGCGCGTGCGCCAGCGGCTGCACTCCTCGGTGCCGGTGCTGTTCGTGACCGGGCGCAACCGCGAGGACGACGTCGTCATGGCGCTGCGCGAGGGCGCGGACGACTACATGATCAAGCCGGTACGCCGCCTCGAGCTGCTGGCGCGCCTGGAAGCCCTGTCGCGGCGCGGACGCCACGGCCAGGAGCAGGCCGAGGTGCTGGAGGTCGACGTGTTCCGCGTCGACTGCCAGACCCGGACCGTCCTGCGCAACGGCCGGCAGGTGGACCTCACCGCCAAGGACTTCGACCTCTCCGTGCTGTTCCTGCGCAACATCGGGCGCCTGCTCTCGCGCGGCCACATCCGCGAGTCGGTCTGGGGTCCCAATGCCGTGGTGACCTCGCGCACGCTCGACACGCACGTGAGCCGGATCCGCAACAAGCTCGGCCTCACCCCGGAATACGGCTGGCGGCTGGCCGCAGTCTATCGCTACGGTTACCGCCTGGAGCACCTGGACGCCGCCAACCAGCAGCGCGCCGCCGTGACCACCACGGCCGACCCCAAGGCGGCTGCCTGACGCTGCGCTGACCGGGCGTCGCCTGCGGCGACCGCCCGGTATAATCCCGCGTACACCTCCTCGTACGCGGGCCATGTCCTACTACCGCCACCACGTCTTCTTCTGCTGCAACCAGCGCAACGACGGCCGCGCCTCCTGCAACGACCACGGCGCGCAGGACCTGCGCGATTACGCCAAGAAGCGGGTCAAGGAGCTCGGCCTCGCCGGGCGCGGCGAGGTCCGCATCAACCAGGCCGGTTGCCTCGACCGCTGTGAGGAAGGCCCGGTGATCGTCGTCTACCCCGAAGAGGTCTGGTACACCTACGTGGACCGCGCGGACATCGACGAGATCATCGAGGAGCACCTGCGCCACGGCCGCGTGGTCGAGCGGCTGCGCATTTGAGGCATCCCCGCGACGAGCACCTGCTGCTGCAGGGTGCGGCCGGCAACATCGAGACCGTCATCGGCGATCCCGGCGAGGAGCGTCGCCGCGGCCTGGCCCTGATCGCGCACCCGCATCCGCTCTACGGCGGAACCCTGGACAACAAGGTGGTGCAGACCCTGGCACGCTGCTTCTTCGCCCAGGGCCACGTCACCGTGCGCATCAACTTCCGCGGCGTGGGCGCCACCGACGGCGTGTTCGACGAGGGCCGCGGCGAGACCGAGGACTGGGTCCATGTCGCCGGACTGATGCAGCAGCGCTTCGGCGCGCTGCCCATCGTCCTGGCGGGCTTCTCCTTCGGCGCCTTCGTGCAGACCCAGGTCGCGCTGCAGGTGCCGGCCGCGCGGCTGGTGCTGGTGGGGCCCGCGGTGAACCGCTTCAAGCTGCAGCCGGTGGCGCCGGGAACCCTCGTGATCCACGGCGAGGAGGACGACGTGGTCCCGCTGCGCGACGTGCTGGACTGGGCCCGTCCGCAGTCGCTCCCGATCGTGGTCGTCCCCGGCACCGGACACTTCTTCCACGGCAAGCTGGTCGAGCTCGCACGGGCGGTCAACCACAGCTGTGCATGCTGAGGTTCAGGCAGGCCGGCACGTCGTACCGCAGCCTGCGTCCGGCGCCTGCCGGTACGCCCCATCCGCGCTAGAATCGAGCTGTCATGCTCTGGGTCAAGTCGTTCCACATCATCTTCGTCGTCACCTGGTTCGCGGCGCTGTTCTATCTGCCGCGCCTGTACGTCTACCACGCCATGAGCAGCGACCAGGTGAGCATCGAGCGCTTCAAGGTCATGGAGCGCAAGCTCTACTACGGGATCATGACCCCCAGCGCGATCCTGGCCGCGGTATTCGGGATCTGGCTGTGGGTCGGCTGGTTCTGGGGCGTGGGCGGCTGGCTGCACCTGAAGCTGCTGCTGGTGCTCGCGCTGGTGGGCTACCACATCTGGTGCTGGCGCCTGTTGATCGCCTTCCGGGAGGACCGCAACACCCACAGTCACGTCTGGTACCGCTGGTTCAACGAGGCGCCCGTGATCGTGCTGATCGGTGCGGTCATCCTCGTCGTCGTCAAGCCCTTCTGAGCGTCGTTCCGGTGCTGCGGGCCGCCGGTGCCCTGCTGGTCCTGCTGGCCTGCACTGGGCCCGCCGGGGCGCAGCAGGTCACCAGCGAGATCCTCGTCCACACCACCCTGACCGCCGGGCTCGCCCACCACGAGGCAAAGCAGGTGTGGGACAGCATGCGGGTGGGCGATGCGATCGCGCTGGTGCGCGAACCGGGCAATGCGCACGACCCCAACGCCGTGCGCGTGGAGTGGCACAGCCACATGCTCGGCTACCTGCCGCGGGAGGACAACGAGACCATCGCGCGCCAGATCGACCGGGGCAACCGGCTCTCCGGCCGCATCGTCCGGCTCGACCGCTACCGCAACCACCGCATGCGGCTGGGCATCGATATCTACCTCGCCCTGCAGCCGGCTGCGCGATAATCGCGCATGGCCGCATCCCCGAAGCCCGCACGCACGGGCAAAGCTTCCGGCATCCAGCGCTTCTTCTGCCCCTGTCCGCGCGGACTGGAGCCGGTCCTGGCCGAAGAACTTGCCGCGCTCGGGGCGGCGGACGTGCTCGCGGTGGAGGGCGGAGTCGGTGCCGGCGGTCCCTTCGAGCTGTGTTACCGGATCAACCTGCACAGCCGGATCGCGAGCCGGGTCCTGTGGCGCATCGCACAGTTCTCCTACCGCCACGAGGACGACGTCTACCGGAGCGTCCGGGCACTGGACTGGCGCGCGTGGTTTTCCGCGGAGCACACCATCCGGGTCAACGTGTCGGCCACGGGCTCGCCGCTGCGCTCGCTGGACTTCATCACGCTGCGCATCAAGGATGCCGTGTGCGACCGCTTCCGCGCGGACACCGGCAAGCGACCCAGCGTGGACACGGTCGATCCCGACGTGCGCATCCACGCCTACTTCGACGCGAGCGCAGCGACGCTGTACCTGGACACCTCGGGGGAGCCGCTGTTCAAGCGCGGCCTGCGCGTGGCCGGAGGCGCGGCGCCGCTGCGCGAGAACCTGGCGGCCGGCATCCTCAAGCTCGCCGGCTGGACGCCCGACGTGGCGCTGGTGGATCCGATGTGCGGCAGCGGCACCTTCCTGATCGAAGCAGCCGAGATGACGCTGGGGCGGGCGCCCGGCAGCCGGCGGGCGTTCGCTTTCGAGAAGCTCGCGCTCCATGAGCCCGGGGAGTGGGCGGCACTGCGCGACGAAGCGCGCGCACAGGAGCGCCCGGCGACGCCGCTGCCCATCCATGGCAGCGACCTGTACGGCGATGTCCTCAAGATCGCGCGCCAGAACCTGGTGCACGCCGGGCTGCAGGAGGCGGTGACGCTGAAGCAGGCGAACGTGCTCGAGCTCACGCCGCCGCCGGGCGGCGGCGTGCTGGTCACCAATCCGCCGTACGGCGTGCGCATGGGCGAGCAGGAGGAGCTGGCGCAGCTCTACCCGAAGCTGGGGGATGCGCTGAAGGCCCGCTTCGCCGGCTGGCGCGCCTGCATCCTGACCGGCGACATGCGCCTCCCGAAGCTGATCGGGCTGAAGCCGTCCCGGCGCATCCCGCTGTTCAACGGCTCGCTCGAGTGTCGCTTGTACGTTTTCGAGGTGGTTGCGGGGTCTGCTCGGCGCCTGAGCGAGCCGAAGGCCCTAGGCCCCAGGCCCTAGACGCCGGGTGTGGTTGAGCGGCGCGGTGCGCCGCGCCTTACGCCTGGCGTCTGGCACCTAGGGCCTAGAGCCTGTCTTCTAGACGATGTTGAGGTGATCAAGGCCCGTGAGCATGTCCTTCTCCTTGGCCTCGTGTCCGTGCAGCTTGATCGCCAGGCGCAGCTCGTTCATCGAGTCGGCGTTGCGCATCGCGTCCTCGTAGCTGATCAGGCCGGCCTCGTACAGCTCGAACAGGGCCTGGTCGAAGGTCTGCATGCCCAGCTCGCGCGACTTCTTCATGATCTCCTTGATCTCGTGCACCTCGCCCTTGAAGATGAGGTCGGAGATGAGCGGAGAGTTGAGCATGATCTCGATCGCCGCCGCGCGCCCCGGCATGTCGCGCTTGGGGATCAGGCGCTGCGAGATCAGGCCCTTGAGGTTCAGCGACAGGTCCATCAGCAGCTGTGACCGGCGCTCCTCGGGGAAGAAGTTGATGATCCGGTCCAGCGCCTGGTTGGCGCTGTTGGCGTGCAGGGTGGCCAGGCACAGGTGGCCGGTTTCGGCGAACGCGATGGCGTAGTCCATCGTCTCGCGGTCGCGGATCTCGCCGATCAGGATGACGTCGGGCGCCTGCCGCAGGGTGTTCTTCAGCGCGGCGTGCCAGGACTCGGTGTCCACGCCGACCTCGCGCTGCGTGATCAGGCAGTTCTTGTGGTCGTGCACGTACTCGACCGGGTCCTCGATCGTGATGATGTGCCCGTAGCTGTTCTCGTTGCGGTAGCCCAGCATCGCGGCGAGCGTGGTCGACTTGCCCGAGCCGGTGGCCCCGACCACGATGACCAGCCCGCGCTTGGTCATCACCACGTCCTTCAGCACGTCCGGCAGGCCGAGGTCCTCGAAGCGCGGAATGGTCGTCGTGATGGTCCGCAGCACGACCCCCACGCGGCCCTGCTGCACGAACGCGTTCACCCGGAAGCGGCCGATGCCGGGCGGGCTGATCGCGAAGTTGCACTCCTTGCTGGCCTCGAACTCCTGGGCCTGCTTGTCGTTCATGATCGCCCGCGCGATCTCCATGGTGTGCGTGGGCGTCAGGCTCTGGTTGGAAACCGGCGTCATCTTGCCGTCGACCTTGAATGCGGGCGGGAAGCCCGCGGTGATGAACAGGTCCGACGCCTTCTTGCTGAGCATCACGCGCAGCAGCTCGTGGACGAACTTGATTGCCTGGTCTCTTTCCATCTGCCACTCCCTCCGGCTTCGATCCTGGCGGCGGTCAGCCGGGGAACAGGTCCTTGTTGGCAGCCTTCACCCGTGCTTCCGAGGCGGCGACCGCGTTGCGCTTGACCAGCTCCTGCAGGTTCTGGTCGAGCGTCTGCATGCCGAACTGCTGGCCGGTCTGGATCGCCGAGTACATCTGCGCGATCTTGTTCTCGCGAATCAGGTTGCGGATGGCGGGCGTGCCGATCATGATCTCGTGCGCGGCCACGCGGCCGGTGCCGTCCTTGGTCTTGAGCAGCGTCTGCGAGATCACCGCGCGCAGCGATTCGGACAGCATCGCGCGCACCATCTCCTTTTCCGCGGCGGGGAACACGTCGATGATCCGGTCGATCGTCTTCGCCGCCGAGCTCGTGTGCAGCGTGCCGAACACCAGGTGGCCGGTCTCCGCGGCGGTGAGCGCGAGGCGGATGGTCTCGAGGTCGCGCATCTCGCCCACCAGGATGACGTCCGGGTCCTCCCGCAGCGCCGAGCGCAGCGCGTTGGAGAAGGACAGCGTGTGCGGCCCCACCTCGCGCTGGTTGATCAGGCACTTCTTGCTCTCGTGCACGAACTCGATCGGGTCCTCGACGGTGAGGATGTGGCCGTGCTCGTTCTCGTTGATGTAGTTGACCATCCCCGCCAGCGTGGTGGACTTGCCCGAACCGGTCGGGCCGGTCACCAGCACGATGCCGCGCGGCTGCTCGGAGATCTCGCGGAAGATCGGCGGCGCCTTGAGATCCTCAAGCGAGAGCACCTTGGACGGAATGGTCCGCATCACCGCGCCCGCGCCGCGGTTCTGCACGAACGCGTTGACCCGGAAGCGCGCCAGGTTCGGGATCGCGAAGGAGAAGTCGCACTCGAGGTTCTCCTCGTAGTGCTTGCGCTGGCCGTCGTTCATGATGTCGTACACCATGGCGTGCACGTCCTTGTGCTCCATCGGCGGCAGGTTGATGCGCCGCACGTCGCCATGGACGCGGATCATGGGCGGCAAGCCCGCGGAGAGGTGCAGGTCGGAAGCCTTGTTCTTGACGGAGAAGGCCAGCAGTTCGGTGATATC